>CAYWNT010000004.1:0-126942 GCA_964459725.1 uncultured Gammaproteobacteria bacterium
CATGTTTGGCTTTCATGCTGCGCATGGCTTTTTGCACTTGGGTGTTATCCAAATATGTAATTGGATCTCCTGCTGTCGCATCAACAGGTATCCACCAGCCATCATCATACGTCCTGTCGATATCTCCATGACCGGCATAATATATCAAGACTGAATCATTGGTTTTTGCCTTTTGTGCAAGTGCTCTTAACGAGTTGTAAATCGATTTCTTAGTAGCGTCGTGATCATACAGTGCCTGTGTCACAAAACCATACCGGGATTTTAATACAGCCTCAATTGCCTTGGCATCATTTAACGGGGTCGCCAGATCAGGAATCCGCTCATCATTATAATTTTGGATACCAATGATCAGAGCATAGTAAGTTCCCAGTTCCTCATTGTTATGAGAAAGGTCAGATGAGACTGATATGCCCCTTTCCTTTTGATCTGCAAAAATTGGATTTATGATAACCAAACATGAAATAATAAGGGTTAAAAATACTCTTTTCATGGCACCACCATTGAATGTTGAATTAAAGATTATCTATAAATATATCCAATATGGCATTGCATTTACAATCTTTTTCTAAATACGATGAAGAATTGGCGACGGAATGGTGTAAATGAAACCAAGAAGAGGAAGCTGAAATAAAAAAAGAGGATTTCAGCAAATGCTGAAACCCTCTTTAAAAGTGGCGGGAGTGACGAGACTCGAACTCGCGACCTCCTGCGTGACAGGCAGGCGTTCTAACCAAACTGAACTACCGCTCCGCTTAGGGATTTTAATTTATTAAAAATTCAATATATTTTTTGCTCCTCTTCTTTTTAATTTCAATTTCTCTTTTCACGGCTTCACTTCTGAGTTTGTATTCTTCAGTATGTACAAGCTTCCATGGTGTTTTAGTTTTTGTGAATTTATTCCTTCTTTCGTTGTGTCTTTTTATTCTATCTTCAATATTGCTAGTTTGACCTATGTAGTAACTTGAATCTTTTAAACTTTGTATGATATATAAAGTATACATATTGCGACCTTCCCGACGTCGTGTCGGGACGTTCTAACCAAACTGCTTCTAGTCCCGACGCATGTCGGGGAACTACCGCTCCAGGTTTAATTGTTTTTTACAAACAGTCTGAAATACAGCCCGAATTTGCAAAAAATAAAAATAGTCTGTCTAGTGACTATCTATAAAGTATATTAATATAAAAATAAATTTTAGTCAATATTATTCTAAAACTTCTATTTTGGTGTATTTTTTTCCAAAGGCAATAGCGCTGTGTTTGTGCTTCATCCAAACATCAATTCTGCTTGTGTACCTTCTGTTCATTCTATCTCTAACTATAAAAATCCTATCGCCAAAAAACTCCGGAATGCGAACCTTGGTTCCGAATTTTAGAAAATTAGCAGCAATAGTGTCCTCGATTCCATGTTCACATACATTAAATCCGTTGGCTGTGATGCATGGGGTTGAATCACATTGTGCTACCTCAGAGTTGTATGCGGTGATTGTGTAAAAGCCTTGTTCAGAAGATTTTACTTCCTCTGTTTCAGGAAAGCTGTTTGTAAAATTTAATTTTTTTTCTAATTTAAATGACTCAACTATTTCTTCGACAATGTTCGTGTCATCTGAAATATTAATTTCACTAGCCAAAATCGGAATTGGGTACAAGATGAAATCAAAAAATAAAATAAAAAGAAGCAACAAAAGCTTATCTTTTGTTAGTTTTACTCCGAAAAATGAATTTTTTTTGATAGTGTGAAGTTTATAAGTCATTAAGTTTGATTTTCGCAAATAAAAAACCCTTTCATATAAGCAACAAGCCTAATTAAAAGGATTTTGTTGATAGATTAACTTAGCACAAGTAGTAAAAAAAGTCAAGTCTCTAGTCTAGAGAATTTAAAGAAAAATGAAATTTATGATAAAATAAAAATATATAATTAATTTAGTTATTTTTATGGAAAATGGTAAAAAATCAATAATAAGTTTTGGAGAATATGTAGAGGGTATAAATTTTAAGGTTCTAGAAGAGCGATCAATTCGTGCTAGTGCAGGAATTATGCTTTTGTTTGGAATATATGCTTCTATAAATGGATTTATTTTAAATAATTATATAGTATTGCCATATGTTGCTGGTTTTATGCTTTTGAATTTTATTATAAGCGTTTTTATTAACCCAAAATTTGCTCCAATTAATTTTTTTGGTCAATTAATTGTTTCAAAACAGGTGCCAATTTATATAGGGGCAATTCAAAAACGATTTGCCTGGAGTCTCGGTTTATTGTTATCTGGAACAATTTTTGGATTATCACTTAAACTTATTTCTGATCCTTCTTATTTTCAACCGGTTTGCGCGCTTTGTATGATTTGTTTGTTTTTAATGTTTTTAGAAACAGCATTTGGAATTTGTTTGGGTTGTAAAATCTACAATTTATCAATAAAATTAAATTTTATAAAAGAAGTAGAACAAAAACCAAATTGCATGGGAAATTCATGTTATTAAAAGATTAATAATCAATTTAAATAAAAAACCACAGTTCAATGAACTGTGGTTTTATCTTGTTTGTGGTGAATTGAGATTTTTTACTTAATTTTCCAAGTGTTTAAGAGGGGTTATTTTGAATTTACTCAATTTCTATTTTTTTATCTTTCTAGAAAGTGAGAATAAAAATGATTTTTAAATTTGTCAATAATTAGCCTATAATCAATTGTTTGTTTTACTTTTTTATAAGTGTTATAATAAGTCACATGAAGAAAATAATTATAACCATAAATTTATTAATTTTTTTTGTTTTAGGCACCTCCCTGGCTAGTGGTCAGGAGTTTTTGAATGAAAAAAATATTTATAACACTGATTCACTTGAAACAATAGAAGAAGAGACTCCAAAAGAGAAGGTAAAGCTATATCTATTTTACGGAAGAGAATGCCCCCATTGTAAAAAAGAAGAAGCATTTCTAGACAAACTGGAGAAGGAAAAAGATAATTTGGAAATTGAGAGATATGAGGTGTGGCATGATCGAGGAAATGCTGAATTGCTTTCACGCATTGCCAAGGAGTTAAATCTGACAGTATCTGGTGTGCCAATTCTTTTTGTCGGAAATGAAACAATTGTTGGTTTTGGAAGTGAGCAAACAACAGGAAAGGAAATATTATCAGTTATTAATTATCATGAGGAGTATGGATGTACCGATATTGTCGGACCAATAATTAGAGGAGAGAAAGTGGATTCCACTGATTGTAGTAATGACTGTTCTGGAGGTGATGAGTGCATGCACGATTGTGCTGAAACCGGTGAGTGTGTTGATAATTGTGGCTGCTATACTCAGGAAAAAAAGGACAATATTCCGGACGCTATCAATGTACCTTTGATCGGGGAAATAAATACCAAGAATTTTTCTCTGCCTATCTTTACAATTATAATTGCCGGCATTGATGGATTCAATCCTTGTGCTATGTGGGTGTTGATCTTTCTTATTTCTCTACTACTAAACATGGAAGATAGAAAGAGGATGTGGATCCTGGGCTTTGTTTTCATCTTATCCAGCGGGGCTGTTTATTTTCTATTTTTATCAGCCTGGTTAAACTTGTTTCTCTTCTTAGGCTTCATTTTTCTGGTAAGACTTTTGATTGGACTAGTAGCTCTCTCAAGCGGAGGCTATCATATATATGATTATTGGAAAAACAGAGACGGAGGATGCAAGGTGACTAGTGGAGAAAAAAGGAAAAGAATTTTTGACAAACTAAAAGAAATTGTAAGCGAAAAGCATTTTTATTTAGCTCTCTTAGGTATCATACTTCTTGCCTTTGCAGTTAACCTAGTTGAGCTTGTTTGCTCCGCCGGACTTCCTGCAGTCTATACTCAGGTTTTAGCACTTTCCGGCTTACCTTCTTGGCAGTATTATTTCTATTTGGTTTTCTATATTATTATCTTCATGCTCGATGATATTATAATTTTTACTATTGCCATGATTACTCTAAAAACAAAAGCTATAAGTTCTAGATACACACGTTGGACAGGTCTACTTGGAGGAATAATTATGATTATTATAGGCTTGTTGCTTCTTTTTAAACCTGGGTGGTTAATGTTTGGATAAAACATCATATGTTTAAAAAAATAATTTTATTATTGCTGGTTGGAGTGTTTTTCTCTCAAGCAGTGTTGGCCAGTGATGATAAAACTGAAAAAATATTTAAAGCCAGAGTGGTTGAGGTAATTAATGAGCAAGAAAACGAATTAGCTGATGGAAGTGTAGCTCAACAACAGAAATTGAGACTGGAGGGGATTGGCAGCGAGGAGGGTAAGGTAGTGATATTTGACGGCATTGGAGACTTTGATGTTATAAAGAAAAATATTTACAAGAAAGGGGACAAGGTTTTGGTTTTGGAGAGCAGAGATGATGAGGGAAATATTTCATATTATATTACTGACTATGTCAGAAACACAGAAGTGTATTGGCTGTTTGGGTTGTTCTTTCTAGTTATGATTGTTATTGGGAGATGGAAGGGGGTTAGGTCAATCTTGTCGCTTGTTTTTTCTTTTATAGTTATAACTAAATATATAATTCCTCAGATTTTGTCAGAAGCTAGTCCGGTCATAGTGGTATTGATCGGCTCTTTTTTTATTTTACTTTTTGTAATCTATTTAACTGAGGGCTTTAAGCCCATAAGTCATATTGCAGTGGTAAGTATTTTTATTAGTCTGGTTATTACAGTTTTTATCTCTTATGTTTTTATAGAATTAGCTCGGCTGTCAGGGCTTTCAAGTGAGGAAACTGCTTACATAATTAATATCGGAGAATATATTATAAACTTCAAGGGTCTATTCTTGGCCGGGATAATTATTGGCGCATTAGGCGTGCTGGATGATATAGTAATATCTCAGGCGGCTACCGCTCAGGAGTTGATAAAAACAGATAAGTACTTGGGCAGAAAAGAGTTGTATAAAAAAACATACGAGGTCGGCCTTTCTCATATTAGTTCGATGACTAATACTTTATTTTTAGCTTATGCCGGAGCTGCATTACCTCTCTTGGTCTTGGTGGTTTCTGGGGGGAGTGCCTTTTCTTCGTTTAGTGATGTGATTAACAATGAAGCCATAGCCGAAGAGATTGTGAGAACATTGTCTGGTAGCATCGGACTGGTTTTGGCAGTACCAATTTCAACTTTTATATCTGTGTGGTGGTTAAAAAAATAAATTGAAAATTATGATTACAAGTTTGCAAAATCCAAAAATTAAACAAATAATAAAGCTTCGTAAGACTGGAGCAAGAAAAAAGGAGGGCGTGGTAGTTGTTGAGGGAGTAAAGGAGATTTCCCTGGCGATTGAAGCAGGACTGGAAATAAGCCAATTGTTTTTTTCCCATTCTTTTAATAAAAAAGGTTTAGACAAAAAATACATTCAGGAAAATACAGAACTTATCGAGGTTGAAGGGGATGTTTTTCAGAAAATTTCTCTAAGAGAAAATCCAGATGGACATATTGCCCTGGTAAAACCAAAAAATAAAACACTAAAAAATATTTCACTATCAAAAAATCCTTTGATTGTTGTTTTAGATGAACTGGAAAAGCCTGGTAATCTAGGGGCGATTATGAGAACTTGTGACGCTGCTGGAGTAGATGCGATCATTATGACTAATAAAAAAGTAGACATTTATAATCCAAATGTTATTAGAGCCAGCCTAGGAACAGTTTTTACAAATCAGGTAATTTTAGAAACAAGGGAAAATACAATAGATTGGTTGAAGGAAAACAAAATTTCAATATTAACAACCACCCCTTCGACAAATTTTGAGTTTACCGAAGTGGATTTTGCTCTTGCTAGTGCTATTGTCATAGGGACTGAGCACTCTGGTCTTCCCTTGGAATGGTTAGATAAGGCTGATAAAAAAATCAAAATCCCAATGCTTGGCAAAATAGATTCTCTAAACGCTTCAGTTTCAGCCGCAGTTGTAATTTATGAAGCAGTTAGGCAAAGAAAAAAGCAAGATTAGGCAGACAAAGAATTTTAGACGAAAATCATAAAAAATGATATAATATATTTATTAATTACGTTTTTATTCAAAAATGTTAGATTTTTTTAAACGAAAATTTATATTTATTTTTTCAGCTGTTTTTTTATTTTCATTTCTTTTTGGAGCAAGTTCAGTTTTAGCTCAAGAAGAGGACTGTGAAGATGCTACAGTGACAATAATTGCCAGAGATAGTGCTGGTAATTTTATTGGTGATATCAATTATGAGATATACGAACAAGTTCAGGATGTGGATGGAAATGATAAACCAGGAGACAAGATTGATTCTGGAAAAACTGATGATATTTTAGGAAAAGGTGAGGAAGAGTTCGAGCCAACACACGGAACATATGCATTAAAAATGTGGAGCGAAGATTCTGACTCTGGGGAATTCTGGTTTTATAACGATTTAGAGGTTGGTTGCGGAGATTCGGTAGAAGTAGAGGAGGTGCTAAGCGCGATCAAAGTAGTGCTTCGAGATACGGATGGGAACTTGAGAAAAAATCTAGATACAGATCTATACACCCAAGAAAGCGATGAAGATGGCTATCCGATCCATGAGACAAAAAATAAAATAGGTAGCTTTGACTCTGGAGAAGAAGGGTCATTCGTAGTTTATGTTTCCTCAGGACTTGAGAGGATAGATGGGGAAGGTAGCGATTTTTTTGTAGTCAAACCAGACAATGGACAAAGAGTAGAGTATGAGGAATATGATATACAAGTTGAACCAGGACTAACTACGGTGGTAGAATTTGTTTTTAGTGATATTAGATTTTCAGTAGTAAACTCTGGTGGCGTACCATATCCTGCTGATACCAAAGTAGAGATCTACAAACAAGAGTACAACGCTAACAATGGTCCAGTGGTGGGAGAAAAAATCAAAACTCTTTATACTGATGATCGAGGAGCGGTGGTTTTTGAAAATGTGCCAGGGTTTTATGCGGTAAGAGTAGAAAAAGAGGATGGGCAGTATGAATATTTTTGGGAAAATGAAATGACAACCGGTGTTAGGGAGAGTTATGTTTTAAAAACCGATGAAAGTCTTGGAGAAGGAGATGGAGAGTGTGAGGCAGAGTCAAAGTTTCTAATTTCAGTCAAGGATTTAAGTGGGAATAATTTACCAGGATTTAAGTATGAATTATACGAACAAGAATACAGTGTTAGCGGATCACCATCACCAGGCAAAAAAGAATTTTCAGGAACAATCGGTGAAAACGGAATGGATGAAAAGGTTTTTAATCCTAATCCTTTTATGTCTTATGCTCTAAAGATATATAACTCTAACTCTAAATTGGGAGCTTTTTGGTATTATGATGCAGTGAAGTTTTCTTGTGGAGAAGACAAAACTATAGAGAAATATTTGTCATCAATAAACCTAACCTTGAGAGACGGAGAAAGTGAACTGGCAAAAAATCAAAAATTTTCCATGTATATACAGGAATTAAATGTTGATGGTGAGGGAGTAAAAAAGAAAGATAATCTGATCAGTTCTACGTTTGCTACAAAAGAAGATGGGGTAGATAGAATATTTCTTTCGCCGGGATTTTCATATATATTTAGCTCCAAGAGAAACGATGCTTGGTTTGATAAATATAACATTCAACTTCCTAGTGGACAAAACACCGATTTAGAATATGTGTTTAGCGACGCTGTAATAAAAATTCAAAGTCCAATTGAGGAAATATATGGTGATAAAAAAGTAGAAATGTATGAGCAAGTCAAAAATTTGGATTACAAAAATGAATTAGGCGACAAGTTAATGAGCTCTAAGACTGACTCTAGTGGGAAGGTTCGGTTTGAACATCCATTTGGAAAATATGCTTTAGTAGCTGAAGATGATTTTGGACAGGATAACATTTTTTGGAATATTGAAATAAGCGATCAGCAAAGATTAAATAAAACTATAACTACAAATCTAACTAGGGTTTATGTGAAATCTGCCAATGGCAACGCTGTTCAGGACGAAGAAAGTGTAAAGATATATACACTGGAAAAACAAAGCAATGGAAAATACAAAACCGGAAAAAGAGCAGGAACAAAGAAGATTCAACCAAATAGCCACTTAGACATATCATTGGCTAATGGACCTTATTTAATAATGGTTGATAATAAAATTACAGATTATGGAAGGGTCTTTCGTGCGGTCAATGGAAAACTACAGGAAGTTGTCGTCACTTTAAATAGTGATAATAAAATAGATAAAGATCAGGAGTTTACTTTGAGTGAAGCAGTTTCTTCAAATAATACAACTGAAAGATTGGCTGGATATATATTGTTGCAAACAGAAGAAAATGGAGAAGCTTGGTATGTTGACAAGGAAACCAAGCAGAGATATTATATGAAAAATGGAAACACTGCCTATAGCATGATGAGAAAGTTTGGTTTGGGTATCACTAATCAAGACTTGAAAAAAATTCCAATTGGAGTTGATGATAGATTCAATGAAGAGGACAGCGATTATGATGGAGTGTCAGACAAAATGGAAGAAGCCTTGGGAACAGATGCTTACAACGTAGACAGTGATGGTGATGGATATGTCGATGGTACAGAGGTGGAGCATGGTTATGATCCACTAGGAGAGGGAAAAATAAATATCGATAACTCGTTTACAGAAAAACTAAAGGGCAAAATTCTGCTACAAACAGAATCCAGGGGTGAAGCTTGGTATTTGAATCCAGCAGACGGAAAAAGATATTATATGAAAGACGGGGAAAGCGCTTACGCTATAATGAGATTTCTTAGTTTGGGTATTACTAATGGAGACTTGCATGAGATAAGTGAAGGAAATTTATAATCAAAAATTTAAATAAATAAAAAACAGCTATCTTGGTAGCTGTTTTTTATTTCAAAAAAGAATTTTTGTGCGGACGGAGAGACTCGAACTCTCATGCCGTGAAGCACATGGGCCTAAACCATGCGTGTCTACCAATTTCACCACGTCCGCAACTTACTAGAAACAAAAACACAAGAATGAAAATTCTTGTATTTATTTGTCCTATTATATTTTTATAACAAAACAGACAAAAAGTCAATTTTTATTTTTTTGAAAATATGTTATAATATAATAAATTAATTATTAACTCTAAAAAAATGCCTGAAGAATCAAAAAATATTTCAAATGAAGAAGATATTAAAGAAAACAATATAATCGCTTCATTATCTTATGTTTGGATTTTGTGTTTAATTCCTTTATTAGGAAAACGAGATTCAAAGTTTGCGCAATTTCATGCAAAACAAGGATTAGTTTTGTTTGTTATTGAAATAATAGGAGGAGTCTTCGCTTGGTTTCCAATTTTTGGGCAGCTTTTTATGTTAGCCCTTTTGGTTGTGTCAGTTTTAGGTTTTATAAAAGCTTATAACGGAGAGTGGTGGAAGATGCCAGTTATTTATGATTGGAGCAAAAAAATTAATTTATAATTTTTATAACATTAACAAGTATTAATAGATCCCGATTATTCGGGATTTGTTGTCCTTGTTTTTTAGTAAAATGTTCAAATACATAAAATTTTTTGATGAACTTGGCATAAAAGATGTGCCAAAAGTGGGTGGTAAAAATGCTTCACTTGGAGAAATGTACGGAAAATTAACCAAGAAAGGTATCCGTATTCCAAATGGTTTTGCTACAACTGCAGAAGCTTATAAGTATTTCATGGAAGCTTCTGGACTAAAAAAGGAAATAAAAACAATTCTTAAGGGCCTAAACACTCATAATGTAACAGACCTCATGAAAAGAGGAGCAAAGGTAAGAAAGGCAATACTTAAAGCTAAACTGCCTGAGGATTTAGAAAAAGAGATTAAAGAAGCTTATAGTAAACTTTCAAAACAGTATAAGGCAAAATCAATTGATGTAGCAGTTAGGTCATCCGCTACAGCAGAAGATTTGCCTGATGCTTCATTTGCCGGTCAGCAAGATACATATTTAAATATCAAGGGAGCGGATTATGTGATAGATGCAGTTCATAGATGTATAGCATCATTGTTCACAAACAGGGCGATCTCTTATCGTGAAGATAAAGGATTTGATCATTTCGAAATTGCACTATCAGCTGGAGTGCAAAAAATGATTCGTTCTGATGTTGGATCTTCTGGTGTTATGTTTTCAATTGATACAGAATCAGGATTTGAAAATGCTGTTCTAATTAATTCAATTTATGGATTGGGAGAAAATATTGTTCAAGGAAAGGTTAACCCGGATGAATTTTATGTATTCAAACCAACAGGTGCCATAATTTCTAGAAAGATTGGACATAAACGTCTCAGAATGATTTACAACAAAGATCCTAAAAATCCTGTAAGAGACATTAAGGTAAGCAAAGCAGATCAAGAAAAATATTCAGTAAACGATACTCAGGTTAAGAAACTTGCCGAATGGGCAATAGAAATTGAAAAACACTATGGAAGGCCAATGGATATGGAATGGGCCTTGGACGGAAAAGAAAATCAGCTTTATATAATTCAAGCTCGACCGGAAACAGTACACAGCATGCGAGATGTAAACGTGTTGGAAGAGTATAAATTTGATTCCTCTACAAAAGTAGAGCGAAAAAGAAAAATGCTTGTAGCCGGTCAGAGCGTAGGAAACAAAATCGGATCTGGCAAGGTTAATAAAATAATGGACATTAAAGATATAAGCAAGTTTAAGCCGGGAGAAGTTCTTCTGACTGACATGACTGATCCAGATTGGGAGCCGATTATGAAAATTGCTTCAGCTATTGTAACTGATAAGGGTGGAAGAACTTGTCATGCAGCTATTGTTTCTCGTGAATTGGGAATTCCTTGTGTGGTTGGAACAAATGATTCTACTAAAAAAGTAAAACCAGGGAAAGAGGCAACAATAAGTTGTGCTGAAGGAGAAGAGGGTTTTGTTTATGATGGTAATATTCCTTTTAAAATCAAAAAGACAAATATTGGAAAACTTGAAAAACCGAAAACAAAAATAATGATGAATTTGGGAGAGCCGGATCAAGCCTTCCTATCTTCTTTTATTCCAAACGATGGTGTTGGTTTAGCTCGTTTAGAGTTTATAATCAATAACTATATAAAGGTTCACCCACTAGCTCTAATTAATTACAACAAAATTAAAGATGCTAAAGTAAAAAAGCAAATTGATGAGATAACCAAGGGATACAAAGACAAGAAACAGTTTTTTGTAGATAAGCTAGCCGAGGGTGTGGCAATGATTGCAGCAGCATTTCATCCAAAAGATGTTATTGTACGTTTATCTGATTTTAAATCAAATGAATATGCAAATCTTATTGGAGGTAGGGAGTATGAACCAGAGGAGTCAAACCCAATGATTGGCTGGCGTGGAGCAAGCAGATATTACTCAGAGAAATTTCTACCAGCCTTTAATTTAGAGTGCCAAGCTTTGAAAAAGGTAAGAGATGATATGGGACTTACCAACTTAAAGATAATGATTCCATTTTGCAGAACTATTGAGGAAGGAAAAAATGTGAAAAAAATAATGGAAAAGAATGGGTTAAAGAGAGGTAAAAATGGATTGGATATTTATGTGATGGCTGAAATTCCTGTTAATTTTGTTCTAGCTACTGAATTTGCCAAGCATTTTGACGGATTCTCTATTGGGTCAAATGATTTGACTCAGCTGACATTGGGAATTGATAGAGATGGGGCTGCAGCAATAGACGCGGCCGGAATCTCAAACGAAAAAAATCCAGCAGTAAAAACATTGATTAAATATTTGATTCAAGTAGGAAAAGAAACTAAGACTAAGGTTGGAATTTGCGGACAAGCCCCAAGTGATTTTCCTGAATTTGCTACATTCTTAGTTGGTGAAGGAATTGATAGTATTTCTCTAATTCCGGATACGATAGTAAAAACAACTATAGCAGTGCTTAAAAAAGAAAAAGAAAAGAAAAAGAAAAAATAACCAGTAGACATAAAAAGAGCCTCCTGTATAGGAGGCTCTTTTTGTTTAATTAAAAATATCAACTAGAGATTTGTGTTTTTGACACACTCTTTATAGGTAATGTCTTAAATAATAATTAATATTAAATCTCTTTTAGCCTATCGTACTACCGCTTATGTCACTTTTGAGAGCAAAAGTAACCAAAACTCTTGGGGGTTCCTGATTCGCTATCACGTTGATTATTACTTTAACCTCTCTAGCAATGTCACTCAGCATCCACCCCCAAACCCCCATTGATGCTTTGAGTATGTTGTTACTACAAAAAATTTAAATAAAAAAATAACTTAGCCCACGATAGCGGGCAAGAAGCCTGCCTGTCTGAAGTTTGTTCTTAAATATAAATATTAATTTGTAATTTCAGGGTTACAAGTTGCTTTTAATTTATCCCAGTCGGTAAACTTTTTTTGTTTTGCTTTGAAAATTCCAGCAGTAGCAATCATGGCGGCATTGTCTGTGGTGTATGACATTTCCGGAACCAAGAATTTAGAATTAAGAAGTTGTTTGTCTAGTTGAGCGCGAAGTTGATTTCTCAGTTCAGTATTAGCAGATACTCCTCCGGCCAACATTATAGTTTTTGCTTCATGTTTTTTTGCTGCTTTAATTGTCTTGGAAATTAATACATCAATCACAGCTTGTTGAAACTCATGGCTATACTCAGGAATTTTTTGTTTCCATTCTTTATCTTTTTCCAGTTTATAACGAAGAGCTGTTTTTAATCCTGAAAAAGAAAAGTCAAAATCTCCTGAATTTATCATTGGCCTTGGAAGACTAATATTTTTTGATTCTAAATTATTAAATTTTTCAGCATAGGCTGATATAATTGGTCCTCCAGGATAACCAATGTCCATTAGCTTGGCAGCCTTATCAAAAGCTTCTCCGGCCGCATCATCTCTAGTGTCTCCTATGATTTCAAACTTTCCATGATCTTTCATTAGAATAAGCATAGTATGACCTCCGGAAACTGTTAGGATTAAAGCAGGAAATTCTATGTTCGTTTTTATTTCTTCGTCTTCTGGGGAGATCCAATTGGCGTAAATATGTCCTTCGATGTGATTGATTTCTACCACTGGAACTTTCCATGTGTATGAAAGAGTTTTTGCAGTTTCTACTCCGGTCTGTAGAGATGTTATAAGTCCTGGGCCGGATGTTATGGCAATAGCGTCAATATTTTTTGAAGCTTCATCTTTTTTTATACCAGCTTTTTGCAAGGCCTCATTAACAACAGGTAAAATATTTAATACATGTTCACGCGCTGCAACCTCAGGAACAACGCCACCATATTGTTTATGAATCTCAATTTGAGATGACACAATATTGGATAAAATTGATATTTTATTATCTTCTTCTTTTGCTATAGCAGCCGCTGTTTCATCACAACTTGTTTCTATACCAAGAACAATCATATTTTTTGGATTAATAGTTTCTTATTGTAATCTACCGCTTTATTTACCCAATGTCAATTTTGTCCTTTATTTTTTTTAAAAAAAATGTTTAAATATAATAAGAGGCTGAATATGGAAGATGAGTTATAAACATTACAATTTTTGCAATAAATTTATGAAAAAAGAATTACAAAAAGAATTATTAAAAATTGTAAAATTTAATTATGAGGAAATAGCAGAAAGTTTTAACCAAACTAGAAAAAAAGCTATCTGGCCTGAACTTGAAAATTTGTCCAAAAATATTTCAAGTGGTGTAAAGGTTTTAGATGTGGGTTGTGGGAATGGTCGTTTGGTAGAAGTATTAGAAAAAAAGAATGTTAAATATCTGGGAATTGATCAAAGTGATAAAATGATAGAAATTGCAAAGAGATCTCGTATTGGCTATGAATTTAGAGTAGGAAATATTTTGGAACTTGGAAAAATATCAGAAGTAAACTTTGATTATGTTTTCTCTATTGCAGTATTGCACCACCTCCCCTCCAAGGAGCTTAGAATAGAAGCGCTCAGACAAATGAAAAATAAAATTAATAATGAAGGAAGAATAGTTCTGACTGTATGGAATTTGTGGAAACAAAAAAAATATAGAAAAAAAATAATAAAATTTTGGGCCCTGCATTTAATTGGAAAAAACAAATTAGATTTTGGAGATATTTTATTTGATTGGAAAAAATCAGATAAAAATAGTAAGAGTAAAAGGTATTATCATGCGTTTACTAAAATGGAATTGAAAAAAATAATCAAAAAAGCAGGTTTAAAAATCGAGAAACTATATTCTGATAATTATAACTACTATATTGTTTTAAAGAAATAAATAAAAAAATATTTTTTAAAAACAAATTTAATTCTAAAAATCAAAAAAATTAAAATATTTATTTTTTATTTAATTTTAGCTAAAAAATATATTAATAATCCATAATAGGAACATCCTTGACATAAAATAAAAAATGCTATAAAATAGTAATACGTTTAAAAATTGTATGTAATACAATGATTAAAATTTAATAAAGATTTTAACACAGACATTGTACGATTATCTTTTGATGCTGAGTCTGTTTTTTTATTCGTTTAAAATGAACATTAACAATTAAATATTTCTGTTTGAAAAAGCAGAAGACAATTTTTGATGCTAACAGGCGTCAATTACAACCAAATTCATACGAATTAAATCTTCAAATACGCAAATCTAATATAAATCTTCTTTGATTTATATTACTTGGCAAGTAAACCAAGTCAAAAACTTTTTTAGAGTTTGATCCTGGCTCAGGATGAACGCTGGCGGCATGGCTAAGGCATGCAAGTCGAAAGCTCTAGTTTACTAGAGCTTGGCAAACGGGAGAGTAACACATTGGTAACCTGCCCCGAAGACGAGAATAACCTCGAGAAATTGAGAATAATACTCGATAATATCCATTTAGATAACTATTTGGATTAAAGCTCCGGCGCTTCGGGAGGGGCCTATGGCCTATCAGCTTGTTGGTGAGGTAAAAGCTCACCAAGGCTACGACGGGTAGCGGGTGTGAGAGCATGGCCCGTCTCACTGGGACTGAGACACTGCCCAGACTCCTACGGGAGGCTGCAGTCACGAATCTTCCACAATGGCCGAAAGGCTGATGGAGCAATGCCGCGTGATCGAAGAAGCCCTTCGGGGTGTAAAAATCTTTTATTAGGGAAGAAACAATGACGGTACCTAATGAATAAGGGGCTGCTAACCTCGTGCCAGCAGCAGCGGTAATACGAGGGCCCCAAGCGTTATCCGGATTTATTGGGTGTAAAGGGTCCGTAGGCGGTTTGTCGCATCTCCTGTTAAATCCTGAGGCTCAACCTCAGAACCGCAGGAGAGATGGACAGACTAGAGGACGGAAGAGGCAAGCGGAATTGCTGGTGTAGGGGTTAAATCCGTTAATATCAGCAGGAACACCAAATGCGAAGGCAGCTTGCTAGTACGTTCCTGACGCTAAGGGACGAAAGCGTGGGTAGCGAATAGGATTAGATACCCTAGTAGTCCACGCCGTAAACGATGGATGCTAAGCATTGGAAGTATCGACCCTTTCAGTGCTGTTTACTTAAGCTAACGCCTTAAGCATCCCACCTGGGGAGTACGGCCGCAAGGCTAAAACTCAAAGGAATAGACGGGGACCCGCACAAGCGGTGGAGCATGTGGTTTAATTCGATAATAAGCGAGGAACCTCACCCAGATTTGACATCTAGCTGCAGACCCTGAGAAATCAGGGAGCCTTCGAGGGTGCTAGACAGGCGCTGCATGGTTGTCGTCAGCTCGTGCCGTGAGGTGTACCGTTAAGTCGGGAAACGAGCGCAACCCCTATCTTGTGTTTCACATGTCACAAGAAACTGCCCGCCTTAAGTGGGAGGAAGGTGGGGATGACGTCAAATCAGCATGGTCCTTACATCTGGGGCGACACACGTGCTACAATGGAAAGTACAAAGGGAAGCCAAACCGCGAGGTGGAGCAAATCCCACAAAACTTTTCTCAGTTCGGATTGGAGTCTGCAACTCGACTCCATGAAGTTGGAATCGCTAGTAAACGCGCATCAGCCACGGCGCGTTGAATACGTTCTCGGGTCTTGTACTCACCGCCCGTCACGTCAAGAGAGTTGGCAATACCCGAAGGCCCCGCTTGCCGGGGACGAAGGTAGGGTCGGCAATAGGGACGAAGTCGTAACAAGGCATCCGTAGCGGAAGCTGTGGATGGATCACCTCCTTTCTAGGGAGATATTGTTTGATTATTTATTTTATATTTAATATAATTAAAAAATCAGACATGTCGACGCTTCTATTAGCTCCGACGTTACGTCGGAGACGGAGTGCTTATATTAAAATTTAATATGAGGTACAAAAAAACAATGCAAAGAGAAGTGAGTAGTTGGCGCCTGTTAGACTCAAAACTGTCTTTATCTGCTGGATAAAGCGGTTTATGGGCCCGTTCTTTCAATTTTATCAAAAAAGATTGGTCCTAATTTATTGGAACCAATCTTTTTTGTTTGAGTACTATTAAATATTTTCAGGGCGTATACCTGCCTGTCGGTTTATGTGCCGTTAGGCATACAACAGGGCTCCCCTGTCATTCGACAGGGCAAGAGTTCCTTCGCTATTATAAAGAAGAAAGTTTATTGGTTATTATTAGTTAATTGTTGCTAATTAATTATTGATAGTTAATAAAGGGCGTATACCTGCCTGTCGGTTTATGTGCCGTTAGGCATACAACAGGGCTCAGTTCCCGCTAGGGACGGACAGGTGTTGAATATTATTAGTATAAGATTTGCCCTATAATTTAAATGTAGTAGGGGCGTATAGCTCAGTTGGTTAGAGCGCATCGCTGATAACGATGAGGTCCATAGTTCGAATCTATGTACGCCCACAGGAAAACAATTAACCATTAACCTATAACAATTAACAAAAATTTTAAGAAATTTTTTCTTTTAGTTAAATGTTAATAGTCAACACTGTTAAAGGTTATTAATTATCGCGGGATACCTGCCTGCCGGCAGGCAGGGAGTAGTTGGCAGCTCGCTCCGACTATACGTCGGAGAGGTCGTCGACCATCAATTCTGTTTGAAAAATAAAAAATATTATCGCGGGATAGAGCAGTTGGCAGCTCGCCAGGCCCATAACCTGGAGGTCGTCGGTTCGAATCCGACTCCCGCAACTAGACAACAATTAACTGTTAACATTTTACAATTAACATGAAAACTTTCAGATTTTTGGATTTTAAAGTTTATAAAGACTCGAAAAATTATTATAAAAAAATATTAATAATTTCAGATAGAGTAAAAAGTTATTCATTTAAAGATCAAATCAGAAGAGCTTCATTGTCAGTTGTTTTAAATATTGCAGAGGGATCAGCTAGAAAATCAGATATTGAATTTGCTAGATTTCTCGAAATTTCAATAGCTTCGTTAAATGAAGTGGTCGCATGTTTAGATATACTAAAAGATTTAAATAAAATTAACGAAAAAGAATATTCTAACTTTTTACTTGAATCTGAAGATCTTGGAAAACAATTAGGTGGATTTATAAAAAAGTTAAAAGTTAAGTGCTAATAGTTAATTGTTTGAAAAAGCCGTGGTAGCTCAGGGGTAGAGCAAAGGATTGAAAATCCTTGTGTCGACAGTTCAAATCTGTCCCGCGGCACGTAATAACAATTAAACTTTAACCAGTAACAGTTAACAATTTGTTAATTGTTAAGAGTTGATGGTTAATTGTAGGGTACGGGGTGTGGCCTAGCTGGCTAAGGCGCACGGTTTGGGACCGTGAGATCCCGGGTTCAAATCCCGGCACCCCGACATTTATTTGTACCCAAGACTTTGGGTGTAAATAAATGTTGTGATGCTGTGTATGAAATCGGTTTGACCAGTGTAAATGATTGCTAATTAAAAACAAATTACAACAAACAAGATTATTTTATAGTACAGGAAGTAATGAGAGTGTTGGGGCTTGCACCCTTCAAATCCCGGCACCCCGACACTAAAACATTTAACTTTTTACAATTGACAATTAACCTGTAGTGTTTATAATATAAAAAGTTGATAGTTAACAGTTAACAGTTAATTGTTAAGAGTTAATTTGCGGGTATAGTATAACGGCTTATTATGTCGGCCTTCCAAGCCGAAGATAGGGGTTCGATTCCCCTTACCCGCTCAGATATAATAAAACAGGACTAACATCCTGTTTTATTATATCTGAGTCTGGTGAGTGGCGAGAACCACTGATGATTATATAAAATTAAATAATCTATATATAAAATATTAAATAAACATTTTTAAATAAATAAAACATTAATATCTGACCGAAAATGCCTTGGCTTTTCGATTCCCCTTACCCGCTCAAGAAAAAACACCCCCCTGTGGGGTTGTTTTTGTTTAATATTAGAGGTAAAAATTGTAATAATTAGATTTTTATAAATTTTTCTTGTGACCATATAGTGACCAAAATTTTTGTTATTTAAAAAATTATTTGATCCTTTTTGTGCTACCAGCTATTTTTTTATGTGTGGAAATTTTAATGAAAAATTAAAAGTACTTGAGTTGGATACTACGCTAGAATAGATAGATTGAGAAAATAAAAAAAAGGGGCTTCGATAATATATCGGAACCCCTAGGAATTACCAGAAATGAAGGCATTTTTAATGCTTTACATTGTAGTCATGGATTTTTTTGATTGATCATGCTCGGCATTCATTTCGAGAGCATAGAAATGATCATCATCAAAAGACCATAACTGATCTTTTTTATTTAGCATTGGAAAAATAACCCGTAATTCGATGTCAATATCATCCTGGGCAGATAGATTTTTTATAACGCTTTCTCCTCTTTCTCTTGCTTCAACTTCAGCCTGAACCTCTTGTTTGGTAAGAGTCATTGTTCCCCCTTTTGTCTTTTTGAAATAAATAAAACATTGTTTATTTTATAACTCGCAGATGACTTCTAGAATTTTTTTCAGCAGAAAAATCATTATCGTAGTTCATAACATGTCGTATGGCTTGAGCTTTAGCTAAAAGCTCGGCATACATCTTTAGAAGTTCAAACGACAATCCTAAAGTTTTTAACAAGGCATCAGGGTTGTTGTCTGTTACTCGTTCATCTGTCAGAACGAGTTTATCTATATCTTCCTGTAAATCAGTCAATCGTCTTTTTTTCTCTACATCATAAAACCGTTTTAGTGTGATTTCGGCTTGTTCATGGGTTAAGTTTTGTAGATGTGGGAATATTTTTTTTGGTGCTGTTTTCATTTTTTTCTCCTTGTGGTTTAATTATTCTTGCCAACCGGAAAGCCGTAAAAAGGCCTTTCGGCTGACCACAAAGAGGATATTGCAAAGATCAATTTGTGTAATAATATAGCACACTTACATAACTTTGTCCAGAGGAGGCAAAAATTAGAAGAAATTAGAAATTTTACTGAAAATAAAAACTATTTTTGCTTTACTACAACAAAACTCCTCACTTATTAATTGAGGTTGATTTTTATCTCCCCCAGTATCACATCCCATGTATTGCCGGTCACAAAATTTTGTGACCATATAGTGACCAAAATGTGATAAAAAGGGATAATTTTAGAATTTTCTGATTTGTACTGACAAGTTTAATTTTAAACTAATATTAAACCAAGATCAATGTTTCTGGGATATTCACGGAAACACTTTCCCATTTTCGATTCCCCTGCTCCCTTGCTTATGTTTTTGTATAAAAATACCCCTATATGAAATTTTTTCATATAGGGGTAAAGTAAATTTAATTAGTCAGTTTATTTATTGATCATTATTTTTCTGATTTTTTTCTGAAGTTTTTTAATGGCCTCATCCAATGGAAATCGTCCAACGCCTTTAGCTTCAAGAATAAATACTGACATAATGGTATCTTTCTCGGAATCAATTAATGTGGTTTTCTCTGGTTGCTCGCTATCCGTCAAAGGAGAAGAAGAGAATTGAGTATGACAATCTCGACATTCATAATAATCATCTTGATTGATACCAATTTTACCAGAAGAACAGATAGGACAATCAATCCTGGTATTAAGCAAGTCAAGTGTTCTAATTTTTTCTGATTCGCAATCGTGTTTGTGACCTTCGACAGCATCGCAAACCGGACAAGGAAGCGTAATAATTAATTTTTGGTTTATTGATAGGTCCATGATTCATCCCCCTTCCTTTTTTATTATTGTTGATTATTATAACAGAGAAAATTTATTTATATTTTTATTTAATATAGTAAAATATCATAGCAATAACAATAAGTCAAGTTTTGTACTGTTGCATAAGAGTGTCAAGTTGAGAGAGTTCTTGTTGATTATACAATTTAAAAACCTCAAATACTAAAATAAAAAGGCGATTCGTAGTGAACCGCCTTTGAGCTATAGTGCTATTATTTCCACCTTTGGGAAACCATCGAAAAATTTCTTTTTATTTTCAATTCGCTCCTTTAGGGTAAAAACATAAATTTCTTCAAATCCGAGATAGTAGGCTTTTACTTGTCTGTCTCCATTTACAGGACAAATTACTCCACCAGCATCTAGTATGGGCGCTTTTACTGTTACGCCAGTGCCTATGAACTTATCTTGTAGTTTTTTTTCTTCGATTTCAAGGATGTCTCTGGCCAACTTTCTTTCTTCCCAGGTTTCAGTTACTCTTCCGTGATTATCAAAGATTATCTTGAAACCTGCTTTTTCAAAAGCTGCATTTATCTGAGTTCCTCCTCCACAAATTACTACCACGTAATTATTTTTTGCTTTTTTTGCCGCAAAGTGGATAAACTCTTCGTTTCCTGTTACGTCTCCAGAAGCTTTAATTAGGACATTTTTTATCATTCCCTCTCCTTTTTTGTTTTTAAGACAAATATTTAAATTTATTCTTCCTTGGATTGGCAAACTTAATCAAAACTTTATATTACAATTTAAGACTTGTCAATGTTGGTTAATAATTAAATTAATTTTTTATTGTATTTTTAATTATTAATAAGTTATAATAAATACATGATTATCAGATTAAATAAAAAATATGAGTTTTAATTTTTATCATTTATCTATTTTTGCTTTTGTTACAATGGTTTTAAGTCTTTATTCTACTCGAAAACTTGTAGAAGATGAAGAATTAAAAAAGCACTCACTTGAAGGTTTAGCTCATTATATACTTATATCTTTAATCTGGATAGCCTATGGGTACTATAAAGATGTAGATAGTGTGTTGTTGGTTGGTGAAGGTTTCGTAAGTGTATATTTAGCTGCAGGATTTATTTTTAAACTAAATATGAATAAGTCGAACACTTTTTTGGGCAAGCCTGTTCCGGGTCACGGGGCGCCTGAAACTGAAACAATGAAAAAAATTAAATATTTTATAGTTTATTCTATTGGCTTCTTTTTATTGATATTCGTTTTATTTATTTTGTATAATATAATTTTTAATTACTGAGCATAGTTTTTAATTATAATCAGGGTAAAAAAACAATAAACACATGATTATTCGATTAAATAAAAAAGAAATTATTGGAATTGTTGTCATAATGTTTTTGTTTATTTCAGCCTCTCTTTTGTCGAAAATTTTTTCCAGTGAAATAAACTCATTGGTTCAAGTTGAGGGTTATTCTGGATTAATCTTGTATGTGGCTATAACTTCAATCGGAGTTTTGATTGCTCCTGTGAGCACGCTCCCCTTGCTTCCTATAGCTGTAACTATCTGGGGGCCAGTCGTGGCCGCCCTTCTTACAATTATTGGCTGGGAAATTGGGTCGCTTCTCGCTTTCAAGTTTGCCAGGAAGTTTGGTAAGCAAGTAGTTTCCAAGGTGGCAAATATTTCTAAGCTTGAAAGAATTGCTAATTTAATTTCAAAGAAAAATTTATTCATCATGGTAGTTCTGTTTCGATTTACTCTGCCTGTTGATGTTTTGAGTTATGCCTTGGGCCTCTTTACTAGCATGAGTTTTTCCGCTTATCTCTTGGCAACGCTTATAGGCATAACGCCATTTGCATTTATATTTTCATATTTTTCTCAAGTTCCGATTGAAGTTCAAATAATTATGGGGATTATTGCTTTATTCTTTTTTATATTTGTTTATAATAAAATACGCAAGTCGATTGTAAAATCTCTTAATGAAAATTGATTTTTATTTTTATTTAAATATGTTTTAAAATCGCTTTACTTATTACATTAAAAATGATAAGCTTTTATTTTCCAAAGAAGAAAATAAAAACACGAGAATTTGGTCTTTGTAAATCAAAAATGTAACAATTTTAATAATTGTTACTTATAACTTTAAGCTTTAGAAAAAGGAGGGTTGGTTATGAAAAACTCGATGTTGTTCGGTGTTTTAACTGTTTTTATGTTGTTAGCAAACAACATACAAGCGAGCACAGCTCTTAGTAATTATGGAACAGTAGAAAAGGGCGCGGGTGGTTATTATGGATATTTTGATCAAAGACTAGAAGCCAAGGATGGCGCGCACCCCATGGGTTACGAGTCAAGAGGCTACTTACAGTATGATGTTTCCGGTTTGAATCTTGAAAACCTAAATATGTTAGAATTGAATATGTATGTAAATAGCTGGAGTTATTGGCGAGGACGTGTACATCCAATTCTTGATATTAATTTAGTAAATATATCAAATTGGGAGTCGAGTGTTATAAATTCGAGAAGTTTTTATGACGCGACATCAACCCCTCTTATTCAAAATGTAGAGAATCTGCATCAAGAAGTTGGGAGCTGGCATACTTTTGAATTGGATGTATCTGGTATTGATTGGGGCACTTTTTTGGCCGATAATGTCATAACATTAGAACTTGACCAAGTTGCCTCCGGAGACCCATATTGGAGTGCTGTTTTAGTTTTTGGTGCAGGGCAGAACGCACCTACCTTAGCATCTGCGGTGCCTTTACCACCTTCAATTTTTTTGTTTTCGACTGGACTTGTAACATTGTTGGGTTTAAAAAGAAGGAGCTAGAATAATTATAACCAATTTTAAAAAAGCTGGTTAAAATTTTTTTACAGGAGTTTTTGCGTAAAAGCAAAGACTCCTTTTTTATTTATTTTTATGTTTAGATTGAAAATTTAGCCTACATAAAGTATAATTAAATTAATATTCTTTATTTTAAGAAAAATCAAGATAGTAAATTTATGCCAAAAAACCAAGAACAAATAGACGAAGAAGTGGAAATTTCAGATGAAGAGTTTGATTTGAGCATGGCTACTCGAAAGAATTTTCGAGAAAGAATTGAAACTGTAGAACCCCGCAAAAAAGACCCCCCTACGCATAAAGCTTCGGAGGGCAAGTCAGAGGAAAAGCTGGAGAGTAAGCCCGAAGAAGAGCCTGTGAAAATGGAGCCAGTTCAAGAAAAACAAGTATCAGAAGATCAGGCATCAAAAATCACAGAAAATGAACCTGCTGAAGTTGTAAGTGACAAAAAAGAAGAACCTCAAGTTGAAGCACCCTTAAAGCTTGATCCAGAAGAGAAGTTGAAATTAATAAAACAAGAAAGACAAAAGAATCAAGTTGAAAAAAAGCAAGAAGAATCTCCTGTGCAGAAACCTTTAGAAAGTGAGAATGCAAATACCGAAACAGTAGAGTTGGTCAAAGAAGAAGTTGGCGAACAAGCGGATGAAACACCTGAAGAAACAGGGCCAGTTCAACAAGAAGAGCCAAAAGTGGAGGTTGATAGCCGTTTATTATCAATTCCGTCAGAGGATAGAGGGAGTTTTGAATTTCCTGAAGACTTTCTTTGGGGAACCTCAACTAGCGCTTATCAAATAGAGGGAGGTATAGAAAACGATTGGAGTGATTGGGAGAAGTCAAATAAAAGAATTGAGCAATTAGAAAAAAAAGGAAAAAACATAGATGAATATATTTGTGGTTCGGCTTGTGATTTTTGGAATAAATATGAGGAGGATTTTGATGCAGCCAAGGCGTTGAGCACTAATGCAATTCGTTTTGGAATCGAATGGGCACGTATAGAGACTGGTAATAACGTCTGGGATGTGGAAGCAGTAAAAAAATACAGAGAAATCCTTGAAGCTGCGAAAAAAAGAGGATTCAAGGTTGTTTTAACTATCTGGCATTGGACTAATCCGAAATGGTTTAGAGATGAAGGAGGTTGGGCCGGAAAAAAGGCTGTAACCTACTTTGATCGTTTTAGTAAATTTGCAGTAAAGGAGTTTGGCGGCTATGTAGATTATTGGGTAACATTAAATGAGCCAATGGTTCATGTTATAAATGGATATTGGACTGGAAAATTTCCTCCAGCTAAACACAGTATTTTCAAAACTAGAAAAGTTTGCGCTAACTTGGTAAAGGGACATAAAAAAGCTTATGATAATATTCATAGTGTTTTTCCGGATGCTGAAGTTAGCATTACTGGACTTATAAATGATTTTCAGCCAGCTAACAAACTTTTCGTTGTTGATTTATTGTTGACTAAGATTTTCCATTATTTCTGGAATCATAGATTTTTATCAAAAATAAAAAAGCACATGGACTATGTCGGGGTAGATTATTATTTTCACGATCGAGTAGTGTGCTACCCGCCTTTTAGAAGAAACAAAAATGAGCGAACAACAGACATGGGCTGGGAGATATATCCAAAAGGGATTTATAATGTGCTCAAATATCTAAAAAGATTTAAAAAGCCTATTATTATATTAGAGAACGGTATTGCTGACGCGCATGATCAGCACAGAGCCACCTTTATAAAAGAACATTTGTATTGGGTGCATAGAGCCATGAAAGAAGGAGTTGATATTCGTGGATATTTCCACTGGTCTCTCTTGGACAACTTCGAATGGGCAGCTGGCTTTGATTCCAGATTTGGACTTTATGCAATAGATTATAAGACTCAAAAGAGGACGCTTAGACCTAGTGGTTTAGTTTACAAGGATATTTGTGAGAATAATAGGGTGGAAATATAATTTTATTTCAGTATTAACAATTTTATTTTTTTGTTGTACTATTTATATAAACATGCTTACTTTGTTCGTTTCAAACTTCAAATAGGAGAAAAATCATGTTATTGATGACACAAACGTATAAGGTTGGTGATATTTTGGTTGTAAGATTAAAAGGTGATATTAATACTTATGTTGGTGAACTTATCGATAATAGTCCACCACGGATCAAGATTCACGAATCAACAAAAAAATTTATTGATGTTCAGGATTTTATAATTCAGGCAGAAGACACAATAAGGTTTCAAGAAGACCCAATAAATTTTGTAAAAAAACGAAGAGTAATGAGCGGTTTGAAAATTTTTGGAGTTACAGGCTATTACGTAGCTCAATTGACTGAAAACATGATTAATTAAAAACAATAAGCTCGGCAGCGTGTTTATAGCTGCCGGGTTTTTTTGTTGCTTGTTTTTGCTTAATTTTGTTAATAACTACCTAAAAGTATTAAATTTATTGAATTTTTCTTCTATTTTTGTTAAAATTAATATAAGATTTACTATAATATCAAATTATGACTTGGCTAATAGTTGCCTTATTTTCATATTTTATCAATGCTGGAGTCTATGTAGCTGATAAATTTTTACTTTCCAAAAAGGTTCACTCTTCTATTGCCTATGCTTTTTTTGTTGGAATTTGGAGTGTTTTCAATTTTTTGATTTTGCCTTTTGATTTTTGGGTTCCAAACTTGCAGGAATTTGGCCTGGATATATTGGCTGGCTTACTTTTTCTGATTACGCTAGTGTTCTGGTATAAAACTCTTCACCAATCAGAGGCTACTAGAGTAGTGCCAATTGTGGGTGCTCTTGTTCCTATTTTTAGTTTTTTATTTTCATTTATTTTTTTAGGAGAGGCATTGTCCGAGAGGGAGTTGGTTGCCTTTCTTATATTGATTCATGGTGGTGTTCTTATTTCTGTAAAGCAGACCAAGCTTTATATTTTTAAGCAAGTTACGGAGAAGGTTAGAGGAGTGTTTGGAGATGTGCTGGGCGGTATTCACGCTGAATATCGACCAACTCGACGATTGTTGTTAAACTCAGCTATATCAGCTGTTCTTTTCGCTGCCTATTATGTCCTTATAAAATTCATTTATATGCATCAGCCGTTTATCGGTGGGTTTGTTTGGTCTCGGCTGGGAACTTTCTTGGGTTGCCTTCTTATTTTGTTTGTTCCAAGGTGGAGAAAGATGATTGCAGAACATAAAAAAGAAGGCGAATCACCAAGCAATATGGCCTTTTTCCTGGGAGTAAGAATATCAGCAGCGCTAGCATTTATTATGCTTAACTGGGCGATCAGTATGGGTAATGTAGCTCTCATTAATTCTCTTCAGGGAGTTCAATATGTATTTTTAATTTTACTTGTATTATTTTTATCAGCTCGTTTTCCAAAAATAACAAAAGAAGAATTAGGTGGAGGAGTGTTGGTGCAAAAAGCCATAGGAGCAACCTTGGTGAGCTTGGGATTGTATATGTTGATTGTATAGATTGTTAAGTAAATAATTTTTTGTACTTTTAGCAGAATATCCATTAGGAGGTCTGCTTTTTTAAATTAATTTAATTTTTTATGTCAGTATTTGGAATATTGATAACAATATATTTAGCGTTTTTCATTGCTCTGTCTAAGATGCGTCCGGTCTGGGCTATGATGTTGATCTTGGCAAGTCTACCTAGTTACCTGGTTCGTTTTCAAATTTTTGGGATCCCATTTACCTTGTTGGAGTCTATGATTCTAACCTTGTTTGTTGTGTGGTTTATGGGCAACCACAAGACAGTTATAAATAATATAAAGTTGAGGCTTGAAAATAAAAATAAAGCACTATCTGAGAATCAGAAATTACATCGATACCCTTTTGATATAGAAATTATTCTTCTTTTGGTAATTTCTTTTATATCGGTTGGAGTGTCAGGATTTTCAAATGAGGCATTGGGCATCTGGAAGGCTTATTTTTTTGAGCCTTTGCTTTTTTTTATACTAATTTTTAACATACTTGGTAGAGAAAGATTTAATTCAAAAATTATTCAGCCCTTGCTGGTATCAGCTTTTTTAATTTCTGTGTTTGCGATTTATCAAAAATTTACAGGAATTTTTATTGCAAATCCGATGTGGGCAGCAGAGGGAAGCAGGAGAGTAACTTCTATTTTTGATTATCCAAACGCCCTAGGTCTATTTTTGGCACCACTTATTTTACTGTTCATTGGTTTTCTCTTTTCATCTATTTTTGATAAGGATCAGAACAGCTCAATAAAAACTATATTTAAAAGGCTTGCTTCGGTGAGGACATTGTTTATTACATTAACTATTATACTTTCAGCACTGGCTGTTTATTTTGCCAGATCAGAAGGGGCCTTGATCGGTGTTTTGGCCGGGCTTGTTGTTTTTGGCTTTTTAGCAGGAAAGAAAATGCGTTTGACTGTGTTGGTGCTGATTGTAGTGGGTAGTGGTGTTATATTTGGCCACCCGGTTTTAAAAACGAAAGCGATAGACAAAATAACCTTCAAGGATTTCTCTCTGGAGATCAGAAAGCAGCAATGGAGAGAGACTTGCGAGATGCTTGCGAGCTCTCCTTCTAAATTTATTTTTGGATCAGGGCTAGCTAGTTATAAGCAGGAAATATTACCATATCACCAGGAAGGAATATTTTTTAACAAAAACCAAGATCCAGATTTTCGTCGCAAAATTGTAATCTTTGACGATAAATATAGAGGAGAACATTGGTTCCCGGTAGAAATTTATCTCTACCCTCATAATATATTGTTGAATTTCTGGACTGAACTGGGCTTTCTAGGAATGATTTTGTTTGTTTGGATAATAATAAAGTTTTTCTACACAACTTTAAAGAGCTTAAAATATAATAATAAATACTTGTCACTAGGTTTGATCGGATCTATGACAGCGATAGTCATACATGGAATAGTAGATGTTCCGTATTTTAAGAATGATTTAGCAGTAATGTTTTGGGTAATAGTTGCAATGATAGCTATAGCTTCTCTTGATAAAGTTGAACATGAAAATAATATTTAGCGGTAATTAAGAATCAGTATAATTTTATAATCATTTTTTTGATGATAGGAATAGCACATTCTATAGCACATTCCATGCCTGCCCGCCTCTGGAGGGGAATGTGCTATAGAATGTGCTATACTTGCCCATGGCGCAGAGAAAGGCACTATAATTATAAGATCATGAAAATAATTCTTCAAAAATATATAGCAGAGTCAGGATACTCTTCTCGCAGAAAAGCAGAAGAGCTTATTAGGGACGGACAAGTGACGGTGAATGGTGAGCTGGCAGAACTTGGAATGAGGGCAGGCGAAAAAGACATAGTAGAAGTAAATGGAGAAAAAGTAACGTTGCCAAAGGATAAAATTTATATTATTCTTAATAAGCCAAAAGGATACACTTGCACTAATAGACAATTCAAGAATGAAAAAAGCATTTTTGAATTAGTAGATTTAAAAATAAGACTATTTACAGTTGGCCGTTTGGATAAAGACAGTGAAGGACTAGTAATTCTTACCAATGATGGAGATTTTTCTCAAAAAATAACTCATCCGAAATTTGAACATGAAAAAAAGTACATAGTAGAAGTAGCCGCATTGAGAATGCCTAAAAATGAATTGATTAAGAAAATGCGCAAGGGAATTTATATAGGAGATGGAGACGGAATAGTAAGAGTTAAAAAAATCACCAACCTTGAAAACAATAAATTTGAGATAGTGTTAACTGAAGGAAAAAAAAGACAAATCAGAAGAATGTTTGGGGAGCTAAATTGCAGAGTTGTAAGCCTCAAAAGAGTGTCCATAGGAAACATAATCTTAGGAGAACTACAGTCAGGAGAGTGGCAGTACTTAGAAAAAGAAATTATAACAAAAGAACTATGAAAAAAATGCACTACAAATTGGTTAGAGATAAAATTCCGGAAATAATTAGAAAAAACGGAGATACACCAAAAACAAAAAAGTTAGACGAGGATGAGTATAAAATTGAGCTATACAAGAAACTACTTGAAGAGGCAGAAGAGATGATTGAGGCGCATGAGAACAAAAATGAATTGATCAAAGAAATAGGAGATGTCTACGAGGTGATCGAAGCAATTATCAAGAGCGAAGGATTAAGCAAGGAAGATATAAAAAATATTCAAAATAAGAGAAGGGACGAGAGAGGTGCTTTTGAAGAGAGAATTTTTCTTGAAAGCACAGAATAGAAATAAGGAAAATCTTTACCCTGTCGAATGACAGGGCCTTTCTCTCCGCATTATTAATATAATCAAAATTATATGAATAAAGAAATTCTAGAACAAGACAAAAAATTTATTAAAAAATGTATAGACCTATCTAGAGAGTCAGTGGTAAAGGGAGATGCTCCATTTGGAGCAATTATTGTAAGGGATGGAGAGATAATTTCAGAGTCAATCAATAGTGCTAGCAAGAGAGTCTCAGATCATGCTGAAGTTCTGGTACTTCATGATGCTCATCAAAAATTAAAATCATCAGACTTGTCGGATTGTATTCTTTACTCAAATTGTGAGCCTTGTCCGATGTGTTCCTTTATGATTAGGGAGTATAGGATTAAGAAAGTGGTTTTTGCTTTACCTTCGCTTTTTATGGGAGGTTATTCAAGGTGGAATGTTTTAGAGGATGATGGGTTGACACAGTTTGAGGATTTTTTTGGAAAGCCAGCTGAGGTTATAGGAGGTGTAATGGAAGATGAAGCGAAAAAAGTATTTGACAATACCCCTTGGTGGATGTTCGGAAGTGATGTAAAAAAACAGAAAAGAAAATAATTCTTTATGATTGAAAAATTATTTAAAAAAGATGAACATAGAAGGTTGGAAATGTTTTTTTTGCCAGAAGTTGCAAGAAAATTTGCTGAACTAGAGCAAAACGATAAAAATTTTCAAGTGGCCCAAATAGTGGATCAGATTATAATGGAGGAGATAAAAAATTTCCCAAATCCAATCTATGTTGCCGAACTAGGAGGTGGCGCGCACCCTGACAGGTATCATGAGTTTTTTGAGAGACTACTTAGAGAGCCTAGGAGTAAGATTGATTGGGTAGATGTCTCACCTATAATGTTGGAGCTGGCGGATGAATATATTTCAGGCCAGGAGTATGAGGCCAGAAAAGAAGTTATAAACTTTATTGAAAAGGATGTATATAAGTATTTAGAAGAGCTTGAAGATGAGAAGTTGGATTTAGCTATCATGAAATATACGATTAATGATCTCGAGGATTTAGATTTATTATTTTCACTTTTTTCAGAAAAGATAAAAAAGACAGGTAAGGTAATCGCTACTATTGGAGCTCTGGATGGAGAGCTAAAAAGTCACTCTACAAATGCTCGTTATTTGCACAATGGTGAAGAATTTGGAGATGATGAAATACATGTTTTGGACGACGGAGATGAATACACTATCAAGTTTTTCAAAGTATCAGGAGATCCAAGTTCGGGTTACACAGAAGGAGCAGTGACAACTAAATATTTTCACTCAACAGATAAAATAAAAAAACTAGCCAGTGAGCATGGTTTTGATGTGTTTTTGGGAGACTGGAAGAATTTTATAAAAGAGCAAAATCAAAAGGGTGAAAAACTAGATCAGGATATTTTAGTATTAACAAAAAAATAAATATATGACAAAAATAATAGATGGAAAAAAAATAGCTGAGAAAATAAAAGATGAAGTGGTAAAAGACGTGGAGAAGCTATGCGAAGCTACAAAGATGACAACGCGCAGACCAAACTTGGCGATTATCCTGGTCGGTGACAGAGAGGACTCCTGTCTCTATGTGGACATGAAAGAAAGGGAAGCCAAAAAGGTTGGAATTGATACACATGTTTATAGATGTGAGGTAGACACTACCGAGAAAGAAATACTAGATATGATTAACTACTTAAACAAGGATGAGGAGATGGATGCGATTTTGGTACAACTCCCTCTGCCTGATAATTTTGATACAGACAAGATAATCAGAGCGATTGACCCTGAAAAAGACGTAGATAGATTTCATCCGGATAATTTGAATATTGTATTGAGCACATGCAATCATGATCAAGTAATGCCTCCTGTATTTGAAGTGGTCTTGGAGATGCTTGAAGATATAAAAAAGGAAATAAAAGATTCGAAAGTGTGCATAGTATCAAACTCTGATATTTTTGGAAATAGCTTAGCCAAGGTTTTGGAGTGCAAAGGAGGAAGCGTTACAGTAGTAAGTCCGGATGATAATAATCTGAAAGATAAATCATCACAAGCAGATATTTTAATCACAGCTGTTGGCAAAGCAAAGTTTCTAACAAAAGATTATATAAAAAAAGAAGCAACTGTGATAGATGTGGGTATCAAGAAGGAGGGCAAAAAAGTTTTTGGCGATGTAGATTTTGAATCAGCAGATGGTCAGGCTGGCTACATCACGCCGGTTCCGGGAGGAGTTGGGCCCATGACTATAGCTATGCTTTTTAGAAATACTGTAAAATTATTTAAAAATAGAAACAAAAAATAATAGCAGCAAAAAGGAGGCCATTATGTTACAACAAATTGTTTTTAATACTGGAATGAAAGTAGAGCATGTCCATAAAGGTGGAAGCTTTGTCATTTCGAACGTTGGCTATCTTGATAAAAAAACTCTCAAGTTTAACCTCCATCCTCAATGGATTGATGTTGAAGATACTAAAACCGGAGAAAAAAAAGAAAGAGAATCAGCTTTTTACTATCGATTAATAAAAAACTAATAATAAAAAACTAAATTTTTCCTTATAAGGCCTGTCTTAAAAAAAGACGGGCTTTATTATTGAAAATAATTAATATGCAAAGATCAAGCTTGGCAAATAGAATATTTATGATGTATACTAACAAGATATGAGCAAAAAACAACAAGCTCTAGAGCTTCTAAAATTTCATTACGGCTTTGATTCATTTAGACCGGGCCAAGAGAAAATAATCGATTTTGTGTTAAAAGGTAAGTCAACAGTGGTTATTATGCCTACTGGTGGCGGAAAGTCACTTTGTTATCAGCTACCAGCTCTGGTTTTGGATGGTGTGACTATTGTAATATCTCCCTTAATAGCACTTATGAAGGATCAGGTGGATGGACTTAATAATATTGGCATTGCCGCTACCTTTATTAATTCTTCAATTACCCCAATAGAGGCTCAAAAAAGAATTGAGGAAGTAAAAAATGGAGTTTATAAAATATTATATATTGCTCCGGAGAGATTCAATTCACCTGAATTTATGAGTCAGTTAGAGAATCTAAAAATAAGCCTTTTTGCTGTTGATGAAGCTCATTGTATCAGTCAGTGGGGGCATGATTTTCGGCCAAGTTATATTCGGTTAAAAGAGGTGATTAAAATACTGGGGAATCCAACGGTAGTGGCGTTAACTGCGACAGCCACCCCGGAAGTGAAGGAGGATATTATCAAACAATTGAATTTGAAAAATCCGGAAGTTGTGGTTACAGGTTTTGCTCGGCCAAATCTTCAGTTCGGAGCAATTCAGGCCAATGAGACTTATAAATCTCAGCATGTTCTAGATGCTATATCAAGTGCGCCTGATGAATCAGGAATAATATATGTTGGCACTCGTTCCAGGGCAGACAGCTTATTACAAATACTTCTTGAAAACGATATAGAAGCTGCTAGTTATCATGCCGGAATGGATGCCGGGGAGAGACAATGGACGCAGGATAACTTCATAAGCGGCAAGGTAAAGGTGATTATAGCAACTAATGCTTTTGGTCTTGGTATAGATAAGTCTGATATTAGATATGTAATTCATTATGACATGCCGGGAACAGTTGAGGCTTATTATCAGGAAGCCGGCAGAGCAGGCAGAGACGGCAAGCCGAGTTTTTGTCTCTTGCTTTATAATTCTCGGGATAGATATCTTCATGAATTTTTTATCAAGGGTGATAATCCTCCGGTGGGTATTATCTATGAAATTTATCAGATACTTCTAAATTACGAGTCTGACTCTGTGCTTATCACTTATGGTGAATTGTCAGAAATGATTACAGAAAAAATTCCTGATATGGCAATTGGAACTAGTTTGAAGCTCTTGGAAAAAGAAGGACTTATTTTGAGATCAAGAGAAAAACAAGGCAGTGCTTATTTAGAACTCCTCGGTACGTATGATTCTGCAATGGAGACAATAGGAACAAGAGCTATTAAGCAAAGAAAATTATTTGAAGACATTTATAATAAATATGAAAATGAACTAAAATCTGGATGGAATGTGAACTTTGGAGAAGTAGCAGAAATATTTGAAGTAAAAAAAGATGCGATAACACGTTTGGTAAAGAAATTGGCCAGCAACGAGCTAGTTGAGTATAGACCCCCGTTTCGAGGGACAGAAATTAGGATGCTCAAAAGAATAGATCCTGAGGAAATTAATATTGATGTTGGCGATATGAAAGAAAAAATGAGCAGAGCTTATGACAAACTGGATAAAATGGAAAATTATATTTTTTCTCTGAAATGTAGACAAAAATATATTTTAGAGTATTTTGGAGATATGAATATTGAAAAATGTGGGAAATGTGATATTTGTTTAAATAAATAATAAAAATAGTATAAGATTGACTAATTATAATAAAGCTGTTAAACTAATTAGTATTCGCATTAGTTTATGAATTATTAAGAAATATTAGCGAATTTTAGTGATATATGCGTAGAACTTGGCGTAAAGCAAAACCAAAAGTAGAAAAAAGATTTCGGGCTAATAATCAAATTAGGGTCCCGGAAGTTTTTTTAATTGACGAAAATGGTGAACATGTAGGTAATGTTAGTACAGAAAAAGCCTTGGCTATGGCCAGAGAAAACGATTTTGATCTTGTAGAGGTAAATCCAAAAGCTAAGCCACCAGTTGCTAAAATAATGAATTATGGCCAGTTTAAATATGAACAAGAGAAAAAGGCACATAAACAAAAACAACAGCAGAAAAAGATTGATACTAAAGGTGTTAGATTGTCAGTTAGGATTAGTAAGCATGATTTTGATGTTAGATTGGAGCAAGCTACTAAATTTTTATTAAAAGGAAACAAACTAAAAATAGACCTGATGCTTAGAGGAAGAGAAAGAGCACACCCTGAGAAAGCAAGAGAAACAATCGAAAGATTTGTTGAAAAATTAGACGAAAAAGAGGAATTAAATATAGTACCAGAACAAGACTTGACAAGACAAGGCGGAAGGTTTATAATGGTATTGATCAATAAAAAGGATTAATTTTTACAAAAATTACGGGTAAAATGACCCGCTTTTATTTTTTTAGAAAATTTTTCTAAAATTTACTATGCCGAAGATAAAAACTCACAAAGCAACAGCAAAAAGGTTTAAAATAACTAAATCAAAAAAAGTAACACAGAGAAAAGCCGGACAGGGCCATTTTAATGCTAGAGAATCAGGAAGTACTAAGAGAAACAAGAGAAGGGATATTGAAACCCATAAAAGTTTAACAAAAACCATTAGAACGCTAATACAAAAATAAGATCAATGAACAGATCTGAGAGATTTTTGGAATTGTTATTATATAAAATTCCAAAGACTCTAAAGATCTTAATGTTAAAAAGATGCCTAGAGTAAAAAGAGGAACAACTCATGTAAAAAGAAGAAAGAAAATTTTGGCTAAGACCAAAGGATTTAGAGGTGGAAGAAAAAATTTAATCAAACAAGCTAAAGAAGCGGCAGTAAAAGCCGGTGTTCATGCTTTTGTCGATAGAAGAAAAAAGAAAAGAACAAACAGAGGTTTGTGGCAAATTAAAATCAACGCCTTTGTTAGAGAGAAAGAACTTAGCTATTCTAAATTTATCGATTTACTTAAAAAGAACAAAATAGAACTCGATAGAAAAGTACTAGCTGATATGGCAGAAAACAATAAAAAAATACTAACAAACATCATCGAGCAGATTAAAAAATAACTCTTCTTTTACATTAGAGTTTCTTCAAATTTATTTCAGAAAATAATATATGTTGAAAATTATACAGCTCATAGTTGCTATTTTATTGATAGTAGTAATACTTCTTCAGAACAAAGGGGCCGGAGTGTCTGGTGTTTTTGGTGGAACTGGAGGAGGTGGTAATGCTTTCATGGTTAAAAGAGGTTTGGAAAAAAAGCTTTTTGTAGCAACAATTATTTTATCAGTTTTGTTTTTCGCAGTATCTCTAGCTATCGTTATACTATAGTGGTCTGGTTTGTTCTGGGGGTGAATTTGGAAATATTATTATAATTCTTCTTATATAAATACTTGGCGTGCTTGTCTGTATCTAGACAGAAATTTCTGAGTCAAGTTGAAAAATTAAGTTTGTGGACTTTTTAAAAAAAGTATTTGAAAAACTAAAAAAAGCAATAAAAAGGAGACCGGAAAAAGGAATAGATGCCGACCGTTTGACTGAATTGGATAAAAAGCTTGTTTTTTCGTTATCTAAATCAAGAGTTCCTAGTTTGAAACAGTTAAAGTATTTGAAAAAATATTTAAACCCAAAAGAACTTTTGATTCTCCAGATTAGCTTGGCAGTACTTATTGTGAGCACAGTTTTTGTGGTTTCTAGATTCTATATTACTCATTTGGAAGAGAAGCCAATTGCTGGTGGAGAATATATCGAGGGCATGATTGGTGCTCCTAAATATATAAATCCTCTATACTCTGGCGTAAATGATCCAGACAGTGATATTGCCGGCTTGGTCTATTCCTCTTTGTTTAAAAGAAGCAAAGATGGAATTTTGAAAAATGATTTGGTGGAAGGTTATACAATAAGTGAAGATAAAAAAACATATACTATAAAAATAAAACAAGGAGTGAAGTGGCATGATGGAGCAGATTTGAGAATTGATGATATAGTGTTTACTTTTAATGCTATCAATTCCCCTAAGTATAAATCTCCACTTCGAGAAAGTTTTGTCGGAGTAAGCATTGAAAAAGTAAACGAAGAAGAATTGAAGTTTGTACTGACCGACCCTTATGCTGCCTTTTTGGAACTTTTGACATTTGGCATTATGCCGGCTGAAAAGTGGTATCAGATTCAGCCTGAATCAGTGAGTTTGGCTGAGTTAAACCTAAAACCGATTGGTAGTGGACCTTATAGATTCAAGGAGTTCAGCAAGGACAAAACCGGAAGCATTAAGGATTACAAACTTGTTCCGAACCAGTCTTATTATGGTGATGTGCCATTAATCGATATTTCTTTTAAATTTTATAATAGCGTAGAAGAGGAAATTGTAGCCTTGAATGAGGGAGAAATAAATGGAGTTAGCTTTATTTCCCTGGAGCAAATTGAAAACATTTCAGCTCTGAGCGCTTATAATTTACATAAATTGAATTTGCCTCATCTGACAGTTGCTTTTCTAAATCAGGAAAGTGAATTATTAAAAGAGAAAAAGGTTCGTCAGGCTCTAGCTCATGCAGTTAATAAGGAGTTTTTGGTAAACGATAAATTACATGCCAATGCCAAGGTTATAGATGGTCCAATTTTGCCTAATAATTTTGCCTACAACGCTAATACGAAAAAATATGCTTTTGATGTGGACGCATCAGAAAAACTTTTGATTGAAGCAGAATGGGAGAAAGTACGGATAGATGCAGAAGCAATTCAGAAAGCTGAACAAGACAAAGAGAGCGAAGATGATGAAGTAAAAAACAAAGCTCTTCAGACGCTTAGTTTGGGAGAAGGAAGTTGGAGAAAAAAGGATGATGAGTATTTGAGGTTAAAAATAGCAACAATTGAGAGAGAAGAAAACATCTTGATAGTTGAGGAAATAAAAAATAATTGGGAAAAGATCGGAGTAAAAGTAGATCTGGAAATTGTGTCTGGCAGTCTGATTCAAACTGAAATAATTCAACCAAGAAACTTCGATGTACTCTTTTTTGGACAAGTTGTAGGAGCAGATCCTGATCCTTATGCATTTTGGCACTCAACCCAAATTAATGAAGCAGGGTACAATATTGCCAATTATAACAACAAGGACGTAGATGAGCTCCTAGAGGAAGCGCGTCTAGAGTCTGACAAAAATAAGAGAATAGAGAAGTATAAAAAATTTCAAGAAATAATAGCAGAAGATGTTCCGGCCATTTTTATGTATTCACCGATCTATATTTATCTTCAATCGAAAAAAATAAATAACTTTGACATAAAAGACATTATTACACCTTCAGATCGTTTTAATAACATCGAAGAGTGGTATTTAAAAACAGGGAAGAGATTAATTTGGAATTAATTTCTAAAGGACTCCTAAAATTAAATATTTTAAACTAATAAATCAATATTACGAAATTCGAGTAATAGTTATTTGATTTTGAAATATAAAAATTAAATAAAATTACAGATTCGAAAATTAACTTTATAATACTTTTTTCATTACAAAAGTAAAAGAAAGTATTAACAGATAAATCATTTTAAATTATGATTACAAAATATAAACCTCGCGCAACAGCGGGAAAAAGAGATTTGAATAAAACTCAAAAAACAAACACAAGTAACACTAGAAAAGTCGTTAATCGAAGAACTGATACTAGGAGACCGATTAGAGAGACTGTAAACAAGGTTTTTGAAAAAGGAAAACTTAGAATTTCAGTTTTGGGCGGACTTGAAGAGGTTGGCAGAAACATGACCCTAGTAGAATATGATAAAGAAATAATTATCATTGATATGGGTCTTCAGTTTCCAGAAGAAGACATGCCTGGGATTGATTACATTATTCCAAATATTGAGTACTTAAAAGGAAAAGAAGATTGGATCAAAGGTGTAGTTATTACTCATGGACACATGGATCATATTGGAGCTATCCCTCATATTATGGGCAGGATTGGAAATCCACCAATGTTTATGGGAAAACTAACCTCTGGCTTGGTAAAAAAAAGATGTGAAGAGCATAGAAAATGCCCGAAATTGGCAATTACAGAAATAGATGAAGGTATGAAAATGAGAATGGGAAAATCATTTAACGTAGAATTTCTAAGAGTAAATCATTCTATACCTGATTGTTTCGCGATTATTGTGCGAACACCACTTGGATCAGTGATTCATACTGGAGATTTTAAGATAGACTATTCTCCTGTGAATGATAAACCGGCAGATCTAAACAGAATAGCCCAAATTGGAGGAGAAGGAGTTCTCTTGCTTATGGCAGACTCTACAGATGCGACTCACCCAGGATATCAGGTATCTGAATCTGCTATTGGTGATGAGATTGATGGTATCTTTGACAATATTAGAGGTAGAATAATCATTGGAACATTTGCTTCTCAGCTTAGTCGTTTGCAGAAAATATTTGATTTGGCAACAAAACATGGACGTAGGATATATCTTCAGGGAAGAAGTATGAATAATAACGTAGAAATTGCTCACAAGATTGGATATTTAAAATTTGATAACCGAATCTTAATTCGTGATGCGGACCTTAAAAAGCTTCCTGATGATAGAGTATTGATACTTGGAACAGGAGCTCAAGCAGAGAGTAATGCTTTTTTGATGCGGGTTGTAAATGGCGACCATAGAGCGATCAGCATCAAGAGAGGTGATACTGTGATTTTTTCTTCATCTGTTATACCTGGAAATGAAAGATCTATTCAAACATTAAAGGATATGATAGTGAGACAAGGTGGCAGGGTTATTCATTATGAAATGATGGACGTTCATGCTGGTGGTCATGCTAAACAGGAGGATCTGAAGCTAATGATGCGACTTTTGAAGCCTGAATTTTTCATGCCAATCGAAGGTAATCATTACATGCTTCAAATACACGCTGACTTAGCTGAGCAAGTTGGTATCCCGAAGGAGAATATATTTGTAGCTGACAATGGACAGGTTATAGAATTATCAAAATCAAGAAATAAAGTAGTTGGAAAGATGACAAAAGAAAAACTACCAACCGATTATGTGATGGTAGATGGATTGGGAGTTGGTGATGTGTCAAACATTGTTCTCCGAGACAGAAGAGTGATGTCAGAAGATGGTATGATTGTAGTCATTGCGACTATAAACACCAGAAACTCAATATTGGTAGGAAATCCTGATTTGATTTCCAGAGGGTTTATCTATATGAAAGAGAATAGAGAGCTAATTGAAAAAACAAGAATGAAAGTAAAAAAGATAGTGAACGACCATTGTAAGGGTACTCAAATTGATGATGATTATATAAAAAATAAGATAAGAAATGATATCGGTCAATTTTTATTTAGTCAGACCAAGAGAAGACCGATGGTGTTACCGGTGGTTATCAAGGTATAAAATTTTCATAACAATCTCATATATTAAAACAGAGACAAGGAATTATCTTGTCTCTGTTTTTTGAAATAAAAAAACGCATCAGAGATACGTAGTACTACGTATCCTAGATACGCTAAGTGACTTTAGCTGTCTATGTCGAGTGAGCAAGGGAGATGGTAGGCTATATTAATACATCATCCTCAATTTCACTTTTGACATAATCATAGCTTTCAATCAACTGATTCTCAATTGATTTCAAGTTGTCGTCATCGGTGAGCTCCCCCCTTTGCAGATAATAATCAATAGCCTCATCAACGAACTCCCTGTAAATGTCTCTAGAATAAGCTCCGCTCTCATTCATCTTTTTCTTAACTAGCGACATTATTTTTTCAATCATGATTTCCATATGATTATATTAATTTCATTTTTATTATAAAATATAAACATAAAAAGTCAATGGATAAAATCCAGAAAAAATGATAAAATAGAATATATGAATATTAACTCACTGAAAAATAAAAAAATCGGAATTTTAGGCTTAGGTATCGAGAATTATGCCCTTATTTTTTATATTTTGGATAAAAAAATTCCATGTGAAATTACTATTTGTGATATTCGCACCAAAAGGCAGCTAAGTAAAAGAGCTGAGGCAATTTCTAAAAGGGTAAAAGATAAAAATATCATTAAATGGAGGTTAAAAGATTATAATAAAAATTTACATGATTTTGATATAGTATTTCGCTCTCCTGGGTGGAGCATGAGATGCCCGGGGATTCAAGAAGCTATTAGAGCCAAAAGCCAAAAGTCGAAAGTCGAAAGTCAAAGATTTTTGTATAGTCCTATGAAGTTGTTTTTTGATCTTTGTCCGACACAGAATATTATAGGTGTTACCGGAACCAAGGGCAAGGGGACTGTGTCTTCTATGATTTATCAGATTATTAAGAAGTCAGGCAAGCGTGTTTGGCTTGGTGGAAATATCGGAGTTGCTCCTTTTGCCTTTTTTAAAAAAATAAAAAAGAGCGATTGGGTGGTCTTGGAGCTATCAAGTTTTCAGCTAGAGGATATTCACAAGAGTCCAAGGGTGGCAGTATTTACAAATTTTTCCAAGGAGCATTTGTTACCCGCTGATATTAATAATCCAAATTACCACAAGAACATGAAGGGGTATTGGCAAGCTAAGGCAAATATTTTTAGATTTCAAAAAAGTAATAATTTTTTGGTGGCAAGTGCCAAGTTGAAAACCAGACTCAAATCAACTAGGCCCAAGGGTAGGATTGTGCTCTTTTCAAAATCAGAAGCGGAGAGTAGTCTGATGGGAGAACATAACAAGGAAAATGTAGCCGCAGCCTTGGAAGTGGCGAAGATTATAAAGATAAAGAAAGAAACAGCAGAGCAGGCCATTAGAGAATTTAAAGGACTTCCCTTTAGGATAGAATATGTGCCCAATAAAAGGAGAGCCCTAGTCTACAATGATAGTTTCGCCACTATACCAGATTCAGCGATTATTGCCTTGAGGTCATTCAGGGCACCTGTTATTCTGATAGCTGGTGGAGCTGATAAGGGATCTGATTTTTTGAAATTTGCTAAAGAGATAAAGAAAAGAGTGAAATATTTGGTGTTATTTGATGGTGCTGGTTCAGCTCGGATAAAAAAAGAGCTAAAAAAGATAAATTATCAAACAAAAAATATAAAAATAGTGTATAATATGAAAGAGGCGGTAAAGCAAGCTGTAAAAAAATGGCATAAGGGAGATATCATTCTTCTTTCTCCTGGGTGTGCTAGCTTTGGAGTGTTTAAGAATTACAAAGAAAGAGGAGACTTGTTTGAAAAAGAAATTAAAAATAATTTGTAGTATTCGGGTACCTGCCTATCACTAGACAGGCAATTTGTAGTATTCGGATTATAATTTTATGATAGGTGTTTTTGATTCAGGACTGGGAGGGTTATCGGTTTTGAAATATTTTTTAAAAGATTTGCCAGAGTATAGCTATGTATATTTAGGAGACAGTGCCAGAGCGCCATATGGAGGCAGATCAGAGGAGGTAATCTATAACTACACTAAAGAAGCTGTAGATTTTTTATTTAGTAAAAATTGTCAATTGATTATCATAGCTTGTAACAGCGCTACTGCTCAAGCATTAAGAAAAATTCAGCAAGAATACTTACCAAAAAAATATCCAGGCAAAAATGTGCTGGGAGTTGTTCGGCCCTTGGTAGAGAAAGTAGCAAAAAAAGAAGATGTAAAAAAGGTTGGAATTATTGGCACCAAGGCAACAATAAATTCAGAAATCTATAAGGAGGAAATAGGGGAATTAAATCCAGAAATAAAAGTTTTTCAAAAGGCAACTCCTCTGCTAGTACCCTTGATAGAGGAAGGGTGGACTAAGAGAATTGAGACGAAAATGATTTTGAAAAAATACCTGACATCGTTAAAAAGAGAGGAGATTGATGCCCTGGTTCTGGGTTGTACACATTATCCCTATTTGCTCGAACAAATAAGAAGAATAATGCCCAAGAACACGGAGGTTTATAATTCTGGAGAGGTAATAGCTCAGAGTTTACGTAACTACCTAGATAGACATAGGGAATATGATTTAGACAAATCAAAAGATCCGGTTAGAGAGTTTTTTACCACAGATTGCCCCGAAAGGTTTAGGGAGTTGGGTGAGAAATTTTTAGGACAAAAAATTAAAAAAATAAATAAAATATCAATAAAATGCAATTAGATCATAAAGAAAATTACAACATTAATAAAGTAAAATTAATAACCGGAGTGTCATTCCTGTTTGGTTTCTCCTTAGCAGTCTCAGCTTATGTTTTGGCTTTTTATTACAAGGAGGCAATTGGCTCTGAAAAGGTTGGTGTTTTCTTCCTTTCCTCATACATGGTGGTTTTGATAGTACTTCTAAATCTTCATAAGATGATAAAGAAATTTGGAAAATCGGCATCTATGATTTCTTTTATGGCTATCAGGGTTTTGGCCCTGGCTTCCCTTCTGGTTTTCTGGAGCAAGCCGGTTTTGGCCGGATCTTTTGCTTTGGTTGTTTATGTGATATTTGGAAATCTCAGTTGGGTGTCTATGGATATAATGCTTGAGTCTTTTTCTGCAGATAAGCTTTCCGGACGAATTAGAGGGCTCTATCTAACAATCGCTAATACCGGTTTTATATTAGGTCCCTTCGTTTCTTTTAGTCTTTTGGATAAATATGGTTTTGTAGGTGTATTTACCGCTTTGCTTATTTTGGATTTTGTAATATTTATAATAATGGCCTCAGGACTTCGACATATTAATCATACATACCACCGATCTTTGACCATTTTGCAATTATTTAGAAGAGTGCTTAGGAGAAAAAATGTAATAAGAATATATTTCATTTCATTTATCTTGGACTTTTTTTATTCTACTATGATCATTTACTCTCCAATGTATTTGATGAATTTAGGCATGAGTTTAGATGATATGAGTATAATATTTACGATTATGCTTATTCCTTTTGTGATCCTTCAGTATCCAGCAGGTCGGTTGGCTGATAAAAAATGGGGAGAGCGAAAGATGTTAATTTTTGCATTTTTAGTTATGGCTCTCTCAGTCCCACTCATAAGCTTCATTTCTACAACAGAAGTTGTTGTTTGGGGTGTAGTTTTATTTGCCACTAGAATAGGGGCGGCTCTGGTAGAGGTGTTACGCGATTCTTATTTTTATAAGAGGATTGATGGGTCAGATGTTGGCATTATCGATTTTTTCCGTACTAGTAAATCAATGGCTTATATAAGTTTTTCAATATTGTCAATCATACTTCTTTCATTTTTAGAAATTAAATCTGTTTTTATCCTCCTTTCCATAGTATGTGCTTCTGGAATATATTTTGCTTATAATTTGGATGAGAATAGTATAGCTGAATAGAGTACTCATTTGTTTGTTTTTTAAAATCTAAATAAATTAAAAATAAACTAAAGATAAATTAAAAATAATAAAAACATTGACAAAACATAAAATTTTTGTTAGTATATGATCAATTATTAATCTTTTTTAGGGAGAAGAAAAATGGCAGAGAGGATTATGGGTAAAGAAATTGTGCGCTGGGTTGTTAGTGCAGGAACAGAAAGTGGACATATAGTCCCTAGGTTAAAAGAGGAATTGCATTCAGAAAATTCCATGTTAAAACCTCATATTGAGGATGGTGTTTATGTCGATGAAGAAAATCCATGCGCCGTTGCATGGGGAAGTGTTTCCGAAGGAGACATAGGATGCTTTAATCATTGACTACAGCCCCTTTTGAAAAACTAAAAGGCCTGGTTGCACAATGCGACCGGGCCTTCTTTTTTTTGTATTAAAAATATTGAAAGTTTTGTTAAGTACGGCTATAAATATCTTCATGTCTTATAATATCATCTTCGCCCATATAGTTTCCAGTTTGCACTTCGATCATTTCCAGATTTATTTTCCCTGGATTTTCTAAGCGGTGTTTAGAGAGAGGAGCTATAAAAGTGCTTTCATTTTCACGCAGGTACAGCTCTTCTTCATCGTTTAGTATTTTAGCGGCTCCTTTCACGACAATCCAGTGTTCTGCACGGTGATAGTGGGATTGCAGAGAAAGCTTTGATCCGGGGTAGACAGTTATTTTTTTTACTTTATAAATTGGCGTATCAATGAGAACTTCGAAACTGCCCCAAGGTCGGTAAGATACAACATTATGTTCCAGTTCGTCCATTTTATGCTTTTTCATGTGTTCTACAATTTTTTTAACATCTTCTGCCTTTCCCCTTTTTTGCACTAAAATAGAATCTCCATTTTCTATTACGTTAATATCATCTACCCCAAGAGTGGCTATCAGTTTGTTATTGACTGAGTGAACAAAAACATTTTTAGAGTCGATTCCGATATGATTTTTCTTTTGAGGTTTGGTGTCGCTTTTTGATATTTCTGATAGGCTATCAAAGGAGCCGATATCGCTCCACCCAAAGTCACCCTCAAAAACGGTTACCTTGTTGGATTTTTCTGAAATAGCGAAGTCGATTGAAGTATTTGGGAGATCATTAAATTTTTCCAAAAAATCTTCAAAACTAAGAGCTAGAGAGTTATATATTTCAGGCGCATGAAGTTTTAGTTCGTTTACATAAGTTTTGGCGTTGAATAGGTATATCCCAGAGTTCCATACGTACTCTCCTTTTGTTATGTATTTTTTTGCTGTTTCTTTGTCTGGCTTTTCCTTGAACTCACTTGCCTTGTAGAAGTTTCCAAATTGTTCTCCTTTTTTAATGTAGCCAAAACCGGTTTCAGGCGATGTCGGGGTGATACCTATAGTTCCAATGAAGCCGTTGATTTCCTCTGTGGCGGTTTGTACTATTTCCAAGAACTTCTTTTCATCTTTTATGAAGTGGTCAGCCGGAAGGAATATGATCGGCTCTTCTGCACCAGCTTGTCTCTTTTCTATTAAGTATTTAACTGAGAGAGTGATAGCCGGAGCTGTATTTATACTACTAGGTTCAACTAGGATTTGTTCTTCTTTGAAATTTTTATCAAGCTCTTTGATTTGGTTAAAGACATTATAGAAATTTTCCTTATTGGTAATAAAAAAAATATTATCAAGCGGCATGATTTTTTTCATGCGCGAGAAAGTTTCTTGTAAGAGAGAGTTGTCACTATAGAGATTTAAAAATTGTTTGGGAAAGTTTTTTCGAGACAATGGCCAAAGTCTGGTTCCGCTTCCTCCACAGAGAATTATACTATACATAAATATTTCGAACTGATTAAAAATTATTTTGTCGACAAATAAGAAGACGACTTTTTTATAAAAAAAAGGAGAACACGCAATGCGCTTCTTCCTCCTTGTTTTTTGTTTATTTTATATTGCAAATTTGATTTGGTCAAGCATGTTTGGCAAAATTTAAATTATTTTTATGTTTAATGTTCAATTAAAGTTGATATTTACAGTTTTGTGTGGTTGAAATTTTTGATTTTTTTTGAAAATAAGGCGAAAAGGAGCCTTTTTTAATAGTTTTTTCTGGATTATTATTCCTTTACAAGGACTGTTTATTTTGCTAAAATATATCTATAATCAATCACTCATGAGTGATGATTTTTATATTAATGAAAATGGGTTCATGCCTAAAAAAAATGTTAAAATTAGCTTAAAAAAGGGCACGAAAGAGAAAAAAGCAACAACAGCAAAAAGAGACAAAAAAGAATCATTAGAAACGAGAAAGAAAAGGATTGAAGAAGAGATAAGGAGAGAAGAGGCGAAACATAATAGTGTTCATTTAGACGAAAACGCGCAATTCAGATATGAGTACGAAATAAGAAAAAAAGTAATGATCATGTGGTCTGGAGTCGTGTTTTTTATGATCATAATTGGTGGATTTTGGATATACAACACAAAGAAGGTTTTTCAAGAAATTAACATAAACGCTTCTGAGAAGAGTTTATCGCTAGATGGCTGGGATGATATTACCAAGGATTTTTCAGAAAAAATGACTGAAATAAAAGAAGAGTTAGACGAAATAAAGACTTATGCTGAAAAAAATGCAACATCAACCAGCGCAATAGCAACTACTACAGTTATAAAAGTATTGGGAGAACTAAGCGAGGAGATAGACATTGCAACGAGCTCATTTCCAGATTCAGGGAGTACTACCCCTGAAGCTACAAAATAGAACAATCAAAATTCATAAATTTTTATAATATTTTAATTTTATTTATACACTATGGCAAAGAAGAAAATAGTAAAAAAATCAGCTTCATCCAATAAGAAAGAAAAGAAACCTAAAAAAGCTGTCAAAAAAGAAGACAAGAAGGAAGTAGACAAAAAAAAGATCGTACAAAAAGATACATCTAAGAAGTTGTCAGCTGAAAAATCAAAGGAGGAAAAACAAGTAAAAACAGAAGATGCTGAAAAAGGAGAGGGGCACTTGATTGTGACTGACAGACAACAAACAGAATATGGCATTGTGGAGCCATTACCGATTAATACTGAAATGCAAAAGTCTTATCTGGACTATGCAATGAGTGTTATTGTTCAGCGTGCTCTACCAGATGTACGTGACGGTCTCAAACCGGTTCACAGGAGAATTCTCTATGCTATGTGGAGTATTGGTCTTAAGAGTGGAGCTAAGTTTAGAAAATCAGCTACAGTAGTAGGTGAAGTTCTTGGTAAATATCACCCACATGGAGATACGGCAGTGTATGATTCTATGGTTCGTCTAGCGCAAGATTTTTCACTTAGATACCCATTGGTTAAGGGTCAGGGAAACTTCGGCTCAATGGATGGAGATGGCGCTGCGGCTATGAGGTATACCGAGGCAAAGATGTCGCGGATTTCAGAAGAACTTTTATTTGATATTGAAAAAAATACTGTAGATTTTTCACCAAACTTTGATGGATCCCACAAGGAGCCTAGGGTTATGCCGGCCAAGTTGCCTAATTTACTTCTAAATGGAACTATGGGTATTGCAGTTGGTATGGCTACCAATATTCCTCCTCATAACCTCAGTGAGCTAGTAAGCGCTGTTGATCACCTTATAGACAATCCAGATGCTACTGTAGACGATTTGATGAAATATGTTAAAGGTCCGGACTTTCCTACTGGAGGAGTTATTTATAATCAAAAAGATATAAAGCAAGCTTTTGCAACCGGTAAGGGAGGGATAGTTATTCGTGGTAATGCCAAAATAGAAGAAAATAAAGCCGGTAGGTTTAGTATTATTATTTCAGAAATTCCTTATCAAGTGAACAAGGCTAATTTAGTAGAAAAAATAGCTAATTTAGTAAAAGACAAAAAATTAGATGGTATTAAAGATTTACGAGATGAGTCAGACAAGGATGGTGTAAGAATTGTTGTGGAATTAAAGAAGGAATCATATCCAAAAAAGGTTTTAAACTCACTTTATAAAATGACTCAACTCCAAGAGACTTTTCATGTAAACATGCTGGCCCTAGTGGATGGCATACAACCCAAGGTGCTGACACTCAAAATGATCTTGGAGGAATACATCAAACATAGAGAAGAGGTAATAAAACGTAGAACACAGTTTGATCTGGATAAGGCACGTGAAAGAGCTCATATCTTGGAGGGGCTCATGATTGCTCTAAAAAACATAGATGCCGTAATTAAGATCATTAAAAAAAGTAAGGATAAGGATATTGCTAGGACAAATTTGATGAAAAAGTTTCGTCTTACCGAAAGGCAGGCGGTAGCCATCCTTGAGATGAGACTGCAGACCTTGGCTAACTTGGAAAGCATGAAGATAGAAAATGAGCTCAAGGAGAAACTGAAGCTGATCAAGGAGTTAGAAACAATACTTAAGTCAAAGAAGAAAATTCAGAAAATAATAAAGGATGATATTAAATACATAAATGAGAAGTATGGCGATGAGAGAAGAACCAAGGTGATCGCCCATGGTGTGAAGGACTTCTCAGTAGAAGATTTGGTTCCAAATGAGGAAACTATGATAATGATGACTAGAGACGGTTATATAAAGAGAATGGCGCCAGACACTTTCAAGGTGCAAGGCCGTGGCGGTAAAGGAGTAATAGGTCTTACAACCAAAGAAGAGGATACTGTAGAATTCATGTTTACAACCATGACTCATACAGACCTTCTATTGTTTACTACCAAGGGGCGCGTTTTCCAGCTCAAGGCCTATGAAATACCGATTGCATCAAGAACTGCCAAGGGACAAGCTATTGTAAACTTTTTACAACTATCAGGTGGCGAGAAGATAACTTCGATGCTTCCACTAGACAAAATAGCTAACTCTAAATATTTATTTTTTGCTACTGAAAAAGGATTGGTAAAGAAGGTAAAAATAGAAGCTTTTGATAATGTAAGACGATCCGGTCTTATAGCTATCAAGATAAAAGATGAGGATAAGCTGATTTGGACAAAACCTACTAACGGCAATGACGATATTCATTTGATTACTGCCGGAGGACAGGCTATTCGTTTTAGCGAAGAGGACGTTAGAGACATGGGTAGAAGTGCTGCTGGAGTATTCGGTATTAGATTAAAAAAGGAAGACAAGGTTGTTGGTATGGGAATAATTAAAAGTGACAAAGAATATCAGAAAAAAATGCAGGTACTGTCTGTGATGGCTAACGGGTTTGGAAAACGTACTCCATTGTCAAACTACAAGGTGCAGGGTAGAGGAGGATCTGGTATAAAAACTGCAAAAGTTACATCCAAGACTGGTAATCTAATCAATGCCTTTTTAGTTAACATGGAAACCATGAAAGAAAAGGATATTATAATAATTTCTGAAAAAGGACAAGTAATTCGTCTTCCATTTGAGACTGTTAATGAGTCTGGAAGAGATACACAGGGGGTAAAATTGATGAGGTTTAAGGTGGATGGTGATAACGTGGCTTGTGTCTCATGGACATAGGGGAATAGTTTTTGATTTTTGAATTAAAATTTGGTAAAATTAATAAACTTATTATTTATAACAATATATTTCTATTGCTAGAAATCTAACTTGGTTTAAGCATGGAGTATAATTTATATGTATTATGAAGAAATTAATAATTGCTGGTCTCTTGTTGGTTGCCTTGACGGCCACAGGATGCGATATCCAGAAGAAGCAGAGTTCCTTATCAATTGAAGACGCTAAGGTTCTAGCACAGGATTTTATAAACAATAATTTGATGCAGCCTGGAAGCACAGTATCTATCAAAGAAGTGATAGAGGATAATGGTATGTACAAGGTAACAGTCAATCTTCCAAATGATCAGGAGATTGTATCATATATGACTAAGGATGGTAAGAAGTTTTTCCCTCAAGTGATGGATATTGAACCAAAGACAGAGGAAGCAGCAGCTGACGATACTCAAGCTAAGAAACAAACTCCTCCACCAACTAATGCTCCTAAACAAGAAAAACCAAATGTAGAATTATTTGTAATGAGTCATTGCCCGTATGGCACTCAGATTGAAAAAGGAATTTTACCTGTCTTGGATACCCTAGGAGATAAGATTGATTTTGAATTGAAGTTTTGCGATTATATCATGCATGGTAAAAAAGAGATTGATGAACAGTTAGTTCAATACTGTGTTCAAAAAGAAGAGCCAAATAAGTTTTCTGATTATCTGACTTGTTTCCTAGAAGAAGGAAACGGAGATGATTGTTTGACAAAGACAAAGATAAATACAGGCAAGATCGATTCTTGTGTAGCCTCTACAGACAAAACTTATAATGTTTCTAAGAATTTTGAAGATAAGAGCACTTACAAAGGCAGATTTCCTACTTTTGATGTTTACAAAGAGGATAATGAAAAATACGGTGTAGGAGGTTCTCCAACCTTGGTTATCAACGGAGCGACCATCCGATCAGGACGTGACTCAGCTACTCTTTTAGCATCAATTTGTTCTGGATTTGAAAATCCACCAGCAGAGTGTAATGAGGAACTATCAAGCGCTTCCCCATCTCCTGGATTCGGATTCGGGACAGCCAGCGGTGGCGGCTCAGCAGCCTCTTGTGGCGAATAAAATACTCAGAGAACAATAAAAGCAGAGGTTTTAACCTCTGCTTTTTTGTTTTATTAATAATATTTTTGTTAATTTTTTAAATAAAAAAGAGAGCTGGTTAGGCTCTCTAAAGTTTTAAAACCATTTGATTTATTGTTTATTCTGGAAAATTACAGAATTCCCGAGGAGGAGTTGCTGGCCACATTCTATTGGGAGCAGCTTTTAGATCTTCGGGGGTCCAAACACCGAGCTTTTTAAGGACTTCAGTTGTTTGGTAGTTGATTGTGAAAGTCTCGTAAGCAACAGTTTTGCTTATAAAAGATGTGGTGCCAACACGAGATTCAACTCTGTTGCCATAACCAGTGCCTATCGATCTGGTGCCACCACTCCTGCTGCCATCGTATTGAGCTGGCTCAGGAATATCTTCACGAAATACGGCAATTGCGATTGTGCCAATAGCTGAAAAATCATCCCATTTTCCAGCGAATGAATTCTCTGGAGATGTAAATACAAACTCACGAACATGATTTTGAGATTCGCGCCACCCGGTGATTGTTCCGCCGTTTTCTGAACCAACATCGAAGACATAAGAACCGCCACTGTCCCAGGAATTTGATCTTTCAATATTGTTACCAACTACTTTTCCGCTGCACACACAACGACCATCTACTGCTATACCAATAAGGTATCTTTTTGTGTGATCAAGCAATTTTATTGTGATGCCATAAGTGGCACCCATTTTTGCCTCCATAAATCGGTAATACTTATCAGCGCTTGTTGTATGACCTTGAACGTCTGAGATATCTTTGGGCCAAAAAAATCTTGTTCCAAAGGGTTGATTATTAACATTAACAGACACTTCTACTAATTCTCCCGTTAATGCACAATCACCATTTACATCTTTTCCACGTCTCATGGTTTTCTCCTTGGTTTTTGTTTTGAGTTGCTTGAATTGTTTTGCAACTCGATTTGAAACAACTTTTTGAGCGATAAGTTTTTCCAGTCCCTTTTTTAAGAGACTTAAAACTTTTTCGCACTCACCTTGCTCAAGAGTGAACGCCCCACGAATTAATAATTCTGCTGTCAACTTCGTAGGTAAATCAACAGACTTTTTCATAATGGTCATTTTCCTGCCCTCCATGAAAAAGTTTTATGTTGCTGTCCTTCCATTTCCGGAAGTAATCTTAAAATCCAAGAAGCAACTTTATGAAATGTTTATATCATTTTTAATTAATATTGTCAAGATTTATTTATATTTTCCTTTATTTTAATATCTGTAAACTCTTTACAAATTAAAAAATATAGTATATACTTGTATTATTAAAAATAATTAAACCGTCTTTATTAATCCCTCTGAAATGACGGCAGGGGGGCCTCCTGTTTTATTGAATAAAACAAGGCTAAAGGGGCAATTTTTTTATTTGCCCAAACTTATAAAATTTATGACAGACAAAGAACAAGTAGAAACAAACGATGATTTTGGTAAACTTCTTGAAAAAAGTGATTTCAAGGTTCCTTCTATCAATAGTTTGATTAAAGGTACAGTAATTTCAGCTTCAAAATCAGAGGTAAAATTGGACATCAACGGTTATATTACCGGTGTAGTTCGAGGACCTGAACTTTATGAAGATGATGAAGATTATGCAAATCTAAAACCAGGCGACGATGTTGAGGCAACAGTTATTGACGTAGAAAACGAAAATGGTGAGCTGGAGCTTTCATTTAAATACGCTGGGCAAGAAAAAGCTTGGGCTGAGCTAACAGAGTCTTATGACGAAAGAACAATTATAAAAGTAAAAATTATCGATGCTAACAAAGGTGGACTGTTGGTTAAGTTCCGTCAGATTGCCGGATTTTTGCCAGTATCACAATTGGCTCCAGAGAATTATCCAAGAATAAACGGAGGTGACAAGGGGAAGATTTTGGAAAAACTTCGATTATTTACTGGAAAAGAATTTGAGGTAAAAGTAATGACTCTAAAAGAGGATAAAATTATTTTTAGTGAAAAAGAAGCTTGGAATGAAAAACAAAAAGATGTTATTTCAGAATATCAAGTAGGAAAAGTTGTTGATGGTACAATTACTGCTATCACTGATTTTGGTATTTTTGTCAGCTTTGGAGAGAACCTTGAAGGTTTGATTCATATTTCAGAGTTAGCATGGCAGAGAATCGATAACCCAAATGAACTTTATAATGTAGGAGAAGCTATCAAGGCAGAGGTTATTAGTATCGAAAGATCAAAGATCTTTTTGAGTGCAAAGAAGCTTTTGAAAGACCCTTGGGAAGGAATTGAAGAGAAATACAAAGAAGGTCAGATTGTTAAAGGTGATATTCTAAAGGTTAATCCATTTGGATTATTTGTCCAATTAGATGAATGTATTCATGGTTTGGCTCATATAAGTCAATTGGGATTGGCACCTAAACAGAGAATTAACGATAAATATAACGTAGGTGAAAAAGCTAGTTTTAAGATCGTTTCTATTGAGCCAAAAGAACATAGATTAGGACTTGCCGCTGTAAGCATTGATAACGATAATAGTGCTGAAAAAGAAGAGAAAGAAGAGAAAAATTCGTCAGCTGATGAAGAAGATAAGAAAGAAGAAGAGAAATAACTAACAAAATATAAGGCAATATTCGCCAAAACATAATATGAAGAGCTTATTTAAAAATTTTTTTATTTTTTTCGTAGTCTTCTTGGCGTTGGCTGGAATTTTTAGTGTTTATGAGGGGGAGTCAAAACCTGAGAGAATAAGTATGGGAAAATTTATTTCCCAAGTTGAGAATGAAGAGATCAAAAAAGTAATAGTAAAAGGAAATGAATTGGAAATTGAGCTAAAAGATGAGAAAAAGCAAGTTGTAAAGAAAGAGACAGGAGCTACCTTGTCAGAGCTTCTAAATAACTATGGTATTGAAAAAGACAAAATAAAGAATATCGACGTAGAGGTAAAGGATGAGGATGGATTTAGATTTTGGATGGCTACTCTTTTGCCTATTCTTTTGCCATTTTTGTTGATTGGTGGATTTATATTTATCATGATGCGAAGTGTGAGTGGCGCAAACTCCAAAGCAATGATGTTTGGGCAATCTCAGGTGAAGGAATTTGATAAGAACAAGAAAAATATAGTGAAGTTCAAGGATGTGGCTGGAGTAAAAGAAGCGAAAGAAGAACTAGGTGAGGTTGTTGAGTTTTTGAGACAGCCCAAGAAGTTTCAGGACTTAGGAGCGCGTATTCCGCGTGGTGTATTACTTCTAGGCAGTCCTGGAACAGGAAAGACTCTATTGGCCAGAGCAGTGGCTGGAGAGGCAGAGGTTCCGTTCTTCCATATCTCAGGATCAGAGTTTGTAGAAATGTTTGTAGGTGTTGGTGCTAGTCGTGTTAGAGATCTCTTTAAGAAGGCTAAAAAGGATGCACCATGTATTATTTTCATAGATGAGATTGATGCTGTGGGTAGAAGACGAGGAGCAGGCCTTGGCGGATCTCATGATGAAAGAGAACAAACGCTTAATCAAATATTGGTTGAAATGGATGGTTTTGATCCAAGTGTGAATGTGATTGTTATTGCTGCAACCAATAGGCCAGATGTATTAGATCCAGCTCTTTTGCGCCCTGGTAGATTTGATAGGCAGGTAGTTCTTGATAATCCTGACATCAAAGACAGGGAAGCAATTTTGAAAATACATGCCAAGAAGAAGCCTCTGGCAAAAGATGTCAGCTTGAGGCGTATTGCTGAAAGAACACCAGGATTTAGTGGAGCTGATTTGGCTAATATCCTAAATGAAGGTGCGATCCTTGCCGGAAGAAAGAATATGAAATTAATTGAAATGGACGTTCTTTTGGAAGCCATTGAAAAAGTAATGATCGGTCCGGAGAGAAAAAGCAAGGTTTTGTCAGACAAGGAAAAGAAAATTACAGCTTATCATGAAGCAGGGCACGCCTTGGTAGCTCATTTTATGCCTAATACTGATCCCGTACAAAAAATTTCCATTATATCTCGTGGTAGAGCTGCCGGTTATATGATAAAGCTTCCTACCGAGGATAAGCATATGCATACCAAGTCAGAGTTTGTAGAGGACATAGCAGTTCTTCTAGCAGGTTATTTGACTGAGAGAGAGATCTTTGGAGAGATTACAACCGGAGCTACTTCAGATTTACGTAAGGCCACAACTATTTCTCGTCAGCTGGTAACGAACTATGGAATGTCTGAAAACCTTGGACCACGTACCTATGGAGAAAAAGATGAAATGATTTTTCTTGGAAGAGAAATACACGAACAAAGAGACTATAGTGAAAAAACCGCAGAGTTGATTGATCAGGAAATTTCTCAGTTTATTGATAAGGGAAAGAAAATGGCCCTAGAGGTAATAAGAGGTAAAAAAGAAAAACTGGAAAAACTAGTCGGGATATTGATGGAGAAAGAAACATTAGAAAAAGAAGAATTTGAAGAAATAGTAAAATAAACAGTAGTTTACATAAAAAATCGTTTGCTTTTCAAGGCAGGCGATTTTTTGTTTTTAAAATATTAAAAATGTGTTATAATATATTTATATTAAAATATGATTTAATATTAATTAACAATCAAACTTATGTCTTTATATCGAAGTATTTTAAAACAGTCATGGCATACTACTTGGAAAAGTAAAAACTTTTGGTTTTTTGGACTGTTTGCGGCACTTCTTGGAGGAGGTGGCGAGTATGAAGTTTTATTTAAGGGTCTAAGCGGAGAATTCCAGAAAGATTTCCTTCTTGGAATTAGGGAGTTTTTTGCTACAGGATTTTTCTCATTGAATGGTCTTTCAAATTTGGGAAGAAAAATGATAGAAGAGCCAATGACTGTATTGGCAGTGTTTACTGTTTTGACTTTGATTACCGGATTGATTATATTTTTAATTTGGTTATCAAATGTGTCTCAGATTGCTTTAGTAAAAAATGCTTTGTTGAGAGTTAGTAAGAAAGATAGCAATTTCCAAGGTGGGATGAATACTGGGATAAAGAAATTTTGGCCGGTTTTCTTCTTGAATATTTTGACCAAGATTTTTATCTTTGTAGTTTTCGGCTTGATTAGCTTGTTGGTTATTACCACCGCTTCAGTAACAAATACGATTGCTATAAATTTTGTTTACATTTTATCATTTGTAGTTCTGATTCCAGTAGTTATGTCTTTCTCGTATATCATTAAGTACGCTATCGGCTATGTTGTTATTCAGGATATGAGCCTGGGAGAGAGTCTTAGATCTGGATTGGAGTTATTTAAGAAGAATTGGTTGATTAGTCTGGAGATGTCATTTGTCTTGTTGATTATTAGTATCATGGTTATGATTTTGTTTTCTGCTTCATTTTTGCTATTTGTGATTCCTTTTGCCTTTTTAGGAGTAATTGCCACTGGATTAAATATGGCGGGAATATTTTGGCTAGTTGCTATGTTCTCAGTTATTTTCCTAATCTTCCTTACAATAGTTTTGAGCGCTGTTCTAACTACCTTTCAAGTTTCTACCTGGACAACTCTGTTTATTGAGTTGATTAGTAGAGGCGCGAAAAGTAAGATAGTTAGAATATTTTCATGATAATAGAATAGTATTAGTTTTATGAGGCAGTCTTTTCTAGATTGCCTCTTTTGTTTTTGTTAATTTTTAGGGAAGGGTTGTAAGGAGCTATTGTATTAATTGTCATTAAGGTGTAAATTTATAGAAATGGAGTTTTGTTAAGTAAATTTTTTTAAATGATTATTTTTTTATACGGCGAAGATACTTTTCGGAGTCGACAAAAATTACAAGAGTTAAAAAACAAGTTTGTTTCAGATGTAGATTCTTCTGGTGGGAGTGTTATTGTTTTGAATGGGGCGACAGTTGATATGTCGGAGATTAATAATGCCTGCGCTTCTGCCTCCCTTTTTAGTAAAAAACAAATGGTAATCATTGAAAATATTTTTGCTAATAAATCAAAATCTATTTTCGCTCAAATTGTAGATTATCTGAAAGGCGCCGGCAAAGACTCAGAAAATATAATTATTTTTAGAGAGGAAGCAAGTGGTAAGAGTTTAACAAGAAATAAATTATTCAGTCATTTAAAGACAGAAAAATTTGTGCAAGAGTTCAGTCCACTGTCAAATACTAATGCCACAAACTGGGTCAAAAAAGAAGTGGTTAAAAAAGGGGCAAACATTACCCACAATGCAGCCTTCCACCTCACATCTCTTTTTTCCAGCGATTTATGGCAACTCAGTAGTGAAATCGATAAGCTAATTAATTACAAAAAGGCACTTACAAAAAAGGGTGACGCCATTTCTATTGAAATAACTGACATCGAGGAAATGTCGCGAGGAGTGGTGGACGAGAATATTTTTGCCCTGATTGATGCTATTAGCGAGAGGAACAGGGGCAAGGCTCTAGAGCTCTTTGAGAGGGAGTTGGAGGCCGGGCTAGCAGAGCATTATTTGGTGCATATGATAATGAGGCAGTTCAAGATTCTCTTGCAAGTTCGTTTGGCAGTTGATATGGAACATAGTTCTCGCAAGATAATAAACGAGCTCAAAATACATCCTTTTGTAGCGCAAAAATCTATAAAGCAAGTCAGAAATTTTTCTTTGGATAGCTTGAAAAGTATTTTTAAAAAATTAGTTGAAATAGATTATAAATTGAAAACAGGACAGGGTAGTGTGAAAGCAATGATTAGCTTATTGATTGCGCGTAACGCATAATTTATATTATTTAAATACAATAAAAAAAGAACGTTTACTAACGTTCTTTTTTTATTTGAATATATTGTTTATTTCTGTGTTTTGTTAAATTCAGCGTGAAGTCTTGATTTCTTTCTGGCGGCAGTGTTTTTCTTTAGAACACCTTTTTGCTCAGCCTTGTCGATCTTTTTGAAGGTCTTGTCCATTAATTCTTTTGCTTTAGAATCTTTGGCCTGGATTGCTTTTCTAACTTTTTTTACAAGATCTTTCAGTTCATTTTTGATTTTTAGGTTATATTCATTACTCTTCTTAGATTGTCTCAAGTCTTTAATTGCTGCTTTAGCGTTTGGCATAAATATTTTTAAATTAATTATTTTTTATAATGTAGAGCATTTTAAGATATTAACACATCTATTTACTTTTTGCAAGTACCTTTTCTTCTGTTTTGTCTTTTTTGATATAGTTAAAAAACAACAAGCCAAAAGAAGTAATTATGATTAATATGCTAACAATCTGCGGAAATCTCATGCCTAGAAAATTTGGTGTTTGATCAATTCTTATAAATTCAAGAGAGAATCTGAGGATAGAATATAGGATCAGGTAGCCAAGAGATATGTCCCGGAAATAGTCTGTATTTTCTTTTTTATTTTTTATAATGTAAGCGTGAGAAATTAGTAAAATTATAAATAATAAGAGGTTCCCAATTGATTCATAGAGAAAGGTGGGGTGAAAGTACTCTGATAAGTGGTAAGGAAAAAGACGATTGATGGTTTCAATGGGAATTCCCCAGGGAAGATCAGTAGGCTTACCAAAGAGCTCCTGATTGAAATAATTCCCCCATCTGCCAATTGCTTGCGCCAGGGCTAGTCCGGGAGCAACAATGGAGGCGAATAGCCAGAAATTAATATTTTTTCGTTTAACCAAAATTATAGATAAGATAAGTCCTAGGAAAATTCCGCCATGAATAGCTAGCCCTCCTTGCCAGATTTTAAATATGTTTAAAGGATTATCTAGATAATATGGGAGTTCCAGGAAGACATGATAAATCCTGCCGCCGATAATGCCACCAAAGATTATCCAAAAGGAGATGTCAATAATTTCATTTTTATCCAGATTATATTTTTCAGCCAATTTGGTTATTATGTAGAGAGCTGCTAGTATGCCTAAAACAATAAAAAGACCATACCAGTGGATTTTAAATGGTCCTAGTTCTAATAATGTTGGATTTGGCGTAAATGAATGTAGAAAGTTTATCATACTTTTATTTTGCAGTGTGATAGTAAAAAAGTCAAATATTTTATAAAATAAAAAGCCAAGAACTCTTTATGAGCTCTTGGCGAATTTTGGGAATAATTGTTTCAATATTCGCAAAAATTTTATTAATCGTCTTATCAGCATCTCTAGAAAAGAGATTTTATTTTTTGCTTTCATCCAAAGCAAATTTTTGCAACTACAACAATAATCGTTCTTGCCCATCTGTTCTTTTTCCCATTTATTCAATGAGAAGATTATGCCTACCCCGCAGAAGGGGCATGTCGTCTCGAACATGACTCCTCCTTTCTCGACTGATTGCCGAGATTGCTAGTGAAAACATGGTGGTTGCAAATGGCAACCCGATCAGTAGCCAACTGCCATGGTTGCCAACGTAACCCACGCTTATATGGTAGTAAATACCAAATAATGTTACCAAAAGGGCCGTGATGGCAATGATTGAAAAAACTCGTGAAATGTTCATCTCCACCTCCTTTTTTTTGATGGGAAAATGGGTATTAATTATATTATCACAAAAGATAGGATACGTCAAGTTTGTTTATAAATTTCTCATGTTTTTATAATTTTTTTAGAAAAATTTTATTTTTGACAAAACTCCCCCTTTTTATTAATATATAACAATATTATGAAAATATTATGAAAAATAAAATTATTACTAATTCTGAGCAGGAAACCTATGATTTTGCCCTTAAATTTGCCGAAAAATTGGCCGGAGGAGAGGTTTTGGCTCTATCTGGGGATCTTGGGGCGGGAAAGACTGTATTTGCGCGAGGATTAGCTCATGGGCTTGGATATGACAAAAACGTGAATAGTCCTACTTTTGTAATAATGAAAAATTATAATGTAGGAAAATCACATATTAAGGAGTTTGTACATATTGATGCTTACCGCTTAGAAAGGGGAGAGGAATTAGAGGCAATTGGTGCCCAGGATTATTTAGGCAAGAGTGATGTGGTGGTTGTTATAGAGTGGCCGGAAAATATAAAATCCATATTACCAAATAAAACAATATTCATAAATATTTCTAATTTGGATGAGCAGAGAAGGGAGATTACTTATTAATTATTGTTATTTACTTTTTTTGATTGTTTGTGTTCCATCCAGATGAGTATAGCTATAGAGCACACTATCATAGCATCAGCCATGTTGAAAATAGTAAAATATGTGAGGTCTAAATAGTCTATTACATAGCCGTATTTTATTCTATCAAAGAGATTACTAGATGCTCCAAGGATAGTAAAAAACAAAAGAGTTTGATAAATAAAATTTTTACTTTTCGCTAATATTACAGAATATACAGCTAGTGCTAAAATTATAACAAAAATAGCGATATTTAAGAAAATTCCAGTCACAGGAAGAGAGAAAGCTATGAAATAATTCTTGGCAAAAGTGAAGCTTAGAACGTTTTTGATGATTGAAAAGCTGTTTTCTTGATCAAAATGTTCTATGGCAACAAGCTTAAACAATCTATCAAGTGACAAAAAAAAGATGGCTAAAATGTAATATTTGACCATCTTTTTTTGCATATATTTAAACACAAAAGTTTTAAATTTATAGAGTTTCTGCTAATATTAGCAGTATTTATTGATTTTGAAGTTTTGTTTTGCAAGGCACGCAAGCACTAGCCACAGCTCTTGCTTCTAAACGCTTTTTTGCAATAGGTTCATCACAATATTTGCAAATACCGTATGTTCCATCTTCAATTCTTTTAAGGGCACCATCAATATCTCTTAGAGTTGATTCTAAGACTTTATCAGTGGCTAAATTCTTTGTATATTCGTCAATTTCTTGAGCATTTTCATCTGATTTACTACCATATTCAGGAAATTTTACTTTATGAGACTTTCCTTCTTCTCCTTCTGTTATTTCTTTTAGCTCTTTAACAATTTGTTCTTTTCTGGCCAGTAATCCTTCTTTGATTTTTTCTAGCTCTTCTTTTGTTAGTTCTGGGTGCTTTATATCTGTCATATATTTTACGATAATATAGATAAAATATTAGTAAAATTTACTAATATTATATAAATAATAGATATTAACGTCTATTTTATAAAAAAATTCCTCTTTTGAGAAATTTATTACTTATATTATATGCCTTTTTATAGAATTATGCAAGAGCGTATGTTGGGATTTGAATTTTGGGTTTGGCATGGGAATTTAACAATAGATTGTGATTTTAATTTTTAGGCAAGGTGAGGGTAAAAAAATATAAAACATTATCTTTACAATCTAGACAGAGTTTTATGAAAGTGATGGAAAAACAGCAACTGAATAAAAATTAGAATAAAATTTGAAGGAGGGTATGAATAAAAGTATATGAAAATATGTAAGTTTTTTGGAATAAAAAAAGGGGCCCAGACGGGCCCCTTCTATGAGAATATGTAGGCCAAAACATTCTGAGCCCCATCCCTCAGAATTTTTATACTTAAATAAGTATAAAATATTTCTGCAGGGGTGAAGCTTTATTAACGACTTTATAAAGCAATTTTCTACCGATCAATCGGTAAGTTCCAATATGTATGAAAACTTATTAGAGCCAACCTTTTTGTTTTTATTTTTCTTTGATGACTATGTCGTCACTAGTCAGGAGTTGCGGAAGTATTGATTAGTAAAAAATTTATATATTTTTTTAAATAACATTTAAATTTTTCCCTTCTTTTATCTTTATATTAATATAATACCATATAAAAATATTTAAGTCAATCGTCATGAGTTAAAAAAAATATAACTAACTTTAGCATAAAAACTGAACACAAAAATTGTTCAAAAATTCAATTTTTGACTTTTGTCTACAATACAGTGGACTTAAAACGAAATTATCCACATATTGAGCGTTTTATCCACATTTTTGTGCATAAGTGGCATTTTAAGTCTAAGCTAGCTTGGACTTTGAGATTATTTAATATTATGTTTATTGATAAGATAATTTAAAGTCCACGATATCGTGGACTTTAGTTTGGGTATAATAAAAAATGGCATTTCACCATTTTTGTATTCTCAGTATATTGTTTTTGGTTTTTGTGTGTTTGTTGAAAAGAATCTTTGAGGCCTGAGAGGGAGTCGAACCCACGATCAGAGTTTTGCAAACTCGTGCCTTAACCACTTGGCTATCAGGCCTGTATATTTATTTTCAGTTTAAGTAAAAAATCAGCTTTATCCACTAAAATCTAATATACCAAAGTTCTTTTGAAATAGCAAGAATTATTATATTATTCTTTTTTGTTAAAAAATATTGCGATTTTCCCTGTTTATGTTGTGTTTTTGTTGTATTTCCTGTAAAATATAAGTATTAAGTTCGATTATTAGAATATTTTCTAATAATTTATTTAAAATTGAAATTATATGAAAAAATTATCTCAAAATGAAAGGGGGTGGATTTATGATTAAAAAAATTGATACTTTTGGAAAAGTTTGGAGAATTGTCCTAGCATTAGCAATCTTTGGATTAGGTTACTATTACGAGAGCTGGTGGGGTCTTTTGGGGCTGATACCTTTGGCATTTGGTGCTTCTGGATATTGCTACATCCCTCCTTTTATGGAAAAAAAGGATTGCAAAGATGACGTTCCTGAAGAATTTAAAGAAGCAATGGAGCAAAAGCAAAGCGAGGACACTTCTGAAGCCTCAGAGACCTCTGATACTACTTCTCAAGAGGAAAGCTCTGAGGAAGAATCAAAAGAGAGCTCAGAAGAGCAAGAACCTGGCACGGAAGAAGAGAAAAAGAGCGAATAGCTCATCTGAGTGTGTGAAACACTTTATTTTAATAAAAATCATTGACTTTACTGGTTGATGATTTTTATTTTTAGTGACTATTTTAAAATAATAGATATTTTCTGTTAAAAAGATAATTATATTGACATTTAGCTTTTTATATAATATTATAAGGAAATAATTAAAATTTCTTTAATTTTTTAATCGTTCATTTTATTGAAGTTTCGCAATTTAAAGCAAGAGCCTAATTATGAAAATTTATAAAGGAACAAATATTATTTGTTCCTGTTTTTTGTAATTTATAATATAGTTAACAAACAAGAAAAAGGAGAAAAAGGTATGAGAGAATAATTGAAAAAGGGTAGGAAACCACAAAAACTAAAAACTTTTACTAAGAGGGAAAAAGAATGAGAAAGGTTAAATTATTTTCTGCTGTATGTTGTTTTGTTTTGATGAGCGCTTTCGCTACTTCTGTATATGCTGAGACTATCGATTTTGAAAGCGGTGACTTATCCCAGTGGACAATGGGTGAACATTTTCCTGGCACTGGCACTATGGACATTGTTTCTGGTAACCTGGATGGGACTGGAAACAATATGCTGAGGACTACGGTCAGCAATGATGGCACAGGAGTGAATGACTATTCTGTTGCCTATTACGCGCCAAGCATGGCATATTCTGACTACTCTCTAAGTTTTGATTTTATGTTTGACGGGTCGACTGCGAGGTATAATAAGCTTTCGATGAGATTTTATGGCCAGGATATGAGTAATATTTTTAGCCAAACTTATCTTATTAGCGCTGGGCCATACCAGAACTACTTATCTTTGTATCGATATGATGATGGTGGTTATTTGGGCGGTATTCAGCTTGGAAGTGTTACTTATGATTTTGCCAGCAACGTCACATATCATGGTGATATACAGGTAAATGACGGCAACATCGGTATCTACATAAATGGCGAGCTGCTTATTGACGTTTTTGATGATACCTACACCTCGGGTGCCTTTGGTTTTGGTTCCGGTAATGCCGGTACGGAAAATAACAGAACTACATACTGGGACAACATCGTTGTTTCCAATGAGGTTCCTGAGCCAGCGAGTATGCTTCTTATCGCTTCGGGACTCGCCGGTCTTATCGGGTTACGTCGAAAAAAATAAGGGTAAGTAAATAAAAAAATACTCCCACATTCTTTGCTAAAAAAGAATGTGGGATTTATTTTACTCGGATTTTTAGTTCTTTGGGAGTTTTAAATTCCTGGATAATTGTAGCCAATGCATTCCTTGATTAAATCACGGTGTTCTGAAGCGTTATTTGGAAATTCATCGGCAACTTTTACCAGCAAATGAAAAGCGGTTCTATTGACCAAGAAATTTTCATGTAAGAGTCCTTTTTTAATGCAATAAAGTATAGTTTGAAAATTAGCACGAGCATTATCAGGTGAAATTTCAATTATTTTTTCCAGTGAATTGAGCACCTTCGAATTTGGATTTTCATTCGGATGTAATTCGTCAAAAAAGGAAACCGAGAAACCTCTCTCCACGCTTATTCCGTCATAGATTGACTCCACAATTTCGGGATAATGAGAGATAACCAGGTCTGGTCTCTTTTCAATTAATTTACATAAAAGATCAGAAGCATCCTGAAAAACATCTTTGCTTTCATCTCTCATGGCGCCTTGAAGCACCTCTGCTATTTCCTCCCATGAAAGGTGGTCGTTTTCAATGTGTCTAACAGTCCAATTAGTTTTTTTACTTAAACTTATTTCTTCTTTCATGATCCTTCTCCCTTATTATGAAGTTTTATTTTTTAAAACTTATTTATCAATGAACAAGTATGTTTATTTTTTCTGAATTGATCTATGAATTAGTCTAGACATGGCACCAAGACTAATTAACATAAATGCACAACCCACTAGCCATCCGATAATTGGAATAATAGCAATTATATTTAGGGTGATTACACCCACTACTACTTCCTGCCAACGTACAGAATAAGTATTTCGTTTTTTGATTGTTTTAATAAGCCAACTTCCAAAAGTAATACTAGCAATAACAGAGGATAGCATAAGTAATAGGACATAGGCCACAGCAAGTAATCCGGCGAGATAAAGGCCAACCATGGTAATGGCTAAAATAATTCCTGCGATAGGAGTTAGGAAAAGAACTGCGAAACCAACACCTAGACTGCTCCAGGTGTTACTCATACCATCTCTTACTACGGTTTTTATTAGGGTTCTAAAGAAGTAAATTAGGACAAGACCGGTTAGTATAAAGATCAGTGTTTTCAGAAGGAATAAGCCAGTCAGGACACCAAAAACTGTTTTAAACGAAGGCGCGCCTTTTCCTTTGACCGCTCTTTGATCAAAATCAACTGCACCCATGATTTTGGCATTATCATGAATATTGGCCTCTTTTGGCGAGGTGTATTTTAGATTGCTCTCAATTTCAGCTGATTCTCCTATTGTTATTTTTTCTGCCTTGATATTAGTTAGTCCGCTTATCTTGCTGTTTAGAGTTACTTCACCGCCACCTATGAGAACTTTTCCGGTAACCGGACCTTGAATATCAACAGTGCCTCCTCCAACAACCAGATCGCCGCCTATTGAGGCCGATTTTGATATTAGGATATTTCCACCGCCTATAAATAGGTCTTCTGCTATGTTTCCTTCGATAACAACACTACCTCCTGCAGCATGAACATTTCCCCCAACAGCCCTTTTTATTATTACAGTTCCGCCTGCAGCCAAAACGTTATCTTCCACGTTCCCGCCAACTGTTACTATATTTCCCGCAGCGTAGAGGTCTTTTTGTACTTCACCATCGATCGATATAATATTCCCCGCAGTATACAGATTTTTTATTGTTTCTTCTGAGCCAATGGTGACGTTTCCTCTCTCTCCGCTAACTTTAAATTCAGCTGCTGTTGCTATGGAGATATTAAGTCCGACAAATAACACCAGGACCAGTGTTATAAAAAGATTTCTTTTGATTTTCATATTATTAAAATTACAAATTAGATGAATAAAGATTAGTATCTTATCTTAAAATTATCACATTTATTGATTAAAAATATATTAAGAAATAATAAGCTTTGGTGGAAAAATTAACCATTGACTTTAGTGAAACACTATGTCAAAATCTCTAATTATAGGACCTTAAAATCAACATAAAATAATTTTAAAGAGAGGTTCGTCATGAAAAATAAAAAAACTCCTAAAGTTGTAAGTTTTCGAGAGGCAAAGAATGAAATAAAAAGATTAAAAACAAAACTTGTCGGCCGGTGTCTTGTATCCAAAGAAATTGAACGATTAATAGAAATGCAGAAAGTAACTAGAAGGTTTTATTTTTTTTGTTTTGTTGGTGTGTCAATAGTGCTAGTTTTATTTTTGGTTTCATATTTTTTAATCTATAAATAAAATATGAAAGAAGGATGATGTTGGAAAATTAATCGTGACACCTCGAAAAATCAATAACCATTTTGGCAACAAGATGGTTATTTTATTTTAGATTTTTAATAATTTTGTTGTTATTTTTTATTTAAAACATTTCTTATTTTTAGATAGGAATATGTTATAATGAAAATATGAATAGTAACTAAAAAGCAAAATATACTTTATTGTTTATTTAAGATAATTATAAAGAAAAAAATATGGCTAAAATTAAAAAAGCGATTTTACCGGTTGCTGGTTTCGGGACAAGGCTAATACCTGCAACCAAGGCTCAGCCAAAAGAGATGCTGCCTGTTGTAGATAAGCCGGCAATTCAATATTTAGTTGAGGAGGCTGTGGAGGCCGGCATAGAAGAAATAATATTTGTGACCGGTCGTGGCAAGAGATCAATCGAGGATCACTTTGATCATTCTTTTGAGCTGGAACATACGTTAGTAGAAAAGAACAAGCATGAGTTATTAGAAAAAGTGAGAAAAATTAGCGACATGGCCAAGTTTTCCTACGTCAGGCAGCCTTTGCCACTTGGCAATGGACACGCTATCAAGTGTGCCTCTCATCTGGTTGGAGATGACGAACCGGTTTTAGTTATGTTTGGAGATACTTTGTATGACTACAAAGATAAATCTCCATCGCAACAGATCATGGAGGTTTATGAAAAATATGGAGAACCGGTAATCGGGCTTTCTGAAATCGATAAGAAAGACACTGATAAATTTGGAATTATTGATGGTAAAAAGATTAGCGATGATGTATATGAAATCAAAGAGGTGGTAGAAAAACCAAAACCGGAAGATGCGCCAACTAATCTGGCAGCCGTGGGTGCTTACGTTATTACACCAGACATAATGGAGATATTGAAAAATATAAAAGAAGGACGCACCGGAGAAATTGGACTAGATGACGCCTTTTATGCTCTCTTGGAAAATAATAAAGCATTGTATGGAAAAAAACTGGAAGGAGAGTGGCTTGATACAGGGGACAAGCTCAGCTTTATAAAAGCGACTATAAAACTTGGGATAAAGGATGAGGAGATCGGGGAGGACTTGAAAAAATTTATTCAAGATTTGAAATAAAACAAGATAAAATGAAAAATTATTTTTTATCCAAAACCAAAATACCAAATAGCTTACCAGGTGACATAGAAGAGGTTGTTGAAGAGCTAAGGAGTCTTTCGAGTCAGGATGAGTGCCTGAAGAGGGCGTATGAGATTATGACAAGTAGATATCGTGGGTATAGGCTGAGGACATTTAACAGATTTTTCCAGATATTTACTTTTGATCTTCAAAAGCTTTGGAAGAAGAAAGGTTTTATTCATTGTCATAATGCTAATTATTTAATGAGGGTATTGTTGGTTGGAAGTGGATTTTTTAAAAATGAAGACATTGAAAATAAGTGGACGCTTATTTGGCATATTTCTCTTCATCAATATTTGAGGATAAGACAAGAAAACGGAAAATATATCAATGTTGATATTTGGGGAGCACATTACGGTTATGATTTTGGGAATTATGTTCATGGATTTCATTGATTTTAGGCCTTGTAATTATTGAAAAATAGTGATAATATAAATTAATTATAATTTTGTTCTTAAAAATTTTACCCAAATATAAGGAGGTTGTTATGATTGACAAAACATTAATAATGGATACGGCGAATTGTTGGCTTTGGTTAATTCTCTCTCCTTTTTTGATAGTAGTAGGGCTTCATCTTTTTCAATGTTTGTTGGGTTGGAGGATGAGCAAAAAAATTAAGAAAAATCCATATATTGTATATGGAGAAAGATATCCTTTTTAGTGTTTCAATACAAAATTAATAAAATGGAGGTGAGGCTATGAAAAGGAGTAAAAGTGTCGCAAAATCATTTTTGATGTTAACCAGAATAAGTATTATTTTGGCAGCTTTGTCTCTCGTTTTTGATCTTTATGTTGGAAAAGGGTATTTGTTTTTGATTTCTGCTTTGTTGCTTATTGCGCTTTCAGTTTTTCAGGAGCTCAGCAGAACGGTGGAGAGTAATTACAAAAGAAATTCACTGACCAGAGTTCCTGCTTGGTATAATTATTGGAGAACCAAGGTCCAGAGATTAAATCCGATAAATGTTGTTAATGAGGTCAGGTCATGAATAGTTCGCGAGATGAAGGAGTAGTTTATCGTTCAATTAATCGGATGTTTTTCATTTTTTTAGTTGTATCAATGGTAATAACAATGTCGACCGTAATTAAAATCATCCCATTGGCTTTTTTTTCTTCTTGTCTTATTACTTTAGTTTTTGGACTTCTTGGTCATTCTGCGTTTAGCTTTGTTAAAAAAGTAACAGATTTGAAAAAGAAAATTAATAAGAATCAAAAAAAGCTAGAAGAGATAGATGGTTTGTTGGAGCTGGAAGATGATTTGCTAGAAGTGCATTCTAGTATTGAAATTCAAGTTGGTAGTTTTAAATTTTACAGGACGGATGAGATACCTTTGGAATTTGTCAGGTACATGTTGTTAAACAAGAGAGAAGCGCTGGTTGGCATTAATGAAGCAAAACAATTAACTTATCTTAAGGAGCCTTGGTTTTTTAACTTTTGGAGAACTAGGATTTTAAAACTTGAGCCGATAAAATGTATTAGTAATGAGGTTATGTCATGATAGTTGGCTATAGCAAAAACGAGGTGGCATTATCATTTCTTAGATTGATTATGATTTTATTTGTGCTTACAGTTTTTTCTTGTTTTGTCTTTTTGACTACAGTGCCCATTGCAATAATTCCAAGTTATTTTCTTTTTTGGATGATTTTATTCACCATGTTCGGAAGTTATAGTACTAAAAAGGATGAACTTATTTTTAGTAGAGATAATAAAGTTAGAAAAAAACAAAAAGCAATTAGCAAAATGGATGAGCTATTAGTTCTGGATGACGATCAACTCGAGCAAGAAATCCAAGTCAAAATTTTTATTGGAGAATTTTCTTGTAAAAAGAATAATAAAAAAGAGCTTGTGAATTTTGCAAGGATGCAATTATCTAAAATGAGAAACCAGGAAAAAGACGAAATTGAAGTGCTCGAAAATAAGCCCATTGAAAAAGAGCCATGGCTTAATTGCTTTTGGCGAAGATGGGTGTTAGCATCTCCTAAGGTTTTTTAAAGAAACTTGCAAGGGTGTCCGAAACGGATGCCCTTGTTTTATTTTTTGACAAAATCCTTAATAATTATTAAGATTTGAACACTAATTCTGTTGATCAGAGTTAGTCGGTCTTTTTAATAGCTCTGTTGATCAGGGCGAAAAACAAAAGGAGAATTTGTCATGAGATCAGATGAAGAGAGAAAAGAGGACATGTTGACGTTGAGAGAATTGATCGGGCCATATGGCTGGGTACTGGATCACCCTATACTACGTGAGATCGTTATAGCTGCACCATCACCAAAATCTGCTGATGCTTATATTGTTAAGCAATTTGATGGTTATGAGCATAAAAATGAGCTAGCCAAAGCGGTCAGATGTGCTGTAAGGATTCGAGACAAAGCCAGGAGCAAAGGGGAGAACACCTGGAGAGAAATGCTTAAGACACCGGTGGGACATAGTTTTTCTGATATGTTTTTATTTCGAGCTCCGACAAAATTTGAATCCATAGCTGGTGATAAAATTCTTCTTGCTACTGGCATCAAATTTTTCCCTGAAGAGGAAAAGGCTATCGATTGCTCTGATTGGCCATTCTTGTTGCGAGAATTTAGATTTGGCGACAAGGGATCAAGTGTTGACAGTGGGCGGGGCAAAAATAGTTTTACAGAAAAGCACGAATTAAATGAGCGTTTTCTTCAGTGCAACAGAGTGTCAAAGTCAGAAAGTCTTAATGGGGAGTATTCTTTTAAAATTCGTGTTGATGATCATGGAAGTTTAAAGAAAATGACAAAATACAACATTTTCGTCAAAGGTCTGGGAATCTCAGGATGTATTGTAAAATTACTTCCTCAAGCAAGAGAAGAGTACCCCCGGTTTTATAAGGTTATTTCTATTTGTGACAAAGAGTATATCCCAAAAAGACATACGATTGATATTATTTTCCCAATAGATGCTTACAATGATAAGGAAGGCGGCACCTTGGTTTTTCGAAAAGATATTGGGCTTTCCGACGATCAAATTTGTGGTAGCGTACATAGTTTGTTGGGCACCTTGGAATTAGAATTTGAATTTGGTAATAATTTTAAACTGATGCCAAAGGGTTCTCAGGGGCCAACGTCACCTGTTAGTTATATTCAAATTCGTAATATTGCCGGACAACCAGAACTATTGTTTCAGAAAAATCTCAAATCTGCTGAAGATGAGCATGTTCGTGATTCAATATCAGAGCTTCATACGAATTTTATGTCAGCTTGGGAGCATTGTATTAAAAATCGAATTGATTTATTTCAGGTTGCCGGAGATGAGGTCATCAATAACCCTCCCGAAACTTTGCTGGATCTTTTTACGGGTTAATTAATTATAGAGAGGTGTAAGATGAGCTCTGCAGAAGAGTTTTTTCAAAGTTTCAATGGTGGCCAGTTAGAAATACAGAATTTGACCGAGGGATATATTTATCGTGGAGAGATTTCAAAAATTGCCATCGACAAGCACCAATTAAACACAATGTTTAATTGGTGCGCAAAAGGCATTGGATTTCCACCAACTAAGTGGGTTAAAGACGAAAAAAATAGTCATAAGGTATCCTTGGCAGAAGCCGTAGCAAGCAACAAGAAGGGGTCGCTTGTGATAGACACAGGCCCCACCTTAAAAGAATTACTTATTTTTTACCCGCCAGGAGAAAGCGATTTCGATCCTGAAAAAGTAAAAGGATTGGACACAAAATAAATAGATAAAAAAGCAAAAGTGTTCTCTCAGAAAAAATTCTGAGAGAACACTTTTTTATTTTCAGAAAATACTAAATCCATTTTATCGGGCAAGCATAGCACATTCCATAGAATGTGCTATGTTATCTTTAGTTTTTTATTTCACAATGTTTTTTCTTTTTGTTGGTTTAATATAAATCACTTTCTTTATTATTGAGATTAAGTTTTGGAATTTTCTTTTAATTTCTTCTTTTTTTATTTTTTCTATTAAAATCCCAATCCCATAAAAAATCATAAAATAAAAAAATATACTTAAAACATAATATATTACTGAAAGAAATAAATCATACGAATCAAGCCCTTTTAAATTTTTAGGAACTGGAAACATGTCTGCAAAAATATTAAACATAGGCTGAATAATTGGTTCCAGAATATCAGAAACAAATAGAAATAATGGCCAAAATGGAATCATTAAATAATAAATACTTTCTTCTGATAAAGTGCTTATAACAAGTGCAAAAGATATTGCGCTTAAAATTACACCTAGCAATAATCCAATATATCCAATTTTTAATGCAAATGAATTTTTTTTCATATTACTTTAATTGTTATTTTATTTGTTAATTTTATTCCATTTTTTCAATACACGAATTAAGAAGACAATAGAAATTATTGCACCTATAACAAATAAACATATACCCAATATAAAAGTAAATGCTGTATTAAATCCAGTTGTATAATATATGGCATACGATACATAGCACAATAAAAAAGACGCTATAAAGTTAACCGAAGAACAGACACTAGCTTTTTTTAAATTTTTTCTAAAATTTTCTTTACAAATAATTTCTTTCCTAATTTTAATATCTTTTTTGCCATTTACTATATCAAAAAATAATTTCACACTCATGCTTTGAGCTATAAAATATAAAATAAGCCCAATAGGAGACAAAATAACAGAAAAAATTAAAATAATACCAGTTACAAAAAACAAAGAATTTTTACAGATCCTTTTGCCTAGTACGTCTTCTAAATAAAGCAATCTGTTGGCTCTGATAAGTTCAAATGATAACAAACCAATTAAAGCTAAAGGGATAATAAGACCTATATCATCATAGATGTATTTAGTTCCAATTCTGATTAACAATAAAAATAAAACAAATATTAATACATATAATTGAGACATCCTTGTAAACTGTGTATTTTTTATTGCCTTTCCAATAAGAACAAATCCATATAAGTAAATTGCTGAAAATACAATACAAGCAAAAACAATAATATCAATTAATCCAATTTTATTTAAAGGGTATATAAAGAAAATGGTTATTCCAAATATCAATAACAATATTATTGATACAATCCCAGACCATGCTGAAATTTTCAAATTGTTAATTTTCATAATTATTTGTTTTTGTGTTGTATTTTTATTTATTTTCTAGTGTTGAGGGTGTTTCTTTGCTACCATCCTTCTTTTTTTGTATAAAACAATATATTGCCATTAATATTAAGAATAGTATAAAAATACAAATATACATATGTATAATGTCACTATTTTGGTTAAATATTTTGTCAGATAAGTATATTCCCAATAAGAACGAAATTAAAATATTTAATAAAATTAATTTATGATTCCATAATTTTAAATATTTTCTTTCCGCACCCTTTAAAAAGAATGCAGCAATTATTAGTTCAATAATAGAAAGTAGCCAAAACATGGCAAGTCCTAAAATAAAACCTGTTATAAAACTTTCAAAACCACTCGAGCTACACCATTCACACGTGTCACCACAATTATAACAGACACTTATCCACGTTATTCCCATTCCCGATGCGTTAATAAGTAAGATCACTAAATAACTTCCAATAAAATTTAAAGTTAATTTAATTTTTTTAGTCATATTGTTTTATTACAGTTAGTTAATTAGTTACTCAGAATTTTCTGTGTAAGGATTGGTGTAAGTATACGGATTAGAATTATTTCGACTTTGCCCTGTTGTATAAATATCATTTGGAGGACCACTAAAACCAGCACCGGGAGGCGAATTTGTAATTGATGGAATTTTACTGGTCCTTCCTGGCATAGCTGCAGTATATGGATCAACTTCATTTGGGAGTTCATCAGCACCAGCTGCTTCTAAAAGGGAGTTAGTAAATGCGTTGCAATTTTCTCCCCAATTTTCTCCTATAGATAAAGAATTGTATTCACCACTTTCAAAATTTTCGTATGCATCTAGAATTGAATAAATAAATAATGTATCATTGCCATCTGGCGCACTTATCTCTATTGATTTAAACTCTTGCCCTTCTTTCATATTGATGTCAGAATTGTCATTAATAGCTCCCCCGAGAGTGTCGTTACGATCATATCCGCCTAATGTAAATGTAAAATTTGAATCAGCATCCATTCCAAAATGTTCAGGATTATCAGGGGTAATTCTCAAAAATGTGTGAACCCCTAATTTGCCAAGAACTGGAATGTTTAATGCTCTTGAAACAACTTCTACCCTTCCCCTGTAGGGTCAATATGCTTTAATGGATTATTTGCTACATAACTATATGAATTTTGCTCCTGAGGTTTTGTTAGTAAGTCCTTATTAGGTACTAACGTTATAGGATCTATACTTAAAAATTTTCCAACAGCAGCATTCTGATATCTCGCCTTCATATAATTCAACCCAGTATCCCCATCATGCTCATGCCCAGTAAACTTCCTCTGCTCATCAAATCCACCTTCCTTCTCATCCAGTCTAACATCCCCAAAAGGATAATAATCAAGTAGCTGCACCAAACTACCACTCTCATCAGTAATCACACTAGAACCACCTAAATGATCAGTGTGGGTGTAGTATGTAGAAGTACCATTATCACTTATCTCTATTGTAGCAATAAATTGTTATCCTTCTCTACCAAATAGTATTTCTGTTATTGTGTTTTTCTTAAATTCTATAAAACAGAAAATTCCGTTTTTATCACTAAACTGCATAATGCGTTTTGAGCCAGACTGATACATTGAATCACTACTCGAAAAATTAGGGTTATTAAAATATGGAGACATTATATTTTTTGCCTCATCATAATTCATGCCTTTATGTAATTGCTTGTTACATGGGTTGTAAAGAGGGCTAAAATAATGATAGGTATTAAACCAAGCTATTGCAACAATAATTAACAATCCTATCACAATTAAAAAGCTTAGTAATATTTTTTTAGATTTAGTCATGCTTTTTTGATTTAAAGAAATTAATAATTTTATTCCAAAGTCCTTGAGCCTTTTCTTTGTTTGTATCTATTGGGTTGTTAGACTTAGATGTTGATTTTGAACTTTGATTTGAGTTGTTATTGACCATTCCCGGGATTGATTCTCCTAATCCAGGGCTTGCACCAGTAGGTTTAAAATCACCTGGTATCTTGCCACCAGCCCCCTCAACTAAAGAGGTGGTGTAATTATGACAGTTTCGACCATTGGCATTGAAAGAAACTGTATTATAATCTTGTTCAGGTGCGTTTTTGTGAACTTCTAGTATCTTGTTAATAAACTTAGTATCTGCCTTGGGGTCATTATTATCACCATATGGGTTATCAACAATATCATGATCCTGAACTCTTGCAGAATTTAAATCTTTTATATCAGTGCCATAGTTTACTTTGCCTTGAAGCATATCATTAATATCCTGTCCGCTAATAGTGAAAGATGTTTCTCCTTTTTCTAAATAATCCTGAAATTTTCCTGGTTCAAGTGGTGTTATAAGTAAATAACTATGCGAGCCCACCTTGTCAGTTACTTCTAAATCTTTTGCCGCTACCTCTACTTTAGTCCCGGTGGGGTCATAATAGTATATTGGATTATTACGAGAATAGTTATACTTATTTAATGTCTGAGGATCAAATCTGTTTCCACCCCATGGATCTTTTGAAATAAATAATCCTGTTTTAGGATTTTGATAACGAGCCTTCATATAGTTCAAACTGGTATCATCATCATGCTCATGCCCAGTATATTTATGTTTTTCATCAAAATTCCCTTGTTTTTCATCCAACCTCACATCCCCAAAAGGATAATAATCAAGTAGCTGCACTAAACTCCCATTCTCATCAGTAATCACACTAGACCCACCCAAATGATCAGTGTGGGTGTAGTATGTAGAAGTCCCATTATCACTTATTTCTATTGTAGCAATTAAATTACTTCCAGCATAGACATGTTTAGTGCTTGTACCAGTACTGGATATATTGTATAACTTGTTAGGATAGTAAGTAGTAATACCACCATCAGAATAGCTAACCCTGTTCACATCATGGTCATAGCCATAGTCTACAGTCAGACCTCCGTTATTTGAACTAACAAGTCTATTCCTATAATCCCAATCATGCGTCCAAACACTATCACTCACCATATTCCCGTTATTGTCATAACCATACCCAACTCCGTTAACACTAGTCACTGCATGAGGATTATTGTATCCGTTGTCAGTGTAGACATAATTACCCTGATCAGATTTGTTTAGTATATTACCAATAGCATTGTAAGCATAGGTCCTTAAATAATCCTGATTGTTAATCGCATTACTACTAGATGCTCGTGTTAAACGATACAAATCATCATAGTCAAACAAAACAGTCTTAGCGCTATTCATCTCTGAAGTATCTTCAATACGAATAATGTTTCCAACTTCATCATAGAAATAGCTAAAGTTCTGTAATATCGGTGTCATGGTAAAGCTGGATGTACTAGCACTCCAGATACCTTCTTCCATTTTGTCATCCCAGAACTTAATACGCCAGTAATACGTAGTATTAGTATCCAGCTCATTTCCCGCATAAGTAATATCTCCTATCCTTTCACCAGACATGGTAGTGCTAGCCAAAGCAGTCTGACCACTATCCCATATCAGAGATTCCCAAACATCACTAGAAGTAGATACCTGAATCTGATAGTGCATAGCCAGGTCACCCCCATCCTGATCATTGTAGACGGCAGAGAGTTCCGGGGTGAAGTCTTTGACGTTTCCCGGATTGGTTTCACCCTCAACCAAGAGATCAGTAGGGCCTTCCGGAGCAGCTCCGGCATCTGATGACATTGTAAAGAAAGCCGTACTAGTACTCCAGTCTCCCTCGGCATCTTTGTCATCCCAGAACTTAACACGCCAGTAGTAAGTAGAACCGTCTAGCTCAAGCGGAGTTGAGCTGCCGTATAAAATATTTGAGCTTCTTTCTCCTTCGTTAATGGCTGAAATGGAAGTCTTGCCGCTGTCCCAAATCAAAGTATCCCAAGTCGGGTTTGTTTGACTCACCTGAATTTGGTAGTGCAACGCTTGATCTTCTGAGTTCGGATCGTTGTAAATTGCAGAGAATTCTGGAGTTATATTTCTGACTGAGCCAGGATTTTCCTGACTCTCTGTTTGTAGTTCAGTAGGTGGGGTTGGTTCGGCAGTGAGAGTATAGTTTATTTCCAGATAAGGATCCTTGTCAGTTCCGACTTGTTCTGAATGATAGAAATACATGAAATTTCTTTGAGTATTAGAAAGGTTGGGGGTGTCATCCTCTGCGTCATGCCCCTCTCTTAGTCCCAGATTGGTCCAGCCGGTTTTGGAGATCCAGTTGAGTCCTGTGCTATTTAGATTAAAAGGCACGTATTGATTAATGTCCATGCTTGATATATCCTTCCTCTCGCCAGGGTTTATTCCCTCGACCGGATTATGTACTGATCCGCACTGGTCATAGTCGTCTACTGATAGACTTGTTGAGCTGGCCTGGAAAGACTGGACTACAGTAGCGTAATCCTTGCCGTCATTATCGTGGATAGTTCTGTTGTAGACATAGATGTTCATTGTAGCTGAATCTATGGTAGCCTGCTCGGTAAGAAAAGAGGTGTCAAAGGTAAAATACCCTCTGTTGATCTGGATTTTACCGGTTCTGCCTTTGTATATTCCTATTCTATTTTTGTAGAGCATGTAGCCAGTGTTATAGTGGTGAGCTGTATTCCAGTTTGTGTTTTGGTGAAGTATGGTGCCATCCCCGCCCTCGTCTGAATAAGGGCTGATTATAGCGTCAGTTCTTACCGGATAGGTGGCAGTCCTTAGCCATTCGACAGGAAGTTTTTTAGTCAGATATATTCCATCATTTTCTTTTCTATATTCTATTTCAATGCTTGTTACATCATCTGTATCATCGATTGCTATCGGCGCCCAAATATAGGAAACAACTCCCTGATCATCAATGACCTGAACTGTTTTGTTAGTTGTAATGATTTTTTCTTTACTTAATAATTGATCACCTAATTTTATATCAATATTATTATTTGAAGTCAGTCTAAATGGAATTTCATAGTAATCTTTATTATTTAGATCGCCCAGAGATTCAATAGAGTTGATAGCGACTTCCTTGATCAGTGCTTCGTTGTTTAGATTGACATTGATATCTATATTTCTGCCCAGGGCATTGGCAAATTTCGCTTGTTTTTCTTTCCATTCGTTTTTGTTCTTTACCTTTTTAGCTGAAACTGGTGTTAAAGCGGTGTTTGTCAATGAAAAGTAAACCTCCTGTGAGTCATTGATAAAAGTAATAAAGTTATCATCTGCTCTCTTCTTGATTCGGGCGTTATATCCGGCCTTTTTCATTTCCCATTTATCACCCTTGTCAATCAAAGTGGTATCGATATTTTCTAATTGCCTGGTTTGCGAATCAAAATAATGAGCCTTGCCATTATAAAGTCTGGTTTTATATTTCTTTTTATTATCCTTATCCCATCCGATCAGATATGTTTTGCTTTCTTCTGTTCTCTTATGCGCTTCCTCTTCTGGAGTGAAAAGTTCGACTGAACCATCTGCCTTCTCTAGGGCGAGTTTTTTGGACAGATACATTCTTTTTGCACCAATATTCTTTGTGTTTTTCTTTACATCGTCCTTAACAGGGTCAATGGTGTATTTATTCTTCAGTCTGTATAGTTCTTGCGAGTCATAGGTGTAGTCAGTATCAACATTGTTATTTAGTCTCTCGGACTTTAATTGTCCTAATGGATTGTAGTCATAGTTATTCACAAGGTAAGAATACTCCTGTTCTCCTGATTCTTTTTTGGACACTTTTTCAAGTTGACCAGCTGCATTATATTCATACTTAACTTCTGATGCGTCAGGGTAGGTGATAAGAGAAGTATTGCCTGCTCGGTTATAATCATATCCGGTTGTATAGTCTGTGGAGTTGATAGTTCTAGTCTCAGCATCAATTAAACCTAGAACGTTGTAGGTGTAATTGGTAATAGCATCTTGAGAAGTGGCTGTGCATAGTCTGCCAACACCCTCAGTACATGAGTCATAGTTATAGTTTACCTCAACTCCGGCATCTCCGGTGTGGTCTTCGGTTAATACTCTGTTTAAGTCGTCATAAGTATAAACTATAACCTGAGATTTTGGGTCTACTTTTAATGTCAGGTTTCCAGAGTTGTCATAGGTGTAGTAGGTGGTGCCAAAGGTCGCGTCAGCCGGGGCGTGTAAATCCTCACTCGATTTTAGTCTGCCCAGAGCGTCATAGGTGAATCCTCTTTCATTATCGAGCGCATCTTCTATCCTTGTTAGATTTCCAAGTAAGTCATAAGAGTATAGAGTGGAATATGTCTCGCTATCATTGTGTTCATCAACCTGAATTAGATTACCATAAGCGTCATTGTATAGATTCTTTGTGTTGCCCTTGGCGTCAGTAACGGTCAACACCCAATTATCATAAGAATTAGTGGTTGTGCCAACTGCATTGACAGTATTGATAACTCTTTGGAGAGCGTCGTATGTATAGTTAATGTATAGAGCATCAGTTGTGGTCGCGGCAGTTCTTACCGGTCCGGATGAGAAATATGGGAGCGACTCTTTCTCAGCTAGTCCTTGGTTATTGTAGAAAAAGTCCTTGGTGATATAACTATCCTCTCCTTCTTGTCTTGTTTGAACAGGTCTATCCAGTCCGTCCAAGTAAGTATAGCTGTCAACCTGTGTTTCATTATCAAGATAGCTGCTCTTTTTAATGCTTCTTGGGAAGCTGGTGTCATCATAGGTGTAGGTAGTCTTTGTAACCAAGTTAGTTGGATTGTCTAAGTCAGGCTGCTTCTCCTCTATGGGTCGGTCCAGTCCGTCATAGATCACCTCGAAAATATTTCCGTTCGGGTCTTCTGTTTTTTTTATCTTTCCTGATGAGTAGTCGTAGTAAGCATGAGTAGAGTGGTTCAAATGGTTGGTGGAGGTTGCCACGTATAGGTTAAATGAATCGTAAGTGTAGTCATTTGTCTTGTCTCTCGGGTCTTTCTCCTCTGTGATTAAACCGTAGGCATTATACGTTCTCTCAATATCAATGTAGTTACTATTCTCGATCCATTTTTCCTCCTTGGTTAGATTTCCCTTGTCTATATCGCCTGAAGATAAATTGTCATAATAGTATTTTGTCTCAGCAATTTTATCTCCATTTTGATCTGTGGTTATTTTTCTCGAAGGAAATCCGATGACACCAAAAGAAGAGTCAGTTGCATACTCTATAGTTGTTGAGGCCATGTCTGTGCCAATGTCCGTAAATGTGCCATCATCGTTTCCTGTTACTTCTCCGTAGTTTATCTCTCGAACTACATTGCCAAAGCCGTTGTAGGCATAGGCTGCAGCTTTGTCTCTGTGGTCAGCGTCTCCGTCATAGCTAGATTCGATACTCTCTGTTTTATATACAAAGTCTCTGTCATCTCCCAGGTTTAGATTTTCCCATTTGCTGATTGATTTTGTGTATAGGTTATCACTATCATTATAGGTTTCCACTCTATATACTTTTCCTATCTTTGACTGATCATCTAAGTATTCTCCCTTAGCAGAATTTGAATCATTTCCTTGGTGATAGTAAGTCTTGGTTTTGTTGCCAGCTCCGTCTGTTGTTGTGATAATACCGAATCCTGCATATCTCTTATCATATTCATGGTTGTAGTAGTAGTCACCGTCCTGATATTCATAAGTTGTGGTTGAGATATTTCCAAGCCCATCATCAACCGCAATATTCTCAACAGTCTGCAAAACCATCGGCAGATCAGGGTTTAGAAGATTATCAGATGAGTCTAGATATTCTGAGGAGGCTTTGTAGTTTATTTTTGTTATCGAACCTTTGTTGTGATTAATCTGAAACAATAGGTCAGCTTTTGATTTGTCAGCAATGTAAACTTTCTTTATGTTATCTTCTTGTCCTGTCATGTACCTTATAGACAAAAGTATATCAGGCAGGTTATCCCCGTTGATGTCTGATAGGCGCACTCCTTCGTGGTTTGCTCTTTCTGATATTTCTAATGGCAAGGACCAATTATCATTCGATGACCAGCCATTGCCATTATTAATCCAAATAGGTGACATTTCAGATTTTAGATAAACAAAATCCATAAGACCATCAGCGTTAACATCGGCAAATCGGATGTTATTTTTATAGCTATCTTTTTGAACGGGAAATTCAAAACCATACATCCATGTACCCTTTCCTTTATTTATAAAAACCTTACTTGGTTCATAATCGCTGGGGTCAATGTAAACAATATCAACTAATCCATCTCCATTTACATCAATTAGAAATTCTGTTGATGCTCTAACTCCTTGGCCACCGGCTGGATAGGAGAAATATACAGGAATAGCATAAAAATCTGTATTTTCTTCCCACCCGGTTCCATCTCCATTATTAATAAAAACTTTTTTTACATTATCTTCACTGTTATCGTATTTTATAGATAAAAGTATGTCAGATAAGCCGTCACCGTTGATATCTGATAGGCGTACACCATCGTGGTTTGTTCTTTCTAGTAATTCCGGGGGTATGGTAATGTTATCATTAGATTCCCAGCCATTGCCATTATTAATCCAGACAGGCGATATTTCAGGTCCTAAATAAATAAAGTCTATGAGGCCATCAGCGTTGATGTCGGTAAATCTAATATATTTTCTATAGCTGTCTTTTTTGACAGGAAAATCAAATCCGTATGACCATGTTCCTTGTCCTGTATTTAAATAAACAATGCCTGGTTCAGAGTCATTGGTGTTGGTATAAATAATATCAGTAAGTCCATCTCCGTTCGCGTCAACTAGAAACTCTGTTGATTTCATGCTGCTGGTATCAATTGGTTGAGTAAAATACACCGGGAGACCATAATAATCATCATTTTCTGTCCAGCTTTTTGTTTTGATCTGATATTCAAAATTATCTTCTGGCAAGGTAGTTGTGTTGCTGTTTTCATCTCGACCTGATTCAGTAATTGAGTTTAATGCCGATCTAACATAATTATCTCCAGTTGAATAGTTCAGTTCGTATTTCTTTGCCCATTGTCCGTTTATTTTAGTTTGAATTTCACTTATTCTATAATTATTTATTATTTCAAACCCAGTATTCCATGAAGCTGCTTTATCACTTCTTGATTCACGTAAAAATTCAACTTCAAAAACACCATCAGTATTATTATGTCCGGTATACTTGATTTTACTAGGATAGATTTGTCCTGCATCTTTGTGGTATTCGTATTTAATATAGTTTCCATTCGTATCTCGAATTTCTTCCAGCATCCATTTGTAAATCACTGTTTCGTCACCAGGATTGTCTTGTCTGGAGTTTGTGGAGCTACCGAATTTATATATTGTTCCGCTTTTATCTGCAACTTCCCAATGTTCATTATTTATAAAAGAGTATTTCAAGTATTCTCCATTTTCTATTTTGGATTTATATAATCCCTCACTAGAACTTGCTGAAGTATCCACCTTGATCTCTCCAGTGAGCGTGGAATAAAAATCATTTTCAGTATATAGCTTATCAACTCCTTTCTTATTCATTCTTTCAATATAAGGAATATTATCAGACCATCCGTAGCCGTAGATGTTCTGATTATCACTTGAATGACTGTTGTAAGTTAGCTTTAGGTTTGGTTCGAGGCCTTTTCTTCCTGGGGGAGAGGAAATAGGGTATTCATGGATAAATGCTCTTGACTTTAAGTCAGTATTTAGCCTTAAAGAGCTATTTACCGGTAGAAGCTCTTCTCTATAATATGGATCATCTTCATCAACGGCCAATAACGCCTCTGTTGAAAAATTTAAGAAAAATAAAAAAACCAACATTAGAAAAGTTAGTTTTTTGAGGTAATTAAATGATTGTTTCATATATTTTTTATAATTATTTTATTATTTTAAAAGATTGTCATAGTTTTTTATCTAAAAATAGCCATTTTTTCTCATATTTATAAGTTGTTTAACATCTTAGCACTATATACATGAAATTATTTTAAAGAAAAAATGAAGAAAATATGAATTTAAGTGTTGACACCTCTTGGGGGTGTGTTATAATATCAGGACATAGATTAAAACATATGAAAACTCAACAACAATTAATAAACAACATTCAAGGACAATTGAACGGAATCAGTAAGATGATTGAAGATGAAAAGGATTGTTTGGAGGTTATTGTGCAGATGAAGGCTGTGCGATCTGCAATGGGAAGCCTCATGAATAGGTTTATGGAGGAGAATTTTATGAAATGCGTTGATAGTTGCGGCGAAAAGAAGGGTGATGATATGATGAGAAAGCTATTGCTAGAGCTTACCAAAAATAATTAATAATAAATTTTAAAATAAATTAATGAAGTTAATATATTGATTTTTTGCTTTTTTAAGCCAAAAATTATGTATTAATAGATAAATAAAATGGCTAAACAATTTGATGATGGAAATTTTGAATCTGATGTTATCGAAGTTTCAAAAACTAAACCTGTTTTAGTTGATTTTTTCGCTAGTTGGTGCGGACCGTGCAAGATGCAAGCTCCGATTATTGACGAAGTTGCAGAAGAAATGGGAGATAAAGCTTCAGTTGGAAAACTAGACACAGAACAGGCTCAAGCAACTGCTGTGAAATATGGCGTTATGAGCATTCCTACTTTGATTTTATTTAAGGATGGAGAAGTAAAAGAAACTATGGTTGGTATGCAATCAAAAGAAGGGCTTGTTGAAGTAATTAATAAGCATATTTAATTGCTAATATTGGTTTTTTATTTCAGTATTGACTAAATTCCGTTTTTCTGATATTATAATTACAAGCTAGTTAATCTATTATTAACTAGCTGTTTTTATTAAAAAATTTTAACATATATATTGCGCAAAAAAATTTAATGCGTAAATAAATGTTTTTCAAAAATATGAGTGAAATAGCAAAGGCAATAAAACAAATTTGCGAAGAAAAAAAATTAAGCTACGATGCTGTTATTGAAACAATTGAATCTGCTATGTCAGCAGCTTATAGAAAGGATTTTGGACAAAAAAACCAGAATATCCATGTTGTTTTTAATGAAGAGGATATTACAAAATCAAAAGTTTATGACATAAAAACAGTGGTTGAGGATTTGCCAGAAGAAGAAATGGAAGAAGAGGAAGAGGATGGTTCAGAAGCTAATGAAGAAGAAGTAAAAAAAGAAGAAAAGAAAGACAAGAAAGGAAAAGAAGAACCAAAAAAAGAGGATCCTTCGGCAGGCTCAGGACAAGAGAAAAAAGATAAGTCCGAAAAAGAAAAAGATGAGGAAGATTCTTCAGACGGCGAAGAGGAAGAAGAAGCAAAGAGGTTTAATCCAAAAACTGAAATTCAACTTTCTGATGCAAAAGAGCTTAAAAAAACTGCAAAAGTAGGAGATGAAATCAAGACTAAGTTAGACGTACCGGAAGCTTATGGACGTATGGCTGCTCAAACTGCTAAGCAAGTTATTATTCAGCGTTTGCGAGAAGCTGAGAGAGAAATGGTATTTAATGATTTCAAGGACAAGGAAGGAGAAGTTGTTAGCGGAGTGGTACAGAGAAGAGAAAATAAATTTGTTTTAGTGGATCTTGGAAAATCTGTTGGAATTCTCGCTAATGATGAACAAATTCCAGGAGAGAAATATGCTCCAGGTGACAGGGTGAAGGTTTACGTAAAAGAAGTAAATCTAAAAACCAAAGGACCTGAGATCGTTCTCTCCAGAACCTCAGAAGAGATTCTTAAAAAAGTTTTTCTAGTTGAAATTCCAGAAATTGCCAATGGAATTATTGAACTAAAAAATGTTTCGCGTGAAGCAGGTTCGAGATCAAAGGTAGCAGTCTGGACTGATTCTGATAGCGTGGATCCTATTGGTTCATGTGTGGGACAGAAAGGAGCTAGAATCCAAACAATAATAAACGAACTAGGCGGTGAAAAAGTTGATATAGTAGAATATGATGATGCACCTGAAAAATATATCACTAACGCCTTGTCTCCTGCCAAGATTATAGATATTGAAATTAACGAGGAAGAAAAAAAGGTTTTGGTAAAAGTAGCTACAGATCAGCTATCTTTAGCCATAGGAAAAGGTGGCCAGAATGTTCGTCTGGCAGCCAGACTTACAGGTTGGAAGATTGATATTGCAGAAATTGATGGAGAAGTAGCTCAAGAAAAAAAAGAAGAAGAAAAGGATGAGGATAATTCATCAGCTGATGAAGACACTTCGACAAGCTCAGTAGAAGCAAAAGAAGATGAAAAAGATGAGTCTGATAACAAAGAAGACCTTTCGGCCACTTCGACTGGCTCAGGACAGGCAAGCTCCCTCCAGGACGGCGGGCAGGCAGGACAAGGGGATGAAGGGGTTGAAGAGTCAGAAGAAGAAGCTCCGACTGACAAAGAAGAAGCAAAAAAGAAAGAAGAGAAAAAATAATATTAGTTAAAAATATGGATAAAATATATATCATCGGACATAAATCACCAGATTTAGATTCAGTTGCAGCTGCAATCAGCTATGCAGATTTAAAAAATAAGTCTGAAGATACAAGTAGATATACCCCTGCCGTGTTAGGCGAAATTAATAAAGAAACTAAATATGTTTTGGAGAAATTTGGCTTTGAAGTACCGGAAATTTTGGAAAATGCTACTGGAAAAAATGTGGTTTTAGTAGATCATAATGAATTTTCTCAATCAGCGGATGGTATAGAAGAGGCAAAAATAGAAGAAGTATTGGATCATCATAAGGTTAACTTTACTTTTTCTGACCCAATTGTTTTCAGAGCGTTTCCTGTAGGAGCAAGCTGCTCTATTGTTGCTGAAGAGTTTTCCAGGTTGTCTGTTCTATTAGAGGCTAATATGGCCGGACTAATGCTCTCTGCTATTTTGGTAGACACAGTTATTACCAAGTCTCCAACATGTACTGAAAGAGATATAAAAATAATTGAGGAACTTTCTGAGAAGGCCGGTGTTTCAGACTGGAAAGAGTTCGGCATGGAGGTTTTTAAGATTAGAGCAAGTGTGAGCGAGCTAAGCGCAGAGGAAATACTAATGAGCGATTTCAAAGATTTTGAATTTAGCCAAGGAAAGTTTGGCATAGGCCAGGTAGAAACTGTTGATTTGTCTGATTTTGATTCTGGAAAAGAAGAAATACTTAAAATCATGGACCAGAAAAGACAAGATGAAGACTACCACAGTATACTTCTTTATCTTACTGATATTATAAACGTTGGTTCAGAAGTTTTGGTGGTAACCAGTGATCAGGGGAAAATGGAGGAGGCCTTGGGGGTAAAACTAGATGGATCAAGGATATACCAGGATGGAATAATTTCTAGAAAAAAACAAGTAACTCCAACTATTGATAAATATTTTAATAAATAATTAATAAATAAATTTTAGAATAAATATGAAAGTAGAAAAAAAAGATTTAAAAAAATCAGAGATAGAGTTAACAGTTGAAATTAGCTTGGAAGAATTCAAGCCATTTATTGAAAAAGGAGCTGAAAAAATTTCAAAAGAAGTAAAAATTGATGGTTTCCGACCAGGCAATGTTCCTCTTGATGTACTCAAGCAGAAAGTTGGAGAAATGGGAATACTGGAAGAGTCAGCTCGTTTGGCAATTAACGCTAAACTTGGTGAGATTTTGAAGGAGCATATTGAAGGTGAGGCAATAGGGCAACCAAGAGTTGATATTACCAAACTGGCCCCGAATAATCCTCTAGAGTTCAAGGCAATTATTGCAATATTACCTAAACTGGAATTATGTGATTATAAGAATGTAAAAACAGAAAAACAGAAAGTGAGCATAGATCCAAAAGAGCTAGAAAAAACCTTGAATGATATTAGGGAAATGAGAGTAAAAGAAGCCTTGGCAGATCGTGCGATCAAAGAAGGCGACAAAGTAATGGTAAGTATAAAAATGTTCCAGGACAATGTACCACTTGAAGGTGGACAGGCCAAGGAAACACCAGTTATAATCGGAAAGGATTACATCATCCCAGGATTTGATAAAGAGTTGATTGGAAAGAAAAAAGGAGAAGAAAAAGAATTTAGTCTTCCATATCCAAAAGATCATCATATGAAAAATCTAGCCGGTAAAATGGTAGATTTTAAGGTTTCAATCGGGGATGTATTTGAGAGAGAGTTGCCAGAACTAGATGATGAATTTGCCAAGAGTCTTGGTTTGAAAAAGTTTGAGGAACTAAAAGATAGCATGGAAAAGAATATTCTAGCTCAAAAGGAAAAAGAAGCTGATAATCAAGTGGAGAAGAAAATGTTTGATACCATGATAGAGAAAACAAAGTTTGATGAAATTCCGCAAAGTATTATTGATCATGAAAATAACACCATGATGAGAGAGTTAGAGCATAATGTTGTTTCACAAGGAATGCAATTTGAGGATTATTTAAAAAGTATAAATAAAACCAGAGATCAGCTAGTGATGGACCTACTACCGCAGGCTATCAGCCGAGTTAAGGTTTCTCTTTTAATCAGAGAGGTTTCTATAAAGGAAAAAATTGAAGCTACAGAAGAAGACATTGCAAAGCACTTGAAGGATATGGAAAAGCAGTACGAAGGGCAAGCTGAAATGATCGAAAGACTAAAAGCGCCAGAGTACAAGACTTACGCAGCCAATGTGCTTACTAGTCAAAAAGTTGTTGATGCGCTTAAGAAGTGGAACATTAAATAATAAATTAAAATAAAAAAACAAGAATAAATAAAAATGACAAATGTAATATAAAAAGTTTTTGTTATTAAGTATTTTGTTAGGGAGGAGCGATTTATGACGGGATTAGGATTAAGTGATGATAAGTCTGGCGGATTTAAGCACTTGCCTTGTTCAGAAGTGGGCCCAGGAAAAGAACTAAGAGAAGCAAGAAAAGCCTTGAAAGAGTCGAAGAGTCATCGAGTGGGTCACGGAGTCGAGCTTAGAGTGTCTCACAATTTTCTTGAGAAGTTAATGGAACAAGGCGGTGAGCAGATATCAACCCAGAAAGAACTTAAAGGCGAAGAAAAAACATATTGCTATAAAATAAAAAAAATTCTTCGTCAAAAGAAACAAACAATAATTCAGTATTTCATTACTACAATTGTTTAACAAACTTTTTCATTTTGTTTGTCGTCCCCCAGGCTTATTTTTAGCCTGGGGATTTTTTTATTGTTTTTTGAGATTAAAAAAGCTAGAATATAAACATGCATTATATAATTGACGCTAACAATTTAGCTGGGCAGCTAGGACTTCTCGATGAAAAGGATTTTGATGAAAAATTGATCAGGATTGTTAAAGAGTATTTTGGAGATAAAAACCATGATATTAATTTGATTTTTGATGGGCTGGATAGATTTGGTGATAAATATAGAGATGGAAATATTACCGTTATTAGAGCTCCGCGATACGACAAGGATAATTCAGCTGATGATAAAATTGTTGAGATATTAGCGAAAACAAACACCAAAGGAATTATTTTAGTAACTGATGATTTGGAGCTAATTGGGCGGGTAGAAAAACTAGAAGATGAGCGAAGAATACAAATACAGAAAATAAAAGCAAATGATTTTGCTCAGAAAATAGAATTGAGATTGAAACATGCTTCGATAAACTCAGCACATGGAAAAAATTTCGATAATAATTTAAGCAAAAAAGAAATTGATAATATAAATGAAGAATTGTTGGAAATTTGGAAAGAGAGGCAATAAAATGCTATAATATAGTTATATAATCCACTGCCAATTTTGCGAGCTAAAAAATTAGAAAAACAAGACAAGTCCCCTCTAGGGAGGGGTAGGCAGGCAAAGTCTGGCGGGGTGGGTAAACGAACGCGGAGTAATGAAAATAATGGTTAAAACCCACCCCAAAATTATTTGTTTCATGCCCTGTGGGCGCAAAATAAGTATTCCCCTTCGAAGAGGGGGCTTTATTCATAAGAAAAAATATGAGCAAGAAAAAAGTTGGAATATTTACATTTACTTGTGATGAAGGATGTTCTATTTATTTAATAGAAATATTTAACAAGAAGCTCCTGGGCTGGCTTGAGAAAATGGACTTGGAGTATTTTTTATCAATGAAGGACAAGAGGGATTCAGATAGGTTTGATATCGCCCTTGTAGAGGGAGCGATTACAACGGAGAGGGACCTAGAAGAGATAAAAAAGGTAAGAGAGAGGTCAAAGATTCTGATCGGAATGGGGAATTGCGCTATTACAGGAAGTCCGACTTGTCAGAGAAATTTTTTTAACCAAGACCAGCTCGATGAAATAAAAAAAGACCTGGAGAAATTTAAATTTTTACCGAAATGCATAAGCATCAAAGAGGCAGTTGGCCTCGATGATGAAATAGTAGGCTGCCCGATAGACGAAAAGAAATTCATCGAAGTATTTGAAAAATATCTTTAAAGAGTCAAAGTATATAAATAAATGTCACTTTAGACTTTATGGACTTTATAGACATTTGACTAAATTTTATGCACACTTGTGATTTAGACATTTCAATAAATAGATTATCAAAGATTGAGGGACATGCTGACCTGGATGTGAAGATTCGAGATGGCAAAGTAGAGGATGTTCAGCTGAGAGTTATGGAGAATCAGCGTTTTTATACTCAGGCCGTAAAAGGCAAGCCAGCCCTGTCTGTGCCGCAGTTGGTTTCTAGAATTTGTGGAACTTGCTCTGTAGCGCATATGACAGGATGCATTGAGGCAGTAGAGAAGACTCTTGATATTACGCCAAGTGAACAAACCATGATAATGCGCAAGCTCATGATGTACTCTCTGATGATCAGGGATCATGCCCTGCATCTCTATTTCTTTGTGATGCCGGACATATTTGGAGTTGATTCAGCCCTGGAAATCGCTGATTTATCTGAGGAGGAATTACGCGAGAAGGGAGCACCAGCTGGGCTAACTGGTAAAGACATAGTTCATGAAGCTTTGCACGTCAAAGAGGCAGGTAATAATCTATCAAATCTGATAGCCGGCCGATCAGTGCACGCTCCTTTTGAGGCTGTGGGCGGATTCACCAGGGAAGTAGATAATTCTAAGATTCCGGAAACAGTAGAAGAACTGAAAAAGATAAAACAATCAATCATAAACTTAGCAGAAGTTTTTTATAATTGTCATTGGGAACTAAAGAGAAAAACTAATTTTGTGGCACTTACCACTCCAGACTTTTCATTTCTGGAAGGAGTGATCTGCTCTAGCACCGGAGCCTGCATCAAGGAGGAGAACTATTGGGATCATCTCCATAGTATAGTGCTTCCATATTCTCAGGCCAAGGGTTTTGAATTTGAGGGCCAGGAGTATATGGTTGGCTCTCTAGCTAGGTTAAATCTAAACAAAGATCATTTGCATAAAGATACTAAGGAGTCAATGGCCAAATATTTGGAGATATTTCCTTCAGATAATATTTATCATAATAATTTAGCTCAAGCCATAGAGATAATGCACTCTATTGATCATTCGGTTGAACTTTTGGAGAATTCAAAATTTAAAAAAGAAGAAATCGTAAAACCGCATAAACAATCAGGGGAGGGAGTCGGAGTTATTGAGGCGCCGCGAGGGACACTCTACTATTGGCTTGGTATAGAGGATGGAAAGGTGAGGTATGCTAACCTGGTTATCCCAACTGCTCAAAATTTGGTAAATATGAGAGAGGATGTTAGAGAGGCGGTAAAACTGGTATGTAATGATGGGGTAAAAGCGGAAGAGAAATGGGAGAAGAAAATTAAAAATGAGGTAGAGAAAATTATTAGAGCATATGACCCATGTATGTCATGTGCTTCACATTTTTTAAAAGTTAATTGGACATAAACAAAAAAGTAAAAAAAGGAGGTGAATCATGGGATCCGAAAAGAAAAAAAGATTGTCGCCGCAGCTCGTATTTTTTGTTTCATTAATTATTTTTGTTGTTGGGCTTTGTTTTTCTGACACAGAAGTAGTTAAAGAAAGTATGATTTTGTCAGTTACCCCTTTTATTTTTGCATTAATCGCTGCACGGAGTTTGCCCAATGTCATTAACAAAGACAGATTTTAAAAAACAAGCATGGGGAAAAACAGGTTAGTTAATAAAATTAGCCTGTTTTTTCTTTTTTGATTAAGGTAACTAGATCGTTTAAGGCCTGTTTTTTTTCTATTTTCATGGGAACACAAAAAATGACCACCTCCTTGAGCTGCCCGATTTTTTCCAAGAGACGTAAGTTGAATCCCAGATCAAAATCATGCATAGAGTATTTTGGGTCTACTTGGATTTTGCTGATGTCAGTAAGAACTCGCACTTCTTCAATTCCTTCAGCTGTATCGATTATGATTAGCTTACCATTCTTGGGATGGAGGTTCTCATTCGGGTCCCTAACGCAGAATTCAGTTTCCGGGAATTCTTTTTTCAGCTCGCTCTTTAGAAGAATAGGAGTATTATCAAAATCCAGCAATGGATTTCCAAATATGTATATTTTATTCATGATAGTAAAAGGGGTGCTGCTTATTTAGCAGCACCCGGTTAGGCGGCGATTGGCTGAAATTTAACTCCAGGTAGATTCGCTTCTTTGTTTAAGGCAAGGATTATTTTTTTTAATTCATCCTTGTCAGCAATTAGCTCGTTTACAATTTGAGCTCCTGCTTTTTCAAGATTTTTTTTCATTTGTACAAAACCTTCAGGGGTATCGGAAAAGTCGATGTAGCACATATGGCCATATTCTTCTTTTACGATTATGGTTTTGTAATTTTTTCCAGGCTCAAGCTTCATTAACCCACACACGATACACCTCCTTTGTAAAATTATTGTTCGTTAATTATATTTTACTATACCTTCATTTTTTAGGCAAACTTATTCTTTCTTTTTTTTAAAAAATAATATAAAATCATATTATATATTATTTGAAACTATGATAAAAAACAATGGAGCTGTTGCAGCTGGCCATGAGCTAACTGCGGCGGCTGCAAAAAATATTTTAGATCTGGGAGGTAATGCTTTTGATGCTGTCATAGCTGCCGGGCTAGCTTCGGCAGTTACTGAGTTCAATCTGACTTCTCTTGGAGGAGGAGGATTTCTGTTGGCTCACACCAGGGATAACAAAAATACTCTTTTTGATTTTTTTTCACAAACCCCGAAGAGTAAAAAAATAGATAAAGAAAACCCTGATTTTTACCCAATCATGGTGGATTTTGGAGATACTACCCAGGAGTTTCATGTTGGTATGGCCTCCATGGCTGTTCCGGGGTGCACAGCCGGGTATTTTCGTATTCATAAGAAACTAGGCAAGCTCCCAATGTCTGTAGTGGCTGAGCCGGCCATAGAATATGCCCGTCAGGGAGTGGAGCTAAACAGATTTCAGCATTATTGTCTTACCCTTCTTGATCCAATCATGAATAAGACAGAAGAAGGAAGAAAAATGTTCATGAATGATGAGAGTATTATTCAGCCTGGGAGCACTGTGTATATGAGAAATTTTGCAGACTCCCTAGAGTACTTGGTCAAGGAAGGAGATAGGGCGTTTTACGAGGGAGACTTTGCTGAAAGACTTGTGAGAGATTCAGAGGAGAAAGGCGGCTATCTTACTATGGAGGATATGCGTGATTTTGAGGTGATAGAGAGGGTGCCACTCGATATTGATTATCACGGAAATGAATTTATAACCAATCCACTACCTAGCTCCGGAGGTATATTGATCACTTTTGCTCTCGAGCTTTTGGAAAAAATTAATCTAGGCCAGTACAAGCATGGCAGTTTGGAGCATCTAAACATATTATCAGATGTTATGGCGCTTACCAACGAAGGAAGAAGTGAGAGTAATGGAGCGGTTGAGCATTTTCTGGATGAGGCAAATATAAATAAATATAGAGAGAAGCTGAATACGAGAATTAATAAATGGGGAAGTACTACTCATGTAAGCGTCGTAGACAAGGAGGGAAACGCGGCCAGTATGACGACGTCCAATGGGGAGGGTTCTGGTTATTTTATTCCTGACACAGGCATTATGATAAATAATATGCTAGGCGAGGAGGATTTAAACCCAGAGGGCTTCCACCTTTGGCAGGAAGATGTGCGTATTTCATCCATGATGTCTCCGACTATAGTTTTGAAAGATAAAAAACCGGAAATCGTGTTAGGTTCGGGTGGATCGAACAGGATCAGAACTGCGATCCTCCAGGTAATTTCTAATGTTATAGATTTTAAAAAGCATATTTCAGAAGCAGTAGATGTTCCGAGGATACATTGGGAGAGAAATAAGTTTAATATTGAGCCCGGATTTAATGCTGGGGTGGTAGAGAAGGTGAAAAATATTAAAACTCAAGATGAGTTTGTGGAATTTTCTGAGAAAAATATGTTTTTTGGTGGAGTGCATGCTGTCACTCGTGATGAGAATGGCAATTTCGAAGGGGCAGGAGATAAGCGGAGAAGTGGTGTGTCTTTGGTTTGGTAGGTTTATTATAAACAGGATTATGGGTGGTTTAAAGAGGGATGTAAATTTTTCCTGTTAAATATTTAGTTGAATATTGAAATAATCAATTATCAATAATTAATAGTACAAACAATAATCAATTTTAAATAACTAAACATCAAACTGATATTAAAATTATATTGAAAATTTGTTATTGATTATTGTTTGGTAATTGTAATTTGAGTTTTGGTTATTTTTTTATAGATAAAAATAGTACTATTAATAGTACTTTTAATAGTACTATTTTACTGGATGGTTTTTTTGTTTTTCTCTCTCCACTCTTCTATTTTTTTATGATTACCGGTGAGGAGTACTTCAGGGACCTCTAGTTTTTTTCCATCTGCTTCAAACACTTTCGGTTTGGTGTATTGAGGGTATTCCAGGACTCCTGGTTCGCTGTGTGACTCATCTTTGGCGCTTTCAGTGTTACCAAGAACCCCTGGTAGGAGACGAGTGACAGAATCGACAATGGTCATAGCTCCAATTTCGCCTCCGGTCAGTACGAAGTCACCGATAGAGATTTCCTCATCAATGAACTCTGTTATTCTCTCGTCTACACCTTCGTATCGGCCACAGATCAAAACTACATTTTTTAGCTTGGAATATTCCAGTGCTTTTTGTTGGTTCCATCTTTTGCCCTTGGCAGACAGAAGGACAATCCTTGTGTTTTTATTTAGCCTAAATATTTTATTAACAAGACTAGAGAGGGGGGCAAAGATTTTCTTGATTGGGGCGCTATCTGACAATTGAGATTTTATGCTTTTTATCGCTAGATAGAGGGGCTCTATCTTCATCACCATTCCAGCGCCACCTCCATAGGGAGTGTCATCTATGGTTTTGTGCTTATCCTCTGTCCAGTCGCGAAGATTGTGAACCCCAATGTCTACTAATTTTTTGTCCCGGGCTCTCCTGATAATTGATTCACTAAAATATGAATCAAAAATTTTTGGAAAAATTGTAATAATATCAAATTTCATATTTTTTTAAACAAAAAACCACGAACTGGAAAGTTGTGGTTTTTTGTATTTGTATTTGAAAGTTTGTTTAGATTTTTAAGTCATCAACACTAGAAGTATCGATCTCCTCATCTCTTGGAGCTCTTTCTCCTCTATCACTTCTTTCTCTTCGCTCTGATCCTTCTGGTTCGTTAATTTTCAAATTAACACGAGCATTATTTTTTGCACCAACAATCTTCAATAATGTTCTGATTGCTTGAGCAGTTTGACCTCTTCGGCCAATAACATAACCCATATCAGATGGATCAATGTCCAGTATCAAAAGAACACCTCTTTCGTCTACTGTTCTCTCAACTGAAACCTTATCAGGGTTTCCAACAATAGCCTTAACTATTGTTTCCAAGAAATCTTTGTCTTGAGTAGCTTCCATTTTCTTTCTCTCTTTTGAAGTGATTGACGAATAATATTCGTAAATCATATTCAAAAGAATCTTTATTTTCTAAAAATCTCTATCCTAACGGATTTTGATTATGATATAATTATAACACAAAATAAATATTTGTCAAGGGCAATCACCCTTTACTCTTAAAAAGTGCTATTATTCAGCCTTTCCTTGTCCTGAGCTCGCCGAAGGGTCTTCTGATTCTCCTCCTTCTTCTTTCTTTTCTTCACTAGCTGGTGCACTTTCTTCTTTGGTCTCGTCAGCTGCTGGAGCTTCTTCTCCTTCAGCAGCTGGACTTTCCTCTTTTTTCTCTTCCTCTTTCTTTTCTTCTTCTTTTGGCTTTCCTTTCTTTGAAGCTGTTACTTTTTCACCTTTTATAATATTTTTTTCTATTAATAGGTTGTTTACACTTGGTGACATTTTTGATCCATTTGCAATCCAATGTTCAATCCTGTCTTTTTCCACTGTTAATTCTTTGGTAAATGGGTTATATGACCCCAAAATTTCTAAAGCTCTACCTTGCGTGTCTTTAGCATTTTCAGAAATAACAAGTCGATACATCGGTTTTTTCTTTTTTCCGATTCTAGATAATCTAATGGTTAACATAATTTAATTTTATGAACGAACAGTTTTGAGCATATTTGACGGTTATTAGACTTCTAAACACGAGTCTAACACCTCTGTTCCATTCTGAATTTTAATAATAAAATAATAGCCCTTTTTTAAAGAGATGTCAATAGGTGTGGGTAAAAAGTTTAATGATAATAAATTTTCATTAAATTCAACACCCTGACACGAAGATAGCCTGTCCAGATATAGCACCTTTAAAGTGTGTGCCTATAACAAGTCCCTTATATATAATAAGCTAGACCCACAACTAAAAAACCCCACCAAAGCATATGCTTCGGCGGGGTTGAGATTTGGAACTATTTATTAGCCAAAATATTTGTAGAGAGTTTAAAGAAAATAAAATTTAATTTATGCGTTCACCTTTAAGACTGATATAAAAGACTTCGCCATCTTTTTTTACCTTAGCAATTAATTCATTTGTATCTTTTTTTGGAGCCCAACCAAGAGTCTACCCAATTATAATATTTCTTGTGGGCAACTTGACCATTATGATCAATATAAAACCACCTTCCCTTTTTTATAACTAAGGCCAACCCATGAGTAAAGTCATATGCCCTACTATAACGTTCACTATAAACAGGTTTTCCATTACGATTAATATGAAACCATTTTCCGTCTTTTTTTACATAAACCAATCCTTCATGAAAATGTCCTACCTCATCATAACGTTCTTCGTAGGCTGGTTTTCCATCTGCGGTAATATGAAATTGTCCATTTCTATCAGCGGTGGCGGCTAATCCTTCGTGAAAATTACAAGTAAAATTTGAAAAACAATTTTCATATATCCGCTTACCATTATGATCAATATGAAAACAATCACCATGAGAATTTTCAACACTAGCCAGTCCTTCATGAAAATCTCCCACATCATCATAACGCTCTTCGTAGGCAGGTTCCCCGTTAAGGGTAATATGAAAACTCATGTGTTTTTTTCTAGCTACAGCCAATTCTTCATGAAAATCTCTTAAATCATCAAACATATCTCCATAAAGATGATTTCCACTGCAATCAATATGAAAAAATTTTCCATCAATCTCAGCTATTGCTATACCATTATGAAAATTGCTGACTGTATCAAAAGTATGATTTTGCATAATCTTTCTCCTTAGTTTTGTTGATCTTGAAAACTCTTAAAAGTACTCAAGACAACAACCAAGGAAATGTCAAAGATCGATAATTTAATTTAGCATAAGTTGACAATTTTGTCAATAATATGATTATTAGTAATTTTATAGTTGTAATATTTGCTAAAATATCTTACACTTTAAATATAATTAATTTGATATTAAAATCATGTCCGATAAAAAACAAATTTTCTCAGGAGTTCAGCCGAGTGGTGATTTGCACCTTGGTAATTATTTAGGGGCAATTTCGAAATGGGTAGAATTACAAGATAAATATAATTGCATTTTTTGCGTGGTTGATTATCATGCTATAACAGTAAAGCAAGATCCGGAAATTCTTCGAAAGAAAATTATAGAAATAGCCAAAATTTATATTGCCTCAGGGATTGACCCTAAAAGATCTGTTATTTTTCAGCAGTCAGATGTGAAAGAACATACTGAGCTGGCTTGGATATTGAATTGTGTTGGTGCGCGTATTAGTGATTTGAACAAGATGACACAGTTCAAGGACAAGACAGGTAAGAATCAGGAAAATGTTGGTGTTGGACTTTATGATTATCCTGTTCTGATGGCGGCTGATATATTGCTCTATAATACTGACGCTGTTCCAGTAGGAGATGATCAGTCGCAGCATGTTGAGCTCGCCAGAACTATAGCGCGCAGATTTAATGACAAGCATGATAAAACTTTTGTCGTGCCTGAATTGATAATTAGAAAAGAAGGAGCTCGTATTATGGGGCTGGATAATCCGGAGAAGAAGATGAGCAAAAGCGCAACTAGCGAGAATAATTATATTGCTCTTACTGATGATCCAGCTAAAGCGGCAAAGAAAATAATGAGAGCAACTACTGACTCTGGCGGCGAGGTGAAATTTGACGTAAAAGAAAAACCGGGTATTTCAAATTTGCTTACTATTTATTCGTTATTATCGAATAAGGATATTAAGACCCTAGAAAAAGATTATCAAGGCAAGGGCTATGGAGATTTCAAAAAAGATCTAGCAGAAGTGGTTAAAGAATTTCTAAATAATTTCCAAGAGAAGCTCAATGCCATCAGTGATGAAGAGGTGCGAAAGATTTTACAAGCAGGAGCTCAGAAAATTCAACCAACTGCCACCGACACAATCAACAAAGCCAGAAAGGCAATAGGAGTTAATTAAGCCATGCCTGCATACCATCCGGCACATAAACTGGTAGGCAGGATTCAATTTTATATATGAACATAAAAGATCTCTTAAAAGACGCAGTCCACCTTACTGATTATGAATTTGAAAGAAAATTAAATAAACTTGTGCGAGATAATTATCGTTTTCGAAACCTGGGACCTAAGAATAGGAAGCTGGTCATGGAGTTATTTAAGAAGCACAAGTCTAAATTCAGAAAAGGGATTGGCATGTCTTATACGCAGAGATATAACGAACTCAATAAATTAAAAAAAGACCGTATTAAGCTCGGTCTTACCCTGGATGATATTAGCGACATAAAGAAGATTTTGGAGGGTTTTAAAAAGTAATTAGGTATAAGTTTTGTAAAATTTTTTTGATAAAAAAAGAAAGCCGCTCCTCGGAATAATTCCAAGGGGCGGCTGTTGGTGCCGGAGCAAGGGTTTTTCTTGCTCCTTTTTTCGCACGCTCAGAGCCGGGGGGAGAAGAGTGACTCTTTTAACTTGTTATATGGCCCCAAGCCACAACAAGAGCCGAGCAAGCGAAAACTTATTTTTTGTTTCTGGTTAACATATTACACCAAATTTTAGAAAAGTCAACTACAAAAAATACAATTTAGCTATTATTAGTAATAATTTTCAGTATTTCATCACGTTTTCTCTTCATTTTTTCTTCATCTTTTGCTTCTAGGTTGAGTCTGATTTTAGGTTCTGTGTTAGATCCTCTAACATTGAACCAGAAGTCAGGATACTCTATGGTGACGCCGTCTAGCTCATTTATATCGCCATCTTTATATATTTCCTTCAATTTTTTAAATACTTCTTCCTTATCATCAACAATAGAATTAATCTCTCCAGAATGATAATAGATTTTATAAGGCTCTATTATTTCAGATATTGTTTTGTCTCGCAGAGAGAAATATTCTAGTAGTTTAAGAGTTACAATAACTGGCACCTCAAAACATCCAATATTTGTATTGAGGAAAAAATGTCCGGATGACTCACCCGCGAAATACGCACCTTTTTTTATAGTCTGTTCTTTGATCAGGGAATGTCCTACTCTGGTTACAATGGCCGTACCTCCGTTTTTTTCTATCAAGTCGCGAGTGATACGACCCGGGCGTATGTCGTAGCAAATCTTTGATCCTGGTTTTTCTTGTAGAAAAAGCATAGAGAGGAGACCGCGAATTATTGACTGGTCTATGGTTTTACCTTGGTCGTCAACAAAGAAAATTCTATCTCCGTCGCCATCAATAGCTATTCCTAAATCAGCTTTTTCTTCTAAGACTTTCTTTTGAAGGTCACGCATGTTTTCTTCTTTTAAGGGATCAGCTTCGTGGGCCGGGAAGGTGCCATCCAGATCCCAGTTCATCTTGATGAGTTCGCATGGCAAGTTCTTGAATAGCGCATCTAGAAACTGAGCACCCATACCATTGGCAGTGTCTGCTACAATACGAAATGGTTTTATCTTTGAGATGTCAGCGTGTTTCAAGTCGTTATTTATTTGATCGATAAGAACATCGTCTTTTTTTATAATCTTTCCTGTGCTTGAGCTGGGAGTGAAATTGCCTTCCATTACCTTGTCTCTGAGAGTCATGATCCCAGTTTCACCGCTAACCGGTATAGCACTTTCTCTGGTGATCTTGAAGCCATTGTATTCCTTTGGGTTGTGAGAAGCAGAAACTATAATGCCGCCGTCATAATTATAATTGGCAACAGCAAAATAAAAGGTAGGCGTAGAAGCAAGTCCGATATCGATCACATTGGCACCAGATTCAGTAAGGCCCTTTGTCAACGCTTCTGACAAGGCTGGAGAAGAGGTTCTCATGTCTCTAGCTACCACAATTGATAATTCACCCTCCACTCCGTCTTCTCGTCTGAGTTCCACAAAGGCTTGGCCCAGCTTGTAGGCTGTATCCTCATTCAAATCCTCACCATAAATACCGCGAACATCATAAGCTTTGAAAATATTAGGATTGGTCATAATGTTTTATTTGAAACACGTAACGTATAACACGCAACGTAAGTTATCTTATTTATTTTTAGATTATCTTTATTATATTCTATTTGTCGTTTATTGTATAGACACGATTTAAAGCTACAAAAACAAAAAACCAACTGTTGTAGATCTGTGCGGTCGTCTAAATCTCCAACAGTTGGTTTTTTTAGAAAAAGAAAAGCCACCTATCTCGATTGTGAGATAAGTGGCTGTTTTGCTAGCAAGTGGCTAGTTGATTTTTTTGACTTTTTTTTGAAACTAAATAAGTCATTGTTGATTCAAGAATCAAGGTTCCAAAATAAAAAATTAACATTTGAGAAAAAGCAATTCCTGAAATTGAGATAATTCTTAATGGCGCTACGGATAAAAAGAAAGAAGTTACGAGTGAATATCCGACAACCAATGACGCTGTAAATACCGTTAATCCTATTTTTTCAAGTATGAATTTAGTTATAAATATAAAAAAATAAATAAATAAACTTGAAATTAAACAAAAAATGACCCCCAGTATTTTATCGGCAAATAGCATTCCGTATAAAATTGACGATATAAATAAAACTAGAAAAATAAAAAATGATTTTTTATTTTTAAAATTTATATCACTGATATAATTACTCGCCAAAAAAGAATAAAGAAGCGCAATCACAAAGAAGATGATTGTTAATTTTATTTCATTTTCTTTTTTTGAGATAATATTGCTATCAGTAAGTGGCAAGGGCTGAAAAACAAGAGCTTGGTCATCTTTGTCATAAGTGATTTTGTAATTCTGTGTCGGTGTAATTTTAATAGATGGAAAAACGCTTGTTAGATTGTCAGTTTTGTTGGTTGCAAAAATATCCTCATTTACAACAAATAACGAATTTATTATTTCTTTTTCTTCATATGGGCTCAATGAAAGACCGGCTGGCAAGGAAAAATCAACTTCATATTCCTTTTCTTCTATTTCTGGCTTTACGTGAAGATTTACAATTTTTTCATTTTCGATTGAAAACCTCATTGTTTTAGCCACGGATAATCCTGGCGCAAAAACAGACATCAAAATTAACGTAGTGATAAAAAGAGCTAACCTGTTCATTATATTCCTCCTTTTTGGTTTTTCGGTTTATGTTTCTTTTTAACATATAATTTAAAAAAAGTCAAGTTGCAAGAACTTATAGTACTTTTAACATGTTAAAGAAAATTTGCTTTTGTTGGGCATTTTCTGTAAATTAAAGACATGAACAAGCAAGAAACAAAAAAAGCTATTTTGGAAATTTTGAAAAGTAGGATAAGGAATCGGAAAGATTTGATGATGGCCAAGAGGAGAATGGCGGTTAAATATTCTATTCCTATTTTTTCCAATGCTGAAATATTTAAGGAGTATCGAGAGCTCGTGAAAACGGGAAAAGTTAAAAGATCTCCGGTATTAGATCAGGTGTTAAGGAAGCGAGCTGTTCGCACCTTGTCAGGCATTGCTCCTGTGGCAGTTCTTACTAGGCATTTTCCATGTCCTGGGAAATGTGCTTTTTGTCCTACGGAAAAAGATGTGCCTCAGAGCTACCTGTCTAATGAGCCGGCAGTGATGAGAGCTATTCGGTGTAACTATGATCCCTTCATTCAAGTTCAGGATAGACTTCGAGCCTTGGTAGCAAACGGGCATGAACCTACCAAGATGGAGGTAATCGTTATCGGAGGTACTTGGTCGGCCCATCCTCGAAAATATAAATATTGGTATATATTAAATTGCTTTGCGGCTGCAAATCAGTTTAGTCGAAAGTCTATAAAGTCACCCGCCTATCGGACGGGCAGGAAAGTCACCCGCCTATCGGACGGGCAGGAAAGTCGAGGGTATAGCATAAATTTAAAGATTGATGAGTTGAAGAAGTTATTATTAGAGGAGCAGAAGAAAAATGAAAAAGCAAAGTACAATATCATTGGACTTACTCTGGAAACTCGACCGGATTATATTAATGAAAAAGAATTGATTCAAATGAGAGAGTTGGGCTGCACTAGAGTTGAGATTGGGGTGCAGGCGATTGATGATAAAATTTTGAAGCTGAATAAGCGCGGACATGGAGTAGAAAAAATCGCAGATAGCACAGAGATGCTAAGAAGTTTTGGATTTAAGATTACTTATCATATTATGCCTGGCCTGCCTGGGGCTACTCCAGCGTTAGACGCAAAGATGTTTAAGCAATTATTTTGCGATCCTAGATTTCAGCCAGATCAGATAAAATTTTATCCCACAGTAGTTACTAAGGGCAGCTTGATGTACAGGTGGTGGAAGCAGGGAAAGTATAAACCGTATACAGACAAGCAATTGCAAAAGCTAATTATAGATTGTAAGACAGTTGTACCTTCATACGTGAGAATAATTCGTCTAATCAGAGATATCCCAGGTGAGTCCATTGAGGCTGGCAACAAGATTACAAATCTCCGACAGGTTATGCAGGATAGGGGGGTGAAATGTAATTGTATTAGATGCAGAGAGTCACGTGAGTCACAGGTTGCAAATCATAAATTGCAGATTATTAATTATAAGGTGACTGGCGGAGAAGAGTTTTTTATAAGTTTTGAAAATAAGAAAAAGAATATTTTGTACGCTTTTTGTAGATTATTCGTTCCAGATAGCAAAACTCAAGCACTTCACCAGCTAACAAGTGGAGGTTCTATTGTTCGTGAACTTCATGTTTATGGTGAGTTAGTATCGATTGGTACTTCGACAGGCTCAGCACAAGCGAAAAAAGAAAAAAAAGTTCAACATATTGGATTAGGTAAACTTTTAATAAAAAAAGCTGAAGAAATATCACTTGATCATGGATTAGGGAAAATAAGTATAATTTCCGGAGTTGGAGTGAGGGGGTATTATAGAAAATTAGGATATAGACTAAATAATACCTATATGGTTAAAAATATAAAGGAATAGGCTAATGTTAGTAAATTTTTAGGATAAAAATTAAGAAATTATAAACATTTAATTAATTATCCACATTGACTTAAATTGGAAATTTTGCTATACTAAATACATAAGGTTGAGATAGCATTTATTTTTAAACAAAAAGTTTAAAATTCTTCAGAAAAACCTTCAAAAATAAAACAAAAACAAAAATAAAAAAAATGCACAATATTCATGTTATTAAAACAGGCAATTTTGGTTTTGACCACGTTGGCTGGAAATATAACAATTTAATAAAAAAGAAAGCAATGGAGCAGGAGTTCAGTTTTACTGGACTCATTATTAGCTTGTCCATTGCTTTTTTTATTGTTTTATCTACTGCGTTTTTTTTAAGCTTACTGACTAAATCAGTGACTCAAGCGCAAGCTGAGAGTGTTATTTATGAAAGCAATATTTACAAGCTAGAAAGTAATGAATTTTTACATACAAAATTAACTGTTTTTAGTAAACAGGCCTAAGGGACTGTTGTTGGTTTCTATTTTAGTGATTTTTTATTCTTAAAATGGCACTCAACAACAGTCCCGAAAATGTTCTTTATAAAAAATGCAGCTATGCTTAATATAGGTATAACAAAAAAGAAAAAATTATCAATATAAGCATAGCTCTCTTTCTTACTTTGTTCCTTCTGGAGCAGAGTGAGCATGGGGATAAAAATCAGAAACACCGCCGGTCTCTATTTTAGGCGGTGTTTTTGTTTATCAAAAAATAAAACTTTTAAATAATTGACAAAATTTAATTTTTATGTTAGTATTTTTGCAGAATGAACTTTGAAAATTTATTGCAACTTAATCTAATATATAAGCTGGAGGGTTAATAAATGGACAGTGCTCTTGTGGTTAAAGATTATTCTTTGTCTCAATGTGATAGCGATGATACAAAAATACTGTTTCGAAAATTTAGAGAAGTTTTTAGTGCAGAAAAACAAGTATATCGAGCTGTTTTTTGGATTGAGGAAAAGTTTGGTAAATTTATTCTTCGTAGTGTGCCAGACATAAAAAGAAAGAAAAAGTCAGAAGATATAATAGTGGGAAAAGTGTTAGATGTTTTTTCGGCTAAGATACTAATTGGTAATTTTTTTGCAGGACGAAATATGACTCAAATAAAATGGGAATTGTATTCCGATTTTAATTTAAGTGATAAAATTGAAGAAGGTAGATTTGATTACAAAGATTTATTGTCTGGTTTAGAGTTGGTAGATCAGGATTATTATGCTCAAAGCTCGATTTACCCAAAAGGTGACTGGGATTTTGATGGTATTATTTTAACTCACCAATGTCCTAAATGCTATAGGGTTTTCGATAAAGAATTTATAATTTTAAATCCATTCAAATTTTGTGATTCTTGTGGAGAAAAGATTCCTGTTGGCAAGGGAAAGGAAATTATTAGCAGAATGTTGAAAAAAATTAATTATTTTCCGTCAAAAATAATTCTTACAAACTTTGAGGAAATAAAAAAAAGAAGTGATAATAGGATTCAGCTCTATATTGATCCAATGTGCAATTCGGTTATCTTGTGGATTTTAACATCTCCTGTTAGTAGTCGAAATCCGCAAATATTTGAAAAATTTGTGATACGTGAAAGCGGGTATAATTATCTAGATAAGGCATTTAAATCAAGTATTTTTTGTCTTATGTCAAGTAATTGTTTAAGTAGGGATATGAATCAATATTTAGAAGAAATTGATGTGGATGGTTCGATTATGTTTATCAGGTTGGCAAAAAAATATGGCAATATGTTGAAGAACAAAGATTCGGATGAGTTATTATCTAATGCGGAAGCTGAAAAATTATTAAAATTTTTTCCTCATTTTATAAACGAATTAATAATTAAAGCATAAAGAGGGGGCAAAGAATGAGTAATTTAATTTTAGGTAAAGGCAATCTACCAGCAATTCCTGTTCAAATGTTTCCTGTTGTGGGAAATGGTATATCTGAGAAAGATTTAATTTCGCTTTCCAATTTACCCTTTGAACAAACTTTAAACCAATTTAGAGACGAACTTTGCGCTGAAAGAAGTCCATTTCGTCGATGTTATTATATCGATGAAAAAAAAGATCGGGTTTCAGTGTATTACGTTTTGAATTTAAAATCAGGCAAGAAGGTGGCTCTTGGAAGCACGATAAAAGACCTGGATGCAATTAAAGTTTTGATTGGTAATTCAATGTCTGGTGCTTATATGACCTCAATTCGTTGGGAGTTATATGAAGATCCTGATTGTGAAGACTTGATAGATATGGGCAGAATTGATCAATGGGATTTATTGTCAGACATTTCAGCCGATAAATTATCAAGGCTGTCCGCTGATAGAATTATTGCTCCTAGGGGAGATTGGGATTTTGATCGAATGATGTTTCGTAGGCGATGTCAGGTTTGCGGAAATGAAACATCAGTTAATAGTTGGGTTTTTAATATTGACAGTGTAGTTTGCTCCGAGTGTAGAAATCGTCCATTTTTAGCCCCACATATTTCGGATCAACTTGAGTTTATTCAAGAAAATATGCAAGGAGGCGAAGTTTCTGACAAAAACCTTTTTTATTTATTTGATTGGATTTCTAGTGTTAAAGGAAACTTTAATGAGATTGGCGACAAAGAAAATGTCTATCTCATTGAAAATATTTTATCAAAAACTATGATTGGTGAAGCGATTGGACATAAACCAGGCCGGGTTCGAAGGTTGGTTGAAGCAAATTCCAATTTTGGCTTCGGCATGTATCAAAATTGTTGCGCAAAAGCAATTGCTGCTCTGCGTGGGGATGAGCCTTTTAGCGAGGAGCATCAGATAGCTCTTGATTTTGTACTTAAAACAACCAAAATGATAAAATCAAAAGCTTTATCAACGAATTAGAAAATGTGTAAAGCAAGATAGAACAAAAAATAAAGCCGTGAACTTTCGTTTACGGCTTTTTAAATTATAAAAATTTTATTATTTTATATAAATATAGTATAATATAGATAATAACATCGGTTAAATTTTAGCCGATTTATTTAAGAGAAATTACGAACTGTTATTAAATACAGAAGTAAAGAATTACAAGAATAAAATAATAGAAATGTTCTTGTAATTTTGTGTTTTTATATTTTTTATTGAATGTATATAGAAAAATTAGAAATTCAAGGATTCAAGTCTTTTGCAGATAAGAATGTTCTATCTTTCCCGGGATCATTAAGTGATGCTGAGCAGGGGCTGACAGCTATAGTTGGACCGAATGGATCAGGTAAATCAAATGTAGCCGATGCGATTAGATGGGTGTTGGGAGAACAGAGTCTCAAGACTATTAGGGGGAAAAAGGCGGATGATGTAATATTTTCTGGAACAGAAAAGAGAAAGAAACTGGGCATGGCTGAGGTGGCTTTGTATTTGAATAATGCTGATAAGCAAGCACCGATTGATTACACCGAACTGGTGATCAAGAGAAGGGTTTATCGAGATGGTAATAGTGAATATTTAATAAATAATAGTAGAGTCAGACTCATAGATGTTCAAATGCTTTTGGCCAAGGCTAATGTAGGACAAAAAACATACAGTGTGGTCGGGCAAGGTACAGTAGATAATTTCTTGAACAGCTCATTGGCTGACAGGAAAGAGTTTTTTGATGAAGCAACTGGAGTAAAGCAGTATCAGATCAAGAGAGACTCGTCTCTTAACAAGCTTCGTTTGAGCTATGAGAATCTATCTCAGGCGCAAATGCTTCTCTCGGAAATTGAACCTAGACTAAATAGTCTTACTAGGCAGGTAAAGAAGCTTAGAAAGAGAGGAGAGCTGGAAAAAGAACTAAAGGAACATCAATTAAAATATTATTATTCTATTTGGCATGAGAATAATAATAAATTTAGAGATTATAATAATAAATTTTTGGTACTTGAAAAGGAAAAACATGAAAAGGATAAGAAACTTAGTTTTTTCAATAAAGAGTTGGAGAAGTATGAGGTAAGCAAGGACCAAGAAAGTGAATACGATGTTTTGGAAAGAGATCTTAGAAAATATCAAGATGAAAAAGAAAACCAAGAAAGACAATTAGCCAGGATCGATGCTCATATCGAGGTGCAGTTGGAGTCAGTAGGTAAATTTGACTTGTCATTTTTTATTTTAAAAAAGGAAGAACTAACCAAAGACATTAAAAAAATCGATGATGAGCTAGCCAGACTAAAGGAAAGCATCAAGGATGATAAAGAAGAGGAGATAGATCTGAAAAATAAGAACGAAAAATTAGTTAACGACTTAGAGAAACTAAATAATAAATTATTTGAAACTAAGAAGGAGACAAGTGATAGTGTAGAACCTGAAATGGAAAAAAAGATAAGAGAGGTAATTGAGAAAATAAAATTGGCTGAAGGAGAAGAGGAGATGCAAAAAATAAAAGAGATAATATCAGCAATAAAAACTGAATTAGAAAAATTATTTTTAGAAGAAAAAGAAGAAATACAAGAGAGTGAGAATTGGCAGGGAGTTCACGAGGAAATTAAAAAGCTATCAAAAGAAAAAGAAGAAATTTCAGGTAGGATAAATGATAATATTTTGCGAATCTCTGCTCGCTCAGAGAGAATAAATCTTTTAGATGAAAAAAATGTTTCTTTAAGAAAGGAACTGGAAGATATTGAATCAAAAATAAAACAAAATTCAGATGTGATAGACGTAGAAGAGATAACTTCTAAACGAGATAACATGAAAGGAAAAATTGCTGAGACTGATGAGATTGTGGCTGACCTGAAGAACAAAATGAGTAGACTAAACAAAGAGGAGGAAAAAAAGAGATCTCATCTTCTAGGACTACAAAAAAATATTCAGGAACTTCAGATGGAGATTAATAATTTAGTAAATGAGCTAAATGATCTGAAGGTACATGCAGCCAGACATGAAACAAGGCTAGAGGATATTGAGGTGGAAATTAGAGATGAGCTGGGAGGAATGAGTGATATTAAGGGAGGAGAGCTGGATGTTTCAGGAGTTGATCTGGGAGAAGTCAAAGAAAGCATAGTAAAAATAAAAAGACAATTAGAGCTCATTGGTGGAATTGATCCAGAGGTTGAGAAAGAATATGGCGAAACTAAAGAGCGTTTTGATTATCTTTCTGGGCAGGTTACTGATCTGACATCAGCCATTGATTCTTTGGAGAACATTATAAAAGAACTAGATATTACTATTAGAAAAAAGTTTGACAAAGAGTTCAAGGTGATTGCAGGCAAATTTCAAGAATATTTTAAAATATTATTTGGTGGCGGAACAGCTAAAATTGAAAAGGTTGTAGAGGAGGAAGATCCTTCGACAGGCTCCCTCCAAGAAGGCGGGCAGGCAGGACAAGGAGAGGAAGAAATGAAGGAAAGTCAGTCAGGGGAAGGTGAAGAAAATTTAAAAGACCCTAAAAAGAAAAACGAAACTCATAACATAGTAGATGTAAAAAAGATCAAATTTTTACAAAAGCACAACGCTACCGGTTTAGCAGGAGTTGAGATTTATGCCTGCCCCCCTGGTAAAAAGATCACCTCAATAAATGTTTTGTCTGGAGGAGAAAAGGCTCTAACTGCTATAGCCTTGATTTGCGCAATTATCAGAGCTAATCCTGCTCCTTTTGTTGTTTTGGATGAGGTTGATGCAGCCCTTGATGAAGCAAACTCAGAAAGGTTGGCAAAAATCCTAGAGGATTTATCTCACAGAACTCAATTTATTGTTATAACTCATAATAGAGCCTCAATGAAAAAGGCAAGCGTATTATACGGCGTAACCATGGGAGATGATGGAGTCTCAAAACTTTTAAGCGTCAAAATGGGAGAAGCTGTAGATAAGGCAAGATACTAAAGTAAGTCGAAAGTCGTCTGCCTACCCGGCAGACAGAAGGTCTATAAAGTCAAAGGTGGGTTAAGTTTTGTTAAAAAAATCATCTAATTTTAATTTTTTAAATATTTATGCAATCAATAGAGGATTTAATAAGTGAATCGGCTGGTGGTGATGTAGACGAGGAAAGTAGCCAGGGAAAATTGGTTAAGAGACAAGCATCCATCAAGGCTAATGAAATAGAAAGGCATACTGAGAGCCAGGCCCAGGCGGCTGGTGTTTCGTATATTAATCTGCATGGATTTCCTATTAGCCAAGAAGCTCTAGCTTTAATAAAAGAGGAAGAAGCACGCAAACTTAGCTATGTTTGTTTTTTTTACGATGGAGAACATTTAAAGATTGCAACTACCGAACTTAGAAATTCTGCGATGCTAGATAGTGTTAATAAGCTGAATGAAAAATTACACACCAAGATATCTATTTATTTGGTTTCCGAGCAGAGCTTGGGTTATGCATTAAAGCTCTATGCATCCCTGCCTAAATTTAAAAAGATAATTAGAGGAGTGGAAATTGCTGAAGAAGACATAGCAAAGTTTAAAAATAGCATAAAAGATTATAAGAGCTTAAATGAAAAGATAAATGAAGTTAATACTACGGATGTGGTTACTTTGATTCTGGCTACTGCCATGAAAACAAATGCTAGTGATGTTCACATCGAGGCAGAGGAAGGCGGTATAGTTATTCGACTTCGAATTGACGGAGTTTTGCAGGAAGCTGCTGTGGTTGAAAAAGAAAAATGGAAAAAGATTATTTCCAGAATGAAACTTCTCGCCAAGGTAAAAATAAATATTCAAGACAAGCCTCAAGATGGTCGATTTACTATATTTCTAGATAACAACAAGATTGATGTCAGAACTTCTTTTTTGCCAACATCTTTTGGCGAGAGTGTGGTGATGAGGTTATTGAGGTCAGACTCGGTAGCACTTGGATTTGATAAGTTGGGAATTGCTCAAGGATCGTTTGAAATCCTAGAAAAGGAAATCAAGAAACCAAACGGATTGATACTAACTACAGGACCGACTGGAAGTGGAAAAACAACCACCCTTTATTCTGTTATAAATAAACTAAATACTGAGGATACCAAGATTATTACCTTGGAAGATCCTATTGAGTATCAGCTCGAGGGTGTAAATCAGAGCCAAATCGATGAGAGAAAAGGATATACATTTGCTAAGGGCCTCAGGTCCATTCTAAGGCAAGATCCTGACATAGTCATGGTTGGAGAAATTCGCGATCTGGAAACTGCTGAAATATCAGTACAAGCTAGTCTCACTGGACATTTGGTGCTTTCTACTCTGCATACAAATGATGCAGCTGGGGTTGTTCCTCGCTTGGTGGACATGGGAGTAAAGCCTTATTTTCTCACTCCTTCTATAAATGCCATTATTGGTCAGAGATTGGTTAGAAAATTATGCGAGAAGTGTCGTCTGCCTCATGAAGTCACCAGTGAGGAGGAAGAAACTGTCAGAAAAATATTGGCAGTAATTTCACCAAAGGCAGAAATCGAGATTCCGAGTGATTTAGGAGGATTATATAAAAAAGGTGAAGGATGTGAGCATTGTAGTGGCATTGGTTATAAAGGGCGAATTGGTATATACGAGATTTTTACCATGAGTGATAATATAAAGGCCTTAACATCAGAAGGAGCGCCAGCTTTTAAAATACTTGAGCTAGCAATCCAAAACGGAATGATAACCATGCTTCAAGATGGTGTCTTGAAATGCTTGAAGGGTATTACAACGCTAGAAGAGATATATAGAGTAATTGGAAAGTTTGACTATGTAGACACTCTCTATGATATTGTAATGTCCAAGACAATTGGAAGAGGAATTAAAGTGGGACAGGAAGAAATAGATAAAGCAAAACAATTAATTAGCGATCTAACAAAAGCAGAGGAAGCTATAAGTAGTACGTCTTCGAAAAAAATGACGGAAATTATTATGGCCTTGGCTGTTGAGACAAGCACGGGCGATATCCATATCGAGCCAACAGAGGGCGGCGTGAAAGTGAGATTTAGAATTGATGGGATACTGCACGATATAGCTGATCTTTCCAAGGATAGTTATATTCAAATTTTATCAAAAATTAAAACAGTAGCAGGTTTTGCCACGAATGTAAAAAAAGCAGTTATGGATGGTAGATTCAGCATTTTTATTGGAGAGAGAAAAGTGGATTGTCGGTTATCTGTAATTTCTGGTGGGTATGGAGAGACAATTGTGATTAGGATATTATCCAGTGAGGCTTCTGATTTGAAAATGGAGGAACTGGGAATTAAGTCACAAGCACTAAGCAAGATCCAGAAGGCCCTTTCAAAAACTAAGGGAATTATTATAACCACAGGACCGACCGGAAGTGGAAAAACCACCACTCTCTATAGTGCCTTGAATCAGCTCAACAATGAAGACACCAAAATTATCACCATAGAAGATCCGATCGAATATCACTTGGATGGTATTATGCAAACTCAGATTGATAAAGAAGCAGGGTATACATTTGCTTCAGCAATCAGATCGTTGATGCGTCAGAATCCAAACATAATTATGGTTGGAGAAATTCGAGATAATGAGACAGCCAAGGTAGCAATTGAAGCAGCTATGACAGGACACCTGGTTCTGTCTACGGTTCATTCCAATAGCGCTGCCGGAGCAATTTCCAGGCTAGCTGGACTAGGAGTTGAGAGACAGGCCTTAGCAAGCTCGATAGAGTGTGCTATTGGTCAGCGCTTGGTAAGGAAGATTTGTCCGCATTGCATAAAAGAAAAAAATATTGAAGATAATCTCTTATCTGAAATTAAAGAAATATTATCGCAGATTAATCCTGCAGCCGCGATTTCTGTTCCTGATGATTTGAAATTTTATGAAGGAGCAGGATGTGATAAGTGTAATGGTCTTGGATTTAAGGGTAGATTAGGAATATATGAGGCTATTACCATGACTTCTGATATGCAGAAGTTAATTCAGAAGCAAGATATAACCAATTTTGACATAGAGCAAAGCGCAATGGAAGCAGGAACAATATTAATGATCCAAGATGGAATCTTGAAAGCTCTAGAGGGGCTCACAACCGTAGAGGAGGTATTGAGAGTAGCGAGATAGTTGTAGGGTCGAAAGTCATAAAGCCTATAAAGTCTCAGCCTATGGCTGGAAAAGTTATATAAAATGTAAAGTTATATTTAATTATTAATTCTTGTCGGTTTGATAGACAGGTTATAATTTATTTTTTCTATGATAAATAAAAAATTTTTACAGAAACTAAAAAAAGACCACGTTAATAAAAATAGTGAGAGAAGACAAATTATTTCCCTGGCTAATATTGTGCTTCATGATTCTAAAAGAGCGATTTTTGCGATTCACAGAGGGGATATCAAAAAAGCAGAAACTAGCCTTTCTGAAATTGAGAAAATTTTGATGAAATTAGAAAAGAAATTTGGATTCAAGAGATTGTTGGAAGAAGGTTCATATAAGGCGGGAGTGGAAGAATATGTAGAAGCAAAAATGTATTATTTTGTAATTAAGGGGAAGAAAATAGAAAAAATAAAAAAAATCAGCATAAACTATGATAGCTATTTAGGTGGAATTTGCGACACTACCGGAGAGCTTGTTCGTCGGGCAGTAAATGAAGCAGCCAAAGGAAATATTGCTGAAGTAGAAAAAATGAAAGGTATTATCAATGATATTATGGCTGAGCTGGTAGAGTTCGATATGGCTGGTTATTTGAGAACAAAGTATGATCAAGCCAGAGGTAACTTGAGAAAGATTGAACAAATCAACTACGAAGTTAAGCTAAAAAAATAATTATGATAATAATCAAATTATTGATAATTTTGATTGTTTCTCGGTTGTTTAGTAATTTAACGAAAAGGATGCATTTGTCCAGAGTAATAGGTCTACTTATTGCTGGTATAGTTTTGACTACCGGATTGGTGGGTATTTTTACCATAGAAGGCAATGAGGCCATTATATCACAATTAGCTCATTTGGGACTGTATTCACTGATGTTTATTTCCGGGTTAGAAATTTCCGGAAATATTTTGTTTAAAGAGGAGAAACATGCTTTGTTGGTAACTTTTTCCACCATGCTTTCTTCATTTGTGTTCGGGGTGGCAGTAGTGATCATGCTCGGGTTTAGCTTGAAGTCGGCAATTGTGATGGGCATTTGTTTTGGTGTTACAGCAGAAGCCACCAAGGCTCGGGTGTTGATTCAGTTAAAAAAAATGAATACAAAGTTGGGTGCGTTATTAATGGGAACTGGTATCACCAATGATCTTTTGGGCATACTCGCATTTCTAGTTTTAATTTATTTTTTTACTGACAATGTATCTCTGTCCGAGGTGAAGATTCTAAGTCTTTCAGTTGTCTCATTTTTCTTAGGAATGTTTGCTCATCATCTTTTTGGTAGATTTGAAAAAAGTGTAAAATATGTAGAGAGGGGCTTACTTTTTTTCTTTGTTCCTTTCTTCTTTGTTGAAATGGGAGTTTACTTTAACGGCGGCTTATCAAAGATAAATTTTTTAGTGCTTTTGGCTGTAATAATTACATCAATAGTCGGACAAATGCTTGGTGTATTTTTGGTTGGGTCAATTATAAAGCTAAGACCAAGGCAGCAATATTTATTAGGATGGGGAATGAACTCTAAGGGAGCTGTAGAGCTAGCAATAGCGTCAATTGCTCTAAACATTGGACTTATAAATTATGTTTTATATTCCTCTTTGGTTGTCACTGTTTTGGTTAGCACCTTTTTATTTCAGATCATAATAATGAGAACAGTAAAGGCAAATCCAGATATAATGAATTAATCAATAAAATGAAAATAGTTATAATTTCAGATATACATGACAATTTGGCAAATTTGGAAAAGGCTGTAAATTGGTTAAATAAAAATAAAATTGATCGATTGATTTGTTGTGGGGATGTGGTTAATACAGACACATTAAAAGAATTGGATAATATTGGAAAACCTATTTATCTTATAAGGGGCAATATGGAGATTTACTATGAGGAAGAATTAAGCCAGTTCAAAAATATTAATTACCTAGGTCGTTTCGGGATGGTAGAGTTGGATGGTATCAGGGTGGGAGTTTGTCATGAGCCTTTATTTTTCCCAGAACTTGAAAAAGAAAAATGTAATATTATTTTCTATGGCCATACCCATAAACCATGGATAGAAACAAAGGGAAAAGTACAGTATGTAAATCCTGGAACACTTGGTGGGGTTTTTCAGAGAGGAACATTTTCTGTTTGGGATACTCTAGAAAAAACACTTGAATTAAAAATTTTAGACAATATTTAGAAATTAATTAAATATTATATGACTCCAAAAATGAGAAAAGTTGCCATCATGGCGGCAAAAAAAAGTGGCAGAATGCTTCTTAGAGAATTCGAAGGTTTTAATAGGCAAACCATCAAGTTGAAGTCTCATCATGAGATTTTGACAAATTGTGATCTGATGAGTGAAAAAATAATAATAAATGAAATAAAAAAGGAATTTTCAGGTCATGCCATTCTTTCTGAGGAGGCCGGAGATAATAAGAAAAAATCAGATTACCTATGGATCATAGATCCAATTGACGGGACTACGAATTTTTCTATGCATAATCCTTTGTTTTCAGTTTCTATTGGATTAGCCCATAAGGGCAAGATTGTTTTTGGCGTAATTTATGCACCATTTTTAAAGGAAATGTATATTGCTGAAGCAGGTAAGGGGGCATTTTTAAGAAAAGAGAAGGGAAGTAAGGCTATAAAAAAGAAAATAAAAGTATCCACTATAAAATCAGGTAAAGTCTTGAATGCTTTTTGTCATGGTAATCGCGTTAAGGATGTAAAAAAAGCAATAAAGTATTATGGTAAGCAAAAACTGGGTGGTTTTGATTGTCGACAGATGGGAAGCGCTGCTATCGAGTTGGCTTTTGTGGCTTGTGGCCGTATCGAGTCGATAGTTATTCCCGGAGCTCATGCTTGGGACGTAGCAGCAGGAATTTTGCTAGTAAGAGAGGCTGGTGGAAAAGTGACAGACTTTAAAGGAAAAAAATGGAGTCTAAAAAGTGCTGATATGGCAGCAAGTAATGGAAAGGTGCATAAAGACTTGATAAAAACATTAAAAGCTTAGCTGTTTATGAATGAATTAAACACAGAACAGAAAAATATTTTACTTAATATCGCCAGAACTACTGTTGAAAGTTTTATTCGGACAGGAAAAGTTGAGGAATATGTTATAAATGATGAGGAGCTGAAAGAGAGAAGAGGGGTGTTTGTTACAATTCACAAAAATGGAAAACTTCGTGGCTGCATAGGCCAAATTATTCCCTCTGAAAAACCTCTATGGCAGGCGGTGAGTGATATGGCCATTTCTGCCTGCTGTGAAGATTCGCGTTTTGATCCGGTTTTCAAGGAAGAGTTATCAGAGCTAGGTTACGAGGTGAGTGTATTATCAGTTCCTGAAAGAATCGATAATTGGCAACATATTGAGCTTGGTAAACATGGAGTAATAGTTCGAAAGGGAACAAAGATGGGAGTATTTTTGCCTCAAGTAGCCACGGAAACAGGATGGACCAAGGAAGAGTTGCTAGATAATTTATGTGAGAGCAAGGCCGGTCTTGGATCAAGTTGTTATAAAGATAGTGACGTAGATATAGAAGTTTTTACTGCTCAAGTATTTAGTGAAAAAAAATAACGTCTTTTTGATAATAAATACCGAAAATAAACTTTGGTGTTTTTTTATTTGGCAAAGATGCAATGAAAATGTTATAATAGCATTAGAAAAATAAAAATGTTGATAACTTTTTTTGTTTAATATTAGGTTATCTTAAAATAAAAACAAAAAACAGGAACTAGTTTATTTATTAGTAATATAGAGTATTGATATGAAAGATTTTTTGTTTAAAAAAAATATAATTTTTGTAATTCTGTTCCTCGCGATAGTTGGGGGACTTTTTTATTTTTTTACTAAAGATAGTGACCCGAAACAGAATTATGAAGTTGCTGTGGTAATTCGAGAAAAAAACAAAAAAGATCCAGGAGAGGCTGCCAGGGCATTAAAGTATGGCGATGTTTTATTGGTTCAAAAAGAAGGGCATAATTGGTCAAGTACGGAGCGGATTAGTTATTTAATACTAAAAATGAGCTTGAGCGAGAGCGAAAAGCAAAAATTGACTGAAGCAGTAGAAAAAAATTTAACAAAAGAAGAAATTCAGAATGAATTAAATAAGCTAAAAGAGAGAAATGAAGATATGGACAAAGAAGAATTAGGGCAATACAAAGAAGAGCTAGAGAATAGAGCAGAAATAATCAGGGCTAGAAAATATGGAATAAATATGGAAAAATATTTTGGCGATTTTAGGCCAACAGATTTGATTAAAGGACAACATTATCAAAAGGAGATTTATGATTGGGAGATAATACTTAAAAAATAGAATGAATTAAAAATTTAAACAACTAATGTTTTATTTTAAAAAAACAATCTATATAACGATATTTGTGTTAGCTGCATTTTTCGCAGTTAATAAAGTTAGTGCTGCTACCGAATTTGTCTCCATAATCGATCCTGACAACGGAGCAGGGACAGATTATACAAGTCTAAACGCTTGGGAGGCGGCTATTGAAACAGACTTAGCGACCACCACGACTCTTGTTTTCTCGATCACTGGTCATATTGGCACTACTGCTGATGCGGTGGTTGTTACTGGTCAGACAAGTGGAGCTACTGGAACCGTTCTTCATCTAGCTAGTTCAACTGGTCAAGTTCTTATTGAGGATATTGCTGGCATATTTCAAAACGGAGAAGTAATTTCTGACGGTTTTGGTACGTCTACTTTAACTAGCACCGGCACTCAGGCTATTGCAGTAGCACAGTGCAGAAGTACTGGAGGAACAGCTGATACAACAATTATCACTCTGAGCGGATGGACCACTTCTAGTTCAACTTATATTAAGATTTGGACTGACCCAACGGATAATTATGGACGACATCGTGGCAAGTGGGATGATAATAAATATAGATTGGAGTATAGTGGAAATCTTATGTTGATTTCCGAGTCTTATGTTTGGATTGATGGTCTGCAGATAAAATATGTAAATCCAAACACATCTGATGATTTGGTTACTTTTGAGCCGAATCAGATTGGTTGGGTAAAATTTAGTAATTCTATTATTACATCAGAAGACATGACCAGTGGGGATAATTATAATACCGGATTACGAGTTGGGTCATGGCAGACGGATTATCATGTTTGGAATAATATTATTTCTGGATTTAAGAACGGAGATGGTACTTATTGCCTAGAGCGTCTTGATGGTACTTCATATTTTTATAATAATACTTTTTATGATTGCAGAGTTGGCGCATGGTCAGGGTCTAACAGGACTAGAGATTTTTTTAATAATATAGCCCAAAACTGTGAGAATGGTTTTAGTGGAAATTTTGGAAGCAACTCTGATTATAATATTTCTGACATAGAGGGAGATGCCCCAAATCTAACATTCAGCACATCGTCAATAAATGTAAAATTTGCAGATGAGGCAAATGGTGATTTTCACTTAGACCCGACAGACACTTCAGCTGTAAACGTTGGAACCAGTTCAATATTTACAGATTCGAATCTATCCTTTTATGCCGACATTGACGGAACACCAAGAGGTGGAGCAGTAGATATCGGAGCTGACGAAGTACCAGTTGAATACATAAGTACAATTTGCGAAAATACTAGCGCAGGAGGAACATGTGCTAATTCGGATTATTCCTTGTTGTCATCTTGGGAAAACGCAGTAGAGACAGACTTGACTGCTACTAGTACGCGTGTATTTAGTGGTAGTGTGACAGGAACTCTGAATGAAAACGATACAGTAATACTATATGAAAATGGAACCACAACCAATATTACTGCTACTGTAGTAGCCACCACCTCTGACCAGATACTTCTAGATAATATTACAGTACCTGATAACGCTTCCAGCACTCTATATTTTACGATCGATTCTGTCAAACTTCTTCTCTCTACAGCTTCTGGCACTGAGTGGGTTAAAACAGAAAGTACTGACTATTGGACTGTCACCGGCACAAATGACCAGCTTGGTGCTAGCCCTATAGCTATAGCGAAAATTGATGGGGCTTGGGCGAGTGCTGAAAGTACAATTTTAGTTGATGATGTTGTTGATATTATCGGTTGGACGACTGATAATGATAATTATATAAAAATTTATACCACTGGTGATGCGAGGCATCATGGAAAATGGGATGATACAGCGTATCGAATAAGTGTTTCAAATACTGGAAGTGATCAAGCTTCAGCTATAAATAATAGAGAATATTATGTAAAAATAGATGGATTACAGGTTGATTATACTCATAATTCCACAAGTGATTATGGTTTCGGATTGAACTTAGTTGATTATTGGGCCAATATTATAGATTCTGAGATAGAAGCTTCAAATAACATAATCAAAGGAGGCATTTTAAATGGAACAGGTGTCGGAATTTCAGTGCAATTTCATAATCCAATTACTAAAATTTATAATAATATTGTGTATGGATTTACAAGAGATGGTGGCCAAGATGGAGCATGTATTGTGGTCGATGGGGATAGATCCTATGCTTACAACAATACAGTCCACAATTGTATTCGGGGAATTTATAGAAAGGGTAATACTCCTATTATTAAAAATAATTTAGTATCAAGTTCAACCGATCCTTTTTATAGCACTTTTCATGCTGATTCAACCAATAATGCTACAGACGGCACAGATACTCCATCTGGTGGAAGCAATACAGTTACCAATGCTACTATAAATTTTGTTTCAGTTGCTTCTGGAACCGAAGATTTTCACCTTGCAGAAATTAATCCGGATATAATGAATGCTGGAGCGGATTTATCCAGTGATTCATACATAAACTCTTCTCTGGATGTTGATGGAGCAGCTCATAATCCAGATGGATCTGGTTGGGATATTGGTGCTGATGAAGTTGCAACTAAGCAGTATCGCTCAGTGGGAAATACTTCGACTGCGCTCAGTATAAGTGGGACAGTAACAATTAGCTCTACCACCAAAACAGCTACATTTAGCACGGCTCAACCAAACAATGTTGGTGTGGGCGATGTTGTTCAGTATGGAACTCCGTACAGAATCGCATTTATAACAAGCAGGGCTAGCAGTACGGAGTACGGAGTACAGGCATATGACACTTCGGCTCCGCTTGCTACTACTACAGCAGCTTTTGCAATTTATAGGGCGTATTTAGAGTTGGATGATTGGAATGATCAGGGAATTGGAAATGTGAACTCCTCAATTGATAGTTCAGTTGATGATTTAGTGCTAGTGGGTAATGATATTTTGGCTTCCAATACTCAGATGATGGTAGCGTGTTATGCTTCAACTAACGGAGACAATGATCAAGTGTCTGGGATAGACACTTGGACTACAGGGCTATATAACTATATAAAAATATTTACCCCGGTAGACACAAACGAAGTGGGTGATAGTCAGCGTCATAACGGCAAATGGGAAGACGGTAGATATAATATTACTACTTGTGTAAATTATGGGAGTGTTTTAAACATTAATGCCAATATTGTTATTGATGGTTTGCAATTAAAAAATAATTGCACCCAGGATCAACCCGTAGGTTTGGGAATTTATGGTGATGAGTTGGTTACAATAAAAAATAACATTATAGCTTTTGATGAAGATTTTACTGTTAATTCTCAGAGAGGCATAACAATGCTTAATCCGGGAGAATCAAACAATATACATATTTATAATAATATTATTTATAATGCTTATTATGGTATTATATTGGATCCATGGAGCACTTATAGCGTGGCTAGTTATTATATAAACAATAATACAATAGTAAATTCAAAAGAAACTGGAATTTATGTTGCCATTGACAAGAGCTCGACTGACGAAGAATTAATCTTAAAAAACAATTTAGTACAAAATAGTTCTAATGTTGATTATTATATTTATGGAACAGGAAATTTGGGGACTTATGAAACGGGAAATAATATAGCTTCTGACAATTCGTCTCCTAATGATAGTTTTGATAATAAGAATGTTGGTTTTGTAGATAGTATTAATAATGATTATCATCTTTCTCCGGCGGATACAGCGGCTATAGACATGGGAACATCTAGTATTGTTTCAGATCCGGGTATTTGGGCGGGCAATATAAATAATTATGATGTCGATGGTCATTATCGTCGAACTTGGGATATTGGCGCAGATGAAGCATCTATTGAATTTGTATCCACAGTAGAACAATCAAACGGAGATTTTTCCAAGTTGTCACTTTGGGAAGACGGCATAGAAACTGACTTAGTTGCAACTACCACCGCAGTATTCTCTTCCACTGGAAAAACAGGTACATTCCAAGCGGGAAATACATTTACAGGCCAAACATCTAACGCTACCGGAACCCTAGTTCATATGGGATCAAGTTCAGATCAGGTACTTCTAGAAAGTATACAAGGAGATCTTATATCAGGAGAACAAATTTCAGACGGAAATGGAACCACTACTTTGTCTGATGCTGGTAATCCCGCTATAGCCGTAGCGAAAATTGATGGGGCATGGACAATCGCAGATGATACAGCAGTAACAATTAATGGTTGGAATACGGGAGAATATAATTATGTGATGATATACACAACAGATACAGCTCGTCATAATGGGAAGTGGAATGATAATAAATATCGTCTTGAGGTGACCATTGGAGGTGGCACTGCAAACTTATTAAACGTAATAGAGGAATATACAAAAATAGAAGGTCTTCAAATTAAATTTATCAATACTGGAAGTTCTGGAGATAAAAATGCTTTTAGTTCATCTATTGATAATATTTCAATATCTTCTTCAATTTTCACTTTTGATAACTCTGGTGGAGGTGGGACTGAAACACTTCATGGTATAAATGTATCTGGCGACAATATTTTTATTTATAACAATATTATTTATAATTTTTCTTCATCTGACGGGAGTTCAGATGGGATCAGACTAGATGGTCCTAGTGGTCCCGATTTTTATGTTTTTAATAATACTATTAATGGAATAGATAGAGGAATGTATACTGATTGGGGAAATCATTATTTAAGAAATAATATTTCTAGTAATAATTCGGTTGATTATTATGATTCCGGCAATGGAACTAGATACACGGGTAATAATGTTTCAAGCGATGGAACTACACCTAATGCAGTTTTTTCATCAACAACAGTAAAATTCCTAGACTCCACAAGCAACGATTTCCACCTGGACCCAACAGACACCGCAGCCATAAACTCCGGAACAAGCACAATATTCACAGATTCTAACCTATCCTTCTACAAAGATATAGACGGAACACCAAGAGGCGGAGCAGTAGATATTGGTGCTGACGAAGTCCCTGTTGAATATGTAAGCACAATCTGTGAAAACACTGGCGCGGGAGGCGATTGTGCTAACTTGGATTATAGTGCATTATCAACCTGGGAAGATAAAGTTGAAACAGATTTAACCGCAACTAGCACTAGAGTATTCAGCGGTACTCAAACAGGAACTTTGAGCGAAAATGACACAGTTACTCTCTATGAAAACGGAACCACAACCAATATTACAGCTACGGTGGTAGCCACCACTTCTGACCAAATATTGCTAGATAATATAACTGTTCCTGCAAACGCTTCAAGTACGCAGTATGTCACAATCGACTCAATCAAACTTCTTCTTTCTGTTTCGTCAAGTTCTCTATGGGTAGAAACGGAAAGCGCGAATTATTGGACTGTCACGGGAACGAATGATGAGCTGGGAGCTAGTCCTATTGCTATCGCGAAGATTGATGGGGTTTGGGGAACTTCTGATACAGTTGCTGTTGATATTGATGGTTGGGAGAGTGATAATGATAATTATATTAAGGTTTATACTACTAATATAGCTAGGCATAATGGAAAGTGGAATAATAATAAATATCGTTTAGTAAATGATTATGCCCAATATACTATAAAAGCATCTGAAAGCAACATAAAAATAGATGGGGTGCAAATTTCTATTGCCAGTTCAACAATTCCTCAAAGATGTATTGATCAGGAAGAGTATTCCGGAATGTTTGGTGAGTATGAAATATCAAATAACATCTTAAAAGGCTCTAATGGTACAGAGTATAATTTTGGTATATATTCCAATGCAGACGGAGGTAGTATTACTAAGGTTTGGAATAATATAATTTATGATATTGGAAATGATTCAGGTGCGGCTGGTATTAGATTGTATTATTCTAATGCTCCAGTTTCTTCTCTTTATGTATATAACAATACAATGCATAACGTAACTAAAGGACTTTTTAGATCAGGGAACTCATTTGTGGCAATAAATAACTTAATATCTTCGACAACTGATCCTTTTGATGGCACCTTCCATGCTGATTCAACTAATAACGCTACAGACGGCACAGATACTCCATCTGGTGGAAGCAATACGGTTACTAACGCTACTATAAATTTTGTTTCCACTGCTTCCGGAACGGAAGATTTTCATCTTGCTGAAAATAATTCAGACTTATTAAACGCTGGAGTTGATTTATCCAATGATTCATATATCGACTCTTTAGTTGACATTGATGGAGCAGCTCATAATCCAGATGATCTTGGTTGGGATATTGGGGCTGATGAAGTTACAACCAAGCAATATCGTTCAGTAGGTAATACTTCGGCTTCGCTCAGCACAGGTGGGACAGTGACTATTTCGAGCACAACTCGGACAGCTACATTCTCGACAGTGCAAGCGGATAATGTGGGTGTGGGCGATGTTATTCAGTATGGAAGTCCATATCAACTTGCGTTTATAATAAATAGAGCTAGTTCAACAGAGTATGGGGTGCAAGCCTACAATACAAAGGCGCCAACAGCTACAACATCAGCTAGTTTTGAAATCTACAGAGCTCATTTAGAGCTAGATGATTGGGAAGATCAAGTCGTGGGAGATGTTAATTCGGGGATTGATGATACTGTGGATGATTTGGTTTTGGTTAATACAGACTTGGTTGCCTCTAATACCAAGATGATGGTGGCTGCTTATGCTAGCACGGCAGGAGATGATGCGGCAACAGTTATTGATGGCTGGGAAACAAATGCACAAAATAAAATTAAAGTATTTACTCCAGTAAGTTCTAATGAGGTGGGAACAAGTCAGAGACATGAAGGGAAGTGGGATGATGATAAATATAATATTTCAATATCTCAGGCAGGTTACGCTATTTCTTTACCAAGTAATGGAATTATGTTTGTAGATTTTGATGGCCTTCAACTTTGGAATAATTATGCAGGAAATGATTACATCGGTGCTATATATTTGGACGGTGTAAACGATTGTGAAATAAATATTTCAAATAATATTTTAAGAGGTCCAGATCAGAATTCTAATAGTACGGGTATGAATGGAATTGGATCGGTATCTACTATAGAAAGAACAGCCAAGGCTTGGAATAATATTTCTTATAATTGGTTGGGAGTAGGAGTGGGCAGATGTTTTAGTCTTGTTGATGATTATATTTATATTTATAATAACACCGCATATAATTGTTATATTGGAATAAATACTCAGGGAAGTAATGATTTTCATGCTCGAAATAATATTGTATATAACACAACCAGACCATTTAACTCAAATAATCCTTTAGATGATTCTTATTACAATTTAACAGATAGCTCTTTCATGTATTATCATTGGTCCTCAGAGCAAGGCTCAAATACAAATGACAAAGTAAGCCAAGTTGTTAAATTTGTAAATGAAGCTAACAATGACTATCATTTAGCTCCAGACGACACTTCTGCTATCGATGCAGGTACCAGTAGTGTCGATATTTCATTTAGCGACGATATCGACGGTCACTACCGCAGAACCTGGGACATTGGCGCTGATGAGGCTAGTGTAGAATTCGTTGCTACAGTAGAAGAATCAAACGGTGACTTTTCTAAGTTGTCACTTTGGGAAACTGGCGTTGAGACTAATCTGGTAGCAACTACTACCGCAGTGTTCTCTTCCACCGGCAAAACAGGAACATTCCAGCCGGGAAATGCGTTTATAGGTCAGACTTCTGGCGCTACTGGAGCTCTAGTTCACATAGGGTCAAGCTCAGATCAGGTGCTCTTAGAAAACATTCAAGGAGACTTTGTCTTAGGAGAGCAGATTGGAGACGGAAATGGAACCACAACATTGTCTGATGCAGGCAACCCAGCTATCGCTGTAGCGAAAATAGACGGAGCTTGGACAATTGCAGATGATACAGCGGCAATAATCGATGATTGGAACACAGGACCCAACAATTATGTGAGGATTTATACAACAGATACAGCTCGACATAATGGAAAATGGGATAATGGAAAATATAGAATAACTCGAGATGTATCTGGATGGAATGGCTATACCCTTAGAACCTTAGAGGATTACACTCAAATTGATGGCCTTCAAGTAGAATCGATAAATTCTACAACTTATTATGGTGCTGGAATCGGACTTGGCGAAGGGCAAGGGCAGCCAGCAAGAGAAAGTAAAGTTTCCAATTCTATTGTTAGAGGAGTAAATAATGAAAACAATGAAAGTTTTGGTATTCATGCTTATAGTTATTGGACAACAGGCGGCGAGGATACTTATTATATATATAATAATATTGTTTATGATTTCGAAGGAGGTGAGGGGATAAGGGTCTATAGCAATAAAGACACTTATGTTTATAATAACGTAATTGTAAATTCTAATCGTGGAATTAGGGATCAGTATGGAGATGATGCTGTTGTTATAAACAATATTGTGCAAAATTGTACAACTGACTATAGTGGTGATTTTACAACTCTTAGTGATTATAATATCTCTTCCGACAACACGGCTCCTGGTGCAAACTCAAAAACAAATACAACTGTAAATTTTGTAGATTTATCAAATAATGATTTTCATTTAACGACTACAGATACAACAGCCAAAGATGCTGGAGTAGATTTATCTACTGATAGCGCTCTGCCTTTTAGTACCGACATGGAAGGACACTCTCGTCATGACACAGGCTGGGACATTGGTGCTGATGAATCTCCGACTATTATTTTCAGAAGTACTGGAAGACATGAAACAGATTTAAATACTGAAAGCGAAACGGTTACAATCTTAGTTGCTACCAATACAGCTTCTGCAGTGTTTTCTGGTGGGTTAGCAGACAATATTGGAGTGGGAGATGTTATTGAGCATGGTTTACCTTTGACACTTGCTTTTGTAACCGGCCGAGTGTCATCTTCTACTTACTATGTTCAGTCAGCTACAGGTTCACCGCCAATAGCAACCAGTTCTCAAGCAGCCTCAGTTTTTAGAGCACATAGGTTGTTGAACGATTGGGAAAATCAGATTGTGAGCAAAGTAAATCAGTCAATTGACGCCAGTTTGCAGTCAGAGGTATTGGTCAGCCAAGATTTGGTGGCTTCTAATACTGCGATGTTCGTGCCGTGCTACGCCACAACTTCACCAGATGATTCATGGACAGTGGTAAATGGTTGGACAACAGGAACTACTACCTATATAAAAATTTACACACCAAAAGACATCAGTGAAGTAGGTGTAGGTCAGAGGCATAATGGTGTCTGGGATGATGAAAAGTTTGTTATTGATGCTGGTTTCCCTTTGCAAATCTATGAGAATGTTAAGGTTGAAGGCTTGCAACTTAGGAGCGCACTAGCCCCTATCGGTATTCAGCAAGGAGCTCAAGATGTTGAAATTTATCAAAATATACTAAATGGTGATTCAGCTGCAATGTTTGGCATAGTTGTTGTAGGGGCTACATCTACAGCTGATATCAGAATTAATAATAATGTTATTTATAACATAGATGGATCTGGAATAGAAAGACAGAGTGGAGGGACGGGTGCCCCAGTAAGTGTTTTTAATAACACAATATCAAGTACTACAATTGGAATTACTGATTTACAAGGAGACACTATCGTAGCAAGAAATAACGTTGTATTTGATAGTGATTATGATTTTTGGGGTAATTTTATAACTATTGATTATAACGCTTCAGATGAGGCAACTGGCACTAACGCTATTGATATTTCACCTGGAAGTGTGGAGGCAGATGGATGGCATGCGGCATTTAAAGATTATGTAAACAATGACTTTAGGATAAGAGATAATAGCTCTGTGCTTTATAATAGAGGAACAACAATTTCAACAATAGTAAAAGATATTATAGATACGGCAAGGCCGTTATTTGGAATATATGATATTGGTGCATTTGAGCTTGCTGAGTTATTGGGTGAATTTAGGATAAAGGGCAATGTAAAACTTAAGGGCAATGTAAAATTTAAATAAAATGATTTTATAACTTCTGATAATAATAGGGGAGATTAATAACTATCTATATTATTTTGACATAACATTACACTAATCTTCGAAAATACGAGACAATGTCTCGTATTTTTTATTTTATGAATTACTAATATAAGCTATTATTTTTAACTTTTTGTGACAATAAAGTATTATGATTAATTATAGAATATTATAGTTAATTATAATTAAAAATAGATTATTATAAATAAAAATGGTATAATATAGTTAATTTTAGAGAATTGTGGATAACATTAATTGACAATGGGCGACAAAATAATATATAATTAAAACAACATTAAAAATTTGAAATTAATGTGGAAAAATGGTTTAGTATTTTTTTAAATTTCAAAAATTAAATTATTTAAAAATGAAAAATATAAATAAAATCAGACTAGTTATATAGTCTTTATCGCTTGTGTTTTGGAAAAACGATGACATTCTAACAATTGAAGAAGTTTCAAAAGTCCTTAAAGTTTCAAAAAGGACTGTTTATCGTTGGGTAGATGCTGGCGATTTAAAAGTAGCCCGGTTAGGTCGAAAGACTTACCGGGTTTTTGAGTCTGACTTAAAAAAGTTTATTAAGAAATACATGTAATGAATTAAGAATGAAATTATTTAAGAAAACAATTAAATATTCTCTAGTCTTCTTGATGATGTTTTCTCCTTTGTCGGTATCTGGACGAATGCAAAGCCCTAGTTATGTAATTCATGAAAATATTAATCATAGTTTTAGTGGTCCGGTTATAAGCAATGTTAGTCATAGTGTGAGCGGAGTAGATGTGACTGTTACCTGGGACACCAGTTTTGTTGCTGACGGGTTCGTGATATTTGATACTGATAGCGGATTCTCTGCCAGCAAAGAACAGGGAAGTAGTGTGAAGAGTGGAACTAGTCAAAGTGTCTTACTTGCCGGCTTAGAAGAGGATACAACTTATTATTATCAAGTTAGATCAGAACGAATAAACGGAGGAGTTACTACTGATACTACAAGTAGAAGTTTTACTACTTTGAGTAGCGGGGTAGTGCCAGCAACTGATCCTGAACCAGCAAGTGGCGGTGGCGGAGTTTTGATAATAGACAAGACGGATAAAATCTCACCTGTTATAAGTGAGGTTCAGGTCGCTGTCGATGATAATATTGTAGAGATTTCATGGATTACAGATGAGGAAGCTACTAGCTTTGTAGAGTTTGGTGGTAGTGAGGATTATGGTTATACCTATGGTAATTGGCAAATGACAAATGAGCATAAGGTTGTTCTGGAAAACTTAAAACCGAAAATAGGTTATCATTTCCGAGTTGTGAGTAGTGATGACTGGGGGAATATTGGATATTCAGATGATTCTGTATTTACTCTGGATGATGGAGTCATTGAGGATCAAGAAATAATCGACGAGTTGGACAACCAAGAAGGTGAGGAAGAGGAGGGATCGATTATTGATGCTGCCAGGACTGCGCTTGATTTTGTAAAGAGGTTATTCCCGCACGCTTCTTTAAATGAAAAAACTCAAATTGATGAAATATCCACTATTGAAGATTTGTCCAATTTTGTTCCAGCCCCGATTTTGTCTGGTGAGCCAGTGGTAAAAATAGGAGCTACTGATGTTGAGATCTCTTGGGATACTGATATAGAGTCTACCTCTCAAGTAGCAATTGCTCCGGAGAATGAATATTGGCCCAACCAGGAAGAGCCTTATCAGCAGATTGTGGGAGATACTGAAAATAAGACAACAAGTCACACAGTAAGGATTTATGGTCTTTCCCCAAACACAGATTATCATTATCAATTGAGAAGTAAGGCAGATTTTGGTCCTTTGGCAGTTTCTAGAGATTTTACTTTTACAACTGGAGTGGAGGAATTTAGAATTACTAGTTTTTTCTCACAAGTAATCGATGATAAGACAGCAGTATTTAAATGGGTGACAAACAAGGACGCAAATTCAGAAATAAGATTTATCCCGTATCACGGAAATGAATTAGCCATTGATGAGTCAAAGACGATAAAGGATAACCAGGAAACAATTATTCATGAGATAGAGGTTGGTGAATTTCAGGCTGGAGTTTTTTACGATATTGAGATTTCAAGTATGAGTGACGATGGCTCCAGGGCAAGTCAGAATATTGTAAAGTTTTCAACTGTAAGCGAGGATTTGCCTCCGGTGATTACCCAGATAAAAACGGATTCAACGATATTTATAGACAAGAACAATAAGATACAAACAGTGATGTCATGGATGACAAATGAACCTTCAACGTCGAGAGTTTATTACCAGGAAGGAGTACATGGTGGAAGTTCAGAACTGACTGAGTCAACAGGTTTGAATGAAGATTACATAAAAGAGCATGTTGTGGTAGCCACAAAGTTTAAACCGGGCACGGTCTACACTTTTAGGGTAGAGTCTATTGATTCTGGTGGAAATGTTTCCTTGTCAAAGCCGCATACATTCATGACGGCCAAAAAGACAGAATCTATCATTCAAATGATATTGAGAATACTGGAAGACACATTCGGATGGGTGAAAGATTTGATGTAAATGATTTGTTCTTGTTATTAGAGATTTATAATTTTTAAAATAATTTATAAATAAAAAATAAAAAAGATCCTTTCTTCGCAATTTTAGGGCCTGTCAAAATAACAGACCCTAAGGATTGGGTGGAAATCCAATGCGGGATGTCCCGCAAGAGACATATTTTCCCATGCTTGTCTCTGCCTTGATTTGTAACGCGGAGTTTAAGTCTGCTCCCCATGCACTTAAACTCTGCGTGAAAATCATTAGAAATAAACGTAAAAATGTTTAACACAAAATCTACAATCAAAAGATTTGTTACGATCATGATCTATGTGATGATGGTTTGTTTTGTGTTGTTTGTTGGATTAGATGTGGTTAGAGCTCAAGTGTCAGAGATGTTTAATTTCTCAGGCAAGGTAACAGATATAGATGGCTCAGAGCTTCCTGATGGAGTTTATAATATGAGTTTTGAGTTATTTACCCAGCCAACTGGAGGAGTCGGAATCTGGAGCGAGGACTTAGCTAATAGATTTACTGGTGTAATCAGTAATGTATCAGGAGTTGTATATACCTATTCATCAGCTAATGCGACGAGCACTCTAAGAGTTGGTCAGTATTTGTATAATGCTTCTACTTCAGAATCAGCCTTGATCGCAGATTTTAACACAACCTTAAATACCATCACAGTTGCTACCGGATCTCCGGCTTGGTCTATTAGTCATAGTATCAACAATAGACCTTTCGTAGATGGCGGAATTATTAATGAAAACTTGGGATCAGTAACAGATATTTCTGGAGTTAATTTCAGTCAAAATTTATATTTGGAAATCACATTTAATGGAGAGGTGATGGAACCTAGAAAGATGCTGACTAGTGTGTCTAATGCTTTCAATGCTGATAGATTAGGAGGAAGATCTGAGAGTGAGTTAGCAGGAATTGTGGACGATGAGATAATTACTGGAGAGTGGAGCTTTGATAATATTTTAAATATTTCTACTAGTTCTACT
>CAYWNT010000005.1:0-118648 GCA_964459725.1 uncultured Gammaproteobacteria bacterium
GTTATGAGTTATGAGTTATGAGTTATGAGTTATGAGTTATGAGTTATGAGTTATGCCTGCCCGCCGCATTGGCGGGAGTTATGTGTTATAGACTTAACTAATCTTTTCCCAATCCACCTTTATATTAGCGTCTCCTGTATTTTCATAATACTCCACCTTTACTTCCCAGTCTCCTTCCTCAATCATTCTCTCTCTATTAAAGTTCATTGTTTTGTCATTATCTTTCCAGTTCTGCATGAAATTCACATTATCTAAATAGACTTTTATCGCATCATCGAATGTTGTTCTAAATTCGTAAGTACCTTCTTCGAAGTGACACGTAGCAGTCCATCTAGCTGAAAATTTATTGTTCACACTTACTCCCTCAGGCGCCCCTACGCCCCAATCAAAATCTATCACCTCCTCTGTACGTGTTGCAACCGGTTCTCCGATAAATTTACTATTACTATAGTACTCAGCCAAGTAAACGCATGGGGCAGAGCTGGTAGCTATTGCTTCCTCGGTTGTAGTAGCAATTTGCTCTTCTTCAGTGGTAGTGGCAACTGCCTCCTCTTCTGTTGTGGTAGCTGTGTCCAGGTCCTCGACTTGTCCTGAGCCTGCCGAAGGATCATCAGTTTCTGTATCAACTTCCGTTTCCGTATCAGGCATGAGAGCGCCTGAGTCAGCTTCTTCTTGCTCTACTATTAAAGGCGCAGAATTTTCATCTATCTCAATTCTATCCAAATCACTATTCGTAATTCCCAAAGATTGCTCTCTCATTACCTTGAAAGCGTCAGCCGGACGCCCCAAGTAGTGCATCTCTAAACCATCAGGATTTACATAGTAGGCCTTTCCAGCGTCTTCTACCTTGAGCAGAATCTTGCCCCCTAGCCGCGCTGGTGCGCTACTCCCGTACGAATCAAAGTCAGCATTGGATATACCAAGCCCCTGCTCACGCATCACTTCGAAAGCATCAGCCGGGCGTCCCAAGAAAAACCGCTTCCCAGTGTCTGGGCTCACATACCAAGCCTCACCACTACTCTCAACTTGCAAAAGGATTTTCCCAACAAGTTTCTCACCCAAACCTTCAGCGCTAGCAAAACCTAATGGAAAAATTAATATAAACAATAAAAATAAATACTTCATAAATTTAAAAATTATTACTTTAAAAACAAAAATATAAAATTATAAAAACAAAGTTTAAAACAATATTCTCACATCCTTGTATTCTTGTAAATATTATACAACAAACCCCCTAAAAATCAAAACCCTCCGACCAAATTGGCCGGAGGGTTTATTATCTTTAACTTGTTAAATTAGAAAGTCTAATTTGAACTAGTTAGATAGAGTACCACCAATCACCTCGCTGATTGTCAACAAAGCATTTGCAGTATCACTACCATCAGAACCGTCATTACCATCATAAGTAAAGTCAGTAGTTAGATCATCGATTTCTGTTTGTAAGAAAGCGTTTGTTCCAACACCTGAAACATCACCTACGATAACCAATGTTACAGTACCGTCAACCTTTTCAGTTTCACCTGAAAGAGTTGTAAGGTCAATAGTAGCTACACCTGATGCAGTCTGAACTGCAGTAGTCTTGTTAGCACTATCACCTTCGATATAAGCTTGTACATTAGCTACAATAACACCAGATGAAGAAGCAGTAGTAAGAATCAATTCATTCAATTCTGCTTCTAGGTCTGAGTTGTCAGTATTTCTGTTATCTCCATTGTTAAATACAAATGTGTATTTAGCAATAGTTTTTCCGTTTCCACCAGTCAATGTTCCATCACTCATAGCATTAACTACAGAGGTCAAGATTGAACCACTGATAGTTGCTGTAGTAGATGTAGCATTACCCCAGCTTGAGTATTCACCAACAGCAACAGTACCGTTAGCATCTTCATCACAAGTAACAGTAGCACCTGAATCTACACCCTCAGCTGTAACAGCTTCGTTAGCAGAAAGCCCTAGAGCAGTCAACTGTGAAGTTGAAGCCAAAGTATAGATTGCAGTTGCATCATGATCAGCTGTACCAGCTGCATCACCGTCAGCATTGATAGATTTAGTTGTTACACCGATGAAGTACTCTACAGTATCGTCAGCAGGTAATATCAAGTCTAGAGTGTTGAAGTTAGCATGACCGTCAGCGCTAACGCCTCTTGAAGCTACTTGAACTTCATTTTCGTCATATAGCTCAACACTTAGGATATCATCATCAGCAGCAGTACCATGGTTTCCTAGAACCAAAGTCTTCACCTTAACTGATTCATTAGCAGTTGTGAATTTCAACTTACCAACGTACTTGTCGCCAGAAGTCTCAGTTCCACCAGCTAATACAATTGTATTAGCATTAGCTTTTTGGTCAGTTACATCAAGCTCAACTTTAAGTGTTCCAGTGTCAGCTAATGTAACAGCTCTAGATGCTATATTTACATTAGTAACGCTTTCTGCCACATTGTTGTTGTCACTATCTTTTGCAACCACATTAGCAGCACCATCTTCAATACCTAGGTTAAACACACCAGTAGATGAGAAGCTAGAAGCAAATGTAGCTTTCAATACTACGTTTGCAACAGTTCCAGCAGCAATTGTTCTGTTAGCAGTGTTTAGTGATGTGAAATTGATATAACCTGTAGCAGCTCCATCATTAGTGATGTTGTTTGACTTGCTTGCCAACAATTGATCATTTAGATAAAGATCTAGCTGAGCAACATTGTTGTCATCAAATGTCAAACCAGAAGTAACGTCAATCTGCACAGCAGTCAAAGTTACATCAGAAGAATCACCTGCTTCTGCAGTAGCTTGGTAGATTACAACATCTTCAGCTCCAGGAACGATTGTCTTGTTAGTCAAAGCTGTTGTTGTCCAAGTTAGAGAAGCATCTTTTGCTGTAGCAACAGAAGATGAAATTGAACTTGGAGTAATATCTGTAATATCAGCATCAGATTCATCACCTCTAACATCCATAGCAGCGCTGCCAAGAGCTACTTGTAATTTGTCATTATCATCAATTCCATTAGCGTCATTAGTTCCTTGGATATCTACTCGAACTTCGAAAGTTCTAGTTACACCTTGAACGAAACTAATTTCGTCAGTCATTGACAATGTACATCCACCAGTACCAGCAACTGTTGTAGAAGCTGTTTCTGTAATGTCATAAACAACACCTGAGTCAACGTCTCTCATTTCAATATTTTCGATTTCAGCACATTCTAAACCTGTACCAGCAATATAAAAGTTGCCAACACCAGTTTCAGTAATGCTATTCAAAGTAGCGTTCTCGCCATTTGAAGTCATATTGATTGTAGCAAGTACTACATCATTTGAATCACCTTTTACGTCTTTAGCAGGTGTAGCTGATTTATCCATATCAATAATAAAGTCACCAGCTGCCAAAGTAACGATAATACCGTCATCAGATTGGTCTAGGCTTGTAATATCATCAATAAGAACTCCGTAACCGTAGTCTTGTCCGATAAGTTGGAAGTCAGCTGCGTCATCAATATATAGATCAACAGTGTTTCCAACATTTCCGATTCCTAGATCACCGTAAACTTCTACTGAAACATTATCATTTTTAGCGATTAGGAAGTTACCCATGCTGAAATCAACATATTTGTCAACGATTCCAGCTGCAGTAGCAACTTCGTCACCATCAACCAAAATTCTTAGGTTGCTTACAATGTCAGTGTTATTTGTTCCTGCATTTTTGAATCTTGCAGATTCCCAAATGATAGGCTCATCACTAGCAGTCAAATTGAACTCAGCTAGTAAAACATTGTCTTCACCAAAGTCGTTTGTAGTGTTAGTAGTACCAATTGCTGACAAAGCAACAGATCCGATAGTAACACCACCTACGATTGATAGAGTATTACCTTGAACTGGGAATGATCCAGAAACAGTAGCACCATTTGTAGTAACAGCAGAAGCGCTAGCTACACCAATAGCGAAGTTTCCAGTTTGTCCAGTCTCGATAGTAGCTTTTACAGTAAGAGATACTGTTTCACCAGCACCAACTTCAATAGGAGTTGAGAAATTGAAACTTGCAATACGATCAGATGTCATATTCTTTGAAGTTCCAACTTTCAAACCATCTCTGTAGAAAGTTACACTATCAATATAAGTTGAATCACCTAGGTCATAAGCTGCCAAAGTGATAGTATTTACGCTAACAGGACCGTCGTTAGAAGCAGTCAAGTCAACAACCAAGAACTCATTAGGAGAACCTGCTGGAATGTTGCCAGAAGCTGGAGTGTCTGAAGACAAAGCAACAGTCAAACCAGTACCAGCACCAGGAGTTACAACCTGTCCTGATCCTTGTCCGCCTTGTGCAACGTCCATGATGTCAGAATCAGCACCAGTGATTTCATCACCAGTTGTTGGAACTGCTAGAGCAGTGTCTAGAACATCGTCCCAGTTGAATCCGTTAGCATTAAAAGCTGCTTCATCAGCAACCTTTGATACTGTTCCATCATCATTTACACGATATACGTCAGCACCGCCGTCGTATTTTACCAAACTACCAGTTGGAAAAGCACTAGAAGATAGGTCAGCTCCACTTGTATCGTAGTTTGTGAAGAAAGAGTCAGCAATGTCAACTACTCTTCCAGCCCAGTCAGCTCCGTAAAGAGCTTCTGCTGTAGCTTCGTCTGGAACTAAGTATAGAACTCCAGCTGGCCCCACAGCGTATACATTTGGGTTTGTGGTAATTTTTATTAATTTTGTACCAGATCTCACAGTAACGTTCTTTCCAAGAGGGTATCCTTCCAACTCAGATTGAGGGATAGTTACCACGCTTGAAAAATCAGCGTACCATGAAAAATATGTAGATTCATTAGGGAAAACGTATCTTTTGCCGTCGTCACCTAGGTAATAAACAGATGAAAGACCATCCATTTTAATCAAATCTCCTGCTTGAGCTGCAGCACCTGCTGTAAAAGGTACAGCTAGCATGCTCATAGACAATACAGTGATTGACATTACGCTAAGAACTAAAGCTTTTCTTAGTTTTTGCATAAATTGCAATTTTTTTATCTATCAAATGTTTACAAGCCAATAATTGCCATAAACAATTTGAGTAGATCTTTAGTACACTCCCCTAACTCAATTTTTAAATTATCTCTTTTCTTAATCTCCTAAAAATCAACCGGAATCCCGTTCCCCCTCCGGTTCTAGCTTCTAATGCAAAACCAGAGAGATCTGACAAGTAAAATCCTCAGAACTGGTATATTTTAAAACCAGAACCGGAGGGAAAGCTCTGTTGATTTTTTCTCAAATAATTAGAGAGAAATAAAAAAATCAAAAAGAGAAGAGTGTTTCGTTTTGTTAAAGAATGAGAACTTCCGATCTCATCGGATTCGACCTTGACATCCTCACTAATCCGCGCCTAAGCGTAAATACGCTCAGACTTTAATGCGGATTAGGATAATAACAACTTTTGAAAAATTATCATCCTAATCAGCACTATAATAAAAAATGCAAAATAATAAAAAAATTTCAAATTAAAAAGATTCTGTCCCACTTGCTACCTTCTCTACTCCCAACACCTCTCCGGTGTCAGTTGAAGATGCGCTAGCCTCAACTCCCTTTACTTTTCCATCATCTACTGTTTGATCAATTGCGGTATTGGCCTCCTCAAGCAGAGACAAGGCTGAGTCTAATTCATTATTCTCAATAAGCTCGCCTGCTTGCATTAATATATCTTGTGGATTTTCTATTGCAGTAATCATGGTAGATGTAGAATCACCTTCGTGACCAACATCTTCTATGCCAACCTCCTCAGAGCCAGACGCAATACTTACTTCGTCTTCAGACCCTTCTAAGGCAACTTGTTTTTCATCTTCAGATTTATTAATAGAATCTGATATGCTAATACCATCTTCTTGCTTCATTGAATTAGCACTAAAGACTGCTACTGGCTCATGCTCCTCTTCGCTCACTACATCTTCTGTGTCTGTTGCAGGTGGCTCACTATCTTGATCATTATTATGACTCACCTTCTCTAACCCGACTCTAGCTGCGGTAATTTCCTTTTTGAAATTATCTACCAATTTCACCACTCTTTCTGATTTGCCCTCTTCTCTTTCTTCTGTTTCAGACAAAACCTGATCAATCTCGCGTGCTCTATTACCAGCAAACTCGACTCTTAATCGTGCCTTCTTCTTCTCGCCAAAAGTTAAAGCCAGCTGAGTTTTCTCGCTGACTATTTTGGCGGTATATAATGAATTTCCCGGCTTGGCATCTCTAGATGCTACTACACTGAACACTCCGCTACTTACCAAAAAAAGAGAAATAAAAAAGACTGCAATCGCAGGCTGAGATATGCCCCTCATAATCTTGGTTGGCAAATCATTGATCCAGCTTTGCTTTTCTGTGCTACTAGCAGACTCCTGAGTAGCTGAAATTTGAGCAAGCAAAAGATCCCGATTGCTTTTCTTCCATTCATGATCGGGTTTTATGTCCTTCAAATTATTTAATTGTTTTGCTAAGTTATTCATTGATAATTTTTTTTAATGCATTCATTGCTCTATAAATCATCACCCTCACATTACCGCTTGACTTGTCGAGTATCTTGGCAATTTCAGATACTGAAAGTTCGTTTATATATCTAAGCATTATCACTTCTCTATACTCGTCCTTGAGCTCAAACATTTTTTCATGGATCATATCCATGTTTATCTTGGTATCCATTTCTCTTTCCGGATCAACAGATTCATCTGCTACATTGTACTCCTCTTCCTCTGTGTCTTGTAGGGAAACTTCTTGCTGTGTACTCTTCTTTCGATAATGATCAATAATTGCATTTCGAGCTACCTTGTAGAACAGGGCCTTCAAGGTTTTGAAATCTGAAACACTATTATTTTGAATATGATTCCAAGCTTTCAAAAACACAGCAGATGTTATGTCCTCAGCTTGCTCCTTGCTTGAGACCTTAAAAAAAACAAATCTATATATATCATCCAAGTACTTATCATGAGCTTCGATAAAGGCGTCCTTGTTCTTTCTTTTTATCTTAAGGTATAATATTTTATCACTAAATTTTCCGGATTTCATTTAAAATATTGAGGCCTTTTTCAGGCCTGTAATTAATAATACGAATTAAAATTAAAAACGTTACAGTATATTTATATCAAAAAAAGAGATACATAAATCTCTTATTTAATACTTAATAGAATAATATCAATATTATAACAAAAAATCAATAGATTTTCTATTAATTAATTTACAACTAGATTAATATAATAGCAACTTTAAAACAAATAAAAAAAGCTGGGATGATCAATTGGAAAACACTTCTCAGATAGTTAAGACTTAGATTTTAACCGGTATTGCATTTTTATAAATAATGTGTAAGAATATTGTAAAAGACAAACTTTAAGTCTATGCCATCATAGACTTTTCTAGAAAATTAATAAATAATAAATACTTTAGTCCACGTTAATGTAGACTAAAGTATAGACAAACCTTAATATTAGTATTTTAAGCTACTTAAGTCCACATTAACTTAGACTTAAATCGCCAAAAATTAGATAGTATTCTTTTTTTAACGACAAATGGAAAATAACATACTTGATACAATCAATAAAGAAAATTCCACTACTGATAATAGTGAAAATTTTGTCATTCCTCAAAAAAAGAAAAAAAGTGTCACTGCAAAACCAAAGGAGAAGACTGATGATTTAAAAGCGAATCTACACACAGAAAAGAATCAACAAGGCGACACACCTCAGAAACACAAGAAAAGTAAAAAAGAAGAAGAAAACAATCCCCCTCCAAAAACCCCAAACAACACTATCTGGCTGGCAGTTTCAGAAGCGGCCAAACTAGGCGGCGTACAAACCAAAACAATCAGAAGAGCCATACAATCAAATAAGGTAACATACAAAATAATTAAAAACAGATACCTAATTGAGTTTACCTCAATCATAAGATTCCTCTACACAACAACAAAACTCAAGAATAAACTTTTTGAATACGGCATTGGGCAGTACATAGACAAGTGGAAACAAGACAACGACACACAACCCAAATCATCCGACAAGGATCTTTAAGACCTAGTTATGCTTGCCCGCCTCTGGAGGGCTTGCCCGACAGGTTAGCATAATTTAAGACTCCTGCCCGTCCAACAGGCGGGTATGATTTATGCTTATCCCCCTCTGGCGGAGCTTTAAAGGTGATACAAGCGGTAGCGCGATAGGATAAAAGGATTTAACGTGAACTATTATTTCACACCCTAATTTCAAGAGCTACGCCATTAAACAGTTTATCCTGTCGAATAACCAAGACACACACCAGCTGGAAGCTGGTTATTTTTTTAAAAAAAACACCGCGTATCCTATGGATACACGGTGAATTTTTTATCAATTAAGATGTCTACTATAGTACTGCGTCCTTAGCAGCCTTTGCTAGTCTGAATTTTACAACAGTCTTTGCAGGAATTTGAATTGTCTCACCTGTTGCTGGATTTCTTCCCATTCTTGCTTTTCTGTCTACTTTTACCAACTTACCAAATCCAGGAAGAACGAATTCTCCGTTACTTTTTACTTCTGAATAAGCAAGTTTTGCCATCTCATCCATGAAAGCACCTACTTCTTTTTTTGACAAACCTGTTGATTCTGCTAATGCAGCCAAGGTTTGAGATTTTGTCATTTTAGCCATATTTTTCACTAAAATAAGATTTTGCTTATATAATTAACTAATATTAAACAAATTCTTATTTCTAGTTATTACCCCGTTATTATTATAATTATTGGGGATAAATTAATAAATATATTAACATTATACACTATTATATCAAAAAAGCCAATAAATACAAGCTGTTTTGCATCATTAACGTATTACATGTCTACTCCTTAATTTGCGATGATATCCAATAGCAAACCTATGAGCCTCATCACGAACTCGTTTAATAACGTGCAAGGCAGGAGAAGCTAAGGGCAGCTCTAAGGGCTTTCTCTCTCCGGGAAAGAATATTTTATCGGGAGCCTTGGCGCTTCTAAGCCCCTCCCCTTTTGAAATAGAAAGTGCCGGAATGTTTAACTTGTTGTTTTTTAAAATCTTAGAAACCATGTTTAATTGCGCTTTTCCTCCATCAACTATAACTAGATCGGGGAGGGACCAAGTCTCTCTCTGCCCTTCATCATGGCCAGAGGCAAGAGAGTGCTTAAATCGCCTCTCCAAAACCTCCTTTAGCATATAGGTATCCCCTTCCAGCTTAGTATCTCTTATCTTGAATTTCCTGTACTCGTTTTTATCAGGTTCTCCATCTTGAAAAACAACCATTGAGCCGACTGCATATCTCCCCTGAATATTAGAAATATCATACCCCTCAATCCTGCCTGGCACACGAGGCAAACTCAAAACTTTCGCCAACTCAACCACGTCCATGGCATATTTATCCATCAAGCTAAGGACATTAGAATGATCCAAAACTTTTTTCATGTTGAAGAGTCGGTATTTTAGAAGCCCAAATTCCTCCTCCTCAGAACCACTTAACACTCGCCTCTTCTCTAAACTCCTAATTCTTGTTTCATAACTCTTCACTATACGCCCTTTCTTTCCTTCTAAGAACAACTTAATATGTCTAATTATTTTTTGATAATCAGACTTTGAAATATGTTTTTCGCACATTCCCGGACATTTTCCTATCCGATAATAAAGACATGTTTTGGAAGGCATATTTTTGCATGATCTAAATGGCCATATTTTTCTTATCACCTTCAATGTTTCTCGAACCGCTTCTGCGCTTACGAAGGGCCCAAAATATCTCCCACTTCTCTCAAGTTTTCGTGTGGAATGCACCCTTGGATACTCATCTCCTGTTGAAATCTTTATATATGCGTACCTCTTGTCATCTCGCATTATCACATTATACTCTGGGCTATGTTTTTTGATCAAATTCGCTTCCAGGAGAAGAGCTTCTATCTCACTGTCTGTCTCAATTATCTCAACCTTCCTTACTTTTTTCATCATAGAAAACTTCGCCGGACTATGATCTGTTTTCTTTCTCCAATAAGACAAAATCCTATTTCTTAATTTAGATGCTTTCCCAATATAAACAATCCTACCCCTAACATCCTTAAACAAATAGCAACCAGGAGTAAGAGGAATATTCATTTTTTTGATTTCTTCTAACTTCATATAATACAAATATTGCCATTAAACAATATCATCTTTTGCAACAAAAAACAATACAAAAAACCAAGCCTTGAGGCTTGGTTTTTTAGAAAAATAACTATATTCAATTATTCAATTGTTATAGCCTGCACAGGACAGCTACTCACAGAACTTTCAGCACACTCTACATTTTCCTGGCTTATCACCTCTGATTTTCCTGCATCGTTTAATCTAAAGACATCAGGACAAAGAGAAGCACAAGCTCCACATCCGATGCATAATTCTTCATTAACTTTAATCATAGAAACTTATTCAAAATATTGCTTGCTGCGTCTTTATTTGACACAAACAATATTTTGGAAAATTTATTTTAATATTTTTTTAACTCTTGTTTTCTTTGCAACTGGAACCTCAAAACAAAACTTACTCCCCTTGCCCTCTCCTTCACTTTCTGCCCAGACTCTTCCACCATGAGCTTCAATCATTTCTTTGGCCACATAGAGACCTAAGCCGGTGCCCTCGGTGTGGATCAAAAAAGTGCCTGTCCCACGAGAAAATTTTTCAAACAAGTGTGGTAGATCATCACTTTTAACCCCAAATCCGGTATCAGTTACTGTATATAATATTTTATTTCCAACGTGTTCAAGGTGTAGTGTAACGCTGCCCTTTTCAGTGTATTTTATGGCATTATCAGCAAAATTCATTATGGCTTGTCTTACTTTTTCCTCATCCAGATTTGCTTTAGGCAGTTTACGTTTTGGCCTTTTGTACATAAACTTAATATTTTTCTTTTTAGCAACCTGGGAAAGCTCCCGATAAACGCTATCTACTACATTTTCTATCCTAATCGGCTTAAAATCATACTGAATCCTACCTGATTCTATTCTTGAAATATTCAACAAATCCTCAACCAATAAAATAAGTCTTTCATTTGACTCGAACACACGTGACAAAGAATCCCTCTGAACATCCTTTAACTCGCCAAAATTATTATCCAGCATCATAGAAATATACCCCTTTATCACGGTCAAAGGGGTTCTTAGTTGATGTGATGCGATAGAAATAAACTCACTCTTGGCTTTATCCAACTTTTTTAATTTTTCATTTGCCTCTACTAACTCTATGGTAGCAGTCCGTATTTCCTTTTTCAACCTTATATTAAAATTCTTTGTTTCCTGATAAAGCAACGCATTCTCAATGGCTATAGCCATTTGTGTTCCAATAACCTTCAAAACATATAGATCTTCCTGGTTATAGATATCTCTTGATTCCTTTTTTCCTAAAACTAAAATTCCAAGAACCTTTTTCTTGATAGCCAGGGGCACCAGCACTTCAGCTCCAATTTTGTCCAAGGTGTTCGTCACCCTCTTATGACTACCTGGATTTTCTATTTTAAACCTTTCCACTGCAAAAGGATCTCCAAACTCTAAATATTTTTTCTGAAATCTTTCACCTAGCTTAATACCCTTGTACACATATTTATTTCTAAACTGAATTTTTAAGAATTTTTTACTCCTGCTGCTATTATTAAACTGTACAAAATACTCTTTTCTCTCTTTGTCGAAAATAAGCACCCCCACCTCTCTTGTATGAAAAGCTGATATAAAAATATTGGAAATTTCCCTATATATTTTATTTACATCAAGACTTGACTGCAAAGCCTCGCTAAAAGAAGCGATAACTTCCTTATTGTCATAAAGGGATGAAAAAAAATATTTATTAGCTAGCTTGTAAATATAATTTCTAATGCTAGGATAAACCGCAATAACAGCAGTAATTATCAGGACATTCCCAAAATTTGAATTATATTTAAAATGATTATAAATAAAATATTGAGAGGCAACAGCAGGCAAAATCACAATAAGGAGGGAAACAATATAGACCGAATACTTTCTCATCACAAATCTAATATCCATCAAGTGATGAACAATGATAGCATAGGCAACAATTACAACAAAAAATAAACCAGATAAATATGCAAAAGGGTAAATTCCGATCCCATAAGCTGGCAAATAACCCAAAGAACCAATAGTTGATAAAACAAAAAAAGCGAGAAAACTATATCTTATTCTTTCACGCTCAACCGAAGAATCAAGAGTTTTGTAATATTTATAAACAATTACAAACCACAGGATAATATACACGGCAAAATAAACAAGAAAAAAATGATGAAATAGCTGAGCTTTAGCATGAGCCCCCCATTTATACAAAAAAGCTTCATCAACAAAAGATCCGGTAGGGATTAATAACAAAAAGAACGTAGAGAGTGCATAACCAAGCCACAAAAGAAGCTTGCTTTTTATTATTCTATTATTGGTCAGAGCTAAACCAAACTGATACATAAGCACTGGAATACACACCACTCCGACATAAACAATCTTATCCCAAAAAACAACAAGATCCGGACTATCCTTTCTCAAAAACATCATAAAAGTACCGACCATCCAAACAGTGATTGCCAGCGCAAATAAAGAAAAGGTGTAATTTACCTTGTTTGTTTTATTCTGATAAAAAACTATAACTCCCAACACAGCAACAAAAAAAGCACTAAGCAGGGGTAATAATGTTATAATATCCATATAAATATTATAACATTTTTTTAATTTTAAGTAAAAATAAATAAAAAAAGGGCCTCGTGTGTTTACACACGAAGCCCTGAGTATTTCTCCTTTTTTTAGAAGATTCTAAATGAACCGATGAGCTCACCACAAGGATCAGCCTCATCTACCTCTTTTGGATCAAAGGCCAGATTAAAGGATGTAACTGGCTTTCCGAAATTACGAGGAGAAGGGATACTAATATCCAATTCCTTAAAGACACTAGCTACAATGTCCATATTCTCCTCTGTAACCTCAAACCAATTAGTGCTTCTCCTTAAGTCTTCAGGCATTTTCGATAAAGCAATAGCCTCAGCAAAGCACCCGAAGGTTACGCCTTTTGACAATCTAAACATCCTATAAGAAACGGGACCAAGAACATACTTAAGTCTTGGTGAGTATGCATTGCCAGCATCTTGGCGCACAACCATACTCCTACATTTCTCATATTCAGTTTCGGTTAAGTTTGAAGGCTCAGAAACATCAATTACCAACAACTTTTTGTCATCCTTGCGAATAATACCAACTTTTTCCTTGGTTAATAAAAGATTTTCTGAATGAGTGCAAGATACTACAGCATCAACCTTGCCCATATCATCGAAACTTTCCGCCATCTGGATACCTTCTCTTTTAGCAACTACTTTGAGTCTACTAAGACTTGAGCCAGCAGCCACAATTTTGTATCCTTCTTTTTTTAAAGCTGATACCATCATGCCTCCCAAAATTCCAGAAGGCCCTAAAATGGCAATTCGAGAAAATCTTGGTCGCAAGCCTGCCTCACGAAAAGCTCTCAGAGTTTCTTCTTTGAGAATATAGGCAGTTCCATTATCGCCAATAGTAAAAGTGACATCTCCAAATTGCTCTTTTAGACATCTTCCGCCTCGACCAAAAAGTCTTTTTGTCCCAGCAGCCAAGAGAATGACCTTGGCGCCATGATCCTGTGACCATCTCACAATGTTTAAAAATGATTCTTTGGCCTCCCTTCGACTCTTTTTGTCCATTAACTCCCTAGCAGTAAACACCATGGATCGAGTTGCTGCACTTACCTCGTCATTGTACCAATATTTCGGCCCGGAAAAATGGCCAATTTTGGGCACATAATTTCCAAGGTATCTCTTACGATCTGTTTCATCTCTCATGTTGGTTACAAATGCAACATCGACATCACCTCTACCGAATTTCCTTCTTCTTCTGGCCCGAAAGTCAAAAAAAGAAATTGCCCAACGCCAGGACATGGCTAAGTATGTTTGAATCATCTCTAATCTCCTCAAATATTTGACATTTATGGTTGTTTAAATCTGGTTTATTTAGATAAATGTAAAGACCATGAGTTTAAAATATTTTTTTAAACTTTTCTTTTATTTAGTTTTAATTTAGCACATATTAAGTGTTTTGACAAGGAGATTTGCCAAAAATTAATATTTATGTTACTATTTTTTATTAACTTGCAAAATTTATAGTTTTTTATATTTTACTTATATTTGCAGTTTAATTACAGATCTTTGAAAATTCAAAAAAATTTTCTCACATAAAAAAGGAGAAGAGGATGAATAAGAATAACTTATGGATATTGCTGTTTTTGGCCATTATGGTGCCGATTGGGTATGGCAATTTGATGGTTGAGAAAAAAAGTATCATGGAAGATTCTATCCAGAACCCAGAAGATCCTTTTTTAATTATGGATCAAGAGGTAAAGGATGTATTTCCCAGAGCAGAAGGAATAAGAATCATATACAAGTTTGAAGAAGGCGAAATCAGCGCACAGGAAGATTTGATAAAAATAGAAGAACTTCACTACAAGCTCGAAAAACGCCTGCCAAAAATGACCATCGCAAGCCTGGCCAATGTAAGGGGGTATGAGGAAATAGATGACACCCTCTACACTGTTAATTACATGGATTTTTCTGATCAGTTTTTTCTTGATACAGAAGATAAGTTCAAAATTAACAAATGGAAAGAAGTTGCTAAAGTTGATACCAGCATAGTCCCAGCATTACTTGATCGAGAGCTTAAACATGCTATTTTTATCGTCTACCCTCCAGATAATTACAAAGAAATGGAGGCCTACAGAGAAATAGCCGAAGCACTGGAAGAAAGAGAGATTTCAAAGCTTGAATGGCTTTTCAAAAATGACATAATCCCCACTGATTCCAATATTCTTGTTTCCGGCTGGGTAATTGGGCGCGGGATTATCGATGGGTCTCTAAATGTCGACATTCTCAGACTGGTTGGCTTTCTAGGCATTACTTTTGTTTTTTTTGCCTTTTTTGCCTTTACTCGGTCACTTCGACAAGCATTTATTGCTAGCCTCTTAATTGTAGGGATGGGCATTGTTTGGACTAGGGGTTGTATTGGTCTCATAGATCAATTTTTGTTTGAGATGAAGGAGCAAGTTTATGTTTTACTTGCTTACACTAATTGCATAGTCCAAGGAATCAGCTTTTCTTTGCACATGTTTCATGCTTATAACGAAATCAAAGGTAAAAAGCACGGTTTTGATGAGGGTGTTACCTGGAAAATGGCAAGAAGACAAGTGATAAGCTCTATTACGGCAACAGCCGTAATCGCTCTCACTGGCTTCCTAACACTCTACAATTTTCAAGTTGAGGCAATCCAGAACTTAGGATTGCTCTCGGCTCTGGGAATTATAAACCTATGGTTTTTGGCAATAATTTTCCTGCCTGCCTGGCATATGGTTATTGGAGGAAAATATAAAAAACGCTCAAACAAATTTTTTCAATTGTCTGACAAATTTTATGACAAAGGAATTGAATTTTGTTTGCGATCGATTAACGTTTTCCCTAAGAAGCTTCGAGATAAATCTGCGCTTAGTGTGGTAATATTATTTATCCTGATAGCTCTAGGCATGATTTGGTCTGGAAAATTGATAATTGGCTCCAAGCCGCTCGAATATACTCCTGGAACTGCTATTGATAAATCAGCACAGTATCTCAACAAAGAGAATAATCCGGGATTTGATGTGGTTGATGTGTTCATAGAACCAAGCAACAAAGAAGATATTGAAACACCAGTAATTTATGATGTCGCATATGCGAACAAAGCGTGGGAATTATCAAAAAAAATCAAAAGGATTGAGGGTGTACGAGAAGTTGTAAGCATTTTAGACTTAGTAGAAAGAATTTCTGAAAAAAGTTATGAGAAATCCTTTCCTGATGAGAGAAGTCTTATAGCTTATGCTTATTTGTTTTACATCAATAACGGTCTTCCTTTGGATATTGCCAAACAGATGTATGATGATCATCACGGCATTCGTCTAGCAGTAAACATGGATGCAAGTAGTAGTATAGAAATTGGCAGAATCTGCCAGGAGATTGTTGAACTTGGAAATGAGTACGAAGAGTTAGATGTAAAAACATTCGGCAAGCTATCTCAGTACCCTCAGGTTGATAACTACATAACCATGGGGAAACCCTGGAATGTGCTCTACTCTCAAATCGCTGTCATTGTACTCTGCGCCATTTGGGTTTTTATCACAATTAGAAAAACCGATTGGCCACTGAAAAACAGAGTATTAACATCTACAAAAACTGGAATAGTAATGAGTGTGCCTTTCATCTTCTCTACAGCAGCTATATTGATTGTCATGATGCTATTCAAGGTTCCGCTTGATATTAGTTCAAGCGCTATTGGATCAATGGCGATTAGTGCAGCCATAGATTTTTCGATCTACTTTGTGTACGAATACATAAAAGAAGTTCGAAAAGGAAGAAATCATGAACAATCCTTGTTGGGCGCTATGTTTATTGAAGGCAAGGCAATACTTGGAGACTCAATTAATAACCAATTATGTTTCGTAGTTTTGATGTTCTCCGTGTTTATTCCAATTTTTCGAATCGGCTGGATGATGGTTGCTATGTTAATTTTTGCCACTATCGGCAGTCTAATTATTATGCCCCCCATGCTTGGTTGGGCATTCAAAGAAGTAATCCCTAAATCTAAGTGATTACAAAAAGGGCAAATGATTAAAAAAATCATTTGCCCTTTTTTATTTTTTGCAACTGGATATTATTTCTTGTCTTTTTCATCATCAAGCACAATCTCTTTTAGAGACTTTATATGCAGCTCTTTTAATTGTTTTTTAGAAACCTCTGCTGGAGAGTTCATCATAACATCTCTACCATGGCCATCCTTTGGGAAAGCGTAAATATCTCTAATAGAGTCCCAATCATTTAAGACCATAAGGATTCTATCTATACCAGGAGCATTTCCTCCGTGTGGTGGAGCTCCGTACTCAAAAGCTCTTATCATGGCACCGAATTGCTCGTCTACCTCTTCTTTTGAATACCCTGCAATTTGAAACGCTTCATACATAACCTCTGGGCTATGATTTCTAATAGCGCCGCTGGATACTTCAAATCCATTAAGAATTAAATCATACTGATGTCCAAGTATTTCTAGCGGCTCTTGTTCGCGTAGAGCTTTTAGACCGCCCTGAGGCATTGAGAATGGATTATGTGAAAAATCGATTCTACCATCCTCGATCTCGGAATAATCATACATAGGAAAATCTACAATCCAGGCCCAAGCCGCTTTTTTATTGTCTTTTAATCCCAGTTTTTCTCCACACTCATCTCTTACCACTCCCAAAGACTCGCAAACCACCCTCCACTCATCTGCTCCAAAAAATACGATATCACCAGCTCTCGCCTCAACCTCATCTATTATTTTCTTAGAGAGATCATCTCCTAAAAATTTAACTATTGGAGACTGTAACTCACCATCATCTTTTACAATAATATAAGCAAGGCCTTTGGCGCCTTTTGATTGGGCTAACTCTGTTAGTTCGTCAATTTCTTTTCTGGAAAATTTTGCTCCACCTTCAACCTTTAATGCTCTCACTACTCCACCGCCCTTAACAGCGTTAGCAAAAACTCCAAAGTCACAATCCTTTACAAGTCCGGTGACACTTTTAATCTTCAATTCGAACCTTAAGTCTGGTTTATCCGATCCGTACACCTCCATTGCCTCCCTGTATGGGATTTGCACCAATTTACCTTCACTCGTCAGATTTGTTATTTTCTTTTTGCTAAATTTTTCCGTTAACTCTATCATGAGTGGCTCCATGATATCAAATACATCTTTTTGCTCAACAAAACTCATCTCCATGTCCAACTGATAAAACTCGCCATAGTGACGATCCATTCTGGTATCTTCATCTCTAAAACAAGGAGCAATTTGAAAATATTTATCTACTCCACCCACCATAAGCAATTGCTTAAACTGTTGAGGAGCTTGTGGTAAGGCATAAAACTTTCCAGGGAAAAATCTAGAAGGAATCAAGAAATCCCTAGCACCTTCTGGCGATGAATTTGCCAGAATTGGAGTCTGCACTTCTGTAAAATCATTTTTGTGAAAATAATTTCTAATGTAACTAATAAACTGATCTTTTGTTTTAAGCATGTTTTGCAGCTTTTCTCTTCTTAGGTCTACAAAACGATACTGCAAACGAATATGCTCATTAGCCTCATGCGCCTTCTCTTCGTCCAGTTCGAAAGGTGGAGTTTTGGATTTGTTCAAAATTTCCAAGTCAGAAATTTCTACTTCAATTTCCCCTGTCTCCATCTTTTTATTTATCATGTCAGATGGTCGATCGATAACCTTGCCGGCAACCTTAATAACCCACTCACTTCGTAATTTATCAGCCTTCTCGTGAATCTCTTTCATTTGTACTTGTGCTGAGCCTGTCGAAGTAGGGTCAAACTTAATTTGAGTTAACCCGTATTTATCACGAAGGTCAATAAATATAATCCCTCCATGATCACGACGCCTATGAACCCAACCGGTTAGCGTCACTTTTTTTCCGGAGTTCTTTTTGGAAAGCTCTCCGCATGTATGTGTTCTTAGCATAATATCTCATAACTCATAACACGTAACACATAACTTCCGCCAGGGGCAGACAGGTATAATCCTTTCATAATATCAATGGATTGCTACGTATAATGAATTTAATAATAATTAAAATAATAAAAAACTCGTCCTAAAATACTATTATATAAATAATATTCAAGGACGAGTTTTCCCCGCGGTGCCACCTTGGTTCTTCAGCTTTGCCAAAGCACTTATTTTGCTCCGGTTTTAACGGAGCACTGTGTGCTATAACGGGCGCTCCCGGCTGGTTCTAATAATGCAAAAGCACTTTCTTCCAGCGCCTTCCCTGGTGTTGGCCAGAGTCAAACGGCTTTAAATCAAGTATATATAATTATTCCAGTCATGTCAACCAATACCTGTTAATACAAAAAGATAAAAGTCAGGAAGATTTTTATCTACGTAGACGTCTACGTAGATGTCTACGTAGATAATCCATTTTAAGAAATTTATATTTTAAAACTTAAAATCAAATTATAAATTATATTTTACAAAAGTACTAATAATTGTCACTACTTCTTTTGATAATTTACTGTTAATCTTTATTTTGTTTAAATAGCCGAAACTTTCATTAATAGCTTGCCTCATAATCTTTATAGCGTCTCCGCTTATAACTATCTCATTTTTATCTCCAGTTCTGCACTTAGAACATATAACTCCTGAGGAGATGTCAAAACTATTTTTTTCCTTTTCTATTCTCTTTTTGCATTTAACACAATTTGATAATTCAGGCTTGTAGCCCAAAAGGCTGGCTAGCTTCAAGCTGAAAAAACTAAAAAATAATTCGCACTTTTCTCTAGACACATTCTCCCTATCTAGAAACTCTAAAAATTCAGAAACTAGACCAAAAAATAACTCACTATCAATTGTCTCATTTTCTCTAATTTGTCTTTTGAAAAAACCAACAGCTCTGCCCGCCAGCATTGTTTTGTCATAATCAAGTTTTAATTTACGAAAACAATTCTCTGAAACTGCAGAACCAACATAATCATACCGCCTTCCCGGAACCACCATGATTTTAGATACGGTTATAGGCTCAATATGAGCTGCTAACTTAGATAAAATCTTTTTTGTTCCGCGAACAATAAGCTCTTTCATCCCATGACTTTCACTAAAAACAACCACTCTGCTATCTTTTTCTCTAAATAGCTGCCTATCAAGCACTATTACTTTTGCATTATATGTTCCTCTCATACTTGCTATCAATATAACTCTGCAATATTATCATAGCAGCCAGGGCGTCTCTAGAGGCTTTTGTTTTCTTATCCCCTACGAGGGCATCGGCCGCTTTGCTTGATAATCTCTCATCATAAGTCATTACTGGAATATTTATTTTTTTCTTAATGCTAGTTAGAAAATTTTCAAAACCAAGAGATAGCTTATGATCTTTGTTTGAGATTGAATACGGCTTACCAATTACAATCATATCAACATCCTCCTCCTTGATAGTGTCCAATATATCTTCCTCACTCTCAACAGTTTTTAAAGGGTGCGCCAAACTTGTCTCTATGTGTCCAATAGCAAGTCCTATTCTCTTCTCGCCCCAGTCTACACCTAAAATTGTATTTATATTATTTTCCATTTTCTAAATTAAAATTATTTCGTCAGCACTTCACACCCTTTTTTAGTAACTGCTATAGTGTGCTCAAAATGAGCACTTAACTCTCCATCATCAGTAACAAAAGTAAATCCATCCGAAAGCACTCTTACACCATAACTACCCATATTAATCATAGGCTCAATAGCAATAGTCATTCCGGGCTCTAAAACTACATCTACAAAACTATTATCTCTAAAAGAATAATTTGGAATTTGTGGCTCCTCGTGAACCTCCCTGCCTACTCCGTGTCCCACCAGATCTCTAACAATCGAGAAATCGGTCTTATCTATATAATCTTCTATTGCTTTCCCAATGTCATTTAAGCTGTTTCCTGGTCGAACTTGCTCTATGGCAATATCTAAAGCTCTTTTTGTGACTCTAATTAACTCTGACACCTTTTTATCGACTTCTCCCACTGGCACAGTAATCGCACTATCAGTATACATTCCTTTCTCTCCCTTTTTATATGGATATTCCATGCCGACATCAATTCCAATAATGTCTCCACTCTTTATTTCTCTAGATGGTAGAGATGGAGCATGCACAATTTCATCATTAATTGACGTACATAACGCTGTAGGAAAAGCATCTTCATTAGGGCTGGTTCTATACCCTTTAAAAGCTGGGCGTCCTCCGGCTTTCTCTATCATATCACAAGCAATCATTTCAAGCTTGGCCGTTGTCATCCCAGGCCTTACCCTACGCCCAAGTTCACGCAAAATATTAGCTAATATTTTACCCCCTTCTCTCATTGTTTGTATTTCTTTTTCTGTTTTTATGGTTATCATAAAATTTTATTTATTTTAGTAAATACTAGCACATTTATTCACAATACTCAAATCTGCTCTAATAAAAAAGAGGTGACAAAAAATACCCCTCCTAAATAAAAATAGTGTGTTTATAAATTAGTTGCACCAATAAAACTATTCTCTACCCTCTAATAATAATATAAATCATATAGGTTACAAAAATGGCAATAAGAGTAATGCCTTCTTTTTTTTCTAATATATTTTTTCTTCCAATAAAAATCAAAAATAGCAATAAAATAGTGGCCACAATTAGAAGCAGGACATCAATATTTAAGGCGGAGTTGAAGCCAATAGGACTGATTATCGAACTCATGCCAAGTACCCATAACAAATTAAATATATTCGAGCCTATTACATTACCTACTGCCATATCAGTTGTGCCTTTACGAGCGGCAACCACTGAGGCAGCCATTTCAGGCAAGGAAGTGCCAATAGCCACAATAGTAAGTCCGATAAAGGCCTCGCTAACATGCGCCATCTGGGCAAAGACCACTGCTCCATCAACAATAAACTTACCACCGACAGCCAGACCAATCAGACCGAGCAATATCATAAATGAAGAATAAAAAAGTCCATATTCTACTGGCGTTTCATACTTCATTTCGCCAACCGTTTTTTGGAAAATATTTTCTTTTGATCTGGTTATTCCAAATGTATAATAAATAAAGATGCTAAAAAATAAAATCAGAATCAATCCATCAATCCTGGTAAGCCCATCCGGACCTGATCCGTCGATCAAAAAATCATTTACCAAAATGGCAAGCGCTAAAATAGAAAGTAAAGAAAAAGGAATTTCTTTGCTAACTGTGTGTCTCTTTACTACCAACGGAGCTATCACGGCAGATGTCCCTAGAATTAAAAGAGTATTGGTTATATTGGATCCAATTATGTTTCCTAGGGCGATACCTGTACTCCCACGAAAACTTGCCAAGGCACTAACCATCAACTCCGGAGCAGATGTTCCAAAGGCTACTACAGTCAAACCTATCACAAAAGTAGAAATATTAAATTTCCTAGCCACAGAAGAAGATCCCTCCACCACTATATCAGCTCCTTTGATTAAAAAAATAAATCCCAAAATAAAAAGGATAATTGTTGTAAACATAATTTATAATTTGTTTTTCGGTCCATTTGCAAAACCGGGCGTATCTTTCGGTTTTGAAATAAATGAAGTTGTCTTATTCGGCTTTCCAGCAAACCCAGTCTTTACCTGACCAGACAATGCCGAGCTTGATGTCTTGATGCTACCCAGAGCGAAACCAAAAGATTTCTTAGTCTTGCCACCAGCAAAAACCGCTTCTGACTTTGTAACTCGAGGTTGGGTAAAATTTTTCTTAATTTTTGTTTCTTTTAAACCTGCTTTTTCAGTCTCATCTTTTTGGCTAATAACAGTCATTAATTCTTTTCTTTTTCTAAAACTACTTCCCTCCATTCCTGCTTTTCTAAGTCCATCTTCTAGATAACTCGCAGATCTCCCACCTCTGGCCATTTTTTTGATAAATTGCTTAACCTCAGAGGATCTAAGTAGCTTCTTTTCGCCATTAATATTTAATTTACTGGCCTTGAATTTATCAGTTGAAATTCTATCAATGTCTGCAGATAATATTTTTTTTAAAACCATATTAGTATATTTATAATTTTATTACTTGTATCTCAAAGCTTCTAAACAATTGATATTTGCCGCTCTTTTCGCCGGATAAAAGCCAGTTGCCAATCCAACTATTGTAGAAAAAGTCATGATCAGAGCGATGAACCAAAATGGAGTAAAAAATAAACTTATTTTTTCTCCGCCCATAGCTCCAGCCAAAATATTTATTCCATAATTAAAAATTTGCCCACCAAAAACTCCCATAATAATACCGCCCGTACCTCCTAAAAATCCAATTATTACGGACTCAGACAAAAACATGCTCCAAATATCAGCGCTTGTCGCTCCCAAGGCTTTCATAATACCTATTTCCTGGGTACGCTCCAACAGAGCAATGGTCATGGTGTTAAACATGCCTATAGCTGAAACAATCAAAGCCACAATTCCAAAAGAAGCTAACACGATTTGCAAAACCCTAAATATTTGATTAGCTTGCTCTATAACATCTGACAGGGCACTAACTGAAAATCCTTTTTCTATGATTTTATTTCTGACAATATCCAAATTTTCCTCACGATCAACTCTTACTTTTACATTATTATAATTTTTATTCTTCAAAATTTTACTATTTAAAAATGGCAGATAAATATAGCTTGAGCTCTCCTCTTCTATAATACCCACCACTCTAAAACTCTGATCCGATTTAATGATTTCACGTCTAGTTTCTCCATCGCTATCTATTTCTGTATCAAAAAATGTTAAATAAATTTCCCTATCAAAGGCGTCTTTTTCATCTATATTAAAAAGTTTTAAAGCAACTGAAGAAATAATTATTTTATTTTTATCCTCTTCTTCGTCACCATAAAAATCACCCTCCTTCAGGACCGCTCCATCTAAACGAAAATAATCACTATCAGCAAAATTTGTTGTCAATTCAGAAGATATCCCATCAACCTCCATTTGAGCCTGAGAAGACACCAATGGGCTCACCTTGCTTATTTCAGGAATCCTGTTTAAGTCATCAATGGTTGAGTCACTCAATTTCAAGTTGGCCAATTCTCCTACCCCCACATCAAGACTTAAAAGAGCGTCAGAAGTTGTAATTTTTTCTAATATTAATTTTTGCAAACCATACCCCAGGGAAACCAAAAACAAAATAGCGCCAATACCAACACTAATACCTAGGATAGTCAAAATAGTCCTAGAACGATTTGTCCTAAACATTCTAGTTGAAAGTCTTAATATATCTACAACTAACATAACTTCTACTTTGCTTTATTTATTTTATCAAATCTCTCCCTAACAGACGCCATTAGATCCGGTGCGCCACTCTCACTTATTTCCGGAAAATTTACATTCTTGTCAGGATTAACGTCCTTTGCTTCTTCTGGTTTTTTTTCAATACTACCCTTCAGAATACCATAACCCAAAACAAGCAGCAGTTCTAATTCATCTGAAATTGATCTGGCTGTTTTACTATTCAAGCCAACTCCCTTCTCTGAAAACGATAAATCCAAATAATTATAAAAATCAGATTTATTAACAATATTCTCCACTCTCTCCCTGACAGCAGTTTTTAAACGCTCCAATTGCTCCTCTTTTAAATTTTTATAAGAATCAAGATAACAAGTTTTTAATAAATAAGTGGTAATCTTTTCTACTTTTTCTTCAATTGTAATCTCGATAAAGTTGCCCTCACTATCCTTTCTTTGTCTATGTTTCCTGCCTATAAAATAAGCCATTCTAATAGTCCTGTTTATCTTTTTTATAATGTTTTCTGCAGTTCTCTTGTCAAAGCCCACACCTCCCTCGTTTGAAGGTTTGTGCAATATTTCATACAGCTCCTCTTTGGAAATCAATCCCATAATCCTCCTCTGAATTACATTTTCTAGTACTGTAGTTTCTTCTATGTTCCGTTTTGAAATAAAAAAATTAGCAAACATCTTGGCCTTATAAGGCAATATCAGAATATTGATCTGATTTGGTGAGAGTCCCTGGTATGATCTCATCAATGAATTGATGTGCTCTGTTGGCGTCTTTGGCACTACACCTTTTCTTTTCTTGTTGTTGAATTTTTTATCCTTGTTGTTGACCTCCCTGACTATCAACCCGTCTTTCATGTAAATGATTCGATCTCCATAGTCTAAATATTCTGGATTATGTGTAACCATGATCACGGTTTTTTCCTCTTTTTCATTTAACTCTCTCAAAATTTCTAATACATTTTGCGCTGAATTCGAATCCAGATTTCCCACTGGCTCATCAGCTAAAATAATATCGGGATCATTAACAATCGATCTGGCAATTCCTATCCTCTGCTGCTGACCGCCTGAAAGCTCTGTTGGCAGCTTCTTGGCCTGCTTATCAATACCAAATCTTTTTAGTAGAGACATTGACAACTTGTCCCTCTTTTTCTTACGTGAATTAATAAATATCTGTGGTAAGGCTACATTATCAAGCACTGACAAACTGGTAATCAAGTTATAGGACTGATAAATCATGCCAACGTCTTTTCTGTGGTACATTGAGAAGTCTCCCTTGCTCAATTTAAACAAATCCCTACCCATAACCTCCAAGCTCCCATCATCAGGCAGCTCAAGACCGGCTACTACATTTAAAAGTGATGACTTACCACATCCTGAAGGACCAAAAATAATAACAAACTCGTGAGGATAAACATCCAAATCAATATCAATAAGAGCCTTATACTCATTTGACTTGCCCTTATTGTATGTAAAGTTTATTTTTTTAGCTTTAATTATAGGTTTCATAAGCTTATTATACCATATTTAACACAAAAACAAAAACCCGGAACTAGTCCGGGTTTTTATAAAATATGTAAAGATTTTTTATTTTATTTCATATTCTCTCATTGTAAGTTGAGACTCAATTTGCTTTACCATTTCAATAACTACAGCAACCACAATCAAAAGTCCAGTACCTCCTATTGCCAATGCCTGAACTCCAGTAAAATATCGAAGCACCAAAGGAAGTATGGCGATAATGCCGAGGAATAATGCTCCTACCAATATTATCTTATGTGTAGTATTGGCAAGATACTCAGCAGTGTGTCTACCTGGTCTTATACCAGGAATAAATCCACCTTGCTTTTGTAAATTTTCCGCTATTTGATCCGGGTGAAAAATAACCTCGGTATAGAAGAAGGTAAATGCAAATACAAGTAAGAAATATATAATACCGTAAATAAGTTGATTTTGGAAAATCATAATCACCCATTCTGCTGCGCTCGCTATCCACTCTGTCCTGGCATGAATAAAGAACTGGGCAATCATTGACGGAAATAAAACCACTGAAATCGCAAAGATAATCGGAATCACACCAGCCATATTCACTCTCAAAGGAAGATGTGAAGTAGTACCTCCATACATCCTACTGCCACGAATCTGCTTGGCGTATTGAACAGGTATATTTCTCTGGCCCTCAGTAATTATAACCACACCAACAACTGTTAATACTCCGATAAGTACAAAACCAACTACAGTAAATAATTGTTCAGAGGTATAAGTTACGATAGTCTGCTGAACAGCTTGTGGAATGCTGGCGATAATTCCTGCGAAAATTAATAATGAAATTCCGTTTCCAATGTTTTTTTCTGTAATAAGCTCTCCGATCCACATTAAAAATATAGTTCCAGCTGTAATTATAATGATCATGCTCATTAGGTCAAAAGATGTGATGTTTCCCAAAATATCAGCTTGAGATCTTCTAAGAAGGGTAATCATACCAAATGCCTGCAAAGCAGCTAGCGGTACTGTAGCCCAACGAGTCCACATACTTATCTTCTGTCTTCCTTGTTCTTCCTTTTGCATCTCCTCTAGAGAAGGAATAATCATCCCTAGGAGCTGAAAAATAATTGAAGATGTAATATAAGGCGCGATACCCATCATAACAACTGAAAAATACTGCATGCCTCCTCCTGAAAAAATATTCATCAATCCAAGAATCTGGTTAGAGGAAAAAAATGCTTTTAACGCTTCAGTGTCTACTCCTGGAATAGGGATATGTGCAGCCATCCTGAAAATCACAAGCATAGCCAAAACAAATAATATATTTTTTCTCAAATCTTTAATCTTCCAAATTTGCAATATTTTATTTATCATGATTGCTTTTGCTTATTGAATTGAATACCTCTACTCAATCCAACAAATCATTAATACTAAAGAAAAAACCATTCTTGTTTTATAAAAAGAAGTATTTAAAAAATCTTAAGAAATTTTACCACCACTCTTCTCAATCTTTGCTTTAGCGCTTTCGCTAAATTGTACATTTTTGAAGCTCAGTTTTTTTATCTTTAACTCGCCGTTTCCTAATACTTTTATTTTAATATTAGCCTTTTTAACAACTGCTTTTTCTACTAGAGTTTTTGGAGAAACCTCTTCTCCCTCCTTAAAACTCTCATTTAAGTGAGAAAAATATACAGTCTGTGCTTTTGGCTTTAGAGATTTAAAACCTTTTAATTTTGGAGTTCTAAGAAGCACCTGTTTCATACCAAGTCTTTTGAGTCCACTCACACCAGATCTACATCTTTGTCCCTTAAGACCTTTTCCCGAATAAGTTCCAGTCCCTGATGCATTTCCTCTTCCAATGCGCTTTCTTTTCTTTACAGATTTTTTATTTGGTTTTATTGAATTTAATGATAAAGTCATAAAAAATTATTTATTTTTTTCCTTTTTCTCGTTTGTTTTTGAGCCTTCCTTTTTCTCGTTTGTTTTTTTAACTTTTGGCTCAATTTTTTTCAAATTATTCAAAGCGTCAATAGTATTCCTAGCTACACTAACCTTATTACTTGCTCCAAATATCTTACTGGTAACATTTTTTACTCCTGCAAGCTCCAAGATGATACGAGCAGCACCACCGGCGATCACACCTCTACCCTTTCGAGCAGGTCTAAGCAATATACGAGCAGCTCCAGTCTTCTGAGAAATCTCATGAGGAATAGTATTATTTACGATAGGTACTTCAATAATTGCTTTTTTGGCCTTGTTCACTGCCTTGGTAATAGCGATAGAAACATCAGCTCCTTTGTCTAGTCCAATACCTACTTTTCCTTTTTTGTCACCAATTGCAACACAGGCCCTAAATCTCATTCTCTTTCCGCCAGCCATCACACGTGTTACTCTTGCTAGGTCGACAACTCTTTGATCAAACTCATCTTGCTTTTCTCTTTTGCCTCTCTTCATTCTCTTTTGCCTCTCTTTGTTCCTTTTGTCACCATACACAGATTTAGCAACTGAAGAAGCAGCTTCTTTGCCTGTAGTTTTTTTCACATTTGCGTCCTCCTTCTTTTCTGTTTCTTCTGATGATTTTTTCTCTTCTTTTGTCTCTTTTGTCATATAAATATTTATTAAAATCAAGAATCAATTAAAAATTCAAACCAGCCTCTCTTGCTCCTTCAGCAAAAGACTTTATTCTTCCATGGTATTTATTTCCACCTCTATCAAATACAACTTTATTAATTTTTTTCTCACTTGCTTTTTTAGCTAAAATCTTTCCTAGTTCAAAACTAGATTCTGTTTTCCCGTCTTTTTTTGCAGCTTTAACTTCGTCTGACTTAACGCTAGCCAAAGTTATCCCCTTCTGATCATCAATAATCTGAGCATAAATCCCCTTATTAGACCTAAACACACTTAGTCTGGGGCATAGAGCAGTACCAGAAATAGTAGCTCGGATTCTGCTTGCTCTTCTTATTTTTCTTCTATTTTTTATTATGTTTTTATCCATAGTATTTTTTTACAAGTTATATGTCTCTAAAATCAGTTTTTATTCACCCTTAGTTGCAGTTTTACCTTCTTTTCTTCTGATAACTTCGTCAATATATTTTATACCCTTCCCCTTGTATGGTTCAGGTTTTTTTACTTTTCTAATTTGTGCTGCAGTCTCTCCAACTAACTGCTTATCAATACCTGTAACTGTGATTATATTATTATCCACCTCAACTGTTATTCCTTCAGGAATTGGAAAGTCCACCTGATGAGAAAAACCAACATTGAGAGTTAAATTTTTTCCAGCCAAAGCTGCTCTATAACCAACTCCATTAATCTCTAGTTTTTTTGAAAAACCGTCATTTACACCAACAACCATATTGTTGATCAAGCTCCAATACAACCCCCAAAATGACTTATCCTTCTTCATGTTCTTATTTTTAACATCAACAGATATTTCATTATCACTCACCTCAACACTTACTATTTCGTGTAATTTTTGTTTCAATTCCCCCTTTGGACCCTTCACGGTAATAAAATCATTCTCAATACTTGCTTGAGTATTTTCTGGTAATTTAATTGTCGTCTTTCCCAAACGTGACATATTTGTTATTAGCTCCGGGCAAAAAGTAACTTGATTATATGCCCTAAGCCTACTAATTTAATATATTTCGCAAATTACTTCTCCACCAATCTTTTTCTTTCTCGCCTCTCTATTGGTCATTAAACCTTCTGATGTGGAAATAATCGCAATTCCTAGATTATTTAAAACTTTTGGCAACTCATCTTTACCAACATACACTTTAAGTCCTGGCTTGCTCACCTTTTTGATCTTGCTAATAACTGATTTGCCGCTCTTTTTATATTTTAAAACTATTCTTAGCTTATCAAATGCTCCCTTTTCTCCGCCCTTGATTACCTCAACATTATAAATCCAGCCTGCTTGTTTCAGAATCTCGGCAATTTTATGCTTTGTCTTGCTCATAGGCAAAACAACATCCTGCTTATGCACTGCTGAAGCATTTCTTATACGTGTTAACATGTCTGCTATTGGATCTGTCATATATACTTATTAATTAATTTAAAAATTATTATTACCAAGAAGATTTCTTAATTCCTGGCAAATCACCGTTCTCAGCCAACTCCCTAAAGCAAATTCTGCACAATCCGAAATCACGTATGTAACCATGATTTCTTCCACATTTCCAACATCTTCTGATTACTCTTGTTGGAAATTTAGGTGTCTTTTTTGCTTTTTCGATTAATGCTTTTCTAGCCATATAATATAATTATTTACTTCTTAAAAGGGAAACCCATGAGCCTAAATAGCTCGAGTCCTTCTTCTTTATTTCTGGTAGAGGTAGTTAAACAGACTTCTAGCCCGAACGCATTTTCAACATCATCTGCTTTTATTTCCGGAAACGGCAAGTGCTCTTTAAAACCAATTGTCATATTGCCAGTATTGTCCATTTTCTTTTCTGAAATTCCTCTAAAATCTCTAACCATTGGAAATGTTATATGAATCAATTTCTCTACAAAATCATGCATTCTTTTTCCTCTAAGAGTAACACAAGCTCCGATTATCATACCCTCTCTTATTTTAAATGATGAAATAGCTTTTTTGGCCTTAGTAGTAACCGGCTTTTGCCCGGATATTTTTCCCAAACTGTCTACTACATTTTTGATATATGCCTTTTCTTTGTTGTGTTTTCCAAATCCCACATTCAAAACAACCTTTTCCAACCTTGCAGCTTCAAAGTCGTTTTTATGCCCAAATTTCTCTTTCAACTTAGGTAATATTTCTTTTTTATATTTTTCTTGCAACATTTTAATAATAGTTTATGTTTAATCTATAACCGTATCACATTTTTTACATACTCTAAATTTCTTCTTTCCACCCTTTTCCTTAGCATCTTCTGAATATTTATAACCAACTCTTGTCTCTTTGCCACATTTTGGACAAATCAAAGCAATATTTGATATATTCATTGGAGCTGGAAATTCAATTCTCTGACCTTTCTCACCCTGTTTTCTAGGTCTCATGTGCTTAATAAGCAAATTGATTCCTTCAACGCTAGCTCTTCCATCTTCCGGAAAAACCTGTAAAACCTTTCCTGTCTTACCCTTGTCTTTTCCTGCTAATATTTTTACTTTGTCATTAGTCTTAATTTTCATATAAACACTAAGTTAACGAAATTTAAATTAAATTATACACGAATTAAACCAAATTATTTTTCTTGTTCTGTTATTATCCTTGGTTATCCGTTTCTTTTGTGTGTAGCCTTAAAGCACCTCTGGTGCTAATGACGCGATCTTAAAAAAGCCTCGTCTTCTCACCTCTCTGGCAATAGGACCAAAAACACGTGTTGATTTTGGTTCTTTTTTTGCTCTATCTATAATCACACAAGCATTATCGTCAAATCTTAAATAAGTTCCATCTTCCCTTCTTACTTCCTTTTTAGTTCTAACAACCACAGCATGTACTATGTCACCTTTTTTAATAGGTGTATGTGGAGTTGCTTCTTTTACTGAACAGGTTATCACATCTCCAACACTTGCGTATCTTCTCTTATACCCGCCCAACACTTTAATACATAGAACTTTTCTAGCTCCTGAATTATCTGCTACTTTTAATTTTGATTCTACTTGAATCATATTCTAATCATAAAATCTGAATAGCCTGAAAAGTCTATAAAGTAATAACACTTTTGACTTTCGACTTTCGACTTTTTGCTTAATTAATTACTCTCCATTTTTTATCCTTACTAAATGGTCTGCACCCAACAAACACAACCTTGTCACCTTCGTGAAACTCTCCCTTCTCATCGTGCACCTTATACCTCTTACTTACTGTATATCTCTTTTTGTATTTAGGATGAATCTTTACACTATCAACTCTAACAATGATTGTCTTACTCATCTTGTCGCTAACTACAACTCCGTTAAATTTCTTGCTTATAATATTTTTTTCAGTCTTTTTTTCCGTTTTTTTGTCGTTTTTTTTATCCATACTTTGATATTGCGCCAATTGTAATAAATTTCTTTTCACAATCGGCAAGCTGACATAATATGTCTTATTTCTTTATTTCTTCTTTCTTGCTAGCGTTAAGTAGCGTTAGTATTCTAGCAATAGTATTTCTAACAATCTTAATATCTGTTACTTTTTTCAATTGCTTGTTTGCATCCTTAAAACGCAAATCTCTCAATTTATCCCTTTCCTCGCTTAACAACTTATGTAAATCGCTTATTTTTTTCTTTTTTAATTCTTTATATTTCATATAATATAACTTATATTCTATACTGTTTTAGTTTATCACTCTACTCCCCAATTACCACTTTACATTTTACAGGCAATTTATATGCGGCAAGCTCTAGAGCTTTTTTGGCCACATCTTTTTCTACTCCGCCTATTTCAAACATGATCATCCCTGGCTTAACTACTGCTACATAGTAATCTACTGCACCCTTACCTTTACCCATTGGGATTTCTCCACCTTTTTTTGTAACCGGTTTATCTGGAAATATTCTAATCCATATTTTTCCGCCTCTCTTAGTATATCTAGTCATTACCCTTCTGGCTGCCTCAATCTGCCTTGATGATATCCAGCATGGTTCGATCGTTTTCAATCCTAACTTACCAAAACTCAAAGAAGTCATTCTGGTAGTCTTTCCACCTCTTCTTCCTTTGTGTGATTTTCTATATTTTTGCTTTTTTGGCATTAACATAATAATGTCGATTATGATTTTTGAGATGTTTGAATCTTTTTCTTGTTTCTAAAAATCTCAAAAATTAAACTATTTCATTTTTTTCCCTACTACCTCACCTTTTCTTTCTTCTTCTTTTTCAAATTTATCTCCTTTATATATCCAAACCTTTACTCCTATTGCTCCGTAAATTGTGTTAGCAGCTCCTCTGGCGTAATCAATATCTGCTCTAAGGGTATGCAAAGGAACTTTTCCACTAGTCAATGTTTCACTTCTTGCAATTTCAGCACCGTTCAATCTTCCACCAACTTTTATCTTTATCCCGAGCGCTCCTGACCTTTCTACTCTGTTAATCACTTGCTTCATCACTCTTCTGTATGGCATTCTCTTTTCTATATCTAATATCATAGATTGCATTACAATTTGAGAGCTTAGGTTTGGTCTATCTACCTCAAAGATATTTAATTTTACATCACCTGGTCTTATACCGGCTGGTCTACTTAAAAATCTTTTATGTAAATCCTTTTTCAGATCATCCAAGCCTGCTCCACCACGTCCAATAATAAATCCTGGTTTAGCTGTGTGAATACCGATACTTATTTTTTTCGCATTTCTCTCTACCTCAACCTTGTCTACTCCAGCTTCTCTAAATTTTTTAAGCAAATATCTTCTGATATATATATCTTGTTTTAGATTGCTGATATACTTTTTCCCAACATCAAACCACTTTGACTGCCAAGTCCTAGTGATACCTATTCTGATAATTTTTGGATTTACTTTTTTTCCCATGATTTTTTAGATTTAAAATTTAATCTCTGCCTTTTAGGCAGACAGGTTTCAATTTTAATTAACCGCTTTTTCTTCTAAACATTTTTCCAACAAAACCCTTCTGTCCCTTTCCTTCAATCTTGGTATTCTTGCCATGCCCTTCTCCTCTTGGATCTACTATCTTTTTTCCTTTTTCATCTGTTTCTTTTTTCTCTTCTTTCTCTTCTTTTTCCACCTTAGCATCACCTTCTTGTTTTGCCTTAGCGTCTAATTTTATTGGATCTTCTATTTTTTCTTTTTTAGCCTCTTTCTCTCCAGAATCTACTATTTCTCCCAAAATTAAATTTACATGGCTTGTTCTTTTTCTGATAACTGTAGCTCTTCCACGAGCTCTTGGCATCCATCTCTTTAATGTGGCACCCTCATCTACTCTGATTTCTTTTATAAGTAAATTACCCTTATCAAGTTCATAATTATTTAAAGCATTAGCTACTCCTGATTCTACCAGCTTCATAATTGGCTTTGCAGCTTTTTTGTTCATAAAAACAAGCTGGCTAATTGCCTCATCAACCTTCATCCCTCGAACAACATCAATAACCAATCTTACTTTTCTTGGTGACATTCTTAAATTTTTTACTTTTGCTTTGATTTCCATATTATATTAACTTATAATGGTTATTTTTGAACCTTTGCCATTTTTCCGCCATGATTCACAAATTTTCTAGTAGGAGCAAACTCTCCTAGTTTATGTCCCACCATGTCCTCTACAACATAAACATCAACATGTTTTCTTCCGTTATGTACTCCAATCGTAAATCCTACCATTTCCGGAGTAATAGTACATGATCTATCCCATGTTTTCAGCATGGTTTTATCACCCGGTTTAAGATTCTTTATCTTCTCGAGCAATCTTTCATTTATGTATGGACCTTTTTTTAAACTTCTAGACATGTGTTTAGTCTTTAAAGTCTGAAAGTCTATAAAGTCTATAAAGTATTTATACCTCGACTTTCCACTTTCAACTTTTTACTTATTTATCTATCTTCTTCCTTTTCCTCTTCTTTTTATAATTAAACTATTAGTTGATTTCTTTTTGTTTCTGGTTTTTACACCAAATGCTGGTTTACCCCATGGTGTTTTAGGATGCTTCAACCCAATTGGTTGATTTCCTTCACCACCACCATGTGGATGATCTACCGGGTTCATAGCACTACCACGAACAACAGGTCTCCATCCTAAATGTCTTTTTCTTCCTGCTGAACCAAGCTTGATATGTCTCTGGTCTGGATTACTTGCTTGTCCTACAGTACATAGACACTCTTTGTTAACTAATCTTATCTCACCTGATGGTAATTTAATCTGAGCATACTTCCCCTCAACACCCATGACGTGTACAGAATTTCCAGCGCCTCTAGCAATACGACCTCCTCTTTCAGGATGAAGCTCTACATTATAAACGGCGATACCTGCTGGAATATACTTAATTGGCATGGCATTTCCTCTCACTATCTCAATCTTTTTCATTGAACTTTTTAATGTCTCATCAACCTTTAATCCCACTGGACTAATAATATATCTCTTTTCTCCATCTTTGTAATGAAGTAATGCAATTCTAGCTCCTCTGTTTGGATCATATTCTATTGCCGCTACACGTGCTGGCACATCATACTTATCTCTCTTATAATCAATTACTCTAATATATCTTTTTGCTCCACCACCTCTATGTCTAACCGTAATTCTTCCTTGTGCATTTCGTCCGCCACTTCTCTTCTTGATAACAATCAAAGCTTTCTCAGGCTTTGTTTTTGTAATATCTGAAAAATCATCAAATGTTGCTTGACGTCTACCTGGTGTGGTTGGTTTTACTTTTTTTATACCCATTTTTTTTACACTAATTATTTGACTTCGTGTCTTTGTTATTTTTTCGTTGTTTCTGTGTATTTTACACTCCTTCGTAAACATTAATGCTCTCCCCCTTCGGAAGTGTCACTATCGCTTTTTTCCAGTCTTTTCTCTTTCCAAAATTTCTTCCAAACCTAACTTTTTTTCCTTTTGTATTTATAACATTTACACTTATTGGATTTACACCATAAACTTCTTTTACTGCCTTAGCTATTTCAATCTTGTTAGAATCTACACCCACCTCAAACAAATACTTTCCTTCAGAATTAACGCTTGATCCTTTTTCTGTAATCAAGGGTCTTACCAAGACATCATACGCTCTTCCTGTTTTTATTTTTTCTTCCTTCACTTTCTTTTCTTCTTTTGTGTCTGCCTTTTTTGCACTAGAAACACTTGCTGATTTTTTATCAGCTTTTTTTTCTACCTTTTTCTTATCTTCTGCTACAACCTTTTGTGTAGGTTTTTTTTCTTCTTTTTCCTTTTTAAAAAATGCCATATATAATAAAATTTACCTGATATTTATTTACTGTATTTTTTCTCTATTTCTTTTACACCTTTCTTCGTTAATACCAGATCTCTGTATTTCAATAAATCAAAAATATTAATATTGTCCAAATTAATCACCTTTACGCCCTCTAGGTTTCTTCCTGAATACTTTATTTTTTCATCCTTGGTGTCTATTACTACTAAAACACTTCTTTTTCTGTCTGCTTCATGATTAACAATAGCTTTCTTTTCTAATTTTGCAATTATTTCATTAAACTTTTTAGTCTTAAACTTATCCAACTTTAGTTCGTCAACCACTGCTACATGCTCATTCTTTATCCTGTCAGACATTACCATAAGTAAAGCTTTTTGCTTCATCTTTCTGTTGATATTCTTTTTAAAATTTCTCATTTTAGTCGGACCAAAAGTCACACCACCACCAATCCAAATTGGTGATCTACTAGAACCAGCTCTGGCTCTACCTGTTCCTTTTTGTCTCCATGGTTTTCTTCCACCACCACGAACCTCGCTTCTGGTCTTAGTATCAGCCAAAACTTGCCTCTCATTTGATATCTGAGCAACAAATGCTTGGTGGACCAAAGCTTCGCTTATATCAACTTTAAAAACTTTTTCATCCAATTTTACTTCTTCGACTACTTCTGCTTTTTGATTGTGTATCTTAATACTGATTGACATATTTTATTAGTTTGCGGTTCGTTTTATATTTTATCCCTGCTTTAACAGGTAACCTCATTTAAAATTATTTTTTCTCTTCTTTTTTTGAGCTATCTTCTTTCTCAACCTCTTCTTTTTTAGAAGACTTTTTCTTTTTGTCAGCCTCTACAACAACCTCCTCGATATCCTCCTCCCTCTTTTCTTTTGCCTTTTCTGGTGCTTCTTCCTTGCCCGCTTCTTGCTGGACAGGTTTCTTCTCAACCTTTTCTTCTTTCTTCTCTTCTTTTTGCTCTTTTGTATCTTTCTCCTCTTTTTCTTCCTTTTCTTTAGGAGCTTCCTCGCCTTTTTCGAATTTCAATTCGCCTTCTCCACTAATCAAAACTAGACCATTTCTAGCTCCAGGGATTGCACCCTTAATATATAAAATATTATTTTCCTCATCAACTTTAATAACTTCTAAATTCTTTATTGTAGTTCTATCACCACCCATTCGGCCACCCATTTTTGTTCCTTTAAATACATGAGCCGGTCCAGTAGCACCAATTGATCCAGGCATTCTTAATTGATCTTTGTTACCATGAGTCTTAATCTGACCTGCAAATCCCCATCTCTTAACTACACCTTGGAATCCTTTTCCTTTTGATGTTGATGTAACCTGAACTGTGTCTCCCTCGTTAAATGTTCCTATGTTGATAACATCTCCTCTTTTTATATCCTCTACCTCTGTTCTAAATTCTCTTAACTTAGCAAAATTTCCTAATTTTCCAAAATGTTTCTTTTGAGGTTTATTAATATTCTTTTCTTTTCTTGTTCCAAAACCAACTTGCAACGCACTATAACCATCACTCTCCTCTGTTTTCTTTTGCACCACAACACAAGATCCAGTTTTAACCTTTGTAACTGAATAAACCTTTGTCTCTCTCCAAATCTGGGTCATTTCTTGTTTTTTTCCGATAATAAACTTCATAAAATAGATCTTATCACGTTCTGTTGGAATTATTTTCAAACAAAAAACTGGTCTTTAAACAAAAACCAGTACAAATTACTAACTCTCATGTAACTTTGTAGCTGAATTTTTTTTGCTTGAAAATTTCCTTTCTAAGTATGTTTATCATTTTATCACTTAAACACTTTCACGAAATTAATATTTCACGAGTTATTAAAACAATAAAAAATAAACTTATAAATTATAATAGCATTATATATTAAAATTAAAATTTTTGCAAGGGTTTTGCCAAAATCTCAATAATATCTAATATTAGCCAATTACATCTTGATCTCCACATCAACACCAGCTGGAATATTTAAACTTGTTAAATCTTCGATGGTTTTTGCTGATGGCTCAACAATATCAATCAATCTTTTATGGGTTCTCATTTCATATTGATCCTTTGATGCTTTATGCACGAAAGTAGATCTGTTGACAGTGTATTTCTTTATTTCTGTCGGCAATGGAACCGGACCAAAGACCTGAGCGCCACTTCTCTGCGCTGTATCAATAATAGTCTTTGTAGATTGATCAATTATTTTGTGATCAAAAGCTTTGATTTTAATGCGAATTCTTTGCTTAAAATCTTCTTTTTGTGATGTTTCTTTTTTTGCTTTTTCTGGCATTTTAAAATTTAGCTTGAACTAACAAGCTCACTAATTTAATTAAATAAACATTATCATCCCCTCCGGTGACACCGGAGGGGAGCTAAATACCTATTTAATGATTTTTACAACCACACCAGCACCTACAGTTCTTCCACCCTCACGAATAGCAAATCTCATTTTATCCTCCAAAGCAATTGGAGAAATCAATTTTACTTTAAGATTTACTGTGTCGCCAGGCATTACCATTTCTGTTCCCTCAGAAAGTTCCACTTCACCAGTTACGTCAGTTGTTCTAATATAAAATTGTGGTTTATAACCTTTGAAAAATGGTTTATGTCTTCCACCCTCTTCTTTAGATAGAATATAAACTTCAGCTTCAAACTCAGTATGAGGAGTTACAGTTCCAGGTTTTGCCAATACTTGCCCTCTTTCTACTTCGTCTTTTTTGGTTCCTCTAAGAAGAATACCAGCATTATCACCTGCCTGACCTTCGTCTAACTGCTTGTTAAACATCTCGATTCCTGTAACAGTTGTTTTTGTAGTATCTTTCAAACCAACAATTTCTATTTCTTCGTTAATTTTTAAGATACCTCTTTCGATTCTACCTGTAACTACAGTTCCTCTACCTTCAATTGAAAATACATCTTCGATAGGCATAAGGAAGTCTTTGTCAGTGTCTCTTTTTGGCTCAGGAATAGCTTCATCTAAGGCAGCCATTAATTCCATAACTGGATTTCCATCATCACCTTCTGGTCCTTCCAATGCTTTTAGAGCTGAACCTCTGACAATTTTTGCATTATCACCGTCAAACTCATATTTCTTTAACAAGTCTCTGATTTCTTCCTCAACTAAGTCAATCAACTCTTGGTCCTCTACCATGTCACATTTGTTTAGGAATACAACAATGTTGCTAATTCCAACCTGCTTAGCAAGCAAGATATGTTCTCTTGTTTGAGGCATTGGTCCATCAGTTGCTGCAACCACTAGGATTGCTCCATCCATTTGAGCTGCACCAGTAATCATGTTTTTTACATAATCAGCATGTCCAGGACAGTCTACGTGAGCATAGTGTCTATTTTCTGATTCATATTCAACATGGGCAGTAGCAATAGTAATACCACGTTCTTTTTCTTCAGGAGCTGCATCAATCTGATCAACATTTTTGTCTGATGCGCTAATACCTTTGGCAGCTAACACTTTTAAAATCGCTGCTGTCAAAGTAGTTTTACCATGATCGACATGGCCAATTGTTCCCACATTTAAATGCGGTTTTGTTCGTTCAAATTTTTCTGACATGTTGTGTCTACTTACGACCTCTTTTAAAAACTGTTTAAAATTTCACCTTTTAAAATGACTTTTCGACAGTTTCTCAAGCTCTCTAAAAAACGAGAGAAGAGTTTTTTCCTTACAAGGAACCAATCGTAAAAATTTAATTATTTATTACAATATTATTAAAAATTTATTTCTTCCAAATATTGTCGGTCTTCTTCAATAACCTCTTCAGCGCTTTCTCTTCTTCTTTTTGGAATTCCCCACTTCTTTTCACCATTCTCCACCCCCTCATTACTTGCCCCGAAATCAGGCTCAAATGACATTTCCGACTCATAATCCGTTCCTTCGTTATAAAGTATATTGTCATCTTCAAAAGAAGGAATATTGGAATTTATATTATCAACAAATTCATTATCTGTCAAATTTTTTTTACTAACTAACTCCTCATACTTACTTAACGGCATGATAGCAAAAGCTTCGTTAGATTCAGAATCAAAAATAATCAATCTGTCTCCCGTCCTCCTTGATATTTCAATTGCTTTTTGAAGTTGATTATGCATAATAATGAATTATTATTTTCCTGCTTTATCTCCGATTATCTCGTCGGCAACATTCTTAGGAGCCTCACTGTAGTGCAAAAACTCCATGCTATAATTTGATCTTCCCTGACTCATTGATCGAAGATCGGTAGCGTATCCAAACATGGAAGCAAGCGGCACTCTGGCATCTATCACCTTGCTTTTCCCTCTGTCTTCCATTTTATCTACTTGTCCTCTTCTGGAATTTAGATCTCCAACAATATTTCCCATATATTCTTCAGGGGTAACAACTTCTACTTTCATAATCGGCTCAAGCAATATTGCTCCAGCCTTTTTTGCTGCTTCCTTAAATGCTAAAATAGCTGCCATCTTAAATGCCACCTCTGATGAATCTACTTCATGGTAAGAACCATCATAAACAGTTGCTTTAATATCAACTATCGGGTAACCAGCAATAACACCATGATCAAAAGCTTCATTTACACCTTTTCCAACAGCTGGCAAATATTCTCTTGGAATAACACCACCCTTTACCTCGTCTACGAACTCATTTCCCTCTCCTTCTTCTCTAGGCTCAATCCTCAACCAACAATGTCCGTACTGACCTCTTCCACCTGACTGCTTAACGTATTTTCCTTCAGCCTCTGCTGACTGTTTAATTGTTTCTCTATATGACACTTGTGGTTTACCAATATTTGCTTCTACATTAAACTCTCTTTTCATTCTATCAACAATCACATCCAAGTGAAGTTCTCCCATTCCGGAAATTAAAGTTTGATTTGTTTCTTCATCTGTCTCCACTCTAAAAGTAGGATCTTCCTCAGCTAGCTTCTGTAATGCTATACCCATTTTTTCTTGATCTGCTTTTGTTTTTGGCTCAACCGCAATCTTAATTACAGGCTCTGGAAATGTAATTGATTCCAAAATCAACTTTCTGCTTTCAGCACAAAGAGTATTACCTGTAACAGTATCTTTTAGTCCGATTACTGCGGCGATATCTCCGGCATATACCTCGTTCACTTCTTCTCTTGAATTAGCATGCATTCTCACTAGTCGTCCAACTCTTTCTTTTTTTCCGGTTGCAGTATTATAAATATATGATCCAGATTCCAACACTCCGCTATAAACTCTAATAAAACATAATTTACCAACAAACGGATCAGTCGCGATCTTGAAAGCAAGACCAGCGAAAGATTCACTATCATCAGCGCTTACTGGAATCTTTTTCTCTTCATCATCTACATCCATTGCTTCCATTGGTGGCACATCTACAGGAGAAGGTAAATATTCAACAACGGCGTCCAGCGCAGGCTGCACACCGATATTTTTTAGAGCTGTTCCTGCAAGAACTGGATAAATATCATTTGCCAAAACTCCTTTTCTAACAGCTTTTTTCAATTCCTCAACACTAACTTCTTCTCCTGCCAAATATTTCTCCATCAACTCTTCATCACACTCTACCACTCTCTCCACCATTTCTTCTCTATATTTCTTTATTTTATCTGTCATGTCGGCAGGAATCTCTATTTCATCCATCTGCTCACCAAAATTACCTTTAAACTCAACAGCTTTCATAGTAATCAAATCTACAATTCCTTTTATATCGTCTTCAGCGCCAATTGGAAACTGAATTGCTACTGCTTTTTCGCTTAGTCTTTCCCTGATAGAGTCTAAGCTCATTTCGAAATCACCGCCCAGCTTGTCCATCTTGTTTACAAAGCAAAGTCTTGGCACATTATATTTATCAGCTTGTCTCCAAACAGTTTCAGATTGTGGCTCTACACCGGCTGCTCCGTCAAAAACGGCCACAGCACCATCTAACACACGCAAAGATCTCTCTACCTCTACAGTAAAGTCAACGTGCCCTGGAGTATCAATAATATTAATACGATTATCTCTCCAAAAACAGGTAGTAGCTGCTGATGTAATAGTAATTCCTCTTTCCTTCTCTTGTTCCATCCAATCCATGTCAGCGGCTCCATCATGAGTTTCACCTATTTTATGTTTTTTTCCAGTATAAAAAAGCACACGTTCTGTAAAAGTTGTTTTTCCAGCATCAATATGTGCCATAATGCCAATGTTTCTTGTGTTTTCTAGCGAATATTCCCTTGCCATATATTTTGAATCTTGAATTCTTGCCCCGTCGGATGACCGGGGTCGAATTATTTTATTATTATAAAAATAAATTATTTATTTAATTCTCTTCCAATTGTTTATTTGTTCTACTGTTTAATTGCTTCTGTATTGAACCAATGTCTTCTTTGGCGTTGTTTAGCACCTCTACTTGGTGAACCACACCTCCTGACTGCTTCTCGCCTCTAAAGAAATATGATTTACCAAAAAAGATTAATGCCATGATGGAAATTACTATAAGGACTGCTATTAAGGCGAATCCTTGTCTATCTATCAAGTAGGTATTATTTATTCCACCTTTTTTCTCCATTTATTTTATTCTTTGCTTTCGAATTTTACTGGAATCTCGGTTATGTTATCCTTGTCCCCTTGTTCGAAAACTGCTAAATAACCTTCTTTTGTATTTTTAAACTTAAACCAATATTCTGATATTTTGAATTTATTGTCGTATACTTTTGCTGGCACACTCACAACCGCTTCATGCTCGCTATTTCTAAGCTCAACAATCACTCCATCAACACCTGTCTCACCTTCTATTAAAGCTGGACTTACCAAGGTATCTCCAGCGGAAATACCGCTTATTTTTATATTATCACTTATTATTTCTTGGCTTTCTTCCACCTCGACATTTTCACCTTCATCACTTACTACTACTTCGTCATTTTTTTCCACTTCTTGATTATTTTCAGTCTTTTTGTTGTCGACATCAGTAGTTGAAGTACAACCTGTTAAAAAAACAAATATAATTGCTAGTAAGAAATATTTTTTCATATACAAAAATTAATTTTGTTAATTATTTTAGATATTAAATAATTATCTTGCAAAATGAGCAAAAGCCTTATTTGCCTCAGCCATCTTGTACACTGTTTCTCTCTTCTTAGCTGCTGCACCTTCACCCTGTGAAGCATCCAAAATCTCTTCTGCCAACTTCTGGTACATTGGTTTTCCTTTTTTATCTTTAGCTGCCTCAATCAACCATCTGCAACCCAACACAAAACGTCTTTCACCTCTAACCTGAAATGGAACTTGATAGTTTGCTCCACCAACTCTTTTTCCCCTAACCTCTACCAAGGGAGAGATCTTTTTCAAAGCCTTATTAAAAACGTGTCTTGGATCTTGTTTTGTTTTTTCTTTAACAACCTCAAAGGCCTTATAAACTATTCTCTGCGCAACTGCCTTTTTGCCGTCAGTCATGATATAGTTGATAAACTTAGCTATATCCTTATCATTGTATTTTGCATCACCTTCTATTGCTCTTTTTGGTGCTTGTTTTCCTCTCATATTTTTTTACTTCAGATTGACTAGAATATTCATATCACAAAACAAAAAGTCAATCTTACTAATTAATTATTTTACTTGAAGTATCTGGGCGATGTTTACTCATTAGAACCCGTTATAAAAACTCATAGTCCAAATACTACAAAAATTTAAATATATTTATTATTTTTTCTCTTTCTTAGCTCCGTATCTAGATCTAGACTGTTTTCTTCCCTCTACTCCTTGTGCATCATATACTCCACGTACCACTTTATATCTAACACCTGCAAGATCCTTTGTTCTACCCCCCTTGAGTAAAACAATTGAATGCTCCTGCAAATTGTGTCCCATACCCGGAATATACGCCGTAACTTCCATTCCATTAGAAAGTCTAACACGAGCGATTTTACGCAACGCTGAGTTAGGTTTTTTTGGAGTAGTTGTAGTCACCTTCAAGCAAACCCCTCTCTTAAAAGGAGCTCCTCTTTTTAACTCGGTTTTTTTTCTATGAAGAGTATCTTTAGTAAACTGCAATGCAGGAAACTTACTCTTTGTTTTTGTCCTTTTCCGTCCTTTACGAACTAATTGATTAATTGTTGGCATATTTTAATTAAATTAAAAAATATAAAAATAAATTCGTTTTGTTATCTTATTAACAAAAACAATCCCACTTCAATTGGGATGTTATAATTTAATTTATCAAAATATTTAAAATAAGTCAAGGAACTACGCCCCAATTAATGAAAAACGATGCCAACATCTAAAAACCAACCAATATTAGCAAATTTAATAAATTTTTAATAAATATTTATTAACCTAGGAGAGACTATGATTTTTCTTATTTTTTCTCTTTCTTTTTAGTTTTATCGCTTGACTTATTATCATTGACAAATTAAAACTAAGTGGTAATTTTTAATACAGCGAAAGACTACCGACAAGTTTGATCATAGTCTCTAGCAAGCACAATTTAATTTATCTCCCCCATGCCTTTTTAAAAATGAAGGCAATAACAATATTACTAATACTTATATTTTCTCTCTCCCTGTTGGGGCTCTTTGTTGTAAAAACTATGGCTAGCGAGTTTTCTCCTTCCGATTTTATTTTACAGAATGAAAAATTCGAAATAAAAATCGGAGTTGATAAAGAAAATGGACGTTATTACACATACCATTATGAATTTTCCGATTAGTATTAATATCCTGCGATAATTTTAAACAAAAAATATATAATAGGTAAAATTAATTGAAATCCAAACATTACGAAAGCCAGAACCAGTATCATGCCATATCTTTCCAACTGAGCAAACTTCACCTGCCAATCATAAGACAAAAAAGGCATCAAGACCTTTGAACCATCCATGGGTGGAATTGGCACCAAATTAAAAACCATCAATAAGAGGTTGATAAATATTATTACCTGAATGAGCCCAACTAGTTCTACAGGGAGTGACATGAAACGCAGAAGCACACCGAAAAATACAGCTACAATCAAATTTCCTAGTGGTCCGGCTATAGCGACTTTTGCTGATCCATATTTAGAGTCATTTAAATTATAAGGATTGAATGGAACCGGTTTTGCCCAACCAAAAACAAAGGGTGCGCCAGTAAGTGCTAATACTAGCGGCAAAAATATTGATCCCATAGGATCCAGATGAGGTATGGGGTTTAGGGTCAATCTACCAGCGTCCTTTGCAGTAGAATCTCCCAACTCATTAGCCATCCACCCATGCATATACTCATGAATAATAGCCGAGAATATTAAAACTACGATTTGAAATATTATTAATTGCATATATTTTAAATAATTTATATCAATAATAATTCTAGCACAATGAAAGAAGGCTTGCAAAATATGTAAAGGTGTGATAAAATTTTTAGACATAAAGATATAAATAACATCACAATACAGAAACAATCATAACTTCTCATAGTTTTCCGTTTGTTTACTGTTTTTTTTAAATAAATGGCAACAAAATGCGATATTTGCGGACGTGGACCAAAGAAAGACGCTCAACGTTCTCACTCAAATATAAAAACCATCAAAAGACAGTACGTGAATGTACAAAGCAAAAAAGTTGATGGAAAAAAGAAAAACGTCTGCACTAGATGTATAAGAACAATGAATAAAGATCAGAAATAGAATCTACTTATAACAGAAACAAAAACCACCAGCTCCAAGCTGGTGGTTTTTAAATAGACAAATCAAGATAGAGTGAGCTAAATCATCTTCAGAAGAAAATATATAAAAGTAAGCAACGCAAATTCTATTGCGAAAATTTTCAAAATAGTAATTTCAATTTTTTCTGGATTAATAAACATATTGTTTTTTATGCCTTTTCTTTAACCAACTTCACGATTTCATCTAATTGCCACTCTGTTTTCACTAAAAATGAGACCTGATGAGCTGCCGCTTCTGATATGCTCTCACCGTCACTTAAATTAGTCAAAATAACAATAGGCACATCCGCTCCCCATTCCTTGTCTTTTCTAATATCTTTCATTGTGGTTATGCCATCTTTCTTTGGCATCAAGATATCAAGCATTACCAAATCTGGCTTCTTTTTCATAGCGATCTCAAAAGCCCTCTCTCCGTCTGCTGCTTTTAGCACATTAAAGCCGGATTTTTTAAACTTGCCCGCCAAAGCATCCAACATTGCAGTCTCATCCTCAGCGATTAAAATAGTCTTTTTTGTTTCTGGCATATAAATATTATAATAAAAAAATATTAAGTAAATATTAAATATATTCAAAAAATTATTGTATACTCTCCAAATTCTTCGTCCCCTCTTTTCTCTTCATCCCCTTTAGAGGAATAGTAATAAAAAAAGTGGTTCCCATTCCCTTTTTCATCATAGACTTCAACTCCTTATCTTTTTCCTTTTCTACAAAAAAATCCAAACTAGGAGACTCGTACCAAATTTTACCGCCCGATCTCTCTATCACCGCCTTTGCGATATATAATCCAAGACCTGTCCCCCCGGCTGACATCTTCTTAGCATTATCGGCTCGAAACATTTTGGTAAACATTTTATGTCTATCACTCCTCTTGATTCCTACCCCTGTGTCTGAAACTTTTATGAGCACATTAGCCTCAGTCTTTCTAATAATAAATCTAACCTTGCCCCCTTCTGGGGTGTACTTAATGGCGTTTGATAATATATTTTCAAAAACAATCAAAATAAGCCTAGGATCAAGATTTAATACTGGCATTTTTTCGAAATTTTTCTCGAAATTAATTTTTTTCTTAGTTATTTCTTTTTTAAATTTCTTAATTGCTTCTTCAGCCTTTTTAACTATCTTTGTTGGCTCAGGCTCTATTGCAAAAGTACGCAAATCAATCCGCGAAACATCCAAAAGAGCATTTACAAGATCAATCATTCTCTGATTACTTATAAATATTTCTTTTATATATTTCTTCTGTTCTTTTTTTAGTTCGCCACAATCTCCTGACAAAAGATAATCAGAGTACCACTTCACTATCGAAAGAGGTGTACGCAATTGGTGAGAAGCAAGTGAAACAAAATCTGACTTGGCCTGCGCCAGCTCTCTACTAACTGAAACATCCATAGCAACCCCCGAGCCCAAACGCTCAATGAGATCGTTTAAGGCGCTCACAACTTGGCAAACCTCATCCTTGCTCCTTACTTGTATTTTTTTAAAGACATTTCCAGCTGCCATTTCTTCAATCTTGAACGCCAGTCTATTAAATCTTCTATTCAAACTTTTTAAAAATAATAATCTAAAGAAAATAAAAAGAAGTACTAGGCCCATTATCATAAAAACAACAACCAGGTCTACTGAAGCAAGCAAAAGTACGGGTAAAATAATTACTGGAAATAAAATTTCGATTATTAAAAATTTTTTATTTAATTTCATTTTATATAACTTATATTTTAAATCCTCTTTTACGTGTCTTTCTTTATTTTAGTAAAAATATCAAAATAATTCAAGAAGTTTTAGAAAATCTTAGCCAAAGACAATAATGAATTCGCTTCCCTCCTCGGGCAAACTCTCTACTGAAATTGTTGCTCCGTGCATTTCTGCTATTTTCTTACATATCGACAAACCAAGACCAGTTCCTTTCACGCCCACATCTCTTTTCTCCCTGAAGAATCTATTAAATAATTTTTTAAGATTTTTCTTGTCCACACCTATGCCATTATCTTTTATTTTTAGTGTTATCTTATTACCCTTCTTGGACAATTCTACATCAATTCGCTTATACTTCTTTTTGTCATCAGAATATTTTATGGCGTTAGTTAAAAAATTATTAATCATATCAGAGAGCTTCTCCTCTGAACCCAAAAGAAAAATATCTGATTCTATACTTGATGAAATTTTCACTTTTTTCTCTAGAGCAATTCCTTTCACAAATTCGATTTCACTTTTTATCAATTTACTTAAATCGACTTCTTCCTTTTTTTCAATTTCTGAATTAGCTTCCAGTTGTGAAAAATTAAGCATATCGTATACAAATTTGGAAACCTTATCTACTGAACCTTCAAAGTTTTTATAACTTTCAGCATGAGCGCCGTTCTTTCTTTCTAGTAGCCCCAATTCAGCCTTCACCACAGTTAGGGGTGTAAGTAAATTATGCGAAATATCTAATATCATATTCTTTTGCGCTTCTTGCATTGATTTTATTTTTCTTGTTCTTTCTACTACTTTTGTTTCCAAATTCTTTGAATAATCCTTAATCTTTCCATAGAGCTCTGCCCTCTTTATAGCTACTGCCGATTGATTAGCAAAGGTCTCAACAAGTCTCACATCTTCATCTGTGAAAATATCTCCTGATTTTTTTTCTCCCAACAGAAGTGCACCGATTGCCTTTTCCTTGGTAGCAATTGGAACAAAGAGTTCTATGTTATATTTTTTAGCTATCTCACCAATAGATTTACACGCTTCTTTATCTAGCCCGCCAACCTTTTTTCTCTGACTCTTTTGTTTGGTCAGCAAAAGGATTTCAGAACTCCTAATTGAAGACTTGAGTAAAAATATTTTTTTGTTGTCTAATGAAATATCTGAAAATACTTCATCTCTTTTTCTAAAAAGCTTATTTTCATCATATACTAGATCTTGCTCAAATAAATGAACCACAATCTTCTCTGTTTTTAAAATTCTACTCAATTCATCCATGGCCTCACCAAGTAATTTCTCAAGGCCAAGATTGTTATTTAGTAATTCACTCAATCTCTGGACAGACTCTTTATAATCGTATTTGTCTTTAAAGAATATTTTATCAGTAACTTTTCTGAAAAATTTTTCAACTCCGGACAAACCAAACATTCCTATCAACAAAGTCAAACCAGCACTAATTAAAATAGTGGTATTAGCTGTTCTTTGGAAGAAATAGCCAATTACGACTACTATCGCCAGATAAAACACGATTATCACACCTAAAAGAGCGGAGTATATAATACCTTTTTGTATTATTGAGCGAATATCAAATAAATGATACCGGATAATGGCATAACTAGTAAAACCGATTAAAAATATGAATGAAAAATTTACAAGCCTAAATACCTCAACCGATGTTTTTTCTTGAAAAAATAAATTTATTGTTGTCACCAACACCGAAGTGAGTAAAAAGCCGGTTAGAGTGTAGAGAGCCTGAATTTTTTTCACCCCTTTAAAACGTCTATATTTGAAATAAATAATTATTGAACCCCCAATAAATGTGAAAAGGATAAAAATTGCATACAAAGGAAAAAGTAGGCCAAATTTAAATTTTATTACTGCTTCTTGGGCATTAATACCGTAAATAATCAAATCGAGAAATATAGAGACTATTAAAAACGTTATAAAGCCAACAAATAAATGATTTTTAAATTTTGATAATTTTTTATTTTCCAAAAAACTATAACAAAACAAAAACCAAAAAAAACCCCATATAGGGGCAATTAAAAAATCAATATACAAAAAGAATATTCTAAAATTCTCTCTAAAAGGCTCATTTTCTAAAAAATTAGCCGCTAGCCAAATCACAAGCCAAAAAATCAATCCTAAGAATAATTTATTATCTCTTCCATTTGGATTTTTACGATATATCAAAACACCTAAATAAAAGGTGCAAATAATAATGGCGACGAAAACAAAATAAAACATATAAATTTAAATAGGAGAACAGACTTATATCCATTCTCCTATTATACCAAAAACACACAAATAAATTAAGCTACTTCCAGGATTAAACCCCAGCCACGACTATCCGCGTCTTCAGGGAAATAACCCTCTTTTGCTCCCAAGGCCCTAAATCCTTGCTGTAAGAAAAATTTTACAGTAGGATCCTTAGGCGCAAAGGTCATTACCTGATCCTGACTTAGATCTATGCTATCGTCTGGAAAATGCCTATGGAGTGTAGGAATACGTGCTCCCATCAAACCTCTGTACATCTGCTTTCCTTTTGCTTTTTCTGTGGCAAGCTTTAGAAGCTCTGCAGCGACACCTGGTTCATTTTGAACAGTTGTCAGATCAACTCCGTATAAAACATCTCCCTCGTCATTATGATTGGATATATAACCGTCAGCTGTAACCTCTGCCCATGTTGGATATTGGTCATCAGCATGATTCCAGTCAACTATATGAGTAACCACAACCCCAATTATTTTTCCATCCTTCTCTGCTACCCATATCCCCTTCGAAAAAGTTCCAATTCTAGAAAGCCATTTTTCACCTACTGCAGCCATCTCCTCTCCCCAAACATCCATTTCCAACTCAGTAATGCCCTGCACATCGCCTAATGTTGCATTCCTGTAGGTTACAGTCTCGTTCATCATACTTCTCCTCCTGATCGTTATTAATTTGCCCGACATGGGCATGACGGCAGATTGTTTAGCACTTTTGTATTATGTGTTTTTCTAAGATCATCAAGAACCATCATCACCTGATTCGTACATTTATCACAATTCGTAGGAATTGCGATTGGCTTTGGCCAGTCTGAAAACTCACCTAAATACCAGTTTGAGGAAAACGCATCAATCCCCAAAATAACTTCCACAATGCACCATAAATCAAGTGATTCGAAACGTCCCTCCATATAAAGCTCGGCCCACGGGGTGTCAACCTGAGAACAATATGTTTCAAAGCTAACAATGTCCGAGCCTTTCCCTAAGGCAAACTTGGCACTTTCTACAGGCTCATCAATTATTTGTTTTTTACTAAGATCTGGAACACCTATCAATATATACGTATTGACGATGAATCCATGTTTCTTGGCTATTTTTACTGATTCAGAATATTGCTCGTTTGAAAAACCTTTTTTTATCAATACATTTCTAGTGATAAGATTTGATGATTCAAGACCAATGCTTATTTCAATTTTCTTGTCTCCGACAATTCTCTTAAACTTCTCTAGTTCGGCCTCATACTTAATTATGTATTCCGGCCTTGATTCGATAATTAATCTCTGACAATCAATTTTTTTAGCAAAGAAAAAAATAATTTCATTTTGCGCCTCAGCTGATAGTTCCTCCTTGTTTAAAAAACTACCAGCCATAAATATGGTCAAGGTATCAATTTTTGTCTTTCCAGAATCGATTAGCTGCTCTAAATAAATAAGAAAAATTTTTGTTAAAACGGTTATAGCTTTTGGGTGCAAATGGCGAAATTTGTATTTTTCAATTTCTTTACAAAATCCACACATTGAGCAACCTCCATTATTAAAATAATGTGCGCAACCATAGCTGGGGATAACTAAAATTCCTTTATTAATAACTTGTTTTTTATAAACATCGTAATCCTTTCTTGATTCAAATACACCGTCACCAAATAATTTAATTACTAGAACGGCAAATTTATGGGATAAAAATTTACTGGGAATAAATAAAACAAAATTTATTAAAGCAGCGAAAATTAACGACAAATAAAAGACAATAACTTTCATGCACTTCTCCTTGTATGAGTTGAAAGTAGTTTAATCTAGATTTTTAAAGATCATTTTGTGTGTAATTTTTGTTTTAATTTTTTTGGGATAAAAATTAAATCTTTTTATATAATTAATAAAAAAATACCTCTCTATTAATTATATAAAAATACTTATGAAGAAAATTTAAAATAAAAATAAAATAATTTAAATATGTTTTTTTTAAAAAATGAAAAAAATCGTCGTTAAAGACGATTTTAGAATTTTTATTCTTTTTTGGGGATGTTAAACATACTCAGCCGACTCTGTATCCTCTACCAGGTACAGTGCAAATTATTTTATCTTTACCCTTTTCATCAATCTTCTTTCGAAGATTCAGTATATGAGATTCAATAGTATTAGAAAAAGGATCAGCGTTCATATCCCAAACATGCTCCATCATCATGCTTCTGGTCACTACCACTCCCTTATTCTTCATTAAATAGCTCAAAAGCATAAATTCCTTTCTGGCCAAATAGATATCCTTGTCTCCGCGCTTAACTATGTGATTCTTCACATCCAACTCCAGGTCGCCGACTTTCATAATCTCGCTTTCCAACTCTTTTGGACGACGAAGCAAAGCCCTGACTCTGGCTATTAGTTCATCAAAAGAGAAAGGCTTGGTAATGTAATCATCTACTCCGGCATTCAACAAGTTAGTTTTGGTTGTGACCTCAGACTTGATAGAAAGCATTATGATCGGTACGGATTTATTATTTCCTCTTATTTCCTTACAAACTTCCAATCCATTCTTCTTGGGCATTATGTTATCCAGGATTATCAAATCATAATCATTCTGTAAGGCCAGAGCTATTCCCTCTTCGCCATTCTCTGCCTCATCAACAGCAAAACACTCTCCCTCCAAACCTCTCCTTAATAAATCTCTTATTTCTTTTTCGTCTTCTATTATTAAAATTTTCATAAAAATTTATTAGCAAATATATATATTTATTTTACAAAATATTTTAAAAATATGCAACAATTTAGTTCATTTTATCTTTATCAAAAATTTAACTTTTCTTCATCTACTTTATGCTAAGAAATAACTATGATCATTGACAATTTTATAAAATATATTGGTTTTATTTTCCCTTCATTTTCAACAAGAATATGGACCACAAAAAAGGAGATACGCTATGGAAACAACAAGAAAAAAAGATGTTTTCAGTAGAATCGCAAAAATGTCGTATTCTATACCAGCACTCCCGAAAATAGTATACAAAATAATCGAATTTGAAAAAAGTGAAACATTATCCATACAAAATATTGCGGAAATTATTAACGGGTCTTCCGGAATAGCTGCCAATGTTTTGAAGACGGCAAATTCCAGTTTTTTTGGCTCAGGAACAAAGATAACCACCATTCGAGATGCCATTGTTAGAATCGGACTAAATATAACAAAAAACATTGCACTAAGCGTATCCATCTTGAATCTCGTTGGCAATAAATCTGGGCTTGAAAAAAAAATTTGGGAAAGTATATTCATCACCGCAATATGCTCGAAAATAATTACCGAGCATATTGACGAAAGTCGAAGCGAAGAGCTCTTCACCGCTGGATTGATTTCAAACATCGGCATATTGATCTTTGTCCGACTCTACGGAGATGAATATCTAGAAATACTTAGAAAAAAATTTAATGAAGGAATATGTCTTTCCGAGGCAGAGAAATCTACTTTTGGGGTCGATCATGCCGAACTTGGAGGATTAATTCTAGACGTTTGGAAATTCCCAGAGTCAGTTGTAAGAATCGCAGAAAACCACCATAAAAAATTATCTCAAGAAAAAGATAATTTAGAAGATGGAGCTATAGTTCAAATTTCTGAAGATGTAAGCGACCTTTTAGTCAGAGGGAGTGCCGACTCCTATCTTAAGGTTATGACAATGCTCTCAAATAATTTCGGCTTCAACACCGAACAAAGTGAAAAAATCATAGAAAGGGTAAAATATGAAACAATCCATACGGCAAAAGCACTTGGTATGAAAAATCCACTAACCGTATCATTGGAGCAGATACGCTATAGCGCCATTGATCTTTTACTCAAGAGAAGTAATAAAAATGAAATCATGCTAAATAGTTTAAAAAATCAAGCGTCTATGCCTCATTGTGATCAAAAATTACTCAGCCTGGGTATGCTCGCAAAAGGGCTTTCGCATGATTTTAACAATTTAGTTACTGTTATTCATGGTGGTGCTGAAATGTTAAAAGAAGATTTTTTTAGTGACTGTGATAATGAAATTCTAAACAGCATTATCCGTTCTGCAAATGAATCCAAAAATCTTTTAGGACAAATTAAAGTCTTCACAAAGCAATGCCCTGTTGAAGACAGAGCTATTAATCTCTACCAAGTAATTTCAGAAACTTTAGACATAATCAAAATAACTTTTCCAAAAACTACAAAAATCAAAACTGATATTGACGAGAATGACTGCATTGTCTATGCTAATGAATCTTTCCTGCATAGAGTGGTCATGAATCTTCTGATTAATGCCGCTGAGGCTATCGGGATTAAATCAAAAGCACTTATTGAGATAAAGCTCAAAAAAGTAAGCGTGGACAAAAATATCATAATGCACAATGGTGAAGCAAGGGAAGGAGAATATGCAAAAATAACCGTTAGCGACAATGGCTGCGGAATGAGCGAAGGAACAAAAAGGAAAATCTTCAATCCTTGTTTTTCAACAAAAAATAAAGAAAACAATCAAGGAATAGGACTCTCTAGTGTTCGAGAAATAATAAGAAACTACGAAGGGTTCATTATTGTAAACAGCGAGGAAGGCTTGGGCACTGCAATTGATGTGTTCCTGCCAATCCACAGAGAAAAACCATAAAACAATCAAAAGGCTGGTGATAATCATCAGCCTTTTAAAATTCTAAAAACGCCTATACCTTGACATATATTATATTTTTGTCTAAAATTACAAAAAATATAATTTCTGTTTTCACGGGAGGCAAAAAAATGGAAACAAAAATAACATATTTAAGTCCTGTTAATTATGATACGTGCCGTGATGGACAGCAAACTTTTGTTAGATCGATGCAAATTGGCCTTATTATCAAAAATGTAGAAGTATATTATCCATTAATTATAATCGATATTGTTAAAAACAAAATTGAAATATCGTGCGCAAGAGGCTTCATAGGAAACGATCATATATTTTTTGAAGAAGAGATTCCAGTAGACATTTCACAAAAGGCCTTTCGGTGGGCCGAAAAAAACAAGCAAGAAATTGAAAGGCTAGGAGAGAAAAATATCCACGCCAAGGCTGTAGAATTTTTGAGAATAATAAACTGGGGCTACTTTGCGGAGATAATTAAGGAAAAATACTCATACGATTTACTGCTAGATATGCAACCCGTACCTTAAAGGATAGTAGTGGTGACAGAAAAAAATAAAGCGAAAAATAAAAAACAAGCTGCCATAGAAACATGCTGCGAGAAAAATTCTGTATATTTTCCCGATAAATCACGACACGTAAAAATGCGATGTCAGATATGCGGAAGAATAAAAACAAGCATCTCAAAAGAGGAGACAAAAAAATAAAAGCGGTTCGAAAACTCGACACCGCTTTTTTTATTTTTAGCTAATTTCAAAACCCCATTCTTTTCATGCCTCTAAAAAAACTTTTTACGTCTCTCGTGTTCCACGCCATAAAACCACCTTGGCGTTTCCAGATTATACAAGCGATAATAACTGACAGCCACATTATCGGGCTAAATGGAAACAGGCAAATTGCTAAAACTGAAAAACCTAAAAAAAACAAATCACATATCATAGCCATAACCTGAATAAAGTAAATCATGACACTCCTCCCGGATATAAAAATGTCTTAAAAATTACACTACAAAGAACAAAAATCCTGAAATATTTCTCCAGGTTGTTTTTCTAGATTACATTGTTTTTAGCCGAAAGTCAATCTTGGGAAAATATTTAAATAATGGTTTTTCGCTATAATTTTTAGCAAAATTCAAAATATTAACTTTTTACTTGATTTTTATGTATTTTTTTGCTATATTAAAATTAACTTAAAGGGATTTAAAATTTAAACCTGGAGAAAGTCATGGACAAATGCGCATTGCCTACTGAAAAAGGAAGTAGCATTTAAGGAGATTCCAATGGAAAAAGGAGCGAGTCCCATTCAACACATTACAGACGAAGAGAAAGGTGACTAACATGAAAACCAGGCTGGAGTTGCAAGACGACTAAACACCAGGAGGCTATCATGCACGAAAAAGAGAACACAATGCTCTTTGATTGGCCCATTTGTGAAGGATGACTAGAGTGCGAACCCTAAAGATAAACAATTTTCTCCCCACCCCAAAATCCTGTTTTCTGAAAAAAATCAGAAAGCAGGGTTTTTTCTTTTTTTCGGAAATATAAAAAGTCAAAAAAAACAACAAACACTTTTATAATACCCCACTCCCTGCTATAATATTATAAGAAAAACAAAATTTAATTATTAATTTTAAAAAAATAATAAATGCCAAAAAAAATATTCATCATCTCTCTGGGAGGATCACTGATCGCTACTGATGAGGGAATTAATCATTCTTATTTGAAAAAATTTCGAGAGTTAATCCTAAAGCAGATAAAGAAAGGTCATAAATTCTTCCTGATCGCCGGAGGTGGAGTTACAGCTAGGAGCTACATCCGAGCAGCTGATAAAATTACAAAGGTGACAGATGATGATCGTGACTGGCTTGGTATTCACTCTACTCGCTTGAACGCCCACCTGGTCAGAACTATTTTTAAAAAAGAAGCGCATAGACAAATTGTTAAAAATCCGACTTTTCACATGCACACTAACAAAAAAATTATCGTCAGCGGAGGCTGGAAACCGGGCTGGTCAACTGACTATGTAGCCACTATGATTGCTCAGGAATATGAAATACCAACCGTAATTAATCTCTCCAATATCGACTACGCCTACGACAAAGATCCTCGTAAACATAAAAATGCGAAAAAAATGATAGATATAACTTGGAAAGACTTCAGAAAAATCGTTGGCGACAAGTGGTCACCGGGCCAGAGCGCTCCATTCGACCCGATTGCTTCCAGAAAGGGAGACCAACTCGGACTAAAAGTTATCATCGCTAATGGGACTAAGCTGAAAAATTTGGAAAAAATATTTAACGATGAGAAATATAACGGCACAACCATAAACTAAAAGTAAAATCACATCAAATAAAAAAACGTAGAGAAAATGAACTATTTTTGTTCATTTTCTCTACGTTTAAGCCTACTTAAGACCGTGGCAAGTCTTAAATACCTCACATTTTCTACAATTGCCAATTTTACTGGCAGCCGCTCCTTGTATTTTTCCACCACAAAATGTTCCATCCTTTACCCAGCACTTATGACCATCATCAGGATAAGCTGGACAAACGCCAAACTCAGCTACATTGACGCCTCCCTTTTGGCGACCGCATTTTTTCACTTCCCAACAATTAGGCAAATTGATATTATTCCGCTGTCCAAAAATTTGTAAATAAAGTTGCAAAACAAAATCAGTTGTCGTAGAAGCTTGCTTTCCTATGTCAGCTGCTATAGCAGCCAATTGATCAGATCGGTCGACATTGGCCTGAGTTACTCCGCCAAGACTGGAAATTACCTGACTTACTTCTCCTATACTGATTGATTGCTCATTTGTGGCATTGGCGATTTCATCAACCAAATTCATTACTTCCATCTGGTCATTTTTCACATTCTCAAAAACCGACTCTGTGTCAACTACTATACCAAATGATTCTTCTATTCCATTCGTGATGCCTTCAATTGAAACCGAAGTCTCTTTTGCAGCTTCTGTCGCACGCAAAGCCAAATTTCTCACCTCATCTGCCACAACAGAAAATCCCATACCTGCTTTTCCTGCTCGGGCAGCCTCTACCGCAGCGTTTAAAGCAAGCAGATTTGTCTGAAAGGCTATCCCGTCAATTATCTTTACAATTTTGCTTGCTTCTTCACTAACCCTCCTGATGTCCGTCATTTTATTTTTCACTCCGGTTGTTAAGTCAGAAGCATTGGTAATCATGTTGCTAAAATCTCTCACCAAAATATTCATCTCTTTGGAGTTTTCAGCATTCTTCTTAGTAGTCGAGGAAGTTTCCTCCAGAGATACCGAGCTCTCCTCCAAGGCTACCGCCTGAGATGAAGTATCCCTGGCCAATGACTTACTGGCTGACAACATATTCTGAGACGTAACATCAAACTCTCCTGCTCTATCGACTAAGGCATCGACAACCACACTAAGCTTTCCAACAATGCCCCGAGACAAAAGCTCTGATACTCCAATCGCCACCAAAACTGCTAACAACGCAGCATAAGGCAAAGGCAAAAACTCATTAACAACAAAAACAATCAAACCGCAAAGAAAAAAACAAACATATATTTTTTTACGTATCCCAAACTTCATTATCTCCTCCTTATGTCTCCCCTTACAGTTGGCAAGGTAAATTTGTTAATGCAAAGTCATAAAAATCAAAAGAACAAATAATATCTTAACCATTCTTTGAAAAGCAAAAATATAACTAAATAATTACGTACAGCTTATCTTATTATTTCGTATTTTGCAAATTTGTTTGGCTATTTTAAAGAGTCTCTTTAAAAATTATTATTCAAGCGCATCTAAAAGTCATTAAATACTTTTATATCTTAATATTTTTATTTTGTTTATTGCCTATCCAGCCCCTTGATTTTTTATATTTTTCCGCTATACTAGTAGCAAGGCTGCCTTTTTACTGCCTTTTGTGTTTTTTGCAAAGGGTAAAAAAAGGGTCATCTGTGATCGGATGGCTCATTCATTGTAAACTGCAACTTCTGCCAAGTCCTGCACAATCGATTTATGCTGTAACTACGCAGGCTCTGACAAACGCTGTTGGCAGTTTCACAATCCTGAGACTTTGAAATCGTCGTAGCACCTTATTTTATTATTATTATGATGATTATTAAAAAGTTTCACAACTTAAGTTTTCTGGGATGTTTTATGATCAAAATTATCTAATAAAATTGCCCAAGAAGACTGCAACCGCTCTTTCAGGTGGGAGAACTTGAACTTTTCCTATTTACGAGCGGGAGGAGCCTTAACTTGTGGGAGGTGTGTTTTATCCACCTCCCTCTTTCTTTTACAACTAAATACGAGGAGGAAGAAATGGTCAGTGAAGATATTCTTCAGAAATACTACTACATTTTTAAAGAATATTTCTCTGTTCCTCCCGCATATTTTGACGGACTCTACTATACAATTTGTTCTAAAGAAGAATTGTATAGAAAAAGTAGAGAGCCCAAAAAAAACGGAGGATTCAGAGAAATACACGCACCCTGCGAAGCATTAAAATTGATCCAAAGAAAATTGCATAAGTATTTTAGTACAATTGAAATTGATGATAATCTTTTTGCCTACAGAGAAGGTGGGTCACCGATAAAAAATGCAATTAGCCACGTAAAGGACAACAAGGGGCCGGAGTGGATGCTGAAAATGGATTTGAAAAATGCATTTCCTTCTGTAGACGCCCCCCTGCTTCAGATTGTACTACGAGCAATTCTCATTGAGAACGATAAGCTCCAAGAAGAGTTTGATTCATTTATTGGATTTGATCGCAATTTTGACGAATTTATTAAAATTCTCATCTCTCTTGTAACTCACAACGAACGTCTAACCCAGGGAGCTCCATCATCCCCATCCTTGCTCAATCTTTCCTTGACCTATCTTGGTATAATTTCCGAGATAAAATCATTGTGCCAAAAACACGGTGTTAATTTTTCTGTCTACTCTGATGATTTTGTCTTTACATCAAATACAAAAATTTCAAAAAATTTCAGAAAAGACATTACAGTGATAATAGAGGGAATGGGATTTTTTGAAGTAAACCCAGAAAAAACCATGCTGAGCAATTTCCGTCATAGAGCGCATAAAATAACCGGAGTAGTTCTCACAGTAAATCCAATTGGAAATATAAGATTCACCCTTCCTCAAAAAACAATAAAAACTTACAGGGGAAAAATCAACAGGGTAATTAAGATGTTGTCTGAGGGGAAATACCCAACCAAAAAAGAAGACGGAATATCAGTCAACGAAATCAAAGGAGAAATTAACTGGCTGCGAAGTGTCTGCGGAGATAATCTTCCTTCAGCCGTAAGAAAACTTGTTTTCAAATTCGAAAACATACTACGGGACACAAGTCCTTAAACTAATTAAAACTTCACATTCATACCCAATCGCAATTACGCGGTTGGGTATTTTTTTATAAAAAAACAGGGTTAATCATGTTTCACTTGTGTGAAAATGATTAACCCTGGCTTGGCTCAGCAAATGCTTATTCTCCGAATAGTTTAAGCAATAGCTGTTGCGCCGGTCGCCTCAAGGGGGACAAAAGATTCACCGTAACATGGCTCGACAGGAATCACCTGGGCAGCATCATCGGCTGTATCATGGCAGAGTACCTTACATTCATCGGTAGGATTGGCTTTCAGTCGGCGGCGGTGATCATGTTTTCTTCCAGTTGGAACGGTCATGGCAATACCTCCTAGGCATTTTTTGCGCTCTTATGCTATCCAAGTGCATAGATGCGCTTCTCCAATTGTTCAGAGCTTAGCTCTGAAAACCTTATTTAATTATATTTTAACAAATTCTTAATTTAAGTCAAGAAAAAATAAAAAAAATTTAAATTAATAATAAATTCTTTATTATTAGCGAATATTCTCACATTTAATTCAAACAAAAAATAACAACACTTGCCTTATCTCCAACTTTTTAAAACTTTTCCACAGCCAAAGATTACCCAAAAATTTCGTAGGTCTCTTGCTTTATTTAATTAATAGTACTTTTAATAGTACTATTAAAAGTACTATTAATTTTCAAATCTACAATCAACTCCCACCAATTAAATCATCTCCACTTCTCCAAACTCTACTCACTTAAAAAATTATTTTAGCTTTACAAATCTACAAATATACAGTAAAATAACATCAATGAATAAAAATCAACTCGAAAAAAAATTATATAAAATTGCAGAGTCTCTTAGTGCGAAAGACAAGAAAATCTTATTAAAAGCCTATGAGCTTGCCGAAAAAGTTCATAAACACCAAAAAAGAAAATCCGGCGCCCCTTTTATTGTCCACCCACTAGCAGTAGCCATTAATCTTTGGGAACAATTTAAAGATGTAGATCTTACTATAGCAGGACTCCTCCACGACACCATTGAGGATGGAGGGAAAGCTTATGAAAAGGAAATATACGAAAACTTTGGAAAAGAAATCGGCTTCATGGTTGACGCCCTAAACAAAAGATCGAAAGGATTTTATAAAAAAAGAAAGAAATTTACAGATAGGACAAAGAGGTTTTTATGGGCCGGCCTTCAGAACCCCTACATATTTCTATTAAAAATTGCTGACAGAGAACAAAATTTATTAGACGTTGAAAACCTCCCCTCTAACAAACAAGTGAGGATCTCATTTGAAACTCAGGCCATCTATGAACCACTAAGAAAAATTCTGAATTATGAAGAATGCAATGATACTAATATAGTTAAATTGAAAAAAGATTTAAACAAATTTATCAAATCTCATAACCTAAAAGACATTAAAGCTCTAAAAAATTATTTAATAAGCGAATACTACAAAGGATTCACCACGGAAACATTTAACGAGGTATATAAAAATTCAGATAAAATAATTTGGGAAACAAATGATATGGATGAGTTTGCCAAGCTATGTAAAAATAAACAATTTGATGAAAGTGTGACAATTGTATCTATGCAAAGCGAAGAATCAAAAAGATCAGTCTTATTTCACTTTAAACTAGCACATGTTGGAGATAAAAAAATCAAAGAATTAAAAATAAAATCATTTAAATCATAAATATGAAAAGTTTTCATAGCACAATCACAGATCAGGAGCTGGACGCTGAATTTAAAAGCAATTTAGAACACCGCTCTTTAGAACAAAAATTTTCGTATATAAAAGAAAGTGCAGCGGCTTATTATAATAAAAAACATCTTAAATCGGCTTATATGAGCAAGCCAAGTCAAACGCTGCAATTCAACGATTATCTACAATTCGTCAAAAAAACAGTATCCCCTTCTGAAAAAACTGTTATTATAGTCTTGGGTTGCGGAAATATGAATCAGGAAATAAAAATTTTAAAAAAACTGGGGGGAAAATACAATATAGATTTAATTGGAGTTGATTCATCAAAAGCAATGCTAGATCTTGCCCGCAAAACTCTGAAAAAAAATAATATAAAACAGATTTTAATGCACTCTGACTTTACCAAACAAGAATTCAGAAAAAGCATTGAAAAAATGACTAAAAATTATCAAAAAAGAATTTTTTCATTTACTGGTGGCACTCTCACCAATGTAAACCAAACCGCGATTGCAGACTCTCTCTACAATCTACTTAATAAAAAAGATATACTTTGGGTTGATACAGTTTTAAGAAAAAGTTTAAAAAAAACTGATGATATTAAAAATTTTAATGCTATTTATTCCCTAACAAAAAATCCAGCTAGGGTAAATTTTTGGACACTTCCTTTAAAAAGAGCTGGAATACCCTTGGATGCTGGCAGTTTAACAATGAATACATCAGAAGAGTCATCTGTTGGTGTTATGAAATTTACCATATCCTTTAAATTTAAAAAATTAGTAAAGATAAAATATAAAAATGAAGTTATTCATTTTTCAAAAAATGACACTATTGACTTACGACATTTTCGCTTATATCACGCTCCTACATTTATTATTTTTTTTAAAGACCACGGGTTTAAATTGCTAGATAAGCATCTAGCTGTAAAAATGGGACAATTTATGTTTAAAAAAATGACTTAATTTTTCTCAACTTCCCTTTTTCTATTTTTACCCCTTCTTTTTTAAGGAGTTCAATCTTCTTCTTGGTCCCACCGGTATATCCCCCAACTCCATGATCACTTTTAACAACTCGATGACAAGGAATCTTTATAAGTTCCTTGTTTTTATTTAAGGCATTGCCAACCGCCCTTGCCGCACTCGGATTACCGATCGCGATTGCGACATCTTTATAAGTCATTACACTGCCTTTAGGAATTCTCTTCACCACCTCAAATACTTTTTCCTGAAAATTTAATTTCTTATTTTTCATAAACTCTGCAAATATAACTTTTTTATCTGTTGTAAACTGTTTAAATTATCCAACAGGTTAAAATAAAACTCGAGCTTTAAAAAGTCGAGTTTTATGTGTATTTTATGCAATTTTATATATCTATATCATTTTGTTTCGACCAAACAACACCATTCTTCCCCTTCTGTACTTGCTCTGAATTTCCGGCAGAAGTCATCCATAAGATGCCATAATAAACAAAATAAATGAACTTCTGCCTATTTCCGGTTCGCCAAGACTTATATCTCCCACAAAATTATTTACTACAAATATGTGTTCAGTTCTGTTGCTTTCTTTATTGTCGTATTCACAAAGTTTTTTATCAATTTCTACACTCAGTCCAGCCTCTTCTTTGATTTCCCTTGTTAATGCCTGCTCTGCAGATTCGCCATCCTCAACTCCCCCGCCCGGCAATACATAATACTCACGATTATCTTTAATGCGATGCATGAGCAGGATTTTATCATTCTTTATAATAACAGCCGATGCTCTATCTTTTTTAAAATCCATATTCAATATATGTTTCATTATTAAACTTCGCTTTAATACCAGCTTCAACTTGTGGAATAATATTTTTTGGTAATTCGTTTGTCTTATGCCATTTTATCTCTCCGCATTTATGCGGTTCATTGTTCTTCGGTTCACCCTCCCATTTTTCACAAACAAAAAATAAATGCATCCGCTCACCTTGATCATCCTGATTATGCATTACTAGTGGACTACTTAAATCTTCTAATTTTACATCAACATCGACTTCTTCTTTCGTCTCACGAATTATAGCACCTGTAGCTGCTTCACCTGCCTCAACTCTACCGGCAGGCAATGACCACTTGTCACTATTAAAAGAAGTGTTCTTTCTGTATAGTAAAAGAATTTCATCTTGTTTTTTTAGAATCGCAAATACTGCAATTGGGATTAATGCATTTGGCATAAAATTTCATTAAAATGCTTTATATGGATTTAAAGCCTCTTCTCTTCTTTCTGGCTTCCAGCTCTTTATCACGCTTTGAATCTTTTTCCTTTTTAATATTAACAGCGTCGTGCCATTTTTCCTTAGCCAATTCTGTCAATCTCCCTCTTCCCAATGTCTGCCTACCTGCCCACTCCCAATCTTTTTCACTTGCTTCAAATTCCTCAAGCTTCTTAAATACTTCTTCAGCCAACTCTGGATTTCTTATTTTGTTATCCCCTTCCTCCCAAGCCTCACCGGAGGCCGCAATAAAAACATTGACCCATTCATTGAATTTGGTTGCTGACTCAGCCATGAGATTCATTAGATCAAGCTGTTCTTGGTCAGTAAGGTTATCAGTGTTGTAATATATTCGATTATGCTTAAAAAAATCTCCTCCCATCTGATCTAGCTTATCAATATCTTTCCCCCTTGGCTTTTCCTTTGAAAAACCGCCTTCAAATAATTTTGTGATTTTATTTTCCATATTTTTATAGTTTAAATATTTTATCTGCAACAAAGCAAGTCGATTGCCTTTTTGATCACTTTTTTGCTGTCAATTGAATTAATATATTTTATTCCATCAATAGAATCTAAATTAATCCATTCTGGCATGTCAGCATATTCTAACTCCTCCTCATCTAAATTATCCTTGGATATTTCTCCGCCCACTTTTTTGACTAAAAAATATATCAATGGACAATTCCAATATTTTCCTTTGTGTTTTTTTGAATGACTTGGATCAAAAAATGAAGTTTCAACATGGATAGGTTTCAACACTTCAATCTCAAGCCCTGTTTCTTCAATAAATTCTCTCTTGAGAGCCTCCTCAATTGTCTCGTGAATATCTGTTCCTCCTCCAGGAAAATCATAACCATCCCATTGTTTAGATAATAGAATTTTATTATTTTCAATTAGAATACCGTAGACTGACGGGCGGTATGTGAGTTTATTTGATTCTATTTCTGTTTTGTTTCCATTGAGATCATGGCATAATATTTTTTTCGACATATTGTTATATTTTATACTTTTTATGCAAATTTTTAATTCTTTTGCTATCTTCAGTTGAAATTTTATTATAATAATCTCTTTTATTCAATAGCCATAATAACTCAAACTCCAAAGCTTTTCGTATTCCTTTTCCGACTTGTCGTTTAAGCGCATTTGGACATTTAAATATTATTTTTCTAGTTTCAAATCCTGCAAAATTAGTTTTTGGAAGTTTATTGAAAAAATCTAAAGATTTAACATCAACAGACCCGCCAACTATAAATTTCAAATCTTTCTTCTTTGCTTTTTTAATAAGAGTTTCTGCTATTTCGAATAGCTTACCTGAATTGATATCCTTCTTTGCAAGCCCGAGAGAACTAGACATGTCTGATCTACCCAAAACAATTCCTGATAATTTATTTATATTTTCTAACTCAAGCATTTCGTCAAAATTATTATATGCATCAATTGTTTCTATATTAGCAAAAAAAGAAATACCCTCTCTCTCCTCTTTTTCCGGAAAAGCTATATCTATTGCTGATAAATATTTTTTTAAAGCAAAGGGAGATTCAATCATCGGAGCTACAATACCGGAAACACCGATAAGTCTTGCATCATATAAATCCCTAATAGCTTCAGCACCCCCTGTTTTTATAGTTAAATCCAATCCAGCTTTAGTAACGATTTCTTTTAGGCGCAAAAGTTCAGTCAGACGACTTCCTTCTGCCTCAAATTCAGCCTTTACACCAACAACCGAATATTCCTTCTTTAGTTCCTTTAGCATATTTAACATTTTTATTTCTAGTTTAGTCATATTGCAAAAATAATAAAATAAATGGCGCTACCTGGGTAGCGCCAATAAAAATTTTAATTACTGAAAAATAATTTCCCATTTTACAGAATCAGGAGAATCTTGAATTGATACCCCCTTGGATTTTAATTCCTCCTTTATACTGTCAGCCTGCTCATAGTCCTTCATATTCTTAGCAGATTGACGCTCTTCTAATTTTGAGTTAATGAAATCCTCAGTTAAATTCCTCTCTGCAAGAATTTTTTCTTTTAACCTTGAAAGATATTCACTTGGATCTTCCTCAAAAAGCCTCAAAACAGAAGAAACTTTGTTAAAGATTTGGAAAAAGGATTGAAAGATGCCAGTCTTTTCTTCCGCGGAGTATTTACTGGAATCAATAACCTTATTCAACTCTTTGAATATTTCTGTAATTTCAGAAATCACCCTTGGAGTATTAAAATTATCATCCATTAACTCATTAAACTTTTTCTCAAAATCGGCAATAATTCCCGGAACTCGATTCAAGTCAACCTTGATATCCGCATCATTAGCAAATTCCTCCATTCGCAAAAGAGTTGTATAAAAATAGTGAAGTCGCTTCCTGGCATTTAGAAATAAGTCATCTGAAAAATCAACATTGGAACTATAAGTATGAGTAAGTATCACATACCTGATTTCCTCTGGGAAATACTTTTTCAAGGCATCCTTAACTGTTAAAAAATTTCCCAAACTTTTACTCATCTTAGTTCCGTTGATCATTACTAGACCGTTATGAACCCAGTATTTTGCAAAAGTTTTACCTGAATAAGCTTCGCTTTGAGCAAGCTCATTTTCATGATGAGGAAATATTAAATCCAGTCCGCCTCCATGAATATCTATCTCATCGCCAAGATATTTATGAGCCATTACCGAACATTCAATATGCCATCCCGGTCGCCCTTTTGACCAAGGAGAGTCCCAATATGGCTCACCCGGCTTATGAGGCTTCCACAGAGCAAAGTCATTGTTATTTTTCTTGCGCGGTGATTCGTCAGAATTTATCAGATCATCCCTTTTTCTGTTGGAAAGCTTGCCATACTCGACAAACTTATCAAGATCAAAAAATACTTCGCCCTCAACAACATAGGCAAATCCCTTATCAATGAGAGCTTGAATATATTCTATTATATCAGAAATGCAATCAGTGACTTTTGGCTCATGAGTGGCGTGACGCACTTTAAGTTTTTCCAGATCTTCTGAATTTTCTCTGATATAATGCTCGCTTACCTCTATTGCTTCTCTGCCTTCCTCGTTTGCTCTTTTGATTATCTTATCATCTACATCTGTAAAATTTCTTACATATGTAATCTTATATCCAAGATATTCAAAATAAGCCCTGATAACATCATACACAACTGCCTGCCTGGCATGCCCGATATGAATTTCATCATAAGGGGTTATTCCGCAAGCATACATTTTTAACTCCCCCTCTGACAGCGGTACAAAATCTTCCTTTTTCCTTGTTAAAGAACTGTATATTTTTATCATAGTTTTTCTCCTTAGTTTTTATTTATTATAACTACAATTTAATATATTTAACACTTAATGTCAACTAAAATAAGCTAAAATATGACGTATTTATCATGTTTTAGATGAACTTGCAATGATATTTAACACATAGCTCATTATTTTATCTATTCCAGTCGTTATTCTGACATATTTTTCCAGTGGGCTACCAAAAACTCTATACTCTATATTATTCTTTCCCAAACTTTCTAAAATTTCCTTTTTCTTGTCTCCAAAATCAACCAGAACAAAATTTCCCCCTCTTTCAACAACCTTATATCCTAAATCTTTTAAACCATCTGCGAACTTACTCCGTGAGACAACAATATCCTTTACAGCACTCTTTAAATATTTCTTGTTGGAACAAATAGCCACAATTGCATTTACTGCCAAAGAGCTTACCTCCATCATCGGCTTAAATTTTTCTATCATATCAGCTAAACGTTCAGAGGTTAAAATATATCCAATTCTCAGTCCTGCCATTCCTATATTTTTTGAAAAGCTTCTTATGATAATAAGATTCGAAAAATCCTCTAACAAGACAGAGGTATCGATATCTCCAAAGTCGGCATAAGTTTCATCAATAATGACTACTGTATTTTGTTTTTCTGCTTTTTCTACTAAACTACGAATTTCAAAAACTGAAAAGACAAATCCGGTAACTCCACTTGGATTGGCAATAATTACAGCTTTCGTTTTTGGCTTAAGCAAGGACAATAAATTATCCGATGAACATGCTCCGTCTTTATCACAAAATATTTCAGAAAATTTACAATTCAATAAAGATGCATGAATTTTGTACATTAAAAAAGTTGGCGATATAGTGGCAATCTCATCTCCCGGATCACAAAAGGTTTCAAGTGTCATTTTTATAGCCGCATCAGCACCACTTGTTAATAGCAATCTGTCTCGGGGTTGAGATAAGTATTTAGAAAGCGAATCATAGGCCTGATTGATCTCCGGATAAGAGCTGGCTATCTCTTTGGTGAAACCGTCCATCATCTCTTTAAATAGCTTTTCAGGCATAGATGGCACATATTCATTCATTCCAAGCCTGATCTTGTTTTGTCTAGTTTTATAATTCTGCCTTAGTCGCTCAATATTATTTGCATGTTTTCTGCATGAAATCATATAATTATTTTTGATTATCATTGTAATCTTTTAAATCAAGATTTAATGAATGTCTAATTCTGTTCATTATTTTATTTGTAACACTCCCCCAGTCTGTTGCCACAGCAATTCCATTTTCAGTTAATTTTTCCTCGCATTTTTTTATTCTTTTTTTCACATCTTCTTCAGAAATCTGATTTTCATACTCACTTGCCTCAATTGCAGAATGTGGCATAAATGCGCTTGCGACAACATGTCTTGGAGAATGCTTGATAACAAAATTAATTGATTTTTCAACATCACTCTCACTTTCTCCTGGATAACCAAACAAAAGATGAGTTGAAAAATTATTAAATTTTATTTTATTAAAATCACTAAATAATTTATCTATTTGTTTATAATTATATTTTCTGCGCATTGAAGATAATATCTTATCAGAAACTGACTGTATTGGTATATTGAGATATATAATCGTTCCTTCTTCAATTAGCTTCATCATTTGCTCATAATATTCTAAAAAATGCTCTGGATTTAATTGAGATATTCCGATTTTTATATCATCTCTAATTTCTTCTTTCAATCTATTGATCAATTGTGGCAACGAACTGCCTGTATCTTTGCCGTATTCCCCGCTACTATCAGCTAAAAACATAACCCTATTTGTATCACTCTCCTTGGTGGCTTTTTTGCAATCGTTAATAAGATCATCTTCTACAAAACTTCTAAAAACAGGGAACATTTGTCTTTCTGAGCAGTAACTGCAATTATTAGTGCACCCCTCGCAAATATTCAATTTAACATATTCATCTTCAAAACAAATATTATCTAATGGGTGTTTTTTTCTATGCTCAACCGCACTTTCAACAAGCTTGTTTTCTGCTAATTTAAGTTTTGTGTTTTTCAGCTCAGATTTATTCTCAGATAAAATATTTTCAAAAAGTTTTTTTCTGTCTCTCCATGGGACAACCTCTATATCTAATTCAGATTTTATCTTTGATGTAAATTCATTATCAAACGTACACCCAATATAGACAATTTTAGCTGGATTATTTTGTTTTAATTCCTTGGCGACCAAAAAAGAGAAATCACGCCAATCAGCACGAAATTCACAACCCCAAACAAAAATAATGTCCGCCTCAGCTTGGCTATCTACAATTTCATGGTTACTCTTATCGACAAAGTCCATGTATTGTCTAATATTTACTTTTCTTGTATTGCATGGATTTAAATTTGCAAAAAATATTTTCATAAAAACAAAATTTATTTATTTAAAATGTATAATAATTATCTAACACGTGGTTTATATCCATCTGCTAAAGCTGGTGACTCCTCCAATAGTCGCTTGAATATGTCATCTTCATTTTCTAATAACGGCATTCCTAAAAAATCTGATTCCAATTTTCCTGATTTTTTACTATGGATTAGTTTTTCAAATCTGCCTGTTAGCCATTCAGCATTCCAAAAATCTTTCAACTGGAAACAGTACCTTGATAATAAATGATAAAGAACGTTATAAGCCTTAATATCATAATCATACTTACGAGATAAATCATCCTCAACATTCTGTAAATTATCAGATGTGGCCACAGAGTTTATTTCGCATTTTCCAATAGTAAAAATCTTCTTTCCCCAAAAAGCTCCATGATAAGCCACTGTTGAATTAAGCGAGATTATACCGTCCACCATGGGCGTAAGCCATTGAGAGCAGAAAGCATAATGATCAAAACTTTCATTATAGCGTAAATTAGGAAATTTGCTCATTAAATACTTTTCTGTCACTTCAGGTATTTCCCCTTTCATCTGCAAGCTATGTTTTGTAAATAATACAATTACATCTTTTGGCACATTATGCATTACATGCAACAAAAAATCTAATTGACTTTTATATATCGAAGCTGAATCATTTATTATCACACCATTATATGATAAAGGCACAAGTAAAACCTTTTGATCGGGATAATCTATTAGATCTTCTCTTTTAAAAGGATTATGGGGTTTAAATATCTTATCTTCGTATCTCTTTTTAAGCTGAATCATCCTATTAGTTTGTTCTTCTGTAATATTCTTATTCCTTATTTGTTCTAAAAATACATATGGATATGAATTTGACAAAAAACCAAATGGATCCAATTGGCAAAGATATGGATAAGGAGGACGAGAAAAAATACCGTTTTCAAATTGCATTGATAGCGCCTTAGGATAACACTTTTTCCAAATTAAAACCGGCGTAGTAAACGATATAATTACATCAGGATTCCAGTTGCTTAATTCTTTTTTGACTAATTTTTTAAATAATTTTTTCTGCTTATCCGTGTCTTTATTTTCATGTTGTGTTTTATGCGCTTCATAGTGATTGGGATATATTTCATATAAATCCTTGAATGGCATAGTGTAAATATCACAAGATATTTTCAAGTTTTTATCCTTGATGACTTCCAGTATATCTTCACCAACTAACAATTTTACATCATGTCCGTAATTACTCAGAGCCTTGATTGATGAAATAAAAATATTTTCTAATGTGTATAATTGGTCTCCTGCGATATCTCTATATATCCACGGATCTAGGGCAAATAAAATTTTCATTTTGTTTATTTGTTATTTTTTAACCAATTCTTGCACGACTCAATATCTCCCTTTTCATGTACATCGGGCCCGCCATCCAAAATTAAAGACTTAATATTGTCACCCATAAATGTCCAAGGCTGTTGCCCCTCTTTAGCTTGAATAGATTTCGAAATTCGTAAAGTCCAAAAATTATGACATAAAAAATAATTATCAGGTAAATCTTGCCTGTTAGTAGATATACTCTTTTTCGGAAAATTAAAATATGTCTGAAGAAAACCTTTGTTATTAATAAATTTAGCTCTATACGGATGATGATCATTTTGAGGATACACAGGGACAACAGCTGATGCTTTTTTGTCTTTAGCTAATAGCTCGATACTCTCCTCAATCCATTCAGGTTTAAAATATACGGTATTGCCCAATAACACCACTAAAATATCAGGAATATAAGAATCTTTAGTTTTCATAACGGAGAGGGCATGATGTATGGCATCAACATGCAAAGATGTAGGACGTGATATTTTTTTTGGTCTTACAATTTTCTTATAGCCCTCTTTATCTCCCAGGCGCAATATCTCTTGATCATCACTGCTTATATAGTAACTATCGATGCTATGACATTTTTTTGCAACACTAATCGGATACCAGACTAATGGCTTTTTGTTAACCAAAATAAGGTGTTTATTAGCTAAGGTATTATTTCCTCTAGCAGTAACAAGAGCGGCTATTTTTAATTTTTTATTATTTGGCATATTTAAATCAATTATTTTTTTATTTCTAAAAATCTATAAGAGCAACTATCACAGCAAGAGTTATTATGGGACAAGCCCCGTTTGTGTGATTCTCTTAGTTGATTCATGATTTCTCCATTCCACATTTCTTTTAGGCTATTTTCTTTTGCATTACCAAGATACAAATCTTTATTATTTTTCACCCCATGAAACAGACATGGATAAACTGATCCATCCCACAGCACAACAAGTCTCTGCCATAAGAAATTACAACAAAAAGATGATGAAATAACACCGGTGTAGTCATGCTCACCTGTTTCTTTTCTATAATCTATCATGCCCACTTCATCAGCCAAAGAACTCCAAAGATTTTTAAACTCATTAATATGAGGCTTTAAATCATCTTGCAAAACTGCCTGAATCCGTATTTGCGGATATTTTGAATCCGTTTCATCTCTATATTTTTTTAAATTCTGAATATTTGTCTTTACGGTTTTGAAATCTGCTCCAACCTGACAAAGATTAAAAGATTTTTCATCCCAGCCACCGACAGAAATTGAAATCCTTGGAATCTGCAAATCAACTAACTTACGGGAAATCTCTTTTGACAAAAGCATGCCATTGGTATTGAAATAAAAATCAATTAATTTTGATTTTTTTGCTAATTCTAAAAAATTAACCAACTTATCATGAAGCAAAGGCTCCCCCCTTAAACTGAATTTCATGCTATATCCATTCTCTTTATTTACTTCATCAATGATTTTTCCAACAATATCTTCATCTATATAACCGACTTCATTATCCCCCCAATTTTTTTTAGTCCGAGCACAATAAGGGCAACTCAAATTGCATGCATTGGTAACTTCTAAATCAATATTAAGCGGAAAATCAGCAACTCTGCCTTGTTTTGGATTTTCCTCCCATGACTTTCTGTAATTCTTATAAGCCTTATTAAAACTTTGACTATCATGAATTGAATTAGTGCTAATAGTGCTATAATTTGTTGTATAGTTTTTACTCATTTATATTTTTGAAATACTTAAATAATAATTCATCAAATGATGTCAGTGGTATTCCTTTTAATTTCTCTTCCTCCATCTGCATCTGATAAATATTTTTTGAATCAACAAGACATTCCGCCAATCCCGGGCTTTTTCTTTCGTTGGCTATGGCAATACCGCTATCAGCTTTTTTTAACATTGGGGCATCAATTCTACTATCGCCAAATGCTATAACTTTCTTGCCTGCTTTGCGTAACTTTTTTACAATTTCAAATTTGATATCAGGATCAACTATAAAATCATCAAAATCAAAATAATTTCCACCCACCAAGACTACATTATTCCAATCATTTGATTTAATAACATTTTCCCATAATAGCTTTATCCCTGAAGTAACCACAATAACCAAGGGTAATGTATTCATAAATTCATTCCAGCCTTTACGCAACTCAACAAATTCTGAACTTTTATTACAATATTTAATGTAATCATCTTTTTCGATTTGTGAATATGTATTTGCCGCTTTTAAAAATCCCTTAAAATTCCTACCTGTTTTAATAAAATCCGATCTAAAATCAATCCATGACTGCTTATTGAAATTCATCTCCCAAAAAATGCGTGACGTATCCTTTGTTGACACAGTCTCATCAGCATCTGTTACTACTATACATTGATCATCTATATTACTTATCAAATCATCAAAATATGAATTAAACTTTTTTAAATTTTCATTTTTATTGTATTGAAATTTTTTCATACTTCTATCAACGAAATCATCTCGTGATGATATTTTTTTGAAGTAGTTAACAAAATAAATCCCTCTATTAATAATTCATCATCTTTTAATGTTAAAAAATTACGTATATCAACAGGTTTATTTTCAAAAGATCCAATAAATCCTCCGCCCTCATTTACTGCTAAGGCTAAAAATCCAAAATCTAAAAGAGGGATCCTTGATACGCAGTATGCCTGTATTTCACCTTTCATAAAAGCCAAGATGTTATAACAACCAGATCTATACACTTTTTTCTTGGTAAACTGAGATAGGTCGTTATTAACACTTGGACTTACGCTGATTGAATTATTCAAAGAAAAATTTTCTTGTTTTAAATAACATCGCTCATCATCAACATAAGCTCCTAAATTTTTCGCCGCATATACCAAGATATTCTGTTCGGGATAAAAAACCACTCCAGCAATTATTTCAAATCCATACGCCAAAGAAATAAAAATTCCATATTTATCAGAATTAATTGAGTTTTTTTCAATGTAGTTTCTGGTGCCGTCTATAGGATCAATCAAAAATGTATATTTATCTTTCTTTAATTTGCCACTATGGGAAAACTGGGATGCAAGATTAGCTATTTCATCATTATTTTCCTCGGCGTAAACTCCACAAAAATTAAAAGATTCCAGAAGAACTTTCATGATAATTTTTTGGCACTCTAAATCAGCCATTGTTAACGCTGTCTTATTGTCATGCAGAATTGGATTTTCATCATTAAACTGTTTGTCAAGTTTTCCGATATCTTTAATATTTTCACGCATGTCCAAGGCTGTTGCCCCTGCTTTTTTAACAGCTTTTTTCATATCCAAGAGACACTTTTCAATATCCATTATAAAATTTTTACTTTAAAAAAAATAGTGCTAAACCACTATTGTGTATAACTTAAAAACTCCCAAAAGTCAAGGGGAAAATCAATCATAAAATCAATCATAAATTATTATTACCTAATCCCGAGATCTTATTGTAATCCATATTATTGAAATAGTTTAATTAATTACTCGTGTTGCACATCTATGCATCATCTGAATCATTATATTCATCTAATAATTTTTTCATTCTCCTCATCTTATCCTTGGCCAATATTCTATTCCCTTCAGGCAGTACTGGCCTCAATACTTCATACAACATATTCAAGCTCAATAATAACTGTTTTTGCATATCCAAATAAGCCTCCTTTCCCTCCTCCCACAATTTGTCTTCTGTCTTTTTATTATTCATACCTATAGAGCTATCACAGTGTGGGGAGCCATTCAAAAAAGGCTTCCCGTACTGGTTAATACCCTTTCGGGTATCAGCTCACACAAGCAAAAACCAGACAGAAAGCCGTCTCTGTCCTTGTGTGAGTCTTTTTAACCATGCCTTAAGCTAATAAGGTTTAGGTTGCTCAATTAAATTGTAACTTAAAAATAACATAAATAGCAATAAAAATCAATATTTTATTGCAAATTTAATTATACTAAACGGCTTCAACATAGTTTATCATATTGTACATAAAATTTTCCTCAAGAAATTCTAAAGTTTTTATAAATAAAAAAGCACACAACGTGGAAAATATTTAATTAATTAATAAATTCCGCATTGTGTGCTATTATTTTTTCTATATTTTATAACTCAATCTTTTCTCATCTAAAAAATCAGGAATAAAATCCTTTTCCCATCTAGCTCCCAAGCTCCACTCTTTTATTTTTTCAACTGGCAATTTACACTTGTAGTCATAAATAGTCACAACATTGTCTTTATTTCTGTTTACCACAAACGCCCACTCATGCCTAGTTTTTCCGTCTCTGCTTTCCCATTTTCCTTTTTCTGTCCTGTTGTGTGGCTTGCCCAGTTTTTTGACAAGCTCCTCGTATGTGGCAAATACTGTCCCCACTCTTCCAGTCCAAAAAGTTTCTTCGCATTTCGCTAGTCTGCTTTTTATTTTTAATTTCGTCATATAGATTATTCATTACTATTTTAATTAACTCGTCTCTTATGTCATCTTCATCTTCGTTCAATATCCAAACAAGTTCTTCGACGTAAATCTCAACGTGATTTAATATGCTCCCCATAAGAGTAATGCCTTTATTCATTTTTATTATGCTTTTATCGTCCATTCTTGTATTGATTATATTGAGTTGGATAATAACGTAGTTACTGAATCATTGCAAGGACCAAGACAATTACCAGGGTTACACATTTTTATGCACATTTTAAAACAAACATTTAATAATAAAAACTAACTTGATTCTTAACCATTGACGACCATTGACGGCCTTCTTGACTATTTGGTTTCCATGTGATTATATGTTATAATATACATAGAAATTCAGAACTCTGTGTATAAAAATCTATACATAATAAAGTAAAAAATTATGCAAAATATTATTAATATAATTTGCGCTATTGGCGTACCAGCTATTGTGGTTTGCCTTATTTATATTGGACGCAAATTACAAAAATTAGACGATGTCGATGATAAACTAAAAAATGTAGATAGCAAGGTAATAGATATTGATAAGCTAACTCTTTTAACTAAAGAAAAAGTTGACACATTATGGAACGAGCGTTTTGCGATCAGTAATTCGCCAATGCAACTGAACGAAAGGGGTGAAATGATCTTGGATAAAAGCGGTATAAAAGAAATTATTGATAAACATCTTGATGAGCTATTTATCAAAGTTAAAGAGAAGAATCCAGAAAATGCTTATCAAGTTCAAGAACGATCAAATAAAGTAGTTTACAAACTAGAAAACAAACAAGGCATATTGCCTATACTTGAAAATGGTGCATATAAAACAGGGGTGGATATTGATACAGTTTTAGCAGTAGGTGGATTATATTTAAGGGATTTAATATTACCAAAATTCAATTTTAAATTTGAAGAGATTGATAAACACGATCCTAACAGCACTAACAATAAATAAAAATATTTTACAGTCTCATATTTTATAAAAAAAACAAGAAATTCGTTTTCTTGTTTTTTGTTTTATAATCTCTGTGTCAACTCTAAAACCTGCCTCAATAATCTAATTACTTCTTGCTTTTTATTAAGCCCTGGCCGAGTAATCTCTTTTATAACATTAGTACTAACCAAGCTTCTAACAAAATTAATATCCATATTTCTCCCCGGACATGACTTATTTGCATAATCTCGATGAAACAAAATATTGTTTTTATTTATTCCATATTGCTTCACTAATTTTCTAAGCAGGTCTCTTAAAGCAAATATTTGATTTGATGTAGATTTTTCTAAATCAAAATGACCATCCAAGCAAACATGAATACACCGACCGTCATTCATATTTCCTTGATAACAAGCAATGGTTCTCTCTCCGTTTTTTCTAGCCTGCTTTACTCTTCCGTTTTTTGCTATCTCATAATTATATCCGAGATAATAACCTAGAGAACTTTTTAATTTCCACCAAGCCTTGTGAGTATTGTTATTTGCATTGAACTGATCAGAATTTTTATCATATGACACCGCACTATGATGTATCATTATATATTTTGGTTTTTGCATAAAATTAATGTTTAATTATCAAATAAATAATATTAGCAATATTGCCAACTCCCATAAAACCTAAAAACCATTTAAGATTCCTAATAGTCGTTGCTACCTCAATTCTAAATTGAGTATTCTTCTTAACATTGCCATTAGTCTCATCTAATCTCTTGATAATTCCTTTATGCCCAGTAGAATTGTCATCTTTTAGATCCTTGATTTTATCAAGAATCAAATCCAGCTTATCCATATTACTTATTGTCTAAATACTTTTTATAAAACCCACGACCAATAAAGACAGCAACACCTATTAAAAGCAAAACAGTGCCTTGCCAAATATTGCTCTGTATAACTGCTACGCCAGTACTCACAAATATAGTGGCCACTGACAATAAAAGTTCTTTTGTGTAATCCATAAATATAAAAATTAATTTTAAAAATAATTCCAATTAACCTCTTTGACGTTAATCTCATTTGTATTATTTGATTTACCTTTCAATTTTACGCAACCAACTAGCCTAACCCCTGCATCCTGATTATTCATCGCTTTAATTGTCTTGCTATATGATAAATACCAGATATCATCTCCCAAATCTTCAATTGACTGCAACATCATATCCTGTAAATTTTCATCATCTCCCACTGGTTCAAGACTTATTAATCCATATGCATCAATCCTTATTAATTGAGCGTTTGTTGAATATGTATTCTGCAATTCTTCTGTCACCGTTAATGTGTTACTAACAATACCTTGCACCTCAACTAATTTCATTTTTTCATCTTCCAATAATATTGCTCTATCTCCCACCTCAAAATCACTTGCATCTGTAAGCTCAATATCTGCTTGTCCTGAATTTGCAATTGAAGCTAAATTAATTTTGATAACAGCCTTTTGCTTAAAATATCCGTTTACTGTAATCGTTTCATTTAGTACCTTAAGCTCTTTTGTAAAATACCAACCATATTTTGCATACTTTCTTTCATTGCTGTACCCCGAATAAAATCCGGGGCTTGTAGTGCCTACAACTTTACCTGCCTCAATTCTAATTCTTCCATTTCCTCCATTCCCACCATTGCCATAACTATCATTTGTGCCACTACTATTTATTCCCAAGCCTCTAGTTCCACCCCTAGCATGAATATATCCTGTACCAATATCAGCCTTGTTTAAAACCTGAATAAATATAGTCCCACCTGATCCTCCTCCGCCTCCAGCAGAATAATAACTCCCCGGATGAGTATTTTCATCTCCACCATCTAATCCGTCATTGCCATCACAGTCAATCTCGCCATTAACAACCATATTTTTACAATGCAATCTGATTATTCCTCCTCCATGTCCTCCATGACCCCAGCCTGGCATTTGATAGTTCGAACCTCCACCGCCACCGCCTGAACCTCTTAAATATTCAATAGAAAAAGTATTTGATAGACTTTCGTTATTATAAACTTCACCACCATATCCATAATCTCCTCCATACTTATTACTTCTACCTCCCGCACTCCCATATCCTCCTCCCCCACCTCCACTTCTATAGCTTGACGAGCCTGAACCATCTCCGCCTCCACCGCCTCCGCCATTTGCTTCATTTGCCCTATCTCCCGATCCTATATAACTACTGCCTTGATATCCCCATGGATCACCACTACTTCCTCTGCTATGACCTCTGCCTTTTGCTGAAATTATTCCCCCGGCTTCAATTTCAATATTTCCTTGGCATTTAATTTGGATGTTACCGCTTATATAAATTGTATGTCCTGCTTGAATTAATATTGAAGTAAAGTTTTTCTCGCTTGACCATGTTGTATTTCCAGTACTGACAAAAGCTCCATCTGATCCATCTCCCAAATCAGGAGCCAGCAATCTTGTAAATTTATTATTTAAAGTATCCAAATAACCCAAGTACTTGCCGATTGACGATCCTTCAGGATAAGAATTACTTAAATTATCTTTCATAGTTAAAGTGTTACCGACAATACTATCAATCACAGCTGTTTCAAATCCATTCATATTGTCATACACTACAACCTGATCTCCTATCTTAAATTCTGATGCATCACCAACTACAATATTTCTTTGGCTAGCAATCGCCTCGCTATCAATATAAGTTATCCGCTCATCAACATATTCATTGCTGGTCATATCATCTTGTGTTATTCCTGTTAGTTTTAATTTTGGCATACATTTTTATCTATAATAATAAGCAGTTACGCTGAAATTTCTATATGTGTTATTCCAGCTAGACCCACATGACTGTGTGCATGTTAAAACATCTCCAGAAATTGAGCTTGCCACCCGACTCCAATAACTATCGCTATCAACTCCAGGCTGTTGTTTTAGGGTTTGACTCGTAATTCCTTCTCTTGCCAACATCACCTGTCCATTCCAATTCCAACCGCTAACTGAATGAGATATTCTTAAAACAATAAAATTGCAATCTGGCGGAATTGTGCCTGTGTCTGTGCATGGCGTAGAATAATTTGACTGACTGTCACTTAATCCTTCAGAACTTATAAACTCCCAATGAGCTGATCTGTTCAAAGAAATAATATTTTGTGCCAAAGCTCTCAATGCTTTCATTATATTATTTATTTCAAACGCAAATAATTTATTTTGTCCTTGTTTTTTGTCTAAACTCATAACTTCTATATTTTGATATATTCTTTTTATTGTTTTTCAAAAATAATGCTGGCTTGTTTTTTTTATCAAAAATTTCTTTCTTGCCTTTGAATTCTGCTTCCTTTATTTCGTGCTGTAAACCAAGTCTGCTGACAATATCATATGCCTCTATTTTGTTTTTAACCTCAATTTTTATTTTTAACATCATATTTAAAACTTGCCCGCCGTAGCTTTAGCGTAGGAGGGTCATACGCTTACAAATGTATATTTTTGGCTTATAACTAAAACTGTATTATTATCCTTAACCCAATTAATTCCTGTAATATGCGACCAAAGATTGCCTGTGTCTGGGTCTTCATCACCGTCAATAACATTTCCAAATTCTGTATATGTTCCTGCACATTCTGTTTCTGTAAAAAATGCAGTCAATAAAACAACATTTTCATCATCAGTGCCACTGGCCATGTCATTCCTATAAACTTCATTTATCAATGTTGTATCACCGTCACTTGCAATACCACTCCCATCACCCAGCAATGCTTTATTGATATATCCTGTATAAGTAGTATCACCGACCAATCTTTTTATTAGAGCATTAAAACCAGTTCTGCAAATCACATTAAATCTTCTGTTTTCCTGCACTAAATCACCTAAAATATAGTATTTCATTATTTTTGGAAATAACGGACGTAAATTACGCAAAATTTTATTAAAAGCAATTTCACTCTTTGTTAATTTTGATTGATCGTAAAACTTAGCCGTGATATCTCCGACTGCATGTGCATTTTCTTTTGTATGTTTTTTTATAATCATATTGCTTGTCCTCCATAGCTTTATGCGCAGGAGGGTTAACTTAACTCGCTTGTATCTAAACAAAATTCTCTCTCGGGGTCTGTGTGACCTGTTGGAATATAAGGTGCTAAAACAAATATTGGTCTAACTCCTGCCCCAAATGGGTCTTTTTCAATTGACTCTGTCACCTCAACTGTTTTATAATCTTCCATTTCTTCAACCAAACCAATCTCCTCATCAACCTGAACATCTTGATAATCAAGGTAATATTTTTTTAAAACAGCGTTCTCATTTAAAGTGACTTTTTTATTTTCTCCCACCAGTAAACTCTGCAAAAAGCTGATCATTCCTAAAGTTTTAAGTGTGGCTAATTCAACCGTCCATTCTCCCTCTGTTGCAGTAAACATTTTTAAACTAACTCGCATTATCAAAAAATTTTCATTTATACTCCTTGCTGATAAATTTATACTTATAGTCTGCCCCGAACTCAATCCACTTAAATATGTTCTAAATCCTCCCTCTCTTATAGTATTTGCATAAGCTGATAGTTGTGCCTCACCGTACTGTTTAGCCTCATTAGTGGTCTTGATACTCTTATCAATTTTTTTAAACTCAAATCGTCCATATTTTGAAATACTGGCATTATCTTCTACTTGAGCCATAATCGGGATAAGATAATATCCGCTAATCTCAATTACATCACCACTTACTGGCGGAACTACAAATCTGACATATTTCTCGTTATAACTCCAAAGACAATCATAATCATCATCGCTGTTTAAAAACTCCGTTCCCACGCTCACCTCAACACTGTTCACCTTTACAGTCGGCTTTTTAGAAAATTTATAATCTGTAGCAAAACTCTTTTGATTGCCATCACCAGTATGCGGTTTTGTTCTTTCATTGTCTGATGTTATCTCACCGCCCTCAATTATTACTACATTCCTAAGCTGGCTTAAATCATTATCTATACTTAAACTGTCCCTGATATAATTATCACTGCCGTCTGCAATATTAAATGATGCTGGCTCATCATTTTTAGAAAAAAAATGAATATCATGATCATAATCGATATACCAACTATAATTAAATAACTCACAAAGCTCTGTTAAACATTTACTAACGCTCAAATTATTAAATGCCACTACTGTCACCTCTAAGCTACAATTCACATTGTTATAAGTAATGCCTGTACCTGCCAAATAATTTGTGACCAAAAACTCAATAATCTCATTAACTGTTTTATTCTCAAATCTTTCAATGACCAATATTCTGTCCAAATCCAAAGTATAATCCTTGGTTTCAATTTCATAATAAACAACATCTCCTTCGGCATAATTACCAACTCTTATAATCTTGCCTGCAAATACCTTCTCCGCTCCGTCAAACACTTCAACTATGTCACTAATCTCAGGTTTATAGCCTTGCCCTTCAAAAACTTTGATTGTAAAATTGCATAAATTTGGTTGTTCGTTAATATTGTCTTCAATATTGAAACTATCCCAATCAACTAAATTCGTTTTTTCTTCATTGTTTATTTTTAAAATAATATTCATACTTGTCCTTTGAAGCTTTCTTGCCCGCCATAGCTTTAGCGACGGCGGGAGCGTAAGAGGGCTAACCTAGCAAATTACTTGTCTTTAACTTTCTAATCATTAAATCTCCGATCCTCTCTGCACCTTTTCTGTCCATTATTGTATTGCCTGTAATATTTATATTGATCACATTACCTCTTCCACCTAATCTGCTATTAGGAATTATGTTGCCACTACTGCCAGGCACAAACAATTCGGGTCCCTGCTCACCAACAATATATGCTTTAGTCGGACTAACAAATCCGCCACTTGCTCTTCCTCCGCCAAATCCCAAAGCGTTGCCAATCGCATTTTTTGCCCCTTGTACTACATTCAATTTTTTTATTCTCTCTATCAATTTATCAATCCAACCAACAACCTTTGAAATTGTGCTGGTGGTTGCATCCCAAATCCCCTTAAACTTCTCAATACCAGCATTCGCTACTTCAATAATCTTCGTTAAAGTTTGGATTAACACAATTAAACTGACTTCAATTATTTTAACTACCGCTATTAACGCTCCCAACAAAATAACTCCAATAACTTGGGCGAAAACTTCTAAAAATGGCTTAAGCGGTTCTAGTGCCTCCCATAGCTTTTGCAATTCAGGTAGTAAATTTTCTTTAAATACTAATGCAATATTTTCCCATGATGTCTTGAATATAACTAGCAATCCCTTATATCTATCTACAATATCGATTCCTTTCTTTACAATATCTATAAAACTTTTAGAAATATCAATAACTGTCTTAATTGCAATTTTTAATGCCTCAAACGCAGTCAATAAAACTTGTCCAATAATATCAGCTGTTGCTTTTAATTGCGGATTGATCTCATTTTCTTCTGTAAATGCCCACGCTTTAAAACTCTTAATCGATTTATAGACATATTCAATCATCGGTTTCATGGCATTATCAAGCATCTCTCCTAAAATAAGTTTTAAACTCACTATTCCGTCTTTTACTGAATTAGACATTTTATACCAACTTCCCATTGCCTCTGTATACGATCCCTCCATTCTGGTTGCCTCGCCAATTATAGCGTTGTACATGGCTTGTGTTTTTTGAGCATATGTAAGTTCACTGGTTTTAATTCCCAACTGCTCTGATGCATCTTTATAAACCTTTACCAAATTCATCTCAATTCCATATTCGCTTAAAAGTTCCGGGCGAAGTTTAACTACCGCTTGCATCATGGCTTTAATGGCATCATTGGAGTTCTTATTTGAGGCGGCGGCTACATCTCTACCTCTGGCTACAATTTCCAAAGCCTGCGACTCACTCATATTGGTCATGATTGCTGTTTTTGTGAGTTCAATCGATGTTAACATATCCTTGTTTTCGTCCCTGATGCTTTTCACCAAACTATCAATTTGTTTTTTCGACCAATTATTGTTTTCACCTAGCTTATAAATAACAGCTTTTGATTGCCCCAGCTGACCAGTTAAATTAATACTATCCTTAATGAGTCCTGATAAACCACTGGCAAGTTTACTGACAGTACCGACAATCGCACCGTATGCTAAATTACCAACTGTCACAGCCTTGGCCATGGCACCAAAAGAACTGGATGTGTTTTTTGCATCCCCTGAAATACCATTCAATGCTTTACTGACTTTTTTCATCTCTGAACTAGCATTGTCAACAGCTTTTAATATAATTTGTAGTTCTTTATTATCTGCCATTTTGTTTTTTATTTTTTTCGGCAATGTAAATTAATACCTCATTTATAAACTCCCACCTTTGAATCCTGAATTCTTCTTCTGTCCAGCCAAGCTCCGCACAAAAAAACGCTCTTATTGCTTTGAAACTTGGATCGCCAAACCGCACGAATCTGCCTATTTCGTATTTTGCGGATTGGCTTTGGCTAAAAAATCTTTTACAAAATTAAGATTTTCCTGAATAAACTTAATATCATCAATGCAAAGCAAATTGACATTATCGATATTCACAGGCAATATTTGCTCGTTTTCATCAGTTGCGTCCCAATCTTCAATAATCCTAGTTAGCATGACTAACACCTGCTTAATATCGCTGTCTTCCTTTTCTATTTCTTCAATATCATTAGCTAGCACTCCGTCTCTGACTTTTACTGTAATTCCACTTTTTGGCAGTTTGATGTTTTTAACATCTCTTATATCTTTAAGTATTGGCATATGATTAATAGCTTGCTTGCTCGTTAGTTAATACCGCAACAATGCTCCTTGCATCACTGCTTGAATAAAATGCCTTAAAGCCGACCGTTACTTTGGCAATTTCGTTATTGTCTCCGCCAATCAATGGTTCTCTAAATTTGATTTTAGCCAAATCAATAACCAATTTAGGATTTGATGTTAAGCCAATGGTAATTCCTGAATTTACAATCTCCAATCTCATGGCTTTTTTATTTCCGTTCAAGGCATAATCCATTAAATCTGTATTCTTAAAAAGCATTTCAATATTACCCTCAATAGATAGCTGTTTATTAAGAAAATCATTCGGCTCAATACTGCCTAATTTCTCATCATCCTCAACATTTTTATTAACTTCTATCTCTACACTTCGAACATCAATCGCACTTGCACCACCTAGTTCAGATAAGTCATCAGCCAGTTTCACATTAATATCTTTGCCTAAAAAATAATTTTCAGTCACATAAGCTGGAACATTGCTAGCTGATACACCTGCTTTGCCTCGAAGTACCGCCTCAAACTTCAAATAATCCTTGGCGACAGCATTTAATTTAAATGACTCAATTACTGAATTGGGGTATGCCTTTTGCTCGTTATCTCCTCTTTTTACCTCGACTGTTACTGTCGGATGTTTGGCGGATTGCAAAACCTCAAAATTATGATCATAAACACCTGCATCAGCTGATTCTGCTGATGTTACACTACCTAGTGTGGTCAGTAAGAAGAGTCCAAAACTCTTGTCAAAAACTTCTCCTCCAATAGTGCCTCCGCTCATTTTTTTACTAACCTCCTGATCCTCACTATCTTCAATTACGCCCACAGCACGTTCTGAAACAGCCACCTCAATTTTATCGTTAATGTCTTCAGATAATGGCTTTAACCAAAACGCAGGGGCAACGACTGTCCCTCTTGTTGATTCTAAGCCGATGCCAATATTAAATTTTCTTTTTAATGTTTCCATATGTTTTATTCTTTATTTAGTTTTTTAAATTTCTCATCAGCCTCCTCCTTTGATTTGGCTTTGATTGTGACTTGGCCAGGATAATTGTATTCCACCTGACCGTCTGAATTCTTAGGACGGTCATCTTTATTTTCAACTTGACCGTCTGCACCCTTAGGACGCTTTTTATTAGATTCCTCCTGACCGTCTGAACGATTAGGACGGATACTTTTGTCTTCAACTTGTGTTTTTTTTATTGACATAATGGTTTTATATTAATTGTTTTAATTTAACGCATATTATCTCCATTTCCAGCACACGCATTAACAACTCTCTGTCTTCCCAAACAAAACTGCTTGAAACCTGCACATCATCGCATAAACCGCCTAAAGTGTCGTCATTATCAAATAAATCATCAATTATATCCGATAGATTAACAAGCAAATTTTCTCCGTCTGATTGCCCCCTAGCATTCTCATTCACCTCCTGAATTACCTGAACTTTAAACTTATAAAACTTCTTTATTGTTTTGACACTTTCCCTGATTTTTTCGTTTTCACTGCCTAAAATTATTGCTACTGGAAATTTATTAAAATGACCTTTGTTATATTTATAAACCTCCTTAATTTCCTCAACAGTTTTTAATTTATTATAAATTGCATTTAAAATATTATTCCTCATATTCTTTTGATTATTTTTTCCAAAACATCTACAAAGATTTTTCTCACTTTTTTATTTGTCATGTTTACAGTCCTATCAACAAATGGATTAGCTTTTGTCCCTTTCCTCATGATTGATTTTTGCAATGCATATGGATTAATGCCTTTTTTAATTGCCCATATTCTAAGCGGTGACCTTGGACTGCTAACTGAAACATAATGCGGTCTAGTTCCCTCATGCACTGGAATCGCATATTTTTTCTTTGGAACAATCATCACACTATTGGCTGTTAATCTCATGCCTATACTTTGCCTTAAATGATTTGTAACGCCAATTGGCACCTGTCTTTTTTCAGTACTTACAATCAACTTACCTGATTTTAAAAGTCCTTTGCTTATTTCCTGATTAGCAATAACTGGGTACATTCTGAATACCTCCCTAATCTCGTCTAAATTTTCAATTTTTACTTCAAATGGCATATCTTGATCCCGCTAAGCTTTAGCTTTTTGCGGGGTTAATTATTCGGTTTGATTATTATTGCCTCAATTCTTGATAATGATCTGTATTCTAATTTTTTTAAATTTTTAACTATAAATGTTTCTCCCTCACTTTCAATTTTGTCCGCCTCTTTTATATCTGAATAAATATCTGCATATAGTTTATGCATCTCTGCTGGATTGCCCTCGCTTATCATTAAATCTTCGGCTTTTATCGGCATAATGACTCCATAAACATCATTAATCCTTTTGTACTCTTCTGTTTTCTTTTCAGTATCGCTAACCAGCCTATAAACCATTATTCTTTTTTCAAACGCAAATCTCATATATTGAATTTCTTATATTTGCCCAAAATGGATGCTATATCAGGCGACAAATGATTCTCCCAAGTAACTTGCGACTCTCCCAAATTCTCCATTTTAATGCCGTCACTCTTTCTTTTATTCCATAGCCTGCCTACGATTTTTAATATTGCTAATTTTAAATCTTCAGGGATATTTTTATTTGTATAACCAGTTTTATATTTTGCTCTATAATTCCTTTCACCCAATCTCACATAATCCAGTTTAACTACTCCCTCATCACTATAAAATTTATAACTTGTGTCAGACACTTCTTGCCAAACATCTTCCTGCTCATTCTCAATTATTAAATTTTGTAATTTTAGATTGTACGTCAAAAATATCTCGTCATCGATATCATCACCGTCAAAATACTCCTCGATGTCCGATTCCTCAATTTTGTTGTTTATCATACACTCTGCCCACTTAACAGCACCATTAATAAGCATAGTGATCGTATCATCAAAATCATTTGTGTTTAAACTGATATATGTTTTAAAATCTTCTGTGTTTATAATCATAAATTTAAAGCTCTTATTACTGACCCTTTTTAGCTCGGGTCAGAACATAAAAGCTCTAGGCTTTCTCGCAAAATTTTGCTTTGATCAGTTTTTCAGCTTCTTCCGTATCAAGCCCAGCTACATCACCCTTTACATAAGGAGTATGGCTTTTTAAAAATTTTACTCGGACAAGTTTTGATTTCTTTTTCTTGTCTTTTTTTTCTTCGGCTGAATTATTATTTTTGTTTTCATCAGCCTGATTGTTTTTGTTGTCGTTTGCCATAAAATTATCGCTTAATTATTAGTTAACTAATTACTTTCTCCCTCCCTACTAGAAATCCCCATGCAGGGAGGGAGTATAGCAATAAGCTAAACTCTATTTAACACCAGTCAATACTTTTCCAGCATCCGCAAGAGTATAAACTCCATCAACTGCCTCTGCTACAACCAACTCTGTTTGCAATTTACTGATGACTTTATCAGTATCAACAAACATTTTCTCACCATCCTTAATCCAGTAATACCAAGGGTCAAAAAATAATATTTCTGTTTCATCTGTGCCAGTACCAAGGTTGGCTGGGATATCAGCACTTTCCAAAACTGGTCTGTTAAAGACAGTCTGATCACGAACATCAAAAATCGGCAATCCATTATTATCCTTTAGCTTTCTTAACAATTTCATACCAGCACTTGAAGTCATGAATACCGCATTTTGCCTATACTGTTCTGGAAGTTCGTAAAATAAATCAACCAAATCATCATAACCAAAATCAGCTTCAGCCTGAGCAATTGATCCAAAACCTGCACTTCTAAGACCTGTTGGCTTATCAGAACCGTCACCAGCCACAAATGCCACTTCCTCTGTGTCTCTCAACTTCCTTGAGCATAACTCACCAATAAAATTGATGATGTTATAAGCGGAAGTGTTAAGCAGTTTTCTTGGAATAAGAACTCGAGCCGCCAAATAATAATCATAAAGATTCTTCTTTCCAACAGTTGGATTGCTTTGTGTTATAGTTTCATTTTCACCTACCCAATAGGCTGTAACACCTGCATCTTCAGTCGGTAACTGAAAATCACCGCTCAACTGAAACACAAAAGCCAACTTTCTCATTTTTGAGATTTTATCTTTTTTAGTAAGAATAAAATCCGCCAATTCTGTTGGAACTGTATAGCCGAATGAATTATTATCAGAATCAATCGCTTTCTCTTCAACCTGCCCTAAGCAAACTTTTCTGATAAAGTCTGCTGATTTTTTTGTTTTCTCTTCATCAGTATCTGGCTTGCTATCCTTTACATCTCTCTTAACCTCTTTCAAAATTTCACTTTTCATATCAGGCAGAATCTCTTTGACTCCGTCTGTGATGATGTTTTTTAACTCCTCCATAGTAACCTCTTTTACTTGGGTTGGAGTTTGTTTTTTATCTTTGTCCATATGTTAATGTTTTTAGTTATTTAGTTATTTTGAGTACAAATTCGCATGCCTTATCGGCTTGCTTTATTGCTTGTCTGATTCGGAGTATTTTTTTGTCCGTTTCAGGATCGACCTTTGTCCCTTTTTGATCTGCCAGGGACTTTAAATGTTTGATATATTTATCACTTAATTTCAATCTTGCTATTTTCCCGTCCTTGTAATAAACTTTTGCTCTTTGCTTTTTGTAATCAATATCAATAAAATTTATTTCTTTTTCCAGTTTTTCTTCTTTGATATTTACAAGTTCAGTATCAGGATTAGCCCCAGCCAATACTGGCGACCATTCGTATAATCTAACCTTTTTAATAATTCTGTTATCGTTTTCGTCCCATTCATAATCCAACACCCTAAATCCAATACTAAACTCATCAATAATCCCAAATTTAACATCGCTGTATGCTTCCTTGCCTCTTTGTGTTTCCAAATTAAATTCTGCTTTTATAAATAAGCCTTTAGTGTCTTCTCTTGCCTGAAGTGTTTTTGCAATTGGTATATCCCAATTATGCATCCAAACTCCTTTGGGCAATTTCTTTTTAATACTCTCCGCAAATGCACCCTGTTTGATAATATCGCCCACCAAATCAATGTTATTGAAAATTGAAACATAAGCCTCAATTATTCCTTTTTGCTTTTGATCTTTTTTCTCAAGCAATTTAATATCAGCCTTAACCTTAACCCGAATCATCTTATTAAATTCAAGTTTTTTATTATTTCTTTTCTCTTTGATTTCTTTTATTGTTTTTCCCATATATTTTGATTGATTATTATTTAAAGTGGTCTAAAAACGAAATTGCAATTGGGGTGGGCTGGGATTTCTCCCTCAATTGATTTAACTGTCCAATCTTCCTCGGCTTTGGCAATGCATATATCACATGCATCAGGAGATAACAACCATTCAACATCAGTAAAACCGTAATGCTCGTATGTTTTTCTATGAGCCTCAACCACACCTCTGGCACTTTCAGTCCTAGCAATCATTTCTGCTCTATATTCAGTGGCAAATTTAAACACTTCCTCAACTCGCTTTTTTAAACTCTCAAGCTCTTCACCTGCCTCAACACCTTCCTTCATAGTTTTTTCAAATGCCTCAATAGTTGTGTTATTTATACTTTCCCCAGTCTCCAACTCAACCTTAGAAATCCATTCTTTTATAAAATCCATGTCTACTATCATATCCTCGCCTATAAGCTCACTTGCCCCTGCAATACCTGTCATGACCGTTTCATAAAGCAATGGGTCAATAACCGCTATTGTAGCTCCCAGCTCTTCAGTTTTATTAATTCCGTATTGAGTGGCTACATCTTTTTTGTGATGATCTTCAAGCGATTTTATAAATCTCTCTTGTTGCTCTTTAAAAAACTCGGTAAATTTCTTTTTCCACAAATTCTCAAGTTTAGCCTCATTGTCCATTCTGATTTTATAAAACCGCTCACGTTGTTCATCATCTATCTTCTTCTCAACTGGTTCTACTATTTTTAAAACAACTGCTTTTTTATCAATTAATCCATTTAATATTTTATTGCCTGCTTTTTCACTGATTAATTTTAATTTTATATTTCTGTTAACTATCCGCTTTTTAATTGCCTTTTGTAATTTTAAATTTAATTTTCCAACACTACTTGCTTTAATCTTTATAAACTCTTTTTTCTCACCGCCAATCACTGGCATTGCAGATAATGGCATATAAATATAATCTCCGCCGTTTACTGGATCAAGCCCCTCACTTTCCCTGATTTCATTAGTAGTACGCCATTTATTCCAACTGCTCTCTTTTTGCTTTAAATTCATCTCTTCATCTTCCTTGGCCAAGGGTTCAAATGACAACCACAAATCACTCCCAAACATCGGTACTAAAAACTCATTTAACTGCTCAATTAATTCTGTAGCTAATGGCTCAAGTGTCCATTTATTAAAAACATATTCAGCTGCGATTGCACTTGCTCTGTTAACATCCTCAAATACTCCCAAAACTGGCTTTGGCACACCAAATATTGAAAGAATCTCATCTCGGTTCATTTTTCTGCTTTCAATAAAATCTAAATCTTTTGGCGGTAATGTAACTGGTTTAAACTTCAATCCACCCTCAAGCAATTGAACGTTATATGAATTCTCATAGCCTTGATACTTTTTCTTAAACTCTTTTTTCAACCTTTTGATCATCTTGTTATCTGCATTGCCCTCCATTTCAAGAAAACCGCTCGGTCTGGCATTATTCTTTAAAAGATTACTATTTGACTGCAGAATATAATCGTCATTCTCCGCTGTCATTCTGACTGCTTCAATAACACCGATGCCTTTCTCGGGATTTTTAGGATTATAATTTTTCAAAAACAATACATCTTCTTTTTCAAAATCTTTTTTGTACATGCCAATCTCGTATGTATAACCTGTCACATTGCCATCATCATCTTTTTTAACTTTAAAAAATTCTGGTCTTGCTATAAAAATATTGCTTGGCAATTTATCCTCTTTATTTGTTTTGCTTAATATCCATGGACTAGCACCAAGCAAATCCCTGTAAATTACACTTAACTGAATAAAATTGTATTTTGTCATTTCAGGATTAACCCGATAAAGCAACTCCAACAATTCATGTTCAATCACTTCCTCAACTTCTCCGTTTTTTTTAAGCCTGTATAACTTAAATTCAATTTGAGCCAATCCCATGCTTCGCCTAGCAACACATGCATACACCCACGACTTATAAAAATCTAAAGCATCGGACTTGGTAACAACCGATGACATTATTCCTGAATTAACAAAGAATGAATATGGCACTGCATTCTTATTGACTAATTGATTGTAAATTCTTTTTATAAAATTCATACTGTTTTTGCTTGTCCGCCGGAGCTTTAGCCTAGGCGAGGTAAATCACTTTTTGCTTTTATAATCATGTCTCCATAAGTTATTACTTGACCGTCTTCAAAAGTAACTTCAATTTCTGCGTAATATTTACCAGCCTCATCAAAATCACCGTCCTTGACCGTATATTTGACCTCTCCTGCACTGCTATCAACCACTTCCATATCACCTGCAAACTTTAAACTCTCCTCCCCGGGAATCTGTACTTTAAAAGATATGCTTGACACTGTGTTCAAATTAACCACATCTCCGTTGTAGTCAGTTAAGGCAAATGATAAATCATACCCCTTGTCGTCTTTTGTAATATCAATTAATGTCCTCATGATTTTTGTCTTAATATAAATTTTTTGGCTTTTGCTTTTACAGAATAGATCTTTTTAGCTACGCTCCTGAATCGCTTTGCAAATGTATCCATACTTACTACCAAAAATGTATTTTTGTTAAAAATTACCTGCCTGACTCTAGCTAATACAAAACTTAAACCTGAATTGACACTTGCCTGAAATACTCTTAAATAATTAACCGTCCTATTTAAACCGACCTGCCCAACTGATACTGCGTTAAACTCCTCATTGTAAATATTAATCGGAATATACTCATCATCACTCCAAATAATAAACATTGTGTCTTTGCCGTCTGTATATGGATTTTCGTTATACGTCATTGCTCCGTCCGCATAAACATCTCCTGTCCTGTAAGGTGCTCCTGCCCAAAAGCCTGATGTTACTTTGAAATTTATAAAATAAACTGTATTCTGCTTAATCTGCAACGGCTCTGGGAAGTTTATAGTTTTCCAACCTCCGCCATTATTTTGTGGTATGTTCTTTTGCTCTGTATAAAGTAACTCTCCGCCAATACCCTCATACAATTTAAATTCAATTCCATAACTCCCAGTATAATTATTATTCTGCTGATAAAATGAAACTCCTGCGATATTATTTAAATTGCCAGAATTAAAAGTCTGACCAATTCTATCCCCAGTACTGACATTCCACTGACTGCTTCTTAAATCCTGTTTTATTGCCTCAATAACTGCCATATTTATTGAATTTCAAGCTGAAAGGAAAACTCAATTTTATCTCCAATCTCCAAAGCAATCCCTGTAAAATTTCCATGCATTAATAAACTCCCAGCTGTTATATTATTTAATAATCCTGCTTCAGTAATTGTTTTAACTGCCTCGGATGTAATTGTCCCAATCCACTCCACTACATCAGGGCTGACCTGACTTCTTGTTGTCTCAACTCTTGATTCTCCCTCCTCATTAAACAAGGTGGTATTATTTTTTGATAGTGATCCACTACCTGATCCCCAAGCGATATACTCAATATTGGTAGTTACCTGATTATCAATTTTATCCACTATCCACTCTTCACAGCCTTGAGTTAAAACAACTGCCATGTATAAGAATTTATTAATTGCTTTTTGGATTTCGTTATTTAGTGCTAATATCATATTTTTACTTTTGGTTTATTATTTAAAATGATTTTATCTGACCATTTATCATCTTTGGCTCTATAAACCCTTGCCTGAATTGATGACCTGCCAAGAATAACAACCTTCAAACTGCCCTTTACTCCTCTTATTATTTTTAACAATAGTTTTAATATTAAATTCTTCATAAACTTGTTATTTTTGGCATTGGTTTTTTATCTATCTCAAAATACATTCTAAACATCAAAGCATCTGCAATATCTGGCGACCTGCCAATATGTTCCTTAATTTTTTCTTTATCTTCTAAACTTATCTTACTGTCCTTGTCTATATTTTTCTGTTTAATCTGCTCAAGCTCTTCGATTAATAAATGTTTTATATTAATATCAGCTGGCTCATCAATCCCGATTTTCCCTTCTTCTGACAACTGTGCCAATTTGAAATAACACTGGGTTTTTAAATTCGCATAATTAACTATCTTTGTTTTATCTCTTTTTGCCTCGTCTGGCTGAATTGCTTGAGAGTTATTGATAAACCCGACACAACCGCTAATTTGATCAACTACTCCACCGCCTACACCGTCTTCATCCAAAATAATGTGTGATCTCCTGACTTGTTTTTTTTGAGCGTACTTTATAATCCACTCGGCTGACTTAGCTGTATTTTTCTTAATGTCATAATCGAGTATTGTTATTTCTTTGACCTGCAATCCCTCCCAGTAAACAATCACCATTTTATCCCTGCCTTTTCTTGCAACATCACCAGTGATAAACCTTTCTTTGCTTATTACTGCTTTATTTGTGAATAAATCATTGATAGTGTCATAATCAAACAAACAAGACGGGTCATCATCATAATTCCAATTACCAAGCAACAGCCTTTCTCGTGTTGCTTTATCCTTAATGCTTTTTAAGTTATTAATGTAATGTTTTGAAATGTACGGATTATCTACTGCTAATGCTTGAATAAACTTTTTATCTATTTCCAATTTTCCTTCTTCCCATGGTTTATAAAACTCCTGATATACCCACTGCTTACTCGGATTACATGTGCCTAGTATTTTCGGTATTAAGCCAAACTCATCCAGCTTGTATCTGATTCTTGACCTGACTATTCCCCAAGCCTTGAATGTTATCTGATTTACCTCATCAATGAACGCCCCTGATATTTCCAAACTGCCTAAACTATCAAAATTGGGGTCGCTGGGATATAAGAATAAATCTTTTAACAATATTGAACTGCCATTCGTAAAACTTATAACACCCTCAATCGAGTTATACTTAAAATCATCTTCATTTCTAATGTCCCACATTTTGCAAAGGTCAAAAAATGTCTGCAAAGTCGTTTCCTTTAAACTCTTTAGCTTTGACCTGCCCATTAACCATCTGCTCCCGGGATATTGACCGCACATAATAATAAACCATGCACAACCTAATAAACTTTTACCTCCACCAGCACCGCCTCCAAACAAAACTTCAAATGTTACTTGGTCTATTAAACAATTCCAAGCCTCATTTTGTTTTTTTGTTTGTTGCCAGTTTATCTCCATTTTCGTTATCGCCAACCGTAGAAATATTTATTTTAAATACTCCTCCTTCAGGATTTTTTACTTCAAGACTGTCTGACACTTTACCAATCTGCCTATTTAAATATTCTTTTATTGCATGAATATTGCCGTTAATCGCCTCAGCAAATAATCTATCCAAAACCATCAAAATCCTCCTTGTTTTTATCAATTTGCCTTGCTTTGGCCGATTAATTTCTTCGTAACCATGATTTTCTATTTCTGCCTTGATTTCTGCTATTTTTATCTTGCTTAAATCAGGTTTTCTTCCCGAACCTTTGCGTTTTCCTCCTCTTCTTTCCTTGGTTTTTGATTTCGTGCGTTTTTTCAAAGTTTTCAAAACTTTTTTATTATTATCTGCCATATTTTTAACTTACTTTCTTTGCTTTATCACCTGTATATTTCTCCCAACGGCTTATAATCACATCAACATATTTTGGGTCTAACTCCATCGCATAGCAAATTCTTTCCATTTGTTCACAAGCCAATAAAGTTGAACCTGAACCGCCAAATAAATCAATAACTATATCTCCAGTTTGGCTATTCTTTTTTAATGCTCTTTCAGGAAGCCTCAAAGGTTTTTGAGTAGGATGAACATAATCTCTGGTTAAATCTCTTTGCTCATACCAAGCATTCATCATTTCTACAAAACTGTCATAATCCAAATTGTTAGCATCTTTTAAATTATTAATTTTTTTATCCTTATAATGACTTTTCCCCTTTTTCCAACCAAGCATGCAAGGCTCATAAATTCGGTGATAATCTTGACCTCGAGAAAACACAAATGAATTCTTAAGCCAAATTATAGTTTGGCTATATTTCCAGCCAGCACTTTCAAAAGCAAACCTATTAAGATGAACATTAATATTGGCAAACCACCAATAAATAGTTACATCATCAGTTGAAAAATCATAAAGGTTTTTTAAAACATCCATGTAAAATATCACGCACTCCTTATCTGACTTATTATCATTGAAAATTTGGCCACCAGTGCCTCCAAATTTTGTTGAGCTATAATCAAGTCCTCCTGGAGATTTGTAATTTACATTGTATGGCGGGTCGGTAAAAATCATTCTCCCAAGCTGTTTATTCATAAGCTTTTCAACATCCTCTCTTTTCGCAGAATCACCACACATTAATCTATGCTTGCCCATCTGATAAATCTCTCCTTTATTGGCAGTCGGTTCTTTTATATTTTGATATTCTTCCTCTGCCTTAAACTCATCTTCTTCAACTTCAAAATCCAAATATTGATTCAATTCTTCTTCGGTAAAACCTGCTTCTGATAAAAAATCAAAATCATACATTTTAAGAAGCTTTTCATAATCAAAGGCCCCCTTGTTTCTATTAAGCCTCAAATTAAGCTCTTTTTCTTCCTTTTTATTTAATTTCCTGTCAGGTATTCTTACCTCAACTTCTCTAAACCCCAAATCTGCCATTACTTTCAACCTTTGATGTCCTCCGATTACCGTCCTGTCCGTATTAACCGCAATCGGATCAACTTGATTATATTTATCAATACTGATTGATAATTGCTCCTTTTCAAAATCTGATAAAATTCTTGGATTATAATCTGCTGGAATCAAATCCTTAATCCCCATTATTTCATTTTTCCATTTTATTTTATTTTTGCTTGCCTTTTCTTTTTTCATGTTTTGTAAATTTTATAATCAACAATTTATCAATTTCTTTATCATTAAATTTTCCCTCCCTGATTATTTTTCTAAATACTTTCTCAAGCTCAACTATAATTTCTTTAACTTGAGATTTATAAGGACCAATATTTTTGCCGTCATTACCTTTGACTCCCTGCAAATTCCTCAAAAACGGATCCTGTTTTACTTTTATATGTCTGCTTAGGCTTGCAGTTTCTTGTTCTCCATTCTTATAAAAAATTGCTATCGGCAATACACCAATTAAGAAAAAATCGGTTGTTTGTCTGACACCACCTTTTTTCTTTTTGTATTTGTTGTCAAAGTCAACTCTCAAATATAAATTAGTTCTAATTAATGATTTTAAGCTTTTCATAGTCGGTCTTTGTTCGGTCTAAAAAATTTTTTGAAACCTGCTTTTTTAGCAAGTCCCATGGCACATGCTCCTTTGTTTTTTGCATCAGTGCTTTCCGATACATCTATTAAAATATTAATCGCTGTTTGAAATCCGATTTGATGAACTACCTCTACCCAAGCTTTGATATTCCTTTGATCTCCTATCCTTTCTAAGTGATATTCCAATTGCCCTCTCTTAACATCTGTTAGAGGTTTTTTATATTTTTTGACAACGTTAACGTTGTTTTTATAATAAATATTAATATTATTATCGTGTTCAGTTTCGTGAATAGTTTTCCGTTTAGTTTCGTGAACGGTTTCGCCTTGACTGTTCATTTCCATGAACAGTTCATCCACTTTAGCTGTTAAGCTGATATACATGCGCTGATTTATTGTTTTAACCGAAATATATCCATTTTCTTCAATTCTTCTAATTCTGGGAGTGATTGCTCCCTTGCTTTTAATCCTCAAAAGTGGCATATCTTTTATGATTTTTCTGTAGCTTACCCAGGTATAGCCATCAATCCGCTCTTTTTCAATTTTCTCATTTTTCGAGTTGCATATTGTGATTAAATAGTTTAAGATAGCACTGTCCATCAAATCCATGCTGGTTTTAGCCAAAATATTTTGATTGATATTAATATTAAATTTCATAGAAAAAATGGAAGTAAAAAAAGTTTTAAAATATAACAGGCAAGAAAAGTGTGATATTTGTCAAAGGGATTATGCGGAATTTTATATTGAAACACCCTTCTCGCCGACTGGAGAATATCCCCAAAATGAAATCCATATGTACTATCTTGGGAAAACAGCTGTCTGTGAACCATGCTTGGAAAAAATTGTTTTTGATAACCTGAGCGAACATGTCCTTTACTCGCTTTGGAGCTGTAAGAAAGAAAGTCAAACCAAGAAAAAACCCAACTATCTAAAAAAATCCATCCCACCCAAATTGCGGTGGCAGGTTTTGAAACGTAATAACTTCACTTGTCTAAATTGCGGATCCAGAGGCGAATCATCTGATGACTTGCATGCTGATCATATAATTCCAGAATACAAAGGCGGTGAAACTAGCTTAAACAATCTTCAAACTCTTTGCCGAAAATGCAATTTTTCAAAACAGACAAAGATAATCGACTATAAATCCAATAACGAGCTTGCAACACGAGAGGTGAATCCAGCCAAAGCCGAATCCATGGACTAGCCCGACCTCTCGTCTTGCAAGACCGCATAGGTCTTGCGCATTTTTTATGTTAAAAAAACAAAAATGACTTATATATCCTCGGCTTACCAATGTTTAATTTCTTTTCAATTTCAGCAATCCGATCGCTGTCTCTTGCATTTTCTCTCTTCACAATCTGCCTAAATTCACCAAGCAAATAATTCCTGGACTGAATCCTTGACTTTAGCCTGATCTTCTCAGAAATTAACTGCGGTGTGCTTGGTGTCTTACTTAGCATCGCTCCCTCTCTTTCTAGCCTTACTGGTCTTTTTAGCTTCAGATTTCTTTTCTTCCGCTTTATCAGGAAACTGCTCGGCAAAATAATCCTGTATAGCTATTTTTAAAGCTTCTAGGCCAGCTTCTAGCTCATCAAGTCCTTTTCTTTTAATCTCTTCCCAGCTATTGGTATTAAAGATAGTTTCCGATATTTCAATTCTTGATTTCTTGTCAGCCGCTCCTGTGCTTGGCCATGCCTTTACTAATTCATTTGAAATCTTTTCAAGCACAATCTCTTTGTTTCTAATATACTCTCTTTTATCTTCTTCGGTTTTGAAAAGACCGCTTGAATCAGTTTCCTGCATTTCTCTTGCATCTGGATCTGCCAACATATCATCAATTGCTGGTTCAAAATTATCAAAGGTTGGGTTTATAAAAGTTTGACCATCAATCAATGTTGATCTGTCTTTAACTACTGTGGCTTGGCGATATACTTTTTTGTCTTTGCCAAGAATTTCCTCAAACCTTTCCATGAGAACCAAAATATCAGGCTCATAAGCTGTTTCACCCTCAACTTTCATCTTTACCCCTGATTTATATATTTCCCTTTTACCAGTATCTTGGTTTATTTCATTTTCATATTCATATCCTGCACGACCGCACATAATAATATGATATGGATCCCTAACCAATGGATCGGAAAATTCAGACTTCCACATCGGCTTTAAAATCCCCCAATCCTGAAATTGCAAATGATTGCGGTTCATTTTACGCTTATAAGCCTCAACAGTGTCCTCCCAGACATGGGAAATAGAATCAATAATGAAGATATCAGAGATTTGCTGTTCTCTCATGATTCTCATTGACTCCTTTAAATCAGCCAAAGTTCTAGATTCTTTGACTAACAGTTCAATACCAGCCTCTTTGAATACACGCTTCAAAAACTTAGCTGCTTTTTCGGTATCGAACATAACAATCGGCTTTTTTGATTTTATCTTTTGATGAAGACCGATTGCCACGAGCGCTGATGTGTAGGTTTTACCGGAACCAGCAAAACCCTCAAAAGCCGCCTTAAAGTAAGGCTTGGTATTGGAAACCTCCATAAAGAAGTTCCCGAAATCACCAGTTTTCTGCTTACTAGCAGTTTTTGTCATAGTTTTAGTTTGCATAATTTTCTTAATTGGACTCCTCCAAAGCCCAATATTAATTTTTAATTTCACTTGACTTATCGTGTAATTTTGATAAGTTAATAATGAAAACCTTTTGAGAAGCTGCTATTTTCTTAAAAGGTTATTCATAGCATCTAAGACATCCGCCCTCTAAAGGTGGATGTCTTATTTTATTTGGCTTAAGCGATATCTATAATTCTCAAGAATCTGCATATCACGCCAAATATCATAAGGTTCAAGAGATCCGCCAAATGGATAATCCTCGCAGAATTCCTCCAAATTGGCTTCCTCTTGGGGTTTTTGCTCCATAAAATCACCCCCTTTCTAGTTATTTCAGGCTCTTGCTGAAATAAATTATTTTATTAAATTTTTAAGCTACTTTTTAACAATCTTGTAATTCTTCTGCAAATGCATTAATTCTTTCACTTTTTCATCCAAAGTATTATTTACATCCTCAAGCGTATTTAAAAAATCAAAGATTGTAACACCTTCGTGCTTTGGCCTTAATCTTTGCAACTGCAAATCAATTACAGTTGCCAAAGTGCCAAAATAATCATCGCTTTTAATATGAAATTCTAAATTTTTATTTTCCATACAAAAAAACCGCTAAATAAATTAATTTCTGCCTTTTTTATTAATTTATTTGCGGTTTTCCACAAAATATTAACTTTTTCTCAATACTGCTTATTTCTACAAAAAATCAATCAAAAAAGGCTATAGATTTTAATCTATAGCCAAATAATATGCTAATATTAAATAATTTTCTTTAAAATGCCCTTACATCATCTTCTTCCGAATAAAAGCAGGTATGCCTAGTTCATCATCCTCTTCTGGCTCTTCGCTTATAAATTCTTTCTTTTCAGCTGGCTCAACTTGAGCTGCTTTCAAAGGAGATATTTTACTTTTCTTTTTTGTGATTTGTTCAGCACTGTCTTCTGTTTTTGTTGCTGGTTTCTTTTCTTCACTCTTTGCTTCTTGCGCCTGGTCTGATAAAAATGAACTTGGAGTATATGCTCTCTCACTTTCTCTAGCGCCTCTGTGAACTGACCCATCAAAACCGGTAGCTACTACAGTAATCTTTACCTCATCTTTCATCTTGGCATCAATTACGGTACCGAAAATAATCTTAGCGTCATCTTCTGCTGACGCAGTAATGATCTTGGCAGCTTCATTTACCTCATTCATGCCGAGGTTATCACCGCCGGTAATAGTAAAGAGTATCCCACGAGCACCTTCGATATTCATCTCAAGCATTGGTGAGCTGATTGCAATCTTGGCAGCCTCTACCGCCTTGTTCTCTCCACTAGCCTGACCAATTCCCATCAAAGCTGATCCAGCATTGGCCATAACAGCCTTTACATCAGCAAAGTCAACATTGATTAGACCTGGTACTGTAATAAGCTCTGCTATCCCCTGAACGCCCTGGTGAAGTATTTCATCTACTACCAAGAATGCGTCCAGAAGTGAGGTCTTCTTGTCAATTACTTGTAATAATTTATCATTAGGAATCGTAATTATAGTGTCCACTTTATCAGTCAATTCTGTCAAACCTCTCTCTGAAATATTTTTTCTCTGAACTCCTTCAAATGAAAAAGGTCTAGTAATTACTGCTACAGTTAGGGCCCCCAAGTCTCTTGCAATTTCTGCAACAATTGGAGAAGCTCCAGTTCCAGTACCTCCACCTAGTCCGCAAGTAACAAAAACCATGTCAGCATCCTTCAGAGCATCTCTGATGTCGTTTTGAGACTCTTCAGCTGCCTGACGTCCTAATTCAGGATTCATACCAGCCCCCAAACCTCGAGTAATTGACTTACCAATATGGATTTTTTTAGATGCTTTATTGTAGTGTAAAGCTTGAACATCTGTATTCACAGCAATAAATTCAACCCCCTTTACGCCGGCATCAACCATACGATTCATGGCGCTACCGCCTCCTCCGCCGACTCCTACTACTTTAATTTTGGCAAATGTTTCAATTGCCGGTTTAACTTCAGCCATAGTATATTAAAAACTATTTATTAATCTTATTATGATATTAAATTATTTTTAAAAAAATTTCAATACCCAAAAATCAAATACGAGAACTGAACAAAAAATTTATACAACTCCTTATGGAATCAAAGATTTAATCCAATCTTTCATTTTTGAAAAAACTTGATTAACCTTGTCACTTTTTGGCAGTCTAAAATTGAAACCACTCTGCGGTTCCATTGTCTGATTAGCCCAGGCCACCAATCCAAGTGCGCTCAAAAATTCCGGTTCATTCACCTTGTCAACAATAATCTGAATATTATTATTTTCTCCCATTGAAACTGGTAAACGCAATTGTTTCTTTGCGGTATCAACAATATTGTCAAGTTTGGCTCCTCCGCCAATCAGAACTACACCGCCAGGCAGCATACCTGATCTGTCGATACGCTTAAATTCCTCATCTACTTTTTCAAATATCTCCTCAACTCTTGCTTCTATTATGTCTGCTAAATATTTACTTGATATCTCCTTTGTGCCTTCCTCTACATCACCCTCATGAGCAAGTTCACTGATATCAATCTGATCTTTTTTATTGAACCTTTCGGGAGTAGAACTTCCATATCTAACTTTTATTTTCTCAGCCAAACTAATCGGACACCTAAGCCCGATAGCAACATCTGCGGTTATATGCTCTGAGCCAATAGGAATAACAGCTGTATGCAAAAGCTCTCCCTCTTCAAAAACCGCTAGACTGGTAGTTGCTGAACCAATGTTTACCAAGGCAGATCCAAGCTCTTTTTGCTTATCAGTAATAACTGCCTCTGCTGCTGCCAGCGGAGATAATACTAAATCATCAATATCTAATCTAGTTCTAAATATAGATTTAGTTAGATTCTTTATCTGACTGGACAGACATTGGATAATCAATGTTTCTACTTCCAGACGCACTCCTGTCATGCCAATCGGATCCTTTATGTCATCTTGATTATCAACTGTAAATTTAATAGGGATAACATGGAGTATTTCGTAATTTGACGGAACAGATAGGGCTCGAGCCGCTTCAAGCGCTCTTTCGATATCATCTTGATTAATTTCCCCATCACTTCTCCCAACCGCTACTACACCCCTACTCTTCTCGCACTTTACATTCGGACTATTGATCACCACCCATACTGACTCAAGCGGAACGCCTATCATTCTCTCTCCTTTTTCCAGGCACTCAGAAATAGAAGATGTGACATCTTCTATGCTTTTGACTGCTCCCTTGCTAATGCCTTGGGCAGGTACATCTACTGCCCCAATTATCTGGAGATCATGTCTTTCTTCTTCGTTTTTTTGCTGTCCGATAACCAGCCTTATTGAGGTTGATCCAACATCTAGGCCAGCTACAATATTTTCTTTCATATTTTATTCTAGACAGGAGCTGCCTAAGCGCAAATCCTGCGGGTATTATTTTTAAAAAATATCATCTCCTCCTCTAATTACTATTATCAAACACTGAACAAAAAATTTATTCACTATTTTATTATACAAAAAAAATATAAATAATGCAATAGAAATTTAATTCTTAATCTGTGTTTCAATCCAAAGAATTATTTATATAATTAGGGCTATAAAATAAGGATAAAAAATTATCACACCAACAATTAAAGCCAATAATGAAGCGAACATTACAGCTGCTGCCATAATATCCTTTATCTCCATCACAAAATCATGAATTCTGGGTTTCAGGATATCAGTTACTCTCTCTACGGCACTATTTACTATCTCCATCAGCATTACCAATCCGATTGAAATAATCAAAAACACTAATTCTATTTTTGATATTTTAAAAAAATATGCCAAAGCCAAGACAACTACACCTACAAAAACCTGGATCTGCAAATTTTGCTCCTCTTTAAAAGTAGTGCGAAACCCGCTAAAGGCATATTTAAAACTTTTTATTAGTCTGGCTAATCTAATCATATTTTTTTAATAATTTCATTAAATATAGCATCTCCAAGTTCTTCCATTCTTTTTCTCCCCTTTTCTGTGTGATCTTCAAATCCTGACAGGTGCAGAAGACCATGTATCAACATATAACCAAGCTCTTCTTTTGTATTTCTAGAGTATTTTTTTGCTTGTCTCTTTATCTGGGCGTAATCTATAATAATTTCTCCAAAAAAATCCCCTGCCTCACTTTCCTCAAATGACAGAACATCGGTTACTTTGTCTTTCTTTCTGTACTCCCTGTTTATGTCTCTTATTCTCTTATCTCCCACCAAAACGATAGAAACATCTTTCCTTATCTTAGAAATTCTAAAAAACTTATCAACTACTTTTTCGATAAACTTCAGGTCTACTTTGGATCTGGTTTTATTAATTATAGATATCTCGTTATTCATTTATTTCCAAACTGCTTATCATCATTTCAAAAATATTGTAATAATCCCTCCTCTCGGAATTGCCCAAATTATAAGAAACAACAAAAATATTATCATTTCCTGACTTTGTTAGATATGCTGTTAGATTATCTGGTGATTTAATTCCTGCCCACCCTTCTTTTTCGATTACCAGCTCCTGATCAATCTCTGATACACCAAATGAATCCTTATACCACTCTTCAATAGTGGCGTTATTATCATTTTTCATAATGATAATTTGCACAAATTGCGAATTGTCCAGCTTAAACATCACTGAATCATCTCCTAATAGATTATCAATTGGCCAAATACTCGGATATAAGACATTATATTTATACAACTCATTCTCGTACTGGTCAATATTTGAATTGTCCGCCAATTTGTCATTGCCTGCCGGATTATAAAGACCTAACAACTCTGAAGAATCATCATAACCATCTTTGTCTGAATCCTTTAAGTTTAAATCCGAACCTATAATCGCTTCTTCTATGTCGCTTAATCCATCACTATCAGAGTCCATAATAATCATTACTTGACTTTCCTCTGTAGTGGAACTGACTCCTTCTAGAGTGGAGGTAGCCATACTCAAATCAGTTGAAGTCGCAAGATCTTCTCCCTCTTCTTGAGCAAGGGATGTTGTGGATTGATCACCTCCCTCTTCGCTGTCAGTATCGCCAAGTAACAAATCATCATCAGCCTGCTCATCCTCTTCCTCTTGCTTCTTTTCCTCCTTTTCGTCTTTCAAGGGAGTATCTTTTTTATCCTGATTTTTTTCAATAACATCTCCTGTTGTTACTGTGTCTTCTATGATTTTTTCTTCTTGACCGAAATAAATAAAATAAAAAACAACAGCCAAAACTACCATCAAAATAGTCCCGACTACCAAAATAATAACTCCAAAACTTTGCGCCTTTTTTTCATTAGCTTCTGCCTTGATATATTTTTTCGGCATAGAATGGATGCGCATTTTTTCGTTTATTGGTTTATTTTTTTCTTCCTCAACCTTCTTCGAGTTGTCAATATTTATAATTTGATCTTGATTGAATTTTTGATCCATATTTTATTTTTATTAATATCTTTTACCTTAAAATAAATTAATTTCAAAAAAACTAGTGTTTAAATAGCTAACTCACCTTCTCCATTGGGATTATATCCATTTTTAACTTCATCCCCGTCACTATAACTATCTCCATCAGTATCGCTGTTTAAAGGATTTGTTTTGTATTTATTAATTTCATCTCCATCTCCCAGTCCGTCTCCGTCAGTATCACTGTTTTTTGGATCTGTCTTGTAATTCTCCGTCTCATCTAGATCAAGCAAGCCATCAGAGTCAGAATCTACCGGGACTATTTCATCCACTTCTCCAGTAACTTCTTCAGAGCTAGTCGTAGTTTTATCTTCTGGTGTTCCATCTATGTCATACAAGCGACCCTCACCTTTTGGATCTGACCCACTCTTTACCTCTTCTCCATCACTAATTCCATCATTATCAGTATCACTGTTCATTGGATCTGTGTGATACAACTCTACTTCCTGCCTATCAAACAAGCCATCATTATCAGAATCCGGGGAAGTGGAATCCGTGCCAAGCTCTGCCTCCACCTCATCAGTCAGTCCATCTTGATCTGTATCTGTCGGCTCTACAGTAACAGGAGTATCGTCCTGTGCTTGTTGTAAATCATCTTGCCCTGCGTCATCCACTTTATTATCTATTCCATCATCAACTATGTCGTTATTATAATCATCTATTAAAACAGCGCCATTATTGGCATTTGAGAATATCTTATAGCCCCAAAAACCTAAAATACAAATCAATACAAAGCCCAAAACTGAAGCAACTAAAAAATAAAGCTTTTGGGTTTGTGCCTGGCTCTCCTCCTGTGCTAAATTATCAACACTACCTACTGTTTTTGGTTCAAATGCTTGAGGCTTAGGCGCACTCTGATATGATCTCTGTTCGTCATTAGTGCCAGCAAATATATCCTCTGGCAATTTAGCATTGCCACCAATTCCTTGATTGGGATTAGGGTTAGCACTTGTCTTGTTTTCTCCGACCCGCTCCTTAGGAGTTGGGGCAGGTGATGGATTATTATTTGCCCCCACCAGAGGAGCACTGTTCGGTCCACCAGCAGCCCTCGAAGGAAGCCCGCCTCCCTGACCTGGAACACCTCCTTGGTTTTGAGAATTTTTTTGATTGTTTAGATTATCAAACATATTTATTTTCAAGCTTGCGCATTTTTGCCCAAGGCAAGATATGATTATTGATTATTAAATAATATTCTATTTTTATAAAAACATATTACTCAGCTAAAGGAGTTACCTCTATAGGATCCGTTATGTTCTCGTTTCCATAAGCATCAATTGCTCCAACAGCAAAATAATAAGTATCACCATTAACAAGACCTGATATATTAATAGCGGTGTCAGTCCCTTCATAGTCAACCATTCCATAACTTTCAGCACTAGCTCCATGATAAACTCGATAATTAACTGCTGTATCATCAGATTCCCATTCGAGTTCAACGCCGCCGTCATAACTTGTAGAAGACGCGGTAATTGTTGGGGCAACACCATCTTCAACCAACAGACTGATTCCACCCTCTTTATCGAAATAAGCACTTTCAGCACCAGTAGAACTATTTATTGAAGTTATATTAAAATAATATCTAACACCGTTACTAAGTCCTAATATAGTACAACTGGCAGCATCCTGACACGTTACATTATTATTGTTGTTCACCCTTGTACCTGGGCCGATTTCAGCGCTACCTGAATAATTACCAGTCTCCTCTCCCCAATATATATTATATCTTTCTATATCCACCACTTCATCCCAGGTTAATAAGGCTGTGCCTCCTTCTACTGCTCCTCCTAGATTTATAACTTCCATGGTGGAGGTAGAAGGTGCTAGAGCTCGAAAGAAAAATATCTCCTTTATCGGCTCACTATTCGGATCACTATTCGGATCATTGCCCATTACGGAAGTGTTACTTATAGTTGGCAAGTCATCATAAGTCCCAGCCTGTCCGTAATCCCTACAGTAATGCAACTGAAAATTGGTATTATAGCAACTCTCTGGATAAAGGGAGCAATTAACTCCATCAACATCATCTCTCCAGGGTAGCCATTGTCCGGTCACAGAATCTACCGGAGGCCAAGGATTATCACATATAAAGACATATAAATCAGTTGCTCCATTATAGGTTTGAACATCTACCCCGCTAGTGACCGCCTCGGCTGAAACCAAGGTTTGGCCATCAGTAATGCCGGAATCTACTCTTATAAAACTCTCGCTAAAACCAATGTTACCAGCTCCTCCATAATCACAAATGCCTGTACCACATGTTTCTCCTTGATTATTACATCCTCCGTTATAGTCTGCATCTGTACACGCCAGGATAAAATCAGCGATATTTCCACTACTCAAGGACCAATTCCATGTCCAGTCATACACTCCGGAGATAGGTGCTAATGTTTGTCCGTCCCCACTTAGAGCCAGAGCAGCATATTCTCTATCACTATCAAGTAAGTCATTATCAAAATTGTTATTGTAAGGATTGTCATCTAGTGGATTATTTTCATTGTTTACAAATAAATAATTCTCTGGGGTCACCTCAACGCTGTCTATCAAACAAACACCTTCACCAGAGCCAGTTTCAGGCATTGTTCTAAATGAAAAAATATAGGAATTTGTATAATTGATGCCATTAATAGGAGTATTTACCACTGGACTGTTGTCGGCATTCATGCCAATGTGCCAAAAGTCCATAACCCCACTTCCGCTATCAAGATTCTCATCTCCTTTAACAATCACAAAATATGTTCTGTTTCCATCCAAAACATTTGTTGGTGAGAATTCCATAACACCTCTTTCTGCTCCATCATTCCTACCCTCAACCGTTCCTGAGATAGCGCAATAATTATTACCAGGGTAGATAGGGAAAGCCTCAACATTGCCACCAAAAAATGATTTTACCTTTTTGCTCATATCTCTAAATAATCCAAATACTGTGTTATTTGATTTTTTACTGTCTAGTGATAAATAAGATGTTCCTTCTGGGCAAAAATCGTTTTCATAATCACCTACAACAATAATATTACCATTAAAGCTACCAATATCCATCATTGTGTCAAATTCTACTGAGATCATAGCATTCCTACAAACATTTTCAGTGTCATTAGCTGGTATTGTGCTCTCTACACCTGGTCTTACTCTACAACATGAGTTATCTCCACAACCCATCAAGGCGCCTCCTCCACAATCATTATCACTAGTACAACCACAACAAAGACCTCTATCTTCCCCAGAACAAGGAGATTGATTAGGACGACACTCGAGTGTGCCACCAGCGTTTAAGTTGTTACACTCATCATATAAAGGATCATCCGGATCATCACTGTTGTGACTTGGATCACAACAACATACTCCACATGTCCCGTCATCACATGTCCCACATCCTGATTCGTCACACTCCAGCTCGTCACCGTTTTCATCCAAACAGTAAAAATCAGGACAAAAATCATAGGAGCATGAAGTGTTTCTATAGCAATACCTACCTATCAAACTGATCTGACATTCGTCATTGCATGTATCCATATCTGAATAAATATCATAAGATGAGCTAGCCACTCGACTGTCACTGCAAGCATCGCCAACAGCGTTACATTCATAATATCCGCAATATCCGATAGTGCCTTCCGCTGTATCAAGCGAGGTATCTCCCACACCATCACGGCAGACATTTCCATTCTCAGCATCTACACAGCAAGTAGCAAGATGATCTGTACAAAGGTCAGGTGAAGCTGATAAATCAGCACAGTCATTACATACACCAAGGCCGCCTGCAGCGGTAACGTCACAATACTTTCCTGAAGTATCGGAACAATTACATGCCTGGTCGCTTAAATCCTGATCAACTTCTCCGTCAACTATTACCGTACACCCAGTACATTCACCAAAACTATCTGTATCAACCACCAAGTCACTTCCACACTCTCCTGCACAAGTAAGGCCGTCACAGCAATCCTGATTACCATTTCCGATACGGCAACAACATTCGCAAACGTCTTCTGCGTCAGTGCATAGCCCATCGACGCAACTAGACCCAGTCGGACAGACCTCTCGATTAACTGCACAATATCCCAAATTATTATCTATACCATCATCAACACACTCCATTCTGTCATCACAAACTGAACACTCAGCAAAAGCAACATTGCCCGGAGATGCCACTCCTAGGGTGCACCAACCATCAGTACCCATAAACCAATTCTCACCCACACAACTAGCTCCTCTTGGATTATAGCGCCAATACATTCCATCTTCATAATTATCACAAATCGCCTCTCTTCCAGCAAAATCAACAATGGAGCCACCAATATTTACGCTCTGCTCCTCATTTCTAGAGCAAATCATGGTTGTACTAGCAAATGTATTTATAGAATCTATATATTCAAAACTATTATCATATCTTGGATAATCAGAAGCATCACAGCTAGTTTCACTAGTCCTACCTACACTACAATTTCCAGGAGAGTTTGGACATAAATAAGTGTCGCTACATTGAATTAGGTCATATCCTGAACATGATGAGGACGGATCAATAGTTATTAGGTCTATGTCCGTACTAAAATCCCACTCATATGAAGCTGCTTGCACATTTCCATAACAATCATTTAGCTCATCCATACATCGACCCTCCTCAATTGTGCCCGAAGGGCAGCAAATCTGCAATCCACAAGCTTCATCACCGTCTTCTGCCTGAGTACAAAAACCAACCTCAAAACCAGAACCAGCCCCTTCAATAGCCGGATCATCCTTCACAATTCTAACCAGTCCTGAAACAGCAGAAACAGGCACAACTGTGTCCACTCTGTCAGGCCTAACTCCACCTGAAGATTCATCGTCTTCTCCCCAAAAACTAACAGCACCACCTGATTGATCTATAACAGATTCGCCACCTGTGCTAAATCTAACCATAGAGTCACTATTCTGCTCACCAAAATATTCACCCCAAATACTGACTGGAGAATTATTCGCACCTATCGAAGGCTCAATTCTACACTGACTTGGGGTAAGAGGCAAATCCGGATCATTTAAAAACTGGCTAGACACATCACCAACCTCTGCTACTCCAGAGCTATCGATAGGAAGACTCCAGCCTGTCACATTTATAACTATGAAATACTCCTCCCCAGGATTTAAGCCTTCTGGCACTTTTACAATTATTTGATTATCTCTCCAAACCGAATCTAAACAAATATCAGGGAAATTAAAATCAGCTTCAATGCCAAGATTGTCTATATCAGTATTATCGCTAACATCTCTATCAAAATAAACCTTATAATTATTACCCAAAGAAGAAGCAGAAACATTTCCAAAACCTTCACCCAGGATAGTAACGTATTGTCCGGCTGAACCACCAATAGGACCAAATGAAGTAATATAAGGTCCGGTATAAGGCTCGGCTTCCTTGTTGAAACGTAAAAAATTACTATTTACATTCGCATCATTTATCACAAAAGAGGTGGTCCGCCCCATGGCTAAATTTGGAACTTCTGAAGTTCCACTATTTACTGTAAAACTAGAAGCTCCACTCATAATGCTATTGTCCAAAGCTCCAAAATAGGAATTTTCTACATTCCCAAGATTTATTCCTTGATATGTTACTGTATCATTCATGCGACCCCCTTCTGGACTCAATGAGCAAATACCAGGTCTTTGAATACTATTCACAACAAAATCCAATTCCGGTCCTCTACCATCTAATCCGCTAGTATCATCAAATCCTGTGCTAGACTCCAGTCTTGCCTCCAAGTTGTCACCTAGATTAAATCCATCTGGCAATACAACAATCACCTGCTCTTCACCCCAAACATCACCGGAGCAAACCGGATTTCCGACCGTAGGATCATCAGCAAAACTGGCCAGCACCTCTGTGTTCCAATTATCACTAGAGAAGAATACACTTCCTCTCTCTGTACCAAAATATTGTCCCCCAATGGTTATAAAGTTTCCACTAGCTGCGTTAGTAGTTTCAGCATTACATGTCGATGGCGACAAGGAAGAACAATCACTATCATCACGACAAAAAGTATTAATATCTCCATCACAAAAACCTCCCTCAGGGGTCATCCAATTAACAACCGGACGTACTTCACAGATACAACCTTCCGGTTTACAGTCACAAAAGTTAGTAGAGCATAAACTATCAGCACAATTCGAAGTATCACTGTCAGAGCATTGGTTAGGCTCTGAAATATTACACGCTCCACCAGAGCAAGACAAGCAATCAGTACCACCACAATCAATATCCTCTTCGTCTGCGTCTAATATTCCATTACAACAATGTCCTGGCCTTAACTCTGTGGTAAACTCACTCCCGGATGTGGCATTAGCCAAATCATATGCTATTACTCCAAAAGTATAAGTGCCTCCCAGACTCAAGGAGCTAGTATCATACTGATAATAAGCATTATGATAAGTATTGCCAAATCCTGATTCGCTATAAACAGAAGTCAAAGGATCATAATAATAAAATTCAATCTCTGACACTCCCTCACTATCTCTTCCCCAACCTCCAATTGTATTGGCATCAACATCTAAAGATCCGTCATCAAAACATACTTGACTAGGGATAATTCCAGATGTTGGGGAACCTGTGTCTACTCCATCCCCTGTAGAAAATTCTAGTTGATTAAATGAGTTGGCCAAGGAATTAGAGTCTGAATCAACTATGCCACTATTACCATTGATTGTAACTCTAAACCTGCTCCAACTATCAAAACAATTTGGTGTAGCTAATTCATTATCACAATTATCACTAGACAAAAATGTCATAGTTCTCCTGTTTGAACTCAGTTCAATTTCTCCAATAATGTTTTCAGGCAAGACATCGGTCTCAGTGTCTGTCCCTGGATTTATTTCAGCTATTTTCTGCACTGTGAAATTATCAGCCAAAACACTACTATCCGCTGTTTCATTTACGGCACTATTTAAAAATACTTTCACGGCTACATTTCTAATTACGTCTCGGTCTCCATCATCTGGGGTTGTGTTGATTATTCTAAAACTATAAGGTGATCCGCCAAAAACAGTACAAGGTCCATCCTGACATGTGCCTGAACAACATATTTCTCCTCCAGCACACGGCGGATCGCATGATCCTCCATAAGGAGAGTCTCCACCTGAAATATCAGATAATCTTCCTAGGATAAAACTAGCAATAGCAAACGATGACAGCACAATCACCAAACCAATCACCGCTCCTCCCAAAATCTGTTTTCCTCTTTGCACTTTCTCTTCATTTCCTCCGGAAGTTGAGATCATAAACCCGGCATACATAATCAAACCTATAGAAAGTATGCCAAGAAATCCTAAAACCACCCTAATTATCTTGGCTACAATAATTCTCGGGTCGCTGGAAGAAAGCCCGATTTCAGCTTCTACCTCTTCTCCCTGTCCGCCCCACATTACATTATCATTAACTTGCGCCAAAACAGGCACGGTGAAAACCGCTACGAAAAACAAAGCAAGGAAAATAAAAAATATAAGTTTTCTCTTATTCAAGGTCATATCTAAGGACAATTTCCATTATTTAACGGTCCAGTAGGAACTCCAGCACAACAAGATGGATTACTCATATCCACCACGCCAACAGGACATCCCGGACCAACACCTGGTTTATAACAATTCTGATAAATATCTCTAAGCGCTGATCCTGCTTGCGCACGATAACTGGTTGCATCTGAAAATGGAGTATGTTCAATATTCATAATAGTACTTATGGGATAACCGCTCTGTAGTACATCACTTTTTGTCACCCAATATCCGACAGCATAACTCGCCGGGCTCCAAATATTTGCTCCCTTATGCAGTGCTCTCTGGTCACCCAGAACAATTTCCTTGCCCCCTGTTTTCAAACTTGAAGATAGCATCACCTTGGAAAAACTGACACTAATAGGGTCTTCTAGAGTGGTAGTGCTCTGGTGTATTGGAGATACATTTTCGATTTCTGGAGATGTAAGATCAAGCTCTCCACTGATATAAAAAAGCCATGTATAATTATCTCCATTACCGATATTTGGTGTATTTTCATTATAAAATGAGACTTGCCCCTCTGCATTATCATTTCTATTTCCATCCAAAGAATTAAGAGCAGCATCCATTATTCCCGTAAAAGCGGGGTCACCTGTTATATCTGATGTTGGATGATTATTTCCATCTGCATCCTGACAATTGGTATTACAATTATTAAAAGGCGACCTACTAGCACAATCATTATTATTGCTACAAGCAAAAAGATTAGACGCCATAAACTCTACACGGAGATGTGAATCAGCCGGCAAGCAATACACAGCCTCGCCACAAGCATTTACCCCGCATTGATTATCACTTACAAACTCTACTGTTTTATATTGATTTGAAATAAAAAATTCCCCCTCTAGGTATGTATTACTTCCACTACACACTCCCTCGGTACACCTAAAAGAAAGACAATCAGCATCAACTCCACACGTCTCACCTTCAGCTCCCGGAGAATCTCCGGCATTTACTATACGGATATAGTCCCTCAAGTCTTCTGCTCTCCCAGATACCATAATTGGCATCATGGCCTCATTGAAGTTTATCTGTATTGCCGTATTCATAGGCTGATCCGGAACTCCGTTTACAGTAACCATGTCTCCGTCATTAGATCCTCCTGACATAGGAGTTATGGAAAATCCTAAGTCACCGCTCATGTTTATTTCATTGCCCTCCACTCCAGCCAAATTAGCTTGGAGATCTATGCGTGATCCATTTACCGTTGCAGATGCTGAGCTGTTAATCGGCGTAAAGATATTTCCATTATTTATTATTTCTGCAATGTTTGCAGCCGTTTCTGAAGTGTCCAAGCCTCTGGTTATTTGAAATGACCTTGTAGGTAAGCCGCTAACAAAAGTGTAGGTCATGTTTCCTATTCTCAAGTTATCAGACTCCTGTCTCGGAGTTGCTACAACCTCCCATGACTCCCCGGAAACAAAAGGCTCGCTGTTGTTTTTTGAAAAAGAGAATAATTCTTCAAATTCAATATATTCTCCGCTTATCTCCGCTGAACCCAATAACGAATCATCATTTATATTCTGCAACAACGCCTGCTCTCCATCTGATTGGATGGCAATTCTAAGCGTCCCATCTACTAAATGATTAACATTAATATCACTCAAGGTAATGCCCGTAGCACCACCAAGAGTAACAGAGGCTGACTCAAAAATATTTGGCTGATTCATGATGCTGATAGAGCCGTTTGCTTGAATCGGATTTCCTGTAACCACAGAATCAAAGCCACTATCAGGCGCAGGGAAAACTCCTTCTACTTGAGGAGGGGTAAGGTCAATTCTATTACTTACTTCAAAATCCCAACTAAAAAAATCACTACGACAAGAACTAAAGATTCCTGTAGAATCACTTAATTTTAATATACTGTTGGTAAGATAAACCGTATAGTCTATAAATTCTGATGGCGAACCTAGATAATCCTCTGGAATGATCACAAAAGTTCGGTTATCAGCAGATACCACACTTGCATTCTCCACTCTGGTTGGGCATGATGAAAAGCTTCTAACACACTCATCACTGTCCGATGTATAAAAAATGTTTACAGCCCCTGTAATATTATCACCAAAATCACAAGAACCATCTCCGCCGTCTTGACAAATTGTAGTCGGATCCACTTCCTCCCTAAAAGTAACTATAATTGAAGTATTTCTAGGCGTATTCCTCTGATTATGGGCAGGATAGACACTTTCAATTGTACAATTTCCAATTGCCGCTGTTCCACCCGGTATTACTCCAGGTCTTCCGCCATATGGATTCCCTCCTCCAGATCCACCATCTCCAAACATGCCCAGCAGGAAGCTTACTATCCCAAAAGAGGCCATTATAATAATAAGTCCTATTAAGGCGTTTTTTAAAATATCTTTTGCTCTCTGTACTTTTGACTCCTCTCCGTCGCTGGTCATATACATGAATCCGGCAAACATGATCAAAATTACTGCCAAAATTCCCAGAAAACCAAGAAATACCCTTATAACCTTTGCAATTATAATTCTAGGATCCCCCCTGCTAAGCCCGCTATCTTGCTCTACCTCGTCCTCATATCCTCCCCACATAACATCATTGCCGGATTGAGCCAGAACTTCATAGTTAAATGCAAACAAAAAAACAGTAACCATAATTAAAAAAATTAAAGGGAGGGCTACTATTTTATACTTTTTTAAATTTAATTTTGTAGTGACAAGCATCTCGAAAAATAAGAGCAAGAAGAGCAAGAAGAGCAAGAAGAATAAAAAATAAAATTTCTTATTTTCCTTATTTTTCTTATTTTCTTATTTTTAAATAAATTGACTAATCCACATTTATGTTATAGTATTATTATAACATAAATTAGCTCAAAAATGCAAAATAAAAAGGCAATATAATACTAATTTAAACCTACTGCTTTCGCTATGACTATAGAGCAAATTATAAACAAAATAAAAGACGATACAGACCAGAGGGATATAGACACTCTTATGCGAGCTTATAATTTTGCATCAAAAGCGCATAAAAATCAGAAAAGAAGAACAGGTGAACCATATATACAACACAGTCTTCATACTGCTTTTCTTTTGACTACCATAAAAGCAGACATAGATACTATAATTGCCGGTGTACTACATGATGTTCCAGAGGATACTGAGTACACCTTAGAAGATATTGAAAAAAGATTTGGAAAAGAAATAGCAATGCTAGTAGAGGGAATTACCAAATTGGGTAAAATTAAATACAGAGGTGTGGAGAGATACAGAGAGAATCTTAGAAAAATGTTTTTAGCCATGGCACAGGACATTCGTGTAATACTTATAAAATTTTGTGATCGTTTGCACAATCTTAGAACTCTAGATGCTCAACCTGAAAATAAAAGAATCAGAATAGCCAAAGAAACAATGGAAATTTATGCTCCAATAGCCGGCCTACTTGGGGCTTGGAGGTTGAAATGGCAAATGGAAGATATTTGTTTCAAATATCTTTTTCCAGATGACTTTAAAAAACTAGAATACAGATATGAAGTAGAAAAAAAATCAGAAAGAAATCAATTTATACAAAAAGTTAAAAATATTCTTGGACAAAAACTTTTTGAAAACGGTATAAATTATAAAATCGAAGGCAGATTCAAACACTTATTCAGCATTTATAAAAAAATGCGAGTAAAGGGTAGAAAATTTGATGAAATATACGATGTATTCGCCCTGAGAATAATTGTACCTTCCATATCAGAGTGCTATAAAGCTCTTGGGATTATTCATTCTATATGGAAACCGAAATCAAGCAGGTTCAAAGATTATGTTGCCATCCCAAAACCAAACGGATATCGAAGTTTACATACAACAGTATTCGGCCCGGAAAATAAAATAACTGAATTTCAAATAAGAACCATGGAGATGCACGAAGAATCTCTATATGGAATTTCTGCCCATTGGTACTATAAACAAAAAAGAGGTGAAAAACTAAAAAGTCACAAACAACCTAACTGGATAAAAGATATTTTAAATATACAAAGAGAAGCAAAAAATACAAATGACTTTATCAAAGAAATTAAGCTCAATGTATTTCGTGATAGAATTTTTGTTTTCTCTCCTGAAGGTGATGTCTTTGATCTGCCTGAAAATTCAACCCCGGTTGATTTTGCCTATTTAATTCATACCGAAATCGGCAACAAAACAACTGGTGCCCTGATAAATGATAAAATAGCACGCCTGGATCAGCCCCTAAGAAACGGTGATCTAATTGAAATACTAACTGAAAAAAAGAGAACGATGCCAAACAGAAGTTGGCTTAAATTTGTAAAAACGCACAGAGCAAAAGAAAAGATAAAACACGCCCTTAAAGTTTCAAAGCTGGAAAAACTAAAAAAGATAATCCCTGGAATTTAGAAATCCCCGTCAATATTCTATTTCCCCATAACAAAACAAGACCTTTTAAAGGTCTTGTTTTTTGGAAATAGTCGGCGCTCAGAACTCTTTTTGCAGTAAGCATAGCTCTAGTGGCAACTTTTAAAATTTTATTTTTTTCCTTTTGGCATCTTTATTTCTTTTTCCACGTCTTCCACCTCTTTATTAATAAACTCTTCAGAAATATCCAATGACTCTTGGAGTCTTTCTTTTACCCTTCTTTCCGAATCGCTCAATCCCTGTTTTTTATCTGCCATCTGGATCAACTCATCTACTTCCTCTCTAAGAGCTGCGAATATCTTACCAAGCTTTGTTTTCACCTCAAGAGTTTCTCTCATAATCCTACTTCTTTCTTCGTTGTATTTCTTGGTGATATAGTATATATACAAACTTTCAAGAATTATAATTAGTAACAAAATTATAATTATCAACAAGCCATAACGCTCAATAATGGAAAGAGGTTCTACTATCAACAAATATTTTGCACTGTTAAGACTCTTTGCTCCCCTATCATCAATCAACCTGGCCCAAACATCGTAGTTTCCATCCTCAAATCTTTTTTTATGGAAATAAGACCAATTACCATTATCATCAGTTTTTGTTGTGTATATGTCCGGATCATTACCACCCTTACTGATGAAAATCTCAACCATTATATTTGGATAAAAACTTGTTCCTTGAATAATCAATTCATCTTTTTTGTTGATCACCTTTGGAATGCTGGTTATAATCGGAGCTTTCAAAGGATCAACTATAAAACTAATCGAGGAAGAGGCGGAATTACCAGCCTTATCAATAGCAATTATTTGAACTGTATGACTCTTTGGGTCAACAGGGTCTATCTCATAATAACCCTTAGAAACGTCTCCCTTTTCTAGCATAACTTTCCTTCCATCAATTATAGCCATATAACTGTCTATGCCAGAAGTTTTATCTGTGGTTGTAAATTTCAGCTTTGGAGATGGGTTTGTGGAATCACCACCGGTATCTAGGGCGATATCAAACTTCTCAGGAGGAGTGACATCAACCATAAACTTCTTGTGCGCTATTGGACCCCAACCATAATTATTTCTATATTTCAAGTGAAAATACCACTCCCCGTCAGCTTGATCTTCTATGATCGCAGACTCTACAACTCCATCAGTTTTTGGTCCTGGATCAGAAATAGCACTGTCCGTCACCATATAACTAACACCAATTAAATCAGGGAGTATTTTCCAGCTGAACTCTGGATCATTATTGCTATACCAAACATTCTCATCTGAATGAGTTTTGGTTGAAATTTCAGGTAACGGCGGTTGTATTCCAGTGCTCTTTTTCTCCTCTTCTTGTTTTTTTGGTTCCTCTTTTTTGGGCTCCTCTTTTTTTTCTTCTTCTTTTATGTTAAACTTGGCATTCCCAAATCCCGAAAATACGTTTGTTCCCTTACCGTCTGCTGCCAAAACTAACCCAGATGTAAAGTTCACTTCTGTTTCGCCGACTTTTTTTGGGGTAAAGGTAACAGTAAATATTGAACCCGCATTTCCCTTGTAAGAGCTAGGCGAACCTCCACCAAAAGATATAATCCCTGATGTGTTTGAAAAAGTTGGCTCTGTTGTCCAGAGGTTAAATATAGAAGAACCCTTGTTAACTGCTGTTACTAAAAGAGCGGAAGAATCGTACTTTATAACACCTTCAGCTGCGTTTATCCCAGGGTCCCCTCCACTATTCACCATCACTTTAACTGTAAAATTCTTATTAACAATCTTGTCTCCGCTTCCCGGGGAAATAAAAAGAGTAGCTCCGGCAGCATTTGCCGAACTACTCATCATGGTCAAGTTTATTAAATTAAATAAAAATATTATTAAAAAAATTTTTACAGTCCTCCTCATCATATTTATAATAATCAAAATAATTACTTTTTATTTTCCTCTTTTTTAGAAGCTTCATCACCAAGAGATATCTTCTTTCTGCCTCCTCCTTGCAACCTCAAAACCGGCAATCTCAAAACTAAAACACCTTTTTTAAATTTGGCCTTTACCTCCTGAACGTTTATCTCTTGTGGTAAAATAATCTGCCTATAAAAAGGACCCCACTGACATTCTTGACGCAGGTACTTCTTTGAAACTATCTCGTTTTCCTCTTCTGCTAATTTAGGAGTTTCTCTCTTGCCCTGAATAGTAACAACATCATTTTCATTTTCAATACTAATATCAATATCCTTGGTATCAACACCAGCAATAGGCGCATAAATTATAACCTCTGTAGGTGTTTGATAAATATCCACATCCAACTGCATAAAACCTGAAGATTTTTTAGCCTCAGATGTTTTGACTTCGTTAGATGATTGTTTTTGTCCCTCTTCTACTTTTACCTTCAATTTGTCTAAAAATGACATAATATTAAGAGTTTAGTGTATTTTTTAGTTATTAACAATTAATAATATTATAACACAAAATATAAAAAAACCAAAATGTAAATGAACTAAGTTCACCTTATTAAGGCAAAACCATAAGATTCTAAGCAAACTTTCTGATAACACCTCTTACTATCCCCTGAATCAAGGGGTCTTTTGAGTAGATTGGCTTCATGGTAGAATTTGCCGGTTGTAAACGGATTCTATTAGCCTCTCGGTAAAACTTTTTAAGTGTAGCATAGGCATTATTAAGTAAAGCCACTACCACATCACCATTACTTGGAGAAGGATTTCTTTCAACGATTACATAGTCTCCGCTTAGAATGCCTTCATCAATCATTGACTCCCCCTTAACTTTGAGCACGTAACTATTGACATTGTCGCTAACAAAATCAGCAGGAACACCGATTGTTTCCTTCTCCTCAATAGCTTCAATTGGCTCACCTGCTGTGATCAGACCAACAAGTGGAAGCTCAACTGCTTGAGCAAAATTGGCAGTAATAGGTGTCAATTCAATTGACCTGGCTTCGTTAAAAGAAGATTTCAAAAAACCTTTCTTTTTTAAATTGTCTAAATGAGCATGGATGGTTGCGGGACTTGAAAGATTAAAATGCTCACCAATCTCACGAATACTTGGAGCGTATCCACTTCTATTTACAAACCCTGTTACAAAATCAAGTATCTCTCGCTGTCTTTTGGTTAAATTTAATCCCATATTTTTAATTTAGATAACAGATAACAGACGACTGATAACAGTATTAATACTATTCAGCCCTTGTTGATCTTATTAAGCCACTTAATATTTTATATCCCTCAAATATTTCTAGTTTTAATTTTTCAAATTCATCTTTTGAAATATACTTTAAATCATTAGCAAGTATTAAATGATTCTGCAATTCTGAACTTGAACCTCTAGAGTTTAAGTAAAACCTAACCCTGTCTTTTGAATGAAATCTTCCGTATCCTTCTGCAATATTTGCAGTTATAGATGCAGCTGCTCTCCTTAATTGACTAACCAAGCCAAACACCTCTTCTTTTGGAAAATATTTTGTAATTCTATATATTTTTAAAACCACTTCATGATTTTTCTGCCAAGCAATTAAATCAGTAAAGTGATTAATATTATTTTTATTCATAAAAAAATTGTTATCTGTTATCTGTTATCTGTTATCTGTTATCTGTTATCTGTTATCTGTTATCTGTTAT
>CAYWNT010000005.1:118748-121719 GCA_964459725.1 uncultured Gammaproteobacteria bacterium
CCTTAATTATACCCGAACAAAAAACGAAAGTCAAGGGGTTTAAAAAAGACTAAAAAAAGCCTAATTATTCTACGTGTGGATAAAGTTTTTTTTCTTTCCAATGGGTTCTCTGTTATGTTTGGTTTCTCTTTTGTATTCATCATCTGCTTCTTCTGTAATCATATACACCCTTTCTTGGCCATTTTTGGTCACCACTATTCCTTTTGCACCATTTGGCATGTCAAACCAAACTTTTTTTTCATACCCTGCTTCAATCATCAAATCTACCATTTCAGGCTGAAGATAATCCCACTTCCCCTCTTTTAATGATTCCTCCTTGGCCCAACCTGTTTTAGGTAGTCTAATATCATCGTCTTTATTGCCCCACAACTTTAATTGAACTCCGTTCTCACCCTTAACCGGCAAAACAGCATCCTTGTACCAGAAAAACGACTGAGCTTTATCAGCTGATTTTATTTTCTTTATCACCTTTTCTGGATAAAATTTTCTCAACTCCTCTTCTGGGATATTTTTAATTTTGAAACCTACTCCTCCGCACATATTATTTTAGTCGAAAGTCTGTAAAGTCCATAAAGTCGAAAGTGTGTTGTGTTGTAAATTTGCAAAAATCTAATGACTTTATGGGCTTTCGACTAATTAAACTAGTTTAATTTTCTAAATCCTATTCTATCTTTTGCCATGTCCTCTGTGTTGAACATTCTTCCTCGCATTACCACGTATTCTCCATACCTATCATTTATCCTATCTAATGCCTTGCTTAGCTCTTTTTTACTTAAATTATCTTCAAATAGTGACATCTGATTACTTACTGGCAATAGAGAGCGGACTGATATAGCGAGCGATCTGACTGGCATTATTAAATCAATATTATCAAAAAACACTTCCAAGTTTCTAAATATTTCTTCAGTTGTAAACATTGCATCTTTTGTTTTAAAACTTCTGTACACTCCACCCTCCCTGGTGTAGCCAATGCCGATGCTCATATTTTGTGCTTCCCTGTCTAGATTCCGAAGTCTTCGCCCTGTTTTCTCACAAAGTTTGTAGAATATCTTTTTTAAATAATCTTTATCCCTGGTCCACTTGGGTAGTGAGTAGGAATGCCCGACCGATTTTGGTGTTGGCGTTCCATTGCTTACCTGCGCCACCTCTTCGCCATTCATATTCGCCCAAAGATAATATCCGTATCGCCCTAAAATTTTCTTGATCCTAAATTTATCGTAATTCTTGAGCTCCAAAAGATTATTAATACCAATCGCCTTAAGTCTTGTTTCCATTCTAATGTTTATACCCCAAGCATCTTGAAGCGACCTATTCTTGAGTATTTCAATTAACCTTTTTTCATTCTCAATAACTAGCACACTTTTCTTTGGAGCAATATCTCCTGCAAATTTAGACAAAAACTTAGTCCAGGATATTCCCACAGAAGAACCCAGCCATTCTCCTATCTCATTTTTTATCCTACTCTGTATTTCTTTAGATTTCATTAAAGCCTCATCGAAATCCTTGACCCAACCAGTTAAATCCACAAAAGCCTCGTCTATACTGTATGGTTCAATTTTGTCTGAGTATTCTTGTAAAATATTAAATATCTTCTCTGTTGTTGACCTATACTTTGCCGGCTCATTCTCAAGCAACACTATATCAGGATCCAAAAACTTAGCCTCTCTCACCTTTGTACCGGTTTTGATGCCTTTGGCCTTGGCCTCAATAGAGGAAGCAATAATCACCCCATTATCACCCAAATAAGCACAAACCCCAACACCTCTTCCCCTCAATAAAGGATTGGCCTGTTGCTCAACAGAGGCAAAATAAGAATTCATGTCTATATGAAGAATTATTTTTTCATTCATAAAACAACTCTTTTATCTTCCAGCTCAAGTCGCGCGTATAAAAAGCCAAGCGAAAATAATTGGCGTTATCTGTGACGCTAAAATAATAAATCTTATCAAGCCCGTCCTTGTCCTTGTAAACCAAGTTAACTTTTTCTACTTTATAAGTCTTGCCGCTCCACTTAAAAAACAAAGGTTCAATTTTCTCTTTATTAAATTTTGTCAAAACCTCAATTGGGTCATCTAATTTCTCAAGCATAATGTTAGTCGAAAGTCTGTAAAGTCGATGGACTTTTGACTCTATTTATATTATACCGAACAAAATACGAAAGTCAAGAGTTTAAAAAAAGACCAAAGCTGGCCTTTTTGTTTTAGGGTTGTGGATAATTTTTATCGTATTGCACCCGAATATGCAATTGCTCGAACTATGTCCCAATCCTGAGCAGTGACTGGTGCTCTCTTATAAATATACTCAAAGGTTAATATTCCAGATTTTTCTGAATTCATATTTCTATTCACCGGTCTAAGTCCGTAGCTCATCACAGTAACTGCTGCATTGTCATTAGGATTATTCATATTTGGCATTCTCAGATATATCTTTTTAAAAACCTGATCTTTAACCAAATCTTCTTTTTCTGTATTTTTCTGACTCGGCCACCTACCATTTGCTATTTTTATTATATCCTGCCAATCTTCTTCAGTTTTGGGCAACTTGTCAAAAGCCTCTCTAAAAGAATTTATTACACCTGCTCTCTCGCCAGAACCAAGTCGCTTGGTGGTTACTGTTCCATCTTGAATAAAAATTGCTATAGAATATTTGTCTGTATCTAACAAACTATTTCTGATTTCTAAGGAAGATTGATTTATTATTTTTTGGTAAAGCTCTGTATCTATTCCGCTCATGGCAACATGGTTATAATGTCTATAAATTACCGCGCTCTCGCTTTGAGAAACACAATCAGCCAGTACAGAATCAACACCATAAAGACTAGTTATTGAAGTGTTGCATTCATTGTTAACAACAACTTCTTCCGTTGAATTATCAATTACTTCTGATAACTCAGGAGGAATTGTTTCTTCACTGGCACCTTCAATCGGCCCAATACGTCCGGAGGTACTTAAAACAACATCGTCATAATCAA
>CAYWNT010000006.1:0-87083 GCA_964459725.1 uncultured Gammaproteobacteria bacterium
TTTCATCAAATAAAAGCAATTTTTACAACCAAAATACAACAATAAAAAGGAGGAGAAAGACAATGGCAGACGACAAGAGTGGAGAAAAGTTTGGAATCAGCAAGAATTTGCAGATAGCAATGGCAGTGATAGCGGCGATATTGCTGGTAGTGGTGATTGTATTATACAATAGTGACAATGCGACTGGACCGCAACAAGCAACAACGCTTGAGCCCGCCCTAGAAGTTGTTGAGCCAATTGATGTTGAAGAGCACGAAGTCGTGAAGGTAGGACCAGAACCTGCTCCAAAAAAGTCAGATCAGAGAAATGTAAGCCTGGAGACATGTACAATTAATTCTGAAGCTGGTTTCATTAAGAAAGGACAGAAATTTAGATTCGCGATATATAATCACGAATTTAAATTTCGTGTCGAAGATGGGACCGGGAAATGTTGGCAGAAATCAAATAAAGAACCGTGGACAGCTGCCAATGACGGTACATTACAGCTAAGGTCAGACGGCCCAGAGCACGACTTCGTCATTATCGATGTAGAGGAAAATAAAGATAACGAAGTGTAATTTAATCTAATTTTTACAAGGGAGAGCAGAACAACGCTCTCTCTTTTCTTTTTTGTAATTTTTAGTGATTTTCGCTATAATTAGGATATGAGCGACAAGATTGTAAATATAGCTAAAAATACATCATATTACACCTTCGCATTAATTATGCAGAAGGTTGTTTCTTTTACTTATTTTGCAATTCTAGCGAGAAATTTAGCCCCAGAAGATCTGGGTAAGTATTATTTTGCTATATCATTTACAACAATATTTGCAATATTTATCGATGTCGGTTTGGTTAATGTCCTAACCAGAGAGACGGCTAAAAGACAAGAAGACGCCAAGAAGCTACTAGGGGCTGTGCTTGCTATCAAGATGCCCTTAGCCCTACTTTCCCTAATGGCCGTTTTTGGGCTAGCTTCATTTTCTTCCTATTCAGGAATGATAAAGACGTTGATCTACCTCTCATCAATCAGCATGGTCTTGGATTCGTTTACTGTTACTTTTTATTCAGTAATGCGCGGGCATCATAATTTGAAGTTTGAAAGTTTTGGTGTATTTTTTTACCAGGTTGTCATTATGACAATAGGTCTTACTTCTCTATATTCCGGATTACCTCTAACCTGGCTTATGCTGGCTCTGGTCTTTGCTAGTGTTTTTAACTTTGTTTATTCGTTTATTGTTTTGCTGTTTAAATGGAAAATATTTCCAGGTCCAAGATATGACTCTGTATTAATAAAATCTATTATAAGCATAGCTGTGCCTTTTGCCATATTTGCCATACTTCAGAGGCTTTTTATGTATCTTGATTCTGTATTTTTACAGATCTTGGCAGGGGAGAAGTATGTGGGTCTCTACCAGGTACCATTTAAAATAATTTTTGCATTGCAGTTTTTGCCGATGGCTTTTGTTGCTTCTCTTTATCCGGCGTTCGCTTCTTATTGGAAAAACAATAGAGAGCAACTGCCTATTTCCTTTGCACGAGCAATAAATTATCTAATGATTATTTCAGTGCCCCTAAGTGTGGGAGTTATTTTCTTGGCTGATAGAATTATTGCGATTTTTAAGTCAGAATATGTGGAAGCTGTCTTGCCTCTGCAAATTGTAATTGCCTCAGTTATTTTTATCTTTTTAAATTTTCCAATAGGGTCGCTCTTAAATGCTTGTGATCGTCAGAAAACAAACACCAAAATTATGGCCACCGGACTGATTATAAGTGTAGCTTTGAATTTGTTATTAATTCCAAAGATCCAGGTGGTTGGAGCCGCTATTACAGTCCTAACTACGAATATGATCATGTTTATTTTGGGAATGTATAATGTGAAAAGCATAATTCAGTACAGGTATAAGCAAAACGTTTTAGTTCTGACAAAGGTCCTGGCATCATCTCTTATGATGGCAGTTTTTGTACTTTTCTTAAGAGATAAATTGAATATTTTTCTTCTGGTTCCTTTAGCAGGAATTGTATATTTTTTATTTTTATATTTACTAAAAGGAATCAGACGTGAAGACATCGGAAGCGTTCTGAAATCATTTTTAAAAAGCTAGTATATGAAAACATTATTATTTACATTGGAGTATCCGCCGTTCAAAGGGGGTGTGGCGAATTATTATGAAAACATGGTGGAGCATTGGCCCACAGAAGACGGGAAAAATGAGATTAGAGTGCTTCATAACAATAACGGCAAGTTGTTATTTAAAAAAATGTTTCCAAAATGGATTCCTGCTATTTTCATCCTCATTAAAACTTTAACTCACAAAAAGATGGATCATATTCTGGTCGGACACATCCTGCCTCTTGGCACAGTTACTTATATTGTTACAAGATTTATGAGGAAAAAATATTCAGTTATTCTGCATGGAATGGATTTTGCCTTTGCCTTGAAAATCCCAAGAAAAATGAAAATTGCCAAAAAGGTACTCCGAAATGCGGAGCATATAATTTGTGCTAATAGCTATGTGGCAAAAATGGTAACTGATACTTTTGGTGAAGTTTTAGGGAGTAAGATTAACGTAGTAAATCCTGGCATAAAAACAGAGTTAAGGTGTGATTTGAATATCACTAGAAGTATAAAAGAAAAATTTAACCTGGAAAATAAAACGGTTATGTTTAGTGTTGGTCGGTTAGTTGAGAGAAAGGGCTTTGATATGGTTATCAAGTCAATGAAAACAGCGATTAGAGAAGTGCCGGAATTGATCTATGCAATCATGGGAATGGGTCCTGACGAAGAACGCTTAAAAAAAATAGTTGCGGAAACGGAAGAGATAAAAAATAATGTTATTTTTCTAAATTCAGCTTCAGACGAGGAAAAATGGGCATGGATGTGTGCTTGTGATATTTTCATAATGCCATCAAGGGATATTGATGGTGACTTCGAGGGGTTCGGGATTGTTTACCTTGAGGCCAACTTGGCTGGAAAGCCGGTGATAGCTGGTGATAGCGGGGGAGTGAGAGATGCTGTGGTGCACGGAGAGACTGGGCTACTTGTAAATCCAGAAGAGGTCCAGGATATTGCTGGTGCAATTTTGAAACTCTCAAAAGACAAAGAATTGCGCGAGCGATACGGTGAAGTGGGAAGGGTTAGGGCGACAAAAGAATTTAATTGGGAGTATTTAGCTGAAAAAATATTTAAAACTATTTCATGATAAGTATTATTATTCCTGTTTATAATCAGGCTAAAAAATTAAATAATTGCCTGGAAAGCATTAAAAAACAGTCATTCGGAGACTATGAGGTCATTGTTGTAAATGATGGATCAGAAGATGATGTTGATAGTGTGATAGATAAGTACAAGAAAAGAACTGATGAAAGACTTGTTTATATAAAACAGGAGAACAAAGGAGCGCCAGCGGCTAGAAACGCGGGATTCAAAAGATCAGATGGAGAATTTTTGCTTTTTTGTGACGCTGATATAATCATGGAAGCTAACATGCTCGAAGAGATGCGTGAGGCGCTCAGGGTAAATCCGGACGCCGGTTTCACATATTCATCTCACAGGTTCGGCAAGAAGCTCTTTAAACTCTGGTCCTTTGATGAAGAAAAATTAAAACAGATGCCATATCTTCATTCGACCTCTCTTATTAGAAAAGAGTGCTTCCCGGAAAGCGGGTGGGATGAGAGCGTTCGCAGACTCCAGGACTGGGATTTGTTTCTGACTATTGTAGGTAGTGGTTATTCTGGAATATGGATAGATAAAGTGTTATTCACCATTGATCCCGGAGGGACTATGAGTAATTGGCTTCCTGCTTTTGCCTATAAACTTTTTCCATTTTTGCCAAGTGTAAAAAAATATAATAGATCTGTAAAGATGATCAAGGAAAAGCATGGAATTTTATAAATTAAAAATAAAAAATAAATATCTTTATCTCCTTTTACTTTTCGTTCTGATCGTTTTTCTTTTCTTTTTTATTTCTACGGTTTTTGTTAAAGAAAAAAGTGATAAAGACTATCCTCACGTTATTATTAACGAAGAGAAAATAAATGTTGAAGTAGCTGATACTTTTGAGGAAAGGCGACAAGGGTTGAGTGATAGAGAGTTTCTGGAAAAAGAAACTGGCATGCTTTTTATTTTTGACGACAAGCAAGTGAGAAGTTTTTGGATGAAGAGAATGAATTTCTCAATAGATATTATCTGGATAGAGGATGGAGTAATTGTTGGGATAGATAAAAACTTACCCCCAGAAGGAGAGAAGCCGCAGTTTAAGTATAGGTCACCTGTGGGAGTAAACTACGTTCTAGAAGTCAACGCAGGATATACGAATAAAAATGAGATTAAAGTAGGAGATCAAGTGAACTATAATTTGAATTAATATGAATTTTAAAATTTTTGGAAAAATTTTCAGGCTATCTATTTTGTTTATTGTTTTTTTGGAACTGCTTTCCTTTGCTTCGTTTTTGGTTCCAGAGTTTGGGACCATTGTCTTTTGGTCTGTACTTGTAGTTTTTTTCTTTTTAACTTTAAAAAGAGTAGATTATGGATTGCTAGTTTTGTTTGCTGAGCTATTTATCGGGTCAAAGGGCTATCTTTTTGAATTTAGCTTTGGCGGTATTTCTGTTTCTATACGTTTGGCTTTCTTTTTGATTATAATGTTTGTTTGGCTCGGAAAGATGATTCTCCTTTCAAAGAATAAGAGAAAAGAGATGCTAGCTCTTACTAGTTTTAAAAAAACTTACTTGCCTTATCTTGGTTTTTTATTTATTTTTATAGCCTGGGGAGTTCTAGGAGGAGTGCTAAATGGTAATATGCTGTCAAATATTTTTTTCGACGTCAATGGGTGGCTTTACTTTGCTTTAGTTTTTCCTTTGTACTTTACGACTCGAAAGGGGCTTCGATTCTTCTCTGACTTAAATCAGGTTTTCTGGGCGTCTATGTTGTGGGTTTCTGTTAAGACTTATTTTTTACTGTATATTTTTTCTCATAATATGATATCTATCATCCCTTCAGTTTATAAATGGGTGAGAGTGACAGGTGTGGGCGAGATCACAAAAATGGATACAGGTTTTAGTAGAATATTTTTTCAATCTCATATATATATTTTTATTGCATTCCTGATATTGCTTTCATTTTTAATCTTTAAGAAATACAACAAGAAAGAATTGTTGTGCGGCCTTTCAGCGTTGTCAGCTTTATTTGGTGTGATTTTGATAAGTTATTCGAGAAGTAACTGGGTCGGTCTTTTTTCTGCCCTAGTGTTGTTTGGTCTTTACATATTGGTACAAAAAAAATGGAAATTGTTTTTCAAAAAAATATCATTTATTTTGATTAGTTTGTTCTTCGGTGTTGTGTTTATTATCGCAGTGATTAGATTTCCAATTCCTTCTTATGACGGAGTGACATTTGATCCAACAGACATAAGTGACAGAGCAGTGCAGATAAGCGGAGAGGCAGGTGTGTCCTCTAGGTGGAAATTACTTCAGCCAATGTTCGATAGTATAAAAACAAATCCTATTCTTGGAAGTGGATACGGATCACTAGTTACATACTATTCTAGCGACCCAAGAGTTTTAGAGAGTGATGCTAGTGGGCGCTATACGACATTCTCTTTTGAGTGGGGTTGGCTTGATATCTGGTTGAAGCTTGGTATTTTTGGCTTTGGAATATATTTGCTGCTTATTTCAAAGATATTATTTAGAGAAGCTAAAGCGTTATTTTCAGTAAAAATTTTCCAAAACAAGGAAATCTACATATTTTCATTAATAATCTCACTTCTCTTGGTTTCTTTTATTAATTTTTTCAGCCCATATTTTAATCATCCTTTGGGTATTGGGTTTTTGCTTATTATTAGCTCATTTTTTGATTTTAACAAGCTATTGACTACAAAGAGTTGAAAAAAAAGTACATATGTTGTATAGTAGTTATTAATTGTAAAATATTAATAGACTTGATTGCGTAGTTATTATCTCTAATGAATGATGCTAATTGTGCGCTCAAGTCTAATGAAAAAAAATATGTCAGATCAAATTATTTCACAAGAAGGATATGATAAATTAAAAGAGGATCTAGAATATTTAAAAACCACCAAGAGAAGGGAGATCGCTAACAGGATTCAGCGTGCCAAGGAGATGGGCGATCTAAGTGAGAATGCAGAATATTCAGAAGCAAAAGACGCTCAGGCTTTTAACGAAGGAAGAGTTGCCGAGATTACACAAATGCTTAAAATTGTTACTGTTGTAGAAGGTGGCAAAAGCGGAAAGATAGGAATGGGTTCTGTGGTTACAGTGAAGTCCAATGGAAAGCAAAAAATATTTACAATAGTAAGTTTTAATGAGGCTGATCCACTTGAAGGAAAAATATCCAATGAATCACCAATTGGGAGCGCACTCATAGGCAAAGAAAAGGGTGATAAAGTGGTTATAGAGCTGCCAAAGGGTCAAACTGAGTTTAAGATTACAAAAGTTGCGTAAACTATCATTCCCTAAATCCTGGTATTATTGCCTGTTGTATAGCAGACTAAAATATTGGAATTTGGGGTTTTTATATGCTTTACTTTTTTCTAGAAATACTTTAAAATTAAAGAATAAATTAACTAAAATTATTAAAAAAACAAACATGGCAACAGAAAATCGCACTGAACGTGATGATCGTTTGGAAAAACTCGCCAAGCTCAAGGAGGCAGACATAAATCCGTATCCTGCTAGCGCAAAGCGAACTCACAGCGTCAGCGAAGTAAAAGACGGTTTTTCTGACCTGGAAAAACAAGAAAAAAAAATTATCGTAACTGGAAGACTCATGAGCAAGAGAAGTCATGGTAATTTGTCTTTTGCAAATATCTTTGACGGGACAGAAAGAATACAATTAGCTTTTACAAAAAAAGACACTGGAGCAGATGAGTATAAAAAATTTGTAAAATTAATTGATGTTGGTGATTTTATTGAGGTTACTGGTAAGTGTTTTGTTACTCATAAGGGTGAGAATAGTATTCTCACCTTGTCTTATAGAATCCTTTCCAAGGCTATCCGACCTCTTCCAGAGAAGTGGCACGGGATAAAGGACGAGGATGATAGATTTAGAAAAAGATATCTTGATATATTAATGAACCCTGAGACAAGAGAGATGATAGAAAAAAGGTCAAGGTTTTGGAATAGCCTTAGAAATTTTTTAGTAAATAAGGGATTTCTGGAAGTTGAAACTCCAGCATTGGAGGTGACAGCCGGTGGTGCTGATGCCACACCTTTTATTACTCATCATAATGCTTTGGACATGGATGTGTACTTGCGAATCTCAATGGGGGAATTGTGGCAAAAGAAATTAATGACAGCAGGATTTCCTAAAACATTTGAAATTGGAAGGCAATTCAGAAATGAGGGCATGAGTCCGGAGCATTTGCAAGACTATACTCAAATGGAGTTTTACTGGGCATACGCAGACTATGAAGACGGAATGAGCTTGGTTGAGGAGATGTATAAATATGTTGCCCAAGAGACTTTTGGCACATTGAAGTTTAAGATTAGGGGGTTTGATGTGGATTTAGGAAAAAAATGGGAGAGATATGATTATCGCGATACAGTGCTGGAGCATACAGGTGTTGATATTTTGAAAGCAGACTTAGTGGAAATAGAGAAAAAATTAAAAGAGCTTGGAGTAAAGTATGATAAAAAAGGTTTTAATATCACAAGAGGAATCGATAATTTATGGAAATATTGTCGCAAAAAAATTGGCGGACCTGGATTTTTGGTTGGTGTGCCGGTGAGTGTTTCTCCGTTAGCTAAAAGAGATGACGAAAATCCTGATATCGCTCAACGTTTTCAGCCAATTATTGCAGGCAGCGAACTAGGAAACGGCTATAGCGAGCTCAATGATCCGCTGGACCAATTGGAGAGGTTTAACGAGCAGCAAAAACTTCGTGATGAGGGAGATGAGGAAGCGCAGATGAAGGATGTTGACTTTGTAGAGGCTCTGGAGTACGGTATGCCACCTACCTGCGGGTTTGGACTTAGTGAAAGAGTATTTAGCTTCTTGATGGACAAGACAGCCCGAGAGTGTCAGATATTCCCCTTGATGAAGCCGAAATCACATAACTCATAACACATAACACCCGCTAATACGGCGGGCAGGCCCTCCTGAGCGGCGGGCAAGCATAACTCATAACAAATATGGGAATTAAGATTGAATGCAATCCGGATTTGGCGCTTAGAAATATTTCTGAGTTTAAAAACGGGAATAGAAAAAAAGAAGAGTGTATTCCAGAGATAATAAAGGCTGGGGAAGTTTATGACTTTTTAAAAAGTGATCAGAGAAACTATATGTTTCGAAAAGAAATCCCGTTAGTTGAAACTCTTGGAAACGAGAATATCTCAAGGCCGAAAGCAGGTATTTTAATGCTTGAGGCTACACATTTTTTAGAGGATGGAAAGATGTATACAAGAGGCAAATACAAGGTGTTGGATGTATTTTTTGATGACAAGATTCACTTTGAAAGTCATGATAGGGTAGGCGAAAGAGAATCAGCACCCTCGTCCCTTTAGGGGTGCTGAAAAAATATTCTTAAATCATAAATCGTTAATCATAAATCATTAAATTATATGTTAGACATTAAATACATCAGGGACAATGCCGAAAAAATTAAAGAAGCGGCAAAAAATAAAAATATAAACATTGATATTGATCAGTTGCTCGAAATTGATAGCAAGAGAAGAGAGGCTCAAACCAAGATCGATGAGCTTCGTGCTAAGCGAAATGAGCTAGCTCAGGCCGCCAAGGGAGGTAGGCCGACTGAAGAGCAAATTGCTGAAGGTAAGAAAGTAAAAGAAGAAATTTCAAATATTGAGGAAGGCTATAAAAAGATCGAAGAAGATTATTTGGCCTTAATGGTGAAAGTCCCAACTATTCCGTCAGATGATACCCCTGTGGGGAAAGATGAATCTGGAAACATTGAAGCTGAAAAATGGGGTGAGCCGACGAAATTTAACTTTACACCGAAAAGCCATATCGAAATTGCCAAAGATCTTGATTTGCTTGATTTTGAAAGGGGAGTGAAAGTAGCAGGTTATAGAGGGTATTACGTAAAAAATGAAGCCGCAAGTCTACAAATGGCCCTGATGATGTATGCTCTTGAAAGATTAATCGCCAAAGGTTTTACTCCAATGATTCCTCCGACTTTGATACGTGAATTTGCGCTTTTTGGAAGTGGATATTTCTCAGGCAAGCAGTTTGATTCAGATGTGGATGAGATTTATAAAATTGAAAACGTTAACAAGGATGCAGAAGGCAAAGCTGTGAAGGAGAATAAGTTTCTGGTAGGAACAGCAGAGCCATCACTTCTGGCTTATTATTCTGGTGAAGTTTTAGACGAAAGTCAGTTGCCTCTCAAATTATGTGGTTTCTCACCATGCTATAGGAGTGAGATTGGGAGTTATGGTAAGGACACCAAGGGTCTATACAGAGTACATGAGTTTATGAAAGTAGAGCAGGTGTGTATGACCAAAAACAATATCGAAGATTCTAATAAGATGCATTTAGAAATGGTCGAAATATCTAAAGAGCTTCATGAAGAGTTGAATATTCCTTACAGAGTGTTAAGTATTTGTACTGGGGACATGAGTGCCGGGAAATACAAAATGTTTGATCTCGAAGCTTGGATGCCTAGTAGAGAGGGGTATGGCGAGACTGGGTCTGCCTCTAATTTTGTTGACTGGCAATCACGCCGACTAAATGTTAAATACAAGGATGGTGATGGGAGCAAAAATTTTGTTCATATGATTAATAATACGGCTATCCCATCTCCAAGATTTATAATAGCGATATTGGAAAATTATCAGCAAGAAGATGGTAGCGTTGTGGTTCCTGAGCCACTAAGAAAATATATGCCAGGAAACATGGAGATTATTAGAAAAAAATAAAGACCGACATGGCCGGTCTTTATGTGGTTGTTTTTAGGTATTATTACCTTACCTTGAAGAATGTAGTATTCCCATATAGGAATCGGCGGTTGAGGAATTTCTAGTTGAGTTATCGCATTGACCTTGTGGTAAGCTTATTTTTCCACCTTTTGGTGGTTCCTTTTCACTAGCAGTCTTTTCAGCGCTACTAATGTTTGAACTATTCTTTTCTTTGGCGCCAGGCATGACATTCTCCTTTGTTTTTGTTGTTGTCCTTGGTCCGTGAGGGTGTTATACTTCTTTTTTAAAATTTTAAATTTTACGCATTTTCCCGTTGAACAACCAGGGTCGAATGATTTTTCATTCTATCTTATTATATTATTAATTACCATATTCTGTCAATGGATTTTCCAAGAACAAAAAATCTCAGACTATCAGTAATAAAAAAAATAGAACTCGAAGCCAGCAAATACCCTGATGTTATCTCTCTCGCGCAGGGTATTCCAAGTTTTGACACTCCACCCGGCATTAAACGTAGAGCTGAAAATGCCCTAAGGAGGGGAGTGGTGGCTAAATACTCGCTTTCTCCCGGACTCAAGGAGCTCAGGGAGTTGATTGAGCTTAATCTGGCCCTGGATAACATGTATTATGATTGGCAAAATGAGATCATAGTTACTGCCGGATCAATCCAAGCAATTACAGCGACCATCCTGGCACTCACTTCCGCTGGAGATGAGATAATCATACCAGAGCCTACCTACACCTCTTATCGCGAGGTAATAACCCTGGCGGGATGTAAGCCTGTTTATGTTTCTTTACATGAGGAGAGTGATTGGTCGTTTGATTTGGACAGTTTTGAAAAAGCAATTACTCCTAAAACCAAGGCAATATTTTATTGTAATCCAAATAATCCCACAGGGACGGTGTATTCCAAGGAGCAGTTGATTGGACTTGCTGAATTGGCGCGAAAACATAGCCTCTATTTAATATCTGACGAGGTGTATAAGGATTTTATATTTGATGATGATCAAAAAATATTTAGCCTGGCTGAAATTCCTGAGTACAGAGATATGGTGGTCAGGATTTTTAGTTTTTCCAAAGCATACGCCATGACCGGCTGGAGAGTTGGTTATTTGCACACGGATGAGAGAATAGCCAGAGAGATTCTAAAAGTGCACGATAGTTTAGTTACTTGCGCTCCGGTCATTTCTCAGTACGCTGCCATGGGCGCTCTTGAAATGGGAGAAGAGGATGTGCGAAAGTACAACAAGGAGTATCGCAAAAGAAGAGATCTGATATGCCAAAGACTTGATGAGTTGGATGATTATTTTGAATATGTCAGACCAGAGAGTTCATATTTTGTTTTCCCTCGTGTAAAAGAAAAAGGAATAAGTTCTGAAGATTTTTCCTACAAATTATTACGCGAAGCCCATGTCGCTGTGGTGCCGGGGGTTGCTTTTGGTCCTAATGGTGAAGGCCATGTAAGAATGAATTTTGGAAAAAGTGAGGACGAAATTAATAACGCTTTTGAGCGAATTGGGAGATTTTTTAAAGCAAAATAGACTATGAAGTTGATATTTAAAACAATTCTAAAATACTACTTGAAGTTTCTGGTCAGATTGACTGTTTTTGTGCACAGACCAAAAATTATTGCCATCGCCGGAACTGAAAATAAAACATTTATTAAAAATGATATTTTAGAAACTTTAAAAAACAAGGGGGTTAGCGCTAGAGGACATAAAAAAAGCTTCAATACTGAGATTGGTTTGCCTCTAGCTATATTAAATTTGCCTAGTGGTTATAATTTTTATAAAAAATGGCTACCAATAATTTTCAAGGCTCCTGGTGTTTTATTTTCTAAATTTCCCAAATATTTAGTTTTGGAGTTTGGTGTTTCTGATCCAGGAGATATGAAATATTTATTGTCCCTTATTAGGCCACAAGTAGTGATTGTTGGGGAAATTACACAGAGATATCTGGATAGTTTTTCTGGTATGGACAAGGTAACAGATGAGTATCGTTACTTGGTGAAAAGTGTGCCTCGTAATGGGATCGTGATATTTAACACTGACAATAAAAAAATTAAAGAACTTATTAAGGACGCCAGGGCGAGAAAGGTTTTGGTGGGGGTAGGTGATGGAGTTGATATTAAGGCTGAGGATATTATAAAAACTGCAACCGGGCAGAAATTTAAAATCAAGAAAAAGGGTGATGAAAGAGAGGTGAGTATAGGAAAATTTGGACTTCATCATGTGTATTCATATTTAATTTCTGAAGCGATAAATAAATATGTTGACTAAGGGCAAAAGAAAAATTAGAAAAAAGGGGAGAATGAGCTATGGCTCAAATAATTATTTAAATCCATTTTTCGCAAAAAAGGGAAATAAAATAAATTCTACCACTCTATCCATACCGAAAAAAGCTAAGATAGTTTCGTCGATTGTGTTATTGGTGATTTTAGCTTTGTTTATATTTTTATTTTATTCTAGTTACTTTAGAATAAAAAATATTGAAGTTGAGGGTCAGGGCAATATTGACGATGGAGTTATACAAAAACTGGCCTGGGAGCAAATAAATGGTAATTTTTTTGTATTCTTGCCGCAGAAGAGTATAAATTTATTTAGCAAATCAAGACTCAGGAGAAATTTGACTGATAAATATTATTTTGACGAGTTAAGCATTGAGAAGGTGTATCCGGATGTCATAAGGATAGAATATATTGAGAAAAAATATTCTCTTGTCTGGTGTGAGGATGATGTCTATTATTACGCGGATGATGATGGAATTCTACTTTCTGAGGCTAATCTTTTGGAGATTAATTATAATGACTACCCGGTCGTTGAGAATAAAAGTAGCTTGAAACGCGCCAATCACGAGGCACAAGTAAGTCAGAGTTATATAAAGTATGCTAGAGAGTTATTCGAGGAATTTAAAAATACAGACATTGTGATTCAGAAATACATAATTGACAATGATGTAAATATTGTTAAAGCCAAGGTTGAGAATGGTCCGCTTATTTTCTTTAATATCAATGGAGATGTGAAAAAACAGATTGAAAAGCTGGTGATTATAAGAGATGAAAAGTTCAAGGAGAGGTTTAATGAAAAAGAATACATAGATGTTAGTGTTGGGGATAGTGTTTATTATAAATAGTTTTTGACTTATTCTATTGCTTTTTTTGAAATATTGTTATAATATGCCAATATTATAAAGTGGTAAAAATATGTCTCAAACAATTTTTAAATTATTTTTCTTTTCGGCTCTAATGGTCTTTTGCGTGCTGATAGTGGGTGTATTTTTAGTATTTGTTAAAATTGGACTATTGTTTTATCCTGACATTTCTATCATGGGAGTGTCATTTGCCCAGGAAATTTCAGCCGCTTACTAAGCGTTTTAGCCAGTATTTTGCGAGGTTTAATTAAGGTGGAATTGCGATTAAGCCTTTCTATTCGTGCCCATATTTTTAATGTGGGTTTTTTTCTTGATTAATTATAATATTTTTGCTATTATAACCAAAAAACCATAAATTTATTTGTTGCATTTAATAGAACATCGATATCTGAAAAGTTATTGGTGTATTTTTAGATTTTGTTGAATGTGGCTAATCGTGATAAATGTCAAAAGAAAAAGTTGTACTTCGATTTGATGAAGTGAAATTTGAATATCTACATAAAAAACCAGTGCTTAATGAAGCAAATTTTAGTCTGCGAAAAGGAGACAAGGTTACTTTGATGGGGCAAAATGGGGCTGGGAAAAGCACCCTTTTCAAGCTCATCAAAGGCGAGCTTAAACCAAAGAGTGGAAATGTCTTTATTGATGCCGATGCCAAAATTGGAATGGCAGAACAGATGGTGGCCAAAGAGAATCTGAGTCTCTCAGTCCAAAAATACTTTGAAAGAGTCTATGGAGATGGTGATGTGCCCCATAACGCCCCAGGAGAAATGAAAAAAGTAATGGAGGCAGTTAATTTGAAAGTCGACCTTAATAAAAAGGTAGACGATCTGTCAGGCGGTCAACAAGCTCGTTTATTGCTTGCTTATGCCTTACTTGAAGAGCCTGATATATTGCTCTTGGATGAGCCCACCAACAATTTGGATAAAGAAGGGATTGATCATTTGATTACTTTTTTGATCATGTATGAAAAAACTGTTTTAGTTATTTCTCATGATGCGGATTTCTTGAACTGTTTTACAGAGGGGGTGATTTACTTAGATATTTTTACTCACGAGATAGAGCAATATGTGGGTGATTACTATAGTGTGGTCGAAGAAATTGATAAGAGAATTGAGAAGGAGCGGCAAGAGAACGCCAGACTTAAGAAGGAGATTCAAGATAGCAAAGAGAAGATGAACTTTTTTTCACATAAGGGTGGAAAAATGAGAAAGCTGGCGAAAAAAATGAGAGATGATATTGCCGAAGCAGAAGCGGACATGGTGGACGTTAGAAAAGAAGATAAAACAATTAGAAAGTTTGATATTCCTACGCAAGATATTGCTGGCAAACTGATCGAGGTGAGCAAGGTGACAATCATGAAGGATCATGAGCTTGTAAGTAAGGATTATGATATTATCATTCGAAAGGGGATGCATATGCTAGTAACGGGTCCTAATGGAATCGGAAAAAGTACATTTTTAAGAAACTTGATCGAAGGCTCAAATAAGGATGCTAAAATAATGGATGAGGTTAGAATTGGTTATTATAGCCAGGATTTTGCATCCTTGAATTTTGACCAGACAGTCTATGAGTCTTTAAATGATGCTGTGTCATATGAAATATCCGAACCGGATATGCGTTCACTTGCAGCCGGATTTTTGCTTTATGGAGATTTAATGCCTAGAAAGATCGGTGAGTTGTCTGAGGGGCAAAAGGGTCTGCTTTCATTTGCGAGATTGGTCTTGATGCAGCCGGGTGTAATTGTTCTTGATGAGCCTACTAATCATATCAATTTTAGACATTTACCAATAATCGCTGAAGCGCTTGATAAGTATGAAGGGGCGATGATTTTAGTAAGTCATATGCCTGATTTTGTAGAAAAAATTAGGATTGATGAGTATTTAGAGCTAGAGAAAATTTAGCAGATTTTAGAATTTTCAAATAGTAACCATAACGATTTTTATTTATGAACAAGAGGGTTGCAATTATCCTGGGTAATTATAAGCATTATGCGGAAAAATATTTCCCAGATTGTATAAAAAGTATTAGGGATCAGAATTACGAGGGGGAAATAAAGATATTTATTTATGACAACGAAACCAGTAGTGGCAGTTTTGAGTTTTTAAGCAAGAATATTCCAGAGGCAGAGTTGGTCTTGAATAAAACCAATGACGGCTTTGCGAAGGGCAATAATGACGCCATAAAGCTTGCTTTAGCTGAGGGATTTGATTATGTTATTTTGTTTAATTCAGACACGATAATAGAAAAGAGTTGTGTTACAAGAATGGTCGAGGCAGTAGAGGATGGGGAAAGTATTGGCGCAGTTCAAGCCCGCCTCATGTTGCACCCTGAAACAGAAAAAATAAACAGTGTGGGGAATGCGACTCACTTTTTGGGCTTTGGTTATAGTGAGGGCTATGGAGAGGTCTATGAAGAAACAGAAAAAACTTCCTTAAATAATATTGCGTATCCCAGTGGAGCCGCTGTGCTATTTGCCAAGGAGGTTTTAGATGAGGTTGGTTTACTAGATGAAGAGTTTTGGATGTATAATGAGGACCAGGATTTGGGTTGGAGGATATGGTTAGCCGGGTATAAGTGTGTGGTGGCATCAGGAGCGGTAGTGTATCATAAGTATGAATTTAGTCGTTCAGTTCAGAAATATTATTGGATGGATAGGAATAGAATCATCGCTATTATAAAAAATTATCACATCCTAACTCTGATTTTGATATTGCCTGCATTTTTAATAATGGAACTAGGTTTGATATTATTCTCTCTTAAGTCAGGCTGGTTCAAGGAAAAGGTCAGGGCTTGGAAGTATTTTTTTACTCCCAAAACACTGAAATACTTATTTAAGGCTCGTAGAAAAACACAAAAATTACGCAAAGTTAAAGATCGAGATATAGCCACAATGATTACTGGGAAAATTTGGTACCAAGAAATTGACGACTGGAAATTGAGATTTATTAATCCGGTATTTAATTTTTATTGGAATATTGTCAAGAAAATTATAGTTTGGTAAATGATACTTACGTGAAGTGTGATTTTATTTTAAAATATGGATTTAAGCATTATAATTCTAAATTTCAAACAAAAAGGTTTTGTTTTAAACTGCGTGAAGTCTATAAAGGAGGCTGGTTTTGAAGTGCATGGTAAAAAATTGTCTTATGAAATTATAGTTATAGACAATAATTCTGAAGACGGATTGGGCTCAATACTGGCTTGGCAAAATCCAGAAGTGAAATTTATTCAAAATGATAAAAATCTGGGGATGGGGGCCGGAAATAATATCGGCATCAGAAAGGCGCAGGGTAAATACGTGGTCATTATGAATCCGGACACTATTGCTTTTCAAGATACATTTGTTGGCCTTTATGAATACATGGAATCCAGAAAGGATGTTGGTATAGTAGGGCCAAAACAACTCAATCCTGATAAGACAGTGCAAAATTCCTGCTATCGTTGGCATGGTTTATTTACGCCACTCTACAGGAGGACACCTCTTGGAAAATTTAATTTTGCAAAAAAAGATTTAGATAGATTTCTAATGAAGGATTTTGATCATGATAGGGAGAGGGAGGTGGATTGGCTTTTGGGCTCATTTTTCTTTTGCAGAGCGAGCGTTTTAGAAGAGGTAGGATTTTTTGATGAGAGATTTTTTATGTATTTTGAAGACACTGATCTTTGTCGACGGTTTAGTCATGGAGGCCACAAGGTTGTCTATAATCCAAAGGTGAAAATTATTCATAATCATACTCGTCAAAGTGCGCAGATAAAATGGTATAAATTTTTTACAAACAAGGCCGCTCGAAATCATATAATTTCCTGGATCAAATATCTAAGAAAATGGGGAATTATGAACTTATTCAATAAATAATTTGTAAACTCCTTTTTCATTCTCAATTTCTGAGTAGAAATATATTGCGCTACCTTCTAATCCCAGGTTGGCGTTTTTTATTTCATTCAAGTTGATTATTTTTGTAATATTATATTTCTCTCTGACATCAAGTTCAACTATGCTCAGATCTTTGTCAGTTGAGAAAAGGATGTGGCCATTTGTTGGCAGCCAAAATATGCTTGTTATTTTCCTGCTTATTCTGGTTATGAGTTTCTTTTCTAGGCTGTTTTTATTAAATATCCATATTTCAAAATCATTAGCATAGATGAGCTCATCATCGTTTATCCAGGACACCAGAGAAACATTACTAATTGTCTCTTTGAGCGGTCTTATTATTGAATCAGGGTTTATTAAGAAAAGAATATTGAAAGACTCATCAAAAAGTGTAATTTGAGATTTTGTTGAATACTTTAATGAATAATCAGAGCGTGGAATATTTACGGTTTTTACAATTGTCTGAGATTCTATATCATAAATATTAAAAACAGAAGAGTTGTTAGTCTGAGTTATAAGGTAAAGTGTGTTTCCTAGGGGCAAGTATTCATTTATATCTTTATTTGAAAATATCATTTTGGCCTCCCGGGAAGACAAGTCGTACATTCCGATTTGTTTATTATTTTGGTAATAAATTTTATCACTATTCTCTGTATCCCATTGAAGGTTTCTAACATTTTTACCTATAATCTCATCAACCTTTGATATTTTTTCTAGATTATCAGTGTCGATAATATAGTTGTCAATTATAATTTTTTTACTATCTTTTGACCATATTGGCTCCGAGACAGATGTGGCTATTTTTAAATCCAGAGTAATACCTTCTGGTAGGGTAATAAGTGAAATCTTTTCATTGTTCCAGGCAACCATCTTATTTTTGTTCGGAGAGAGCGATAGGCTGGATACATCTTTTTGAAGTAGGATTGGGTGCTCTTTTTTGAATAATTTTATGTTTTCAGCAAACGTTGATTGGCCTGCGTAAACATTCAATTTTTTTTCCCATGCCCAATAGTCATCTAGTTCAATTTTTACATGGTACTCACCAGGAAGAAGCCCTTTTATTTTTTGAGGAGTCAGCTTGAAATTTTCTTTCTTCAGAAATTGATTAATAAAGCTTTGTTGAATTTCATTATCAATATAGACGCGGGCATTTTTAGGCTCAGAATCAAGAATTAGAATACCTGTTTTTTGGAAGGAGATTCCGTCTTTGAATTTATATCCCAGGGCATAGAAGCTAATTGCCGGAGTGGCAATTAGAAATGTTAGTAAAAAAAATGAAAATAAAATTTTTCTTCGAAGAGAAACCATGTCTGTTTAAAATAATTAATTAAAACTTATATGTAATATATATAGTATAACCAATATCGATATATTTTCAAGTTTAATTCCTCGTTAATTTGATGGTAATTTGATAATAATGTAAAAAATGGTATAATATACACATGAAAGAAAAAATATTAATAGTAGAAGATGATATAAATATAAGTAATGGTTTAGCAGCGAAATTCGCTGTTTCCAATATTAGCTCTGAGGTCTATAATGGCGCTGGGTCTATTTTGAATATTATAAACAAAATAAAAGTGGATCTTCCTAATTATATAGTGTTAGACTTGATTCTGCCCGACATGAGTGGTTTTGAATTGCTTAATAGAATAAAGGCCGATGAAGATATATTTAGTATTCCTGTTTTTGTCTTTTCTGATATGAGCGATGACGATGTAAGGGCTCGTTGTCACAATCTTGGTGCTGATTATTATTTCCTAAAGGAGGAATTAAACGTGGATGAATTTGTTACAAAGGTGGTTAAAATTTTAAACAACAGAAATAAGATTTTAAAATAATATGAAAAAGATAATAATAATTTTTTCGATTGTGGCAGTAGCTTCTGTTTCTATTATTTTTTTATCGTTATTTAAAAGTGAAAAGCAGGAATATCTAACCGAAAAAGTTGTTAGAGGAAATATTTTGCAAACAGTGAGTGAAACAGGGACTGTGAAAACAGAGGAGAAAATAGAGTTAGGTTTTTTGAATACTGGTATAATTAGTAAAATCAATGTAGGGACAGGAGATTTGGTAAACGAAGGTGATGTTTTAGCAGAGCTTGATTATGAGAGTCTTTTGATTAATAAAAAAGAGGCTCAGGCAAATGTTGACTCAGTAAAGCATAATTTGAATAAATTGATAGCGGGAGCGACAAAGGAGGATATTGCCATTTCGAAAGCCCTGGTATCGCAAGCAAAGACTGCCTATGATGCCGCTAAAAATGATCTTAAAAATACAAAAAAAACACAAGAAGAAAGAAGCGTGCAGACCGAAAAGACTTTAAGCGACCTAGTATCCAACGATGCTTCAAATGTGACAGCCTATGAGCAGGCTATTGTTACCGCTGAGACTAATCTCGAAAATATTAAGTCTACCAATAAGTCAAGCGCTGATAATGCCATTGATGATGCTATCATCACCCAAGATGACAAACTGGTTGTTTTGAATAATGCCTTGGATGTTTTTGACAGGACTGTAAACGATGATGATGCTGAAGATTTGATAAGTGTGAAAAATAAAGCGTATTTAACGAATGCAAAAATATGGTACAACAAATCATTGGAGTTGCTCGTTCAAGCAAATGAGAGTTTAGTGTCGGCAAAAACAGAACATAGCAAAAATACTGTAATTAACGCGCTAACCGATGCTCACTCTGCGGCTAACTCTACTTATACCGCACTCAATGATTTATTTGGAGCTTTAGAGAACAGCGTAACATCAGCAAACTTCACTACAGCTGAACTCGATATTTTAAAAGCAAATATATATTCTCAGCAAACCTTGGTAAGTGCTTCAATTTCAGCTTTGAAGATGGCAGAGCAAAATCTTAATAATCAATTCTTGAGTTACGATGTTAATATTGCCGCAGCTGAAGAGGGTTTGTCACAGGCAAAAGCCTCATATAATGATGCAGTAATAGCAGCAAGAAATGCCATATCAACAGCGCAGGTTACGGGTGAACAACAGATCGCATTATCGCAAGCGCAATTGGATTCTGCCCTTGAGGCCTGGTTGGTGGCGCAAGCTCAATTTGCCAAAACTATTGCCCCACCAAGTTCTCATGATTTAAACTTAGCTGAATCTGAAGTCCGAAGAGCTGAAGCACAGCTAAACTCTATAGATAATCGGATCAAAAATAGTATTATCAAGGCACCTATTTCTGGCATGGTTACAGATATTCTTTTTGAGATTGGAGAGCAAATAAATTCAGGGGCGAAAATGATTATTCTTTTAGGAAAAAACAATTTTGAGGTAGAGGTATTGATTTCTGAGTCTGACATTGCTAAACTTAAAAAAGGGGATATGGTAGAGCTAACACTTGATGCATTTGGAGATGATGTGAAGTTTGAGGCCATAGTCGACTTTGTGGAACCGGCCGAGACTATTGTCCAAGATGTAATTTACTATAAATCCACAATAAAATTTGTAGAAGACGAAAAATTAGAAGGAGTAAAATCAGGAATGACTGCAAATATTATTATTACAACCGCCAAAAGGGAAAACGCTTTGCTTATCCCAAGTAGAGCGATTATCGATAGAGATAAACTAGGGAAGTTTGTTCGGGTGTTAAAGGATAATGAACTGGTAGAGAAAAAAGTTTCCCTGGGTCTGCGTGGAGACAACGGAAGAGTGGAAGTTGTTTCTGGGGTGAGCGAGGGCGAAGAAGTAATTATAAAAATCATAGAAAAATAAAATAATTTTTAACTCATGCTCTTCATTTTTATTTAAAAAATAAAAATTTTTTAAATTTTCTTGAAAGATGAGTTATTTGAAAACAATATGTTTAAATTTGAAACAGAAATAAAGCAAGAGAATTTACGCATAAAGGGGAAAAACTCTATTACTAATTGTATAGAGAGAATGTGTTCTAATGGTGAGTGTTCTGAAGTCGCCATAGATTTAGCAAAAAAAACTGATCAATTATAAATATGATGACAGAATTAAAACAAAAATTTAAAGATTATATTAAAGAATCCAAACTCAGCATGGATCAAAAGATGTTGTGGGGAGTTTTTATATCCAAGGCGACTCCTGAAGAGGATGAGGCTGTGTTTGAGGCAATCAGTGAAAGTGAGGAGAATTTGTTTTTATTAACAAATCACTTGAGAGACAAGATATTGGAAATGGAAAAAAAGAGTTTTTAAATTAAAAATATTAATACAATACTTCAAAATGAGTAGCTTGATAGAAGTAAGGGATTTAAAAAAGGAATTTGTTTCAGATGAGGTCGTGACAAAGATATTGCACGGCCTTTCTTTTCGTATAGATGATGGAGAGTTTGTTTCAATAATGGGCCCATCTGGATCTGGGAAATCTACCCTTATGCACATCTTAGGACTTCTTGATAATGTCACCTCACGTTAATATCTTTTAAACGGTGTCGATACTACCATCTTACACGACAAAGAACAAGCAACTCTTAGAAATGAGAAGATTGGTTTTGTTTTTCAGTCTTTTAATCTCTTGCCCAGAACAACTGTGCTCGATAATGTAAAGTTGCCCTTGACTTATTCTAGTGATAAGTCGGATATAGACAAGAGAGCGGCTAATGTCTTGGAAAGTGTTGGGCTGGGGCATAGACTAAATTATTTTACAAATCAGATATCAGGAGGAGAGAAGCAAAGAGTGGCTATCGCACGAGCCTTGGCAAATAAGCCGTCGGTTATTTTTGCAGATGAGCCAACAGGAAATCTGGATTCCAAGTCCGGGATGCAGATAATGAAAATTTTTCAAGATTTAAACAGACAGGGGAATACTATAATTTTAGTTACCCACGAAATGTCTACAGCTGAGCATGCAGACAGGATAATAAAAATTATTGATGGTAAGATTGTGAGCGATAAGAAGGTGGAAAATAAGAGGGTGGCTAAAGACGGAGAGAAATTGAAATAAAATACAAGAATTTATGTATTTTGAGATAAAAAATTCAATCAGACAATCATTTGCTGCACTTCTAGCCAATAAGGTTAGAAGTTTTTTAACAATGCTCGGGATTGTAATTGGAGTTGGTGCAGTTATTCTTATAATGTCTGTGGGGGCAGGAGCGCAAAGCTTAATCCTGAATCAAATAGAAACTCTGGGTAGCGATCTCATAGGAGTCCTCCCTGGCAAAACTGAAGAAGGCATCCCGGCGACAGCCTATGGGATTGTCATCACAACCCTAACTTACGAAGATGCTTTGGCATTACGAAAAAAAACAAATGTTCCAAACATTACTGATGTGGTCGCTTATTACAGGGGAGCTTATCCTATCAAGTATCGATCAACCTCATATGATACAAGTGTTAATGGCGTTATGGCTAGCTACCGGGATGTTGAGGGCGGAGAGATCGATGCTGGCAGATTTTTCAATGAAGATGAGGAAAAGAACCTCTCTAAAATAGTTGTGCTGGGAAGCACGGTAAAAAACGAGCTGTTTGGAGATTCAAATGCGGTAGGAAAAAAAGTTAAAATTAAAAAACAATCATTTGAAGTTATAGGTGTAATGAAATCGAGAGGAACAGTAGCCCTTCAGGATTATGATGATCAAGTTTTGATTCCTATAAAAACCATGCAGAAGTTAATAGCCGGAGTTAATCATGTAAGTATGATAAGGGCAAAAATTGACAATAAAAAAAATTCTGATATGGCCATAGAAGATGTTATCGCAACACTTAGGGAAAGACATGATATTACAGACCAGAGTGGTGCTGATGATGATTTTACAGTAAGAAGTGCAGTTCAGGCCCTGGAAATGATTACGGTGATTACAAATGCGCTAAAATTCTTTTTAGTCGCAATGGCAGCCATATCTCTAATTGTGGGCGGGGTTGGTATTATGAATATTATGCTTATCACTGTTACTGAGCGAACTAGAGAGATTGGCCTAAGGAAAGCAGTCGGGGCTAATAGTGGCAATATATTAAATCAGTTTTTGTTGGAAGCGATTATTATTACGGCTCTTGGGGGATTGGTTGGCTTGGTTGGTGGTTCAATAATTTCTTATATAGTTGCATTTGGAGCAAAAACCTTGGGTTATAATTGGGATTTTGTTTTGTCACTGTGGTCCATAATTCTTGCTATAAGCGTATCTGCTCTTGTGGGTATAGTTTTTGGACTTTACCCCGCTAGAAAAGCAAGTAAGTTGGCGCCAGTTGAGGCACTTCGGTATGAGTAATTTTTTAGTTAATTAGTTATGATTTTAGACACTATCAAAACTTCACTTAAATCACTAAAGTCAAACAAGACGAGAACAGGACTGACTGTCTTGGGCGTGGTCATAGGAATTGCCAGTATCATTATTGTTTTTGCTGCCGGAGAAGGCCTTAGTGGATTGATTATAGGACAAGTCGAGTCATTTGGTACAGATATTGTGGTTACAGAGGTAAGAGTGCCAACAGGGAAAAAGGGGCAGACACAAAAAGAAACACAAAGCGCTACAGCCATGATTCAAGGGGTGCAAATTACCACCATGAACCTGGATGATATGAGTGATGTTAATAAGCTGGAAAACGTAAAGGATAGCTATGGTGGAATCATTGGTCAAGAAAAAATTAGTTATAAAAATGAAAGTAAAAACGCAACTATCTTAGGCGTAAATTCGGAATATATTAATATTGATAAAAGTGAGATAGGTAGGGGTAGGTATTATACCGATGAGGAAGATAAGTCTCTTGCTATGGTGGTGGTGTTAGGCACGAAAGTAGCCAAAGATTTGTTTGGGGAAATTGATCCGATAGGAAAAATGATCAAGGTTCGCAAGTCAAAGTTTAGAGTAATAGGTGTGCTGGCTGAGAGAGGGGCTGTGGTTGGTCAGGATTATGATAGCTATGTATATATGCCAGTCCGAACACTTCAGAAAAAACTAATGGGTATAGATCATTTAATTTATATGGTTCATCAAATTTATGATTTGGATAGAGCAGAAGAAACAGCTGAAGAGATCCGGTATTTACTTAGAGAAAACCACGATATTCCAAATACTGGTTTTGGAGATCCAAATATCAGTGGTGACGATTTTCGTGTAACAACCATGGATGAAATGATGAGCATGCTCGATGTAGTTACCGGAGCCTTGACTCTTCTTTTGTTAGCAATAGTTGCTATATCATTATTGGTGGGAGGAGTAGGAATTATGAATATTATGTATGTGTCTGTAAGTGAGAGGGCGCTAGAAATTGGACTTAGAAAGGCAGTTGGGGCAAGATACGGTGATATAATGAAGCAGTTTTTAATTGAATCAATTATTATTACTTTATTGGGAGGCATAATAGGAATAACAATTGGAATTTTAATTTCTTATTTTATTTCGTTTGGAGCAAGTTCTCAGGGGATAGATTGGAAGTTTAGTGTTCCTCTTCGAGCGTTTGTTACAGCGATTTGTTTCTCTTTGGTTTTTGGAGTAATTTTTGGATTGCTGCCAGCCAAAAAGGCAGCACGTTTAAATCCGGTTGACGCCATGAGGAAAACTTAATACTAAACTTCAATTAACAGGAATAGATTGACTTTCTTGTTTTTTTTTATTAAAATTGGTATAATATTCATATTAATTTTAATATATATTTATTTAATGTTTGGTAAAAATAATTCAAAAAATATAAATTTTATCAAGGAAGTTGAAGAGGGGGCAAAGAAGGTTTATGATAATTTACCATCTACAAAAAAGAGAAGAGGTAGAGAAATATTTGGCAAAGTTCTAAGGATCTTGTGGATAGGGATTGTAGGTATAATTTTATTGTCGCTTGTATTTTTAGTGATAAATATAGTTAATATAAAAAACGTATATAATGAAATCAGATTAGGCAAGGAAAACATTGAGCAAGCGGTTTATTTTGCGAAAGTTCAAGATTTTCCTACTGCCAAAACCTATGCTGATTTATCTTTTGATAATTTTGGTAAAGCTAGAGAGGTACTTGAAAAATACGAAGAAAATTTTTTAATATCCAGACTTGGTTATATAAAGAAACAAGTATCAAATTTGGTGAATTTATCTTCGGCTGCAGAGATGCTTAGTGGTGCCATGGCCGAAGGTGTTCTGTTTGCTTCGACCTTAAATGAGGCGCTCAGTGATAAGAAAAATTTTACCAAGCTAACCGATGAAGAAAAGAGCAAGATATTGGGAATTATTTATAATGGCTCTGATGAGCTCACCAAAATAAAAAATAATATCGACAAAGCAGTTGATGATTTAGGGCAAGTAAAATTTCCCCCCTTTTTGAAAATTGTTAGCACAAAAGTAGAAGGTCTGAGGGATAAGGTTGTGGAAGCACAGGACATGCTGGGTAAGGCTATCCCACTTTCTAAGATTTTACCAGAAGTGTTTGGATATCCTGATAAGTCGGCCTTTTTAGTTATTTTACAAAATAGTGACGAACTTAGACCCACAGGAGGATTTATTGGGACATACGGGATTGTTGAAATGGAAAATAGTGATGTGGCAAGACTTGATACTCACGATATTTATCACATGGACATGCCTGTCAAAGACAAGATCAGTATTGAGCCACCTCTTCCTCTTAAAGAGTACCTAGGAGTTGATAAGTGGTTTATGCGTGATTCTAACTGGTCTCCGGACTGGCCCACATCAGCTAAAAAAATAGAAGAGTTTTACGAATTGGAAAATAATTTATTACCGCCACAGAATCAGATTAATGATTTTTATGGAAAATTCGATGGTGTAATTGCTGTAAATCCGAGATTTATCACAGATTTAATAAAGTATATCGGCCCAATAGAAATAGAGGGCGTGAAATACAATGAGAAAAACTTTGTTGATTTACTCGAGTACAGAGTGGAGAAAGGGTATGTGAGCCTGGGTGTGCCAAAATGGCAGAGGAAAGAGGTGATAGGCAAGATAGCAAAGGAGATAAAAGTGAGACTACTAGATCTTCCATTTGTTGAAATGTATAAAATAGTAAACGAAATAGACAAGAATTTACTCAGAAAAGACCTGATGGTTTATTTCAAGGATAATGAATTACAAAATTTGGCCCTTGAACAGGGCTGGGGCGGTAATATGATTAGTACGGAAGGAGATTATTTAATGGTTGTTGATTCAAATATGGCGAGCTTGAAAACTGATGCTGTAATCAAGAGAAGAATAAATCATGAGGTAGGAGAGGAAATTGATGGACTGTTTTCAAAGTTAGAAATTAGCTATATGCACAGCGGGTCTTTTGACTGGAAGACAACCAGATATAGGACATATACCAGAGTGTATGTTCCTGAGGGAAGTGAGCTTGTTCAAGTGGGAGGAGGCAATCCGGAGGAGGTAGAGGTTTATAATGAGTTTGGCAAAACTGTTTTCGCTGTATTTTTCACAGTTGAACCGGGCAAGATTGGCACTTTGACTTTTAGATATAAGCTGCCAGACAATATACTCAAGGACGATAGTTATTTTTTGTATCTGCAAAAACAGCCAGGCAGTGTTTATGATGGAGTGAATATAAGCTTGAACTTTAATGAGGAAATAAAAAGATACACCCCAACAGGATTTTTTGCCAAGAAGGAGAAGGCTGGAAACGTTAAATGGGAAAACGATTTTGAAACAGATCTTATTTACAAAGTAGATCTTGCTAATATTATTTATTAAAAAGTAATTACATAAAAATGTTTATTAAAAGAATAGGAATTGATTTAGGCACAACTTATACATTGGTTCACTTACCTAAAAGAGGGATTGTTATAAATGAGCCCAGTGTAGTCGCGGTATCAATGACGGACAAAAAGATTTTAGCTGTTGGAAATGAGGCCAAGGACATGCTCGGCAGGACTCCTGATTCAATTATAGCTGTTAAGCCTCTAAAGGATGGGGTTATAGCAGATTATAGAACCACAGAGGCCATGCTTAGATATTTTATAAATAAAGCCGTGGGCGGTGTTAGACTTTTTCGACCAGAGGTAATGGTGGCAGTGCCGGCGGGTATTTCTTCGACCGAGAGAAGGGCTGTAATTGACGCCACTATTGCGGCTGGCGCAAAAGCAGCCTACATTATAAAAGAGCCGGTTGCGGCTGCCATTGGAGCAGATATACCGATTGGCTCAGCTTCTGGCCATATGATTGTGGATATTGGAGGTGGGACTGCTGAAATGGCTGTTATTTCTCTTGGCGGTATTGTGTCTGCCACCTCGGTGCGTGTTGGTGGAAATAAGTTTGATGCATCAATTATTGAGTACATAAGAAAGAAGTATAATTTATCTATTGGCGAGAGAACCGCAGAGGATATAAAAATAAATATTGGATCCGCTCTTTATTTAGAGGATAAGCTTTCTATGGAAACAAGAGGGAGAGACATACTGACTGGCTTGCCTCGCAGTATTACTGTTACGAGTAGTGACATAACAGAGGCCTTACAACACGAATTGGAGTCAATTATATCGGCAGTGAAGAATGTGTTACATGAAACACCACCTGAACTTTCGGCTGACATTATGGACAAGGGCATGGTTCTGTCAGGTGGGAGCTCTCTACTTAGAAACATAGATCAGCTTTTATTTAGAACAACAGGAGTGCCAGCCTACGTGGCAGACGAATCTCTATTATGTGTGGCCAAGGGGACAGGAATCGCCCTTGAAAACTTAGATAGCTACAAAAGGAGCATATTAGCAACTAAATAATTTATATGATTATTGGGATAGACGCAAGTCGAGCAAATAAAAAAAGAAAGACAGGGACGGAATGGTACTCTTATTATCTGATTAGACATTTTGCAGAAATTGATGATAAAAATGAATATATACTATATTCTGATGAGCCTTTTTGTAAAAATTTGCTTGACTTGGGAGGGTGCGACAATAAATCAGGTGAAAAAAAGGAAGGAGAATACGTGAATATAAAAAGTCCTCATAATAACTTCAAGGGTAAGATTTTGAAATGGCCAATGAAGTATTTCTGGACACAAGGACGTCTGTCTCTGGAGATGCTTTTTAATAAGCCTGACGTTTTGTTTGTTCCCTCTCACTCGCTGCCTCTAATTTCTCCTAAAAAGTCAATTGCCACAATCCATGATATTGGATTTGAGAAAAATGCTGATCTTTACAGGTCAGACATGATTGGACCAGAAAATAAATATATAAAAAAAATTATCAATTTTTTAGCTCGCTTAGTAACTTTGGGAAAATATACTTCTAGTGTTTTAGATTACTTGAGGTGGTCAACAGCATTTACACTAAAAAAGGCAGAGAAAATAATTTCTGTGTCTCACTTTACCAAAAGTGAATTAGTAAAATTATACAACGCTGATTCTGATAAAATAAGAGTTGTTCATAATGGCTACAATGTGGATCTCTACAAAAAGTATAGCGAAAACGAGCAAGAGGAGGTAAAAAGAAAATACGGTATAGAGGGATCATTTTTTCTCTACATAGGGAGATTGGAAAAAAAGAAAAACACGCCAGCCCTTATTGAAGCTTTTGCCTTCCTGAAGGACAAGAAGAAGGATTTAAATTTGAAGTTGGTCTTGATTGGAGAAGCGAGTTACGGCTATGATGAGGTAAATTATATGATAAGAGAGTTTGGATTGGATAATGATGTAATTATAACAGGCTGGATCCCAGAAGTTGATATCCCAAAAATTTGTAGCGCAGCTACTGCTTTTATTTTTCCTTCAATGTATGAAGGTTTTGGGATTCCATTGCTTCAGGCTATGTCATGTGAAGTCCCAGTTGCAGCTTCAGACATATCCTCAATTCCAGAAGTGGTTGGTGATGCCGCGTTGTTATTTAGTCCTACCAGCGTATTTTCGATATCTAGAGCTATGGAGAAAATCTATGAAGATGAGGGGCTGCGGAATGATTTGATAGAAAAAGGAAAAAGACGGGTGGGGGATTTTAGTTGGCGAATTTGCGCAGAGGAAACATTGGCTGAGCTCTTGAACAAGAAGAAAAATAGCGACTAAAAAAAGTTGTATTATTAACTATTAATATGTTATAATAGAGATGTTATGAAAAATTTTAAGACATCTTTTTTTTATTTAATAATAGTAATATTTTTATTTGGAGGAGTCTTTTGTGTGTTCAATGAAGACGTAATCGCAAGTGCGCCTAAAAACAGGGGATTACTCGTGAAATATGAAAATATTCAGGAGGTATTAAGTATTGATAATGTTGACGACGTTGTGTTTGATTCGGAAATTGAGTATATAGAGCCAAATTTTTTGTATAATGCCTCAATGATACCGTCTGATACTTTTTTGGATAAGCAATGGTATTTAAAGAAAATAAAGGCTTATGAGGCCTGGGATGTTGTAAGAGAAAGTGAGGATATAATAATAGCCATAATAGATTCAGGTGTTCAAATCAACCATCCCGATTTGAAGGATAATATCTGGATAAATGAGGGGGAGATAGCTGATAATGGCATAGATGATGATAACAATGGATTCATTGACGATGTTAACGGATGGGATTTTGTAGGTAATGTTTTTGATCCAAATCCTAAATTGGATGAGGGATTCACAAAGGACGGAGTCATGCACGGTACCATAGTAGCGGGAGTGGCGGCTGCATCTGGTAACAACGCAGCAGGTATTGCCGGTGTTACCTGGAGGAGCAAGATAATGCCCTTGCGTGTTTTGGATGGGAAAGGAGAGGGTGATACTAAAAATGTTATTCGCGCTATAGATTATGCAATAAAAAATGGAGCCGATATTATCAACTTCAGCTTTGTTGGTTTTGGTTTTAGTCGAAGTCTGGAAGCTGCTATCGAGCGAGCATACAACGCGGGGATAATAATGGTTGCAGCAGCCGGAAATGATTCAGAGGGCGGGGAAGGTTATTCTCTTGATAAGAATCCGATGTACCCTGTTTGTCACGACGGAAAAAACGGAGAAAATATGGTTATTGGTGTAGCCGCGACTGACGCTATTGATCAAAAAACATTATTTTCTGGTTATGGAAACAAATGCATAGATCTTTCAGCTCCTGGTATTAGTATTTTTAGTACAGCTGTAGCCGATAAGAGCTATAATACTCCTCAAATTTCATTTAATTCACTATATGATGGTTACTGGTCAGGTACTTCAATGGCTGTGCCAATAGTTAGTGGGGCTGTGGCACTAGTTGAAGCTGTTAATCCAAGACTAGGCAGAGATGATGTTGTAAGAGCCATTGTTAACGGCTCGGACAATATAAACAAATTAAACCCAGATTATTTAAATCTCCTAGGAAGGGGAAGATTGAATTTGTATAATTCTGTAAATAACGCCTTTAATAGTTTTACAAATGCAGCCGTTAAGCTTATTTTGGCTCCAAAAAGCAATAAGGAAAGCATAATAAAATTAACCGAAAGAAACGGTGATGAATTTAGAGAGTTTTTCGCCTACAATGAGAATTTCCGTGGTGGGGTGAATGTGGCCGTAGGAGATGTTGATGGAGATGGCAAGGATGAAATAGTAACTGGCGCTGGGTTTACCGGAGGACCCCATGTTAGGATATTTAAAGGGAACGGTTCGATTGAAGGAGGGTTCTTTGCTTATGATAAAAATTTTCGTGGGGGTGTAAATGTGGCTGTGGCAAATTTTGATACCAGCATCAGAAATAGCAAGTCAAAAATTATAACTAGCCCGGGACCAGGAGGCGGACCCCAGATTAAAATTTTCGATAATCACTCTAGAATTTATGGACAGTTTTTTGCTTACAATGAAAAATTCAAAGGAGGCGTAAATATTTATTCTTCAGATATCGACCTGGATGGTAGAGATGAGATAATTACAGGCGCTGGCCCAACTGGCGCTCCTCACGTTAGAGTTTTTAGAGATGATGGAGTTTTGATAAATTCTTTTTATGGTTTTGAAGAGGAATTTTTAGATGGCATCAATGTAGCAGCTATAGAATTAAATTAATATTAATATGTCTAAAAGAGCAATATTTGATAAAAAAAATGTTTTAGTTATCGGTGGAGCCGGCTTTATCGGGTCTCATCTTTGCGATGAGTTAGTGAAGACTTCAAAGGTTATTTGTTTGGATAATTTTATTACGGGCCAGGAAAAAAACATAGACCATTTACTTTCTGACCCAAATTTTGAGTTTATAAATCATGATATCACAAAAGACTTGGAGTTGGAGAGCCTTAATGAGTTGCAAAAGTTTAAAATTGATTTTCAAGGCGTGCAAGAGATTTATTATTTAGCTTGTCCGATGTCGGTAAGTAAGTTTGGCAAAAATCAAATAGAAGTTTTAAATTCGAACTCTACCGGACTTAAGAATGCCTTAGATATGTCCGTGAAATACAATGCAAAATTCCTATTTTTCTCATCTTCAGTAGTGTATGGTGAGCAGGCAGACGAGAACAAGAGGGTGGATGAGTCACATGTTGGTAAAATTGATAATTTGTCGGGCAGAGCAGTGTATGATGTTGGTAAAAGATTCGCAGAAACTATGGTGATGAGCTATAGAAGAGAATATGGAATAGATTCCAAGGTCCTTAGATTGTTTAGAGTGTATGGGCCCAGGATGCTTATGGATGATGGGCAGATGATACCGGATTTTATAAATAATGCTTTAAGTAATGAGGATTTAACTGTTTATGGTGATGAAAATTTTGCATCTTCATTTTGTTATGTGAGTGACTCTGTAGAGGCGGCAATAAAAATGATGTCTACAGACATGTCGGGTCCCATCAATATAGGTTCAGACATAAGGATAAATTTAACAGAATTAGCGAATATGATTATACAGATTCTTGGAGCTGATTCTAGAATTAACTATTCCAAAGAATTATTATTTATGAAACCTTTGAGTTTGCCGGATTTAACTAAAGCAAAAAATGAACTTGGCTGGTTGCCCGTGGTAACCTTGAATAAAGGATTAGAACTGACAATAGAAGATTTGCGCGCGAATGTCGGGCTGAAGGGTATAGGTTAAATGAAGGTATTTTGTGTAATTCCGGCTTGGAATGAAGAAAAATCTATAGCAAAAGTGATTAGAGATGTGAAGCCGTATGTGGACGAGGTGGTTGTTGTTGATGATTGTTCTGCTGATAGCACATACTCTATTTTAGAAAGCCAAGATGTTAATGTTCTTCGTCATGTTGTAAACAGGGGCCAGGGTGCTGCGCTTCAAACAGGTAACAACTTTGCGCTAGAAAATGGAGCCGATATTGTGGTTCATTTTGATGCAGATGGGCAGTTTCTTGCCAGTGAAATTAATGACCTTTTGAATCCTATAAAGAATGATGCTTGTGACGTGGTCTTTGGATCAAGATTTTTAACGAAAAAATCAAAAATGCCCTTCTTGAAGAAAAACGTTCTTATGCCTATTGGCCGTATAGTGAATAAAATATTTTTTAATATCAATCTGACAGACCCGCAGAGCGGCTTTAGGGCGATGAATAGACGAGCATTAGAGAGTGTTAGGATTGAGCAGCGAGAAATGGCGCATTGTAGTGAGATAATTGCAAAATCTTTTTCAAGTAAATTAAGAATACAAGAGGTTCCCATAACTGTTATTTATGAAAATTTTGGGCAGGGGATTGGGGGGGGGATTAGAATAATTAAAGATATTATTATTAGTAAGTTGATAAAATAAATATATGCTACAACAAGTTATAGCCATAGTGGTAGTTGCTTATTTTCTTTTTAGATTGATTTGGCAAAAAAAGAAAATGAAAATTTCAAAAATAGAGTTTGTGTTTTGGTTTTTGTTTTGGAGCTTCTCTCTTCTGGCCGTGATTGGCATAAGGTATATTGATAGTTTTGTGGCAAGACTAGGTTTTTCAGCGGCCGGTGTAGATGTTATTGTTTATTTTGGGGTTTTGATTCTTTTTTATATGGTATTTAGAATAAGGTTAAGGCAAGAAAGGATTGATAGAGAAATAACAAAAATATCAAGAACAATTGCAATTGATAACGCAATTAAATCTGATAAAAAACAAGATTAATATGAAAATAGCACAAGTGGCTTGCACGTTCCCGCCCTACAAAGGCGGTATCGGTAACGTTGCAAGGTGGTATAGTGAGGTATTGTCAGAGAAAAATGATGTAACCGTGTTTACACCAAAATACGATAATGATTCATTATCCAACCACAAAAAGGAAAAATACAAAATAACAAGAATAAAATCTTTGTTAAAATACGGGAATGGGGCATTACTGCCTCAATTATTTTTTTTAGCTAAAAGGTTTGACGTTGTTCACCTGCATTATCCATTCTTTGGCGGGGCTGAGGTGTTGTGGTTTGCTAAAATTATATTTCCAAAGAGATTTAAACTGGTTTTACATTTCCATATGGACACAGGCAGCTTGCCACTTATCCCGAGATTATTGAGTTTTCCGTCAAAATTAATCAAAAACTCTTTATTTAAAAACGCAGACGCAATTACATGCGCCAGCCTTGATTATGTCAAAAATTCTTCACTTAAACGTATTTATAATAAAAACAAAAATAAATTTTATGAAATTCCATTTGGAGTGGATGTAGACAGGTTTTACCCTCAAGAAAATAAAAATACTCAAAAATTTAAAATACTTTTTGTTGGCGGACTTGATAAGGCGCACGATTTTAAGGGGTTGGAGTTTTTGCTATCAGCGGTTGCTGACTTGGAATTCTCCAATTGGGAATTAGATATTGTAGGGAGTGGGGATAATAAGGAGCGTTATGAAAAATATTGCCGGACAAAAAAAATTGAAAATAAAGTTAACTTTTTAGGGGGTGTTAGTGATGAAGAATTGCCCAAGGTTTATCAGGGTGCTCATGTATTTGCTTTGCCTTCTATAAATAGTCACGAGGCATTTGGGGTGGTACTTTTGGAGGCAATGGCTAGCGGATTACCAGTTATCGCCTCCGATCTTTATGGTGTTAGGAAGGTGTTTGTTGACGGAGTCCAAGGATATTATTCTCATCCAGGTGATGTGGGTAGTATCAAGGAGAAAATTGAGAAGATATTATTAAACGATAATCTGAGAAGTAAGATGGGGGAGGCATCAAGAGATTTGGCAGTTAATAAATATAATATTTCAAAAGTGAATAATCAACTTTTAGATTTTTATGAAAATTTGCTTGATAAACAATCTATATAAACCCTACGTTCGTGGAGGGGCGGAAAAAATAGTAGAAGCTGTAAGCTTGGAGCTTGAAAGACAAGGCCATCAAGTTTTTATCATTAGCACTAAACCAAGAAAGAGAGAAGTCACCGGCTTGGACCAGGGCGTGTTTAGGATTAATTCTTTATATTTTAATCTATCAAATATTCCAAGGTTTTTTAGATTGTTTTGGCACTTTTACGATTTGTTTAATTTAATCAACGCCCTAAAAGTGTGGAAAATTTTAAAAAAAGAAAAACCGAATTTAGTTATTACCAACAACCTGAAGGGGATTGGTATGCTTACACCCTTTGTGATCAAGAAGCAAAAGATAAAGCATATTCACATACTTCACGATATTCAGTTGTTGCATCCATCAGGGTTGATGATGGCCGGGGAGGAGGCAAAAATTAATAGTTTTTTTTCTCGTACTTATCAAGCAATTTGTAGAAAATTACTAGTCTCTCCTTGTCGGATAGTTTCACCTTCTGAGTGGCTCCTTGTTGAGCACCTTAAAAAAGGTTTTTTTAAGAAATCAGACTATAAAGTGCTCTTTAATCCTTTGATGGGAGAAAAAATGCGGGATAAAAAAAGGGCTAAAGGCGACAATTTTTTATTCGTTGGCCAAATAGAGGAGCACAAGGGGATTGGTCTGTTGGTGTCGGCCTTTGCCAGAAATCCTAATTTAACCATCGATGTCATTGGGGATGGAGCTGATTATTCTTATTTTAAAAAGAGAGGAGAAAAATATCCTAATATAAAATTTTGGGGAAGACTTGATTCAGAAAGGGTTAGGACGATGATGAGGAGTGCTCATTGCTTGATAGTGCCCTCGATTTGCTATGAAAATTCGCCAACAGTTGTGTATGAGGCAGCAAGTGAGGCTTTGCCTGTCTTAGCATCTTCTCTAGGGGGCACAAAAGAGTTGGTTGAGGAAGTTGGTGGAGTTTTATTTTCGCCCAACCTAGAGAGAGACCTAGAAGATAAAATAAATTGGATAACAAAAAATTCCACAGAGGTGGAAAGAATTGGAGAGAGGATGCGAGAAAGAATAATCAAAAATAATATATCTGACTATATACTAAAAGTACTAGAATGATTTTAGTAGAATATATTATTTAACTCTTTTACTTTTTTAGCGCTACTATTTTTATAGTTTATTTCATTGATTATGGAGTCAAATTTCTCCATATCAACCTTGATCTCTTTTGCTGAAATTTGATCTTTGAATATTTTTTCATCTGAATAAATCGGCTTGATTACATTTTTATTAATAAAAATAAAAAGTGATACTATTGCAACTAAATTAATTACACCAATAAAGATAAGCGCGTAAAAGAATATTTTTTTTGGATTTTGACTAAGGTCTGTTTTCATATTATTTCCAATAAGTAGTAGCTGATATTTTAAGTGTTATTGTCTCAGACTGTTCAGCTCCCCCTGAAGAGCTGAGGGTGTTTGAATTTGAGTTGCTGTTTTTTGAAAAAACAGCAGAATTTATATTAAAGTAGTAGTTTAACGAATTTATGTCAGCCAAGTACTTCACTATACTTTGAAAATCTCCATCGGCAGTAATGTTTATTAGGGATTTGTTTGATTTTTTGATATCTTCCGGGGTGTTTAGATCCATTTTTTGGTTTATATTATTTTTACTGGCAAGATTTTCAAGTGTCGTAATAAGTTCTAGCTCTCTGTTGGTATTGATATAGATATTGTTAAGCTTTTTTAGCTTTGGCTCTGTTTTGGATAATTCTTTCTTTAGCTCAATTTGTCCTTTTTCGAAAATTTTGTGTTTTTCAATATTAATTTTTTCCTTTATTATCTTTTCACCTGTTTTAGTGATCCTGTCTATAGTGGGCAATATCAAAAAATAAGACGCAACAAAGAGAAATAAGAGAAAAAATATTATCAGATTCCTTATTTTAGCATTAGTTTTTGTTTTTTGTTTATTTGAATTCATAGGAGTTGAATTTGGCACCAATTTTAAAATTAATATCCTCCTTTTTTAGTAGATTCTCTATAGGGAAATCAACGTCTTTTAAAAACTTTGCCTCATCTAAGTATTTTTTTAGACTGAGCAGTGCTTCTCTGGATTTAGAATTTCCAATAAGAGAAAGACCATCTTCTTTGCTGAAGGAAATTTTAGAGAATTTTATATCTTGCTTTGTGGAATTGGAAATTTCCTCAATTAAGCTGACCCAGTTTATAAATTCTTTTTGTATTTTACTAGTTTCTTCAATTTTAGAATTTATTTCAGAAATATTTTCAATAGTTTTGTTTTGCTCACTGTCGGACTTGGCTGATTTTATAGCAATAATTTCATAGTGATTACCTAGGGTGAAATCAGCGATTAAAAGAACTATAGAATAAATAATCACAAAAAGGATTGTTATGTAAACAATTTTTTTTAAAGATTTAAAAATGTTTTTTAATTTTATCTCTTTTTTGAGGTCTGAAGAGATAATATTTAGAGTTAGCATAGTCTAATTATTATTCAAAAATATTCCCCGGAGAGCCAGTCCGATAGCTGTTGCGTATTCAGAGCTTGTATCTTGTTTGATACTCAGCTCTGCGGTTTTGATTTTTTTTATAGAATTAGTTTTTAGGTTATAGGTTTTTATTAGGCTTTTAGAAAATTTGTCACTTAATTTTTGATCGATGTGCACAAATACGTCTCCTTTTGTTGTTTTAATTGATGTGGCAATGTTTATTATTTCAGCAATGTTTTTTATGTTTACTTCTGTGCCAGTTAGCAGTATTTCGTTTATTGGGCCTCGTTCTGGAAAATGTGAATAATAAAACTCTATGCCTGATTTTATTCTTTCATTAAGCTTTTTTGTGCTATCAGCAAGTATTTTTTTTATTATGCCTTTTGCTATTTTATCGTCGAATCCACAAATAATTTTTGCTTTTTCAGCCTGGTCTTGATTTATTTCGAGATCTTTTGAAATTTGATCAGTGATTTCGTTGCCGGAAATTGGAATACTAATAGAAAGAACTATGGAGTTTTTTGAATAAATTATCAGATTGGTTGAATTCTCTGTGATATTTATGATGGCGAAGTTTTTAAATTGATTATCTTTCGTTTTTGGAGATTCTTCGGTAAGAAGAGCGCGACAAATCGCAGTTGATTCTGTTTCCAGGCCCAGGACAGACAAGTTTGCCATGTTGAATGCGGATATGTATTGGTTCACAATAGTTTTTGGGGCAGCACCTATCAAAACATCATGATGAGAATTTTTTTCTTGGATGCTTTTTATTTCTTGCCAGTCATAAAACATATCGTTAATCGAAATTGGGATATTTTTTTCTATTTCATCCTCAATTAAATCCGATAATTTATTCGAGCTTTTCCCAATCTTTATAAGCTCTACGTAGGATTTTGATTCAGGAAGACAGGCAATAATTTCGTTTGTTGTGATATTGCCGAATTTTGGATTAGAAAAAACTTCTTTTAGGGCAGTTAAAAAAAGTTTTTTATTTAATATTTCTCCGTTTTTCATGGCGCCCTCCGGTAGATTTACTTTATTCAGTGCTTGGATTTTTATCTTGTTTCTCCCCTTTTTTAGCTGTATGAGCCTTATTGCTCCTTGAGAAATATCTAAACCAATTGGAATGTTTGATTGTCTGGTTATGAACATATAGTTTTTGGCTGGCTTTGTGTTGGATTTATTATACCATTATTTAGTCTTCATTCCAAGATATAAACGTGTATTCGCCTGTTGTCGGGAAATGCGGAGGAGGACTAAAGGTGAGATTGCCGTCGTAGTTTAAGTTTCTGTTGACATATCCTGTTCCGTCTGTCCATGCGAAGCCATATCGCTCTCTTGTGGCAATCGAGCCGTTTATAGTTATTGTTGATCTTGTGTCATATTCATCATCACAGTTATAGTTGTTTGTATTGGGGAAATAGTCTCTACCCACTCTGCCGTTCTTGGCTATAAGAGCAGCATCAATATGCAAATCATCTTCACTATATAGTCCTATCGCAATATTTCTCTGAGCGATTAGTCCGATTGAGTCGGTTCCGTCATGGTTTGTGTACAGGATGTCGTTGTTGATAACAATATCACTGGCATTACCTCCCAGCGGTTCTTCAAAAGCAAGTATGGTGATTCTGTTCCCATCAATTTGTCCATCTACCCAAACACGATCCTTAGCAAAGATTATTCCATTTGTTGGCGTTGAGGTGCTTAAAGCATAGTTGGTTTCAGATAAAATTTGGTAAGTTTCGTTGTATTCGTAAGTCTTGCACCATCCCCATGAGTGATATGAAATGCAGTCACCTCTACAGGTGGGAGAAATTAACGTTACTACTTTTATGTCTATTGTATCATCTGTTTTTAAAGATATGTGATAACCTTCGTTGCCGGAGTTTTCCAGGACTATTCCTTCATTTTCAGCTTTTATTAAAGTGTCGCTAACATAATTATCCAAAAGATCAAAGCTGATTATGGGCTGAGGAAATTCACGGCCCGATAAAAACACATCGTCTTGTTGTGGTGGGTTTGGAGGGTTGCTTCCGTTACTTACTTCATTTGGGTCATAATTGCTGATTTCATCGTGGTGAGTATGAACTCCATATTCATTGGGGTGGTCCCAGATTGTACCCTCTAATGAGCCTCCTGGATGGTCAGGGTCATTATACTCTAGCATTCCAGAGGTTATGATATTGTGCGAAACGCCATCAAATCTTATCCCGCCATTTGAGTGTAGAGGCCCCCATACTTCAGTACCAGCTCCAAACCTAACATCGGAGTTTGACAGAGTGGAATAGGTTGACCATGATGGGATACCACATTTTACTTCAATGGTTCTTTTTATTGTCGGATAATCCAATGTCCAGCCGACAGATTTTATATTTACAATTGTCGAGCCGTTGGGCGGGGGAGTTATGTAGAGCTCATATTGCCCTGTTATAGTTCCTGTTTCATCAGTATAGTTATATGGCCCATATGGCCCATAGTCTGGCTCAGGTAGACAAGTCTCATTATTGCAATAATCTTCATGGTTGTGATAAAGCACCCATCTATAGTAGTTAACGCCAGCCTCAGCTATGTGGATAGCCTGATTTCTAGATACTTTTGTTAAATTTAGCTTTTGCTGTAGTAGCGCAAGATTGATGGCTCCAAAAAGTGCAAATAGAAAGATAGTGGTAGCAATCAGTGACACAATAAGCATTGCGCCATTTTTATTTTTTAAAATTTGCTTACTTGTCATATTATAAGTTGTCTTTTAGGTTTCTTAGATGGATATCAGTTTCAACGTAAACATCATTTGGGGCAATTTCGGGTGTAACATTAATTTTTAAATTAATATTTATCATTCTAACTTCATTTATGTTGGAAGTTGTGCTGTTATCAGAGTCAAAATATGTAAAGATTGGTTCGGTTTGATTGTTCATATAATTTGCCAGGGTGGTAGTAGAGATGGCTCCAGTATAGTCATTTGATGGTCCTGGCTCAGTCAGAACTTTTTTTAGGTTATTGTCTTCTAGAATGTATTGAATTTTTTCTGTCTGGTTGTCCTGGTCAACATCGCAAAAATAAATAAACTCATGAGTGTCTATTTTGTTTAGAGCATAGGCACCCTGGACAGAGGAATTTGCACCTCTGACATCTTTGGTGATAAGACTCATTGAATCTCTGGCAATTTTAATTGCAGTACCTTGTTCTGAGTCAAATCTGATAGATTTGAATCCGGTGACAAGAAAATTTGATCCTATTGTAACAACAAAGCCAAGAATAGTAAGGGCAACCAGTATTTCGATTAGAGTAAAGCCATGTATTTTTTTTGTTTTTAGTTTCATCATTACTTTAGATATAAGTTTATTTCTTTGGTTACACCAGGCAGTAAATCAATAGGCATGGTGGGTTGGCAAAATATAAGTTCATAAACCGAAGAACTTGCAGTTATGGTGTAGCCTGGATTATCCCATTCCACCTGGATATCAAGTTCGCCGTTTGTATCTGTTTGTAAATCTTTGTTATATTCGTAGATTACCGGGTTGTCGCCAATTTTTTTTGTTCCTGTTACATTAAGATCTATGTTTGGAATATTGGTTACGCTTCCGTACTCTTCAAATGAAGAAATAAAAATATCATTGTCTCCATTTACGTTACTTTCCCAGGTGACATATGGAGTATCGGGGGCTGTTGAGACATCGATAGTAACAGACGGATTATATTCGTTTGATGTTCCAAGGCTAATATTAACTCGAACGTCGTCTGTCCATAACTTGGTTCCAGAAATATCAATTTTTTGGGCATAAATATCAGGATTGCCTTCACGTTCGTCGGTCCAAGCAATATAAATATTATCACTTGTATCAATTGCAAAACTTGATGAGTATTGGTCTGTTGTGTTTGTGTTTGAGTTAACTTTGATTTCCCAAGTTTGAGATCCGTCAACTGGATTGTATTTAGCTAAATATATATTTTTATTTCCATCACGTTCGTCAGTCCAGGTAATGTATGGATTATTAGAGCTGTCTACGGCCAGCTCTGCCATATATTGATTTGTGGATCCACCATTTGTCGTCATTCTTACATTGGATCCTCCCCAGAGCGGATTCCCATTTCTATCAAATTTTGCTGCATATATATTCAAGTCCCCGTCACGCTCATCTGTCCAGCCGACATAGAAATTATCATTACTATCTGATTGAATGACTCCGTCGTATTGATTGAATCCATCAGAAGCAACTAGGTCAATTACTCTAATTTCAGATTCACTTACAGTATGTCCTGTCGTCCAGATAGGATTACCGTTAATGTAGTCATATTGTTGTATAAATATGTCTGAATCTGTGTTTCTGTTGTCTTGCCACACAACAGTAGTGGTAGCATTGGAACTTTGATTTAGAAGAGTTAATCTTATATACTCCTGATTATAATTATCAGCCCCATCTGTGTTTATTTTTTTTTCGCCACCCCAGCGATTAGATCCATTGGAAGAATTTAAGCTTATTAAGTAAGCCTCTCTATTTCCAACAGCTTGATCATGCCAAGCTGCATAAAGATTCCCATTTGAATCAATCTTGATATCGGGCAGAACGGTATCGCTTGCGTTGGCTATTTCCTGATCGGATGGAGAAATGGTATTTGGCCATTGTCCGCCACTTGTTGGGTTGTATTTTTGAGCATAAATTTTTGGTTTATTGGATACTCTATAGTCTTGCCAGACAGTATAAACATAGCCGGCGGAATCAAATGCGATTCTGGAATTTGTTTGATCAGTGCCAGCAGTGTCAGAGTCTCCGGATTGCCAGTTATTTGGTAATCCTTGAGATATTGTATTTATTTCGAGATTGGAAAGTAGGTCAATCTGAAAACTTTCTTCTCTTTTATTCCCAGCGGTAGCTGTCAGGTGGCGTTTAGAGGGATTGGGGTTTTCTGCGGTAATAGGGTGTGTTTTATCTGTCCCGTAACCTGCTTTTGTAACCAAAACTTCGTATTCAGCGGGAACAACAGATTCTACAACGAGCCCATTAGCATCAGATATTCTATCAACAAAACCACCTCCGACAGTATCTGTTATCTTTACATTTGCGCCAGGAAAAGGGTTATTGTTTGCATCAATTATAAAAAGCTTAAGAAGGCCGTTGCCAGAGGGAATTTCTTCCGTTCTTGGAATTACTTTTGAAAAAACAGTAACATCTTTTTGTCCAAAATTACTTTGCCAACTTACTTTGATTGTTACAATTTTATAGTCATCCCAAATAGTGTCGGGAGATGTTGATCCCGCTGTTGAGTCATATGGATCATCTTCAAAAGACACATCAGTGTAAACAGTGTATTCATTGCTTTTGGTAATAATTTCAGTTTGAGGAATGGGGCCTGGAACTCCTACCGTAGGCGTTGTCCCAACATCATCATATGACATATTTCTAATTCTCTCCATTTTTTTGTTTGCCAGATTCATTGCTTCAATATACCCCTTGTTGTCACCTGATATTTTTAAAGAAAAGATTATTAAGCTAAAAATCCCCATTGTGATTATGGAAATAGTTAATATAGAAACAAGCAATTCTATTAGAGTGAATCCTGAGTTGTTTTTTGTTATTTTTGTCATTTTTAAATTGCAGAACTAATACTAAACATGGGCATGACTATTGCCAGTGCTACACCACCTACGCCCAGACCCAGCATCAGAATCAGGACAGGTTCGATGATGGTTGGCAGATTTTCCATTATTTGATCTATTTCTTCTTCGTAAAATTCAGCCAGCTCTACAAGTATGGTATCGAGTTCACCGGTTTCTTCACCAATGGCAATCATCTGAGCAACAACAGGAGTAAAAAGATTCGGATAGTTGTTTATAGCTTCACTTATTTTTCCTCCGTCTTTTATGTTTTCTGCCATTTCCTTTATGGATTTTTTGTAGTGAACATTGGAGAGAACATCCGCAGTTATTCCAAATGATTTGATTATCATAATATCAGTCTGGAGAAGTGAGCTTATGTTTCTAGAAAATCGAGCTAAATTAATTTTTTTAATAATGGTGCCGAAAATAGGTGTTTTGAGAAGTATGGCCTGAAAAATAAATTTACCTTTAGCAGTTTTTAGGGCGTTTACAAGGGCAGTTATAAATACAATCAAACCAATCACCACCAGAATGCCATTATTTACTATGGCATCACTCATTGAAATCAGTATTTTGGTGGCAATAGGAAGTTCTGCGCCTAGCTCAGAAAACATGGAAGTAATTTTTGGGACAATAACAACAAGCATAAATGTTCCAATTCCTATCATGGCAAAGATAATTACACTCGGGTAGGTAAGTGCGCCTTTTACTTTGGAGATCAGGTGGTGCTCCTTTTTCATTTGGATGAAAAGCTGATTCAAAACATCTTCGAGCTTACCGGAGATTTCACCGGCGTTTATCATAGAAGTGAACATTTCTCCAAAAACTTTTTCGTGAGGTTCGAGTGCTTCAGCAAAACTTGACCCTTCCTCAACTTTTTTTGCGGTTTGAGTGAGAATATCCTGAAAACGTTTGTTGGAGGATTGTATGGCTAGTGTTTTTAGGGCTCTGGAAAGTGATATTCCAGATTTAAGCATTAGTCCTAAGTGCTGAACAAAAAATAGCTTTTCTTTCAGAGGGACTCTTGAAAATCTCAAAAGATACTGATTTACTTTATCCATCGTTAAATTAGTTTTTTTGCTGCTGTTATTTTCTGCTTCGGGTTCAGAAGCTTGCTGGTTAAGTCTAACGACCATATATTTTAAAATAGTTTATAATACACATAACTCATAACACATAACACGTAACACATAACTCGTAATTCTTAATTCACACTTAGTCTTTGGTGACTCTCATAATTTCTTCTATTGTGGTTATACCGTTTTTGGCTTTGATAAATCCGTCTTCGCTGATTGTAAGCATGCCATCCATGATTGCTTGTCTGTTAATTTCTTGAGCACTCGCGTTTTTTATAATTAAACTGGAAAGCTTTTCAGAATTTTCCAATATTTCATAAATACCGATTCGGCCTTTATAACCACTGTTATTGCATTGCTTGCATCCTTTCCCGCGATAAAAGAGTAGGGAATCAAGCCCTTTTTTGGCGCTGATTATTTGCTTTTCTTTTTCTAGGGTTTTAAGAATACTTTCGATGTCGAGTTGTTTTTCCAGTTCAGCAATTGTTTCTTTGTCTAGGTTGTAACTCTGAATACAGCTACTGCATATTTTTCTCACAAGTCGTTGAGCGATAATTATGTTTACGGTTGTGGAAATCAAGAAGGAGGGAACACCCATTTCAGAAAGGCGGGGCATTGTTCCAGCGGCACTGTTGGTGTGAATAGTGGAAAGCACTGAGTGTCCGGTCATGGCAGCATGAATAGCTATTTCAGCAGTTTCTTGATCTCGAATTTCCCCAACCATAATAACATCCGGATCTTGTCTTAGAAAGGCTCTAAGACCTGAGGCAAATGTAAAACCGATTTTAGAGTTTACTTGTGATTGGTTGATGTTGGACATTCGGTATTCGATAGGGTCTTCAATGGTGGAAATATTTACTTCCGGCCTGTTCAAAATATTTAAAACAGTATAGAGTGTGGTTGTCTTTCCAGAACCCGTTGGTCCGGTTACGAGGATGATGCCATGTGGTTTTTTTATGTTTCTTTTGACAACATCCAGTGGGCCGGCCTGAAAACCAAGCTGCTCCAGCGTCAAAACTTGTGCTTTTTCATTTAGGAGTCTTAGTACTATTTTTTCACCATCAAATGTTGGCATGATCGAAACACGAAAGGCAACCTTGTATTCATTGCTAGCGATCTTGAACCTGCCGTCCTGGGGGAGTCGGTGTTCGTCAACTTTTAGATTAGCCAAGATTTTGATACGAGCCACAATTCCAGACTGGACGTTTTTTGGGAGAACCATGACGTTTTTTAGCACACCGTCAATACGGTAGCGTACCAAAACGTCTTTTTCTTCTGGTTCTATGTGGATATCACTTGCTCCTTCGATGATGGAGTATTCAAGTAGGGTATCAACAATGCGAACAACAGGCAGATCCTCAGCTAGTTTTTTCAAATCCTTATTTCCGTCTAAATTTTCCAGCTCTCCCTTCTGGTCTTCTTCAAGATAATTAAACTCAGCTTTTAGACTTTTATGGTATTGCTTGAGTGTTTCTTTTATATTGGCTGGTGTAGTGATGTGAAGAATTGGGGTGATCCCTGTCTTTTTTTTGATAAACTCAAAAATTTGAACATTTTCTGGATCAACAACAGCCAGTTTTATTTCCTTGTCAGTAGCATCAAAGGCTATTATTTTATGGGTGGTGGCGACTGGTTCAGGCAACAAAAAAAGAACATCTTTCCTGATGTTTTGGTTTTTTAAGTCAATAAACGGAAGCTTGTAAAAACTTGCAACATTTTCGTATAAAACTAGGGGAGAGATAACCTTTTTTTCTATCAAATAAGATTCGGTTTTTTTCCCTAGCGATTTTGCCTCCTTTGAGTATTGTTCGAAGTTAGCTTCAGATAGGATATCTGAAGCTATAACTACTTTTTTTAATTGTGCCTCTGTGAGCATGGTAGATAAACTCTTTTACACAGTTTTATAGTTGTTATTATTATAACATAATTTAGGAAAAATCAGAAATTTTTTGAAAAAAGTTTCGCTAATTTTTAATATAGCTTATATTTGAATTTTTATAGTTTTATGATAAAGTATAGTTATAGCAAAAAATTATGTTAGCTAAGGCAATAGACTATTTATCAATAAAACAATACAAGCTAAAAGAGCTTGTAAAAGAAATGTTCCGAAGCCCTGGATTCGGGATATTTTTAATTTCTTTTTTATTGGTCAATTCGCTTTGTTGGTATGCAGCTTTCAAGCTAAATAAATACGCAGAAGGATCTCAGATTGCCCTGCATTACAGCGTAGATGCCGGTATTGACTACTATGGCGAATCGAAAAATATCTTTATTTTACCGTTTCTGGGGTTAGTTGTTTTTTTTGTTAATCTGATTGTTTTTGTGATTAGTTTCAAGCACAAGGACAAATCATTTATATCTTACTTATTGTTTGTTTCCGCGGTTTTGGTAAATGTGGTGCTACTTACTGCGATTACTTCAATATATTTTGTTAATTTTAAATAGATCTTTTTTATATGGATTTTTACTTAATTAAAATTTTGTTTTTTGCCGCGTTGGCTTTTATTTTTACTATTTTGTGGACACCTTTGTTTACGCATTTTTTGTACAAGCATAAACTGGGAAAAAGCATTAGAGACAATGGATCCACTCCGATATTTTCAAAGTTACATGCCCACAAGGCTGGTACCCCAACTATGGGAGGGGTATTAATATGGATGACGGTGTTGGTGCTTAGTCTTGTTTTTTATTATCTGGCAAAATTTCTTCCTTTTGAAATTCTAAAAGATCTTAATTTCTTATCAAGACAAGAAACTTTATTGCCCCTAGGTGCACTGGTTGCTAGTGCTTTGGTTGGCTTATTTGATGATTTTCTAGACGTGAGGCAGAAAGGTGTAAAAGGTGGGGGAGGACTAAACATGAAGCATAGATTGCTTATTTATACAGCTATAGCAATCATCGGAGCTTCATGGTTTTATTTTAAATTAGACTGGGACGTTTTTCATATTCCATTTTTCGGAAATATTGAGCTAGGATTTTCCTATATTTTAATTTTTATCTTTGTAATTGTTGCGACTTCTTTTTCTGTAAATGAAACTGATGGACTCGATGGCCTGGCTGGCGGAGCTTTGCTTACTTCATTTGCATCTTACGCTGCGATTGCCTTTGTTTTAGGCAAGTACGATTTAGCTGTTTTTTGTGCTGTGATCGTTGGCGCCTTGTTGGCCTTTTTGTGGTTCAACATTCAACCAGCCAGATTCTACATGGGAGACACCGGTTCTATGAGCCTGGGTGTTACCCTGGGTATCATTGCCATGCTGACTAACAGTGCTCTAATCCTTCCTGTTATCGGACTTATATTTGTTATTGAATCTCTCTCTGTTATTGTCCAGCTGACATCTAAAAAGCTAAGAAACGGAAAAAAGATTTTTCATTCAACTCCAATTCATCATCATTTTGAGGCCCTAGGATGGCCGGAGGGGAAAATTGTAATGCGTTTTTGGATTATCTCCGGAGTGTCCGCAGTGGCTGGGCTTATTTTCTTCTTATTGGACAATATTGTTTAAATTTAAATATTCTCTTAATAAATAATGAGGAACGACAATAAAAAACCAGGTTATCACGAAGGTGATAAATGGTTAATTATTTCTATATTTGTAATTTTGGTATTCGGGCTAGTGAGTCTTTCGAGTGCATCATCAGTGGTTGCATATGACAAGTTCGGAGATGCTTATTATTATTTCAAGCATCAATTATTCGGACTCGGAATAGGGCTCGTTGCATTTTGGTTTTTTGCCTCAACTGATTATCGGCGATGGAAGAAGTTTGCCGTTGGCTTTCTGCTGTTTTCGATTATATTGCTTTTACTAGTTTTTATACCTGGATTGAGTGCATCTTACGGCAAAGCCAGGAGTTGGATTAATGTTTTTGGCTTTTCTTTGCAACCCTCGGAATTTGTGAAGTTGTCATTTCTGCTTTATTTGGCGGCCTGGCTTGAAGCCAAGAAGAAGGATCTCTACGATGTGTACCAGGGGATTGGACCATTTATGGTCGTGCTTGGTTTTGTAGCTTTTTTAATGATACTTCAGCCTGACATTGGAACCCTGTCTATCCTCGGTATTACATCTCTGATTGTGTATTTTGTGGGTGGAGGAAGCAAGAGGCATATTTTGCTTATTATGCTTTTTGGGATTCTGGCTTTTGGGATAATGGTGCAGCTCAAACCCTATCAGCTAAATAGATTCAAGTGCATGATTGATCCAACATATAGCGCTAATGATATTTGTTATCAGATCAACCAGTCATTGATTGCAGTCGGCTCAGGAGGTTTTCTAGGGAGGGGACTGGGGGCGAGTAGACAGAAGTTTATGTACTTACCAGAAGTGTCAGGAGATTCGATTTTTGCTATCATAGCGGAGGAGACTGGAATGGTGGTCAGTGTTTCTCTGATTGGACTCTATATGTTCTTATTTTATCGTGGATACATTATCGCACAGAACGCTCCAGACGATTTTGGTAAAATCCTGGCAATTGGTATTGTCAGTTGGATAGTTGTTCAGGCTATGATTAATATTGGAGGAATAATAGGGGTAATGCCGATGACCGGAGTGCCTCTACCACTCATAAGCTACGGCGGCTCTGCAATACTTACTGCTCTGGCTGCCCTTGGTGTGCTTGTAAACATTTCTAAGCAGACTATTAAGTAGATAATCTGATAATTGCAGCATTAGCACAAAATTATATTTAAAAATAAAATAAGTCTATGCAAGAAGTAAAATTAAATGTCCGGGTTATTACACTCACAGTTATTATCACAGTCATCATTATGGGTGGAGGTTTTTATTACTTTCAAAAAAGTACAATATTGGCAGGATGTCCTGTTTCTGAAAGCACGAACGAAGAAACATCCGCAGAGATGGCTGCGCCTGTTTCACAAAAATCATTAGTTGAATATTATAAAACACAGTTGGATTTTCACACGTCGGGAGAAGATAACAGCTTTAAAAGAAAATCACCAGAAGAATTGGGATTAAAAGAGATAACTACAGTAGGGGTTTTGTGTCCAGAAAATCCGGATGGACCTTGTGGTTTTGACTTAATTATTGTATCAAAAGAGACATTACATTCAGGAATTCAAGAATTTTACTTTGCGTACATGGGCGGAGTCGGCTACAATTACTTTGGTCCATTTACTGATGATCTTGAAAGACTAGTTGATGAAAGTAAATACATTGAAGCACTTAAAGAAGTTTATTAAAAAATAATATAATTAAAATTTTGTAGCGTATAAAGAAAAAAGCCTCTGCATAATCCGAAGATTACGCAGAGGTTGTATTACTTAATAGGTGTATTTTGCAAAGTAAGGGCAAATTTTACATTCTAAGTAATTGCGGTACAGGTGTCATTATATGGCCATTTTTGGCTAATTGCCATAGCGCTTGAAAGCTCACGGCAATGGACAATGTTGTGCCAGATAAACAAGCACCAATCGTTATTGTCGTTATTGAATCAAATATAGCAAGGGCTAATAACAACAACATAAAACTGACAGCTATAGAGCCAGAAACTAGAATTCTAATTGCGTATTTTCTCATCTCTTACCTCCTTTTTGGTAAAGAAGTAAAGAATTAATGCCAAGATCCACGGAGACCAGTATAACAATGAAAGCCATACCGAGGGTTGCTGCGTGCTCAAATGAGAATTGTGTTGTGTCGCCAGATATGCCCATCCGTAATATGCCATAATTTTTTCTCCTTGATTTGTTGAATGAACTCTTTTTGAAACTTAATCACGGAATAACTGAGCTCTGGTTAATTTCTGGATATTTATCCATAGAATATTTCGAGCCATCATCTTTTTCTAAATAGTAAGAAACTGCTTTGCCGCCAAGGGGCAGTTCCCATTCCTGTGCGCTAGTTATTTTCATTTTAATGCTCTCGGCGATATTTTCTGGACTGTTTCCGCTTATAACGCCTAACTGAATTTGTCTGTGCCCACCGTCTACTGATTTATTTAAAATCAAGATCATAACCCACCTCCATTTGTGATTATTGGTTAATTAGCTGATTTAACATACTATCATAATAATTTTTTAAGTCAAGCTTTATACGATGTTTAATTTAAAAGCATACCAATAATAAGGAAAATTATTATAAAATTTTCTTTCACATTCATCCAATTCGGCAGACAGGTTTTTAAAATTCTGATATAATTAGGAGTGTAATTTGATTTACAAATTTTTATAATTTTATAAATACAATATTATGCCACACATACATGACAAAATTGATTTTTGTTCAGAGACTTTCATTGTCTACAAAGACACCGTCCTTCTAAGAAAACATGATAAACTAAAGATTTGGCTTAGTGTTGGTGGGCATATTGAGCTAGATGAGGATCCAAATGAAGCAGCGATAAGAGAGGTGAGAGAAGAGGTCGGACTAGATGTAGAGCTCTATAGCGAGGAAAATAAGCAACCAGTTTTCAAGAGTGATCTAAAGTCGCTTATTCCACCCCAGTATTTAAACAGGCACAATATAACAGACGAGCATGAACATGTTGAATTTGTGTATTTTGCAAAATCAAAAACCGATAAGCTACAATTATCTGATACAGAAATAACTGACGAGTGTAAATGGTTTACAAGAGAAGAGCTAGTCAAAAATGATCATGGCATACCAGGTGATGTTCAGTTGTATGCGTTAGAGGCTCTTGAAAAATTATCAGAGAATCCTGCAGGTGAAACAGGTTTAAAGAAAGATGTCATAAAAAAAGATGTGTTTGACCGTGAAATTACTCTGTGTAAGAATCTGGCAAAAGAAAATGGCAATAAATGTAATTGGGGATCCTGCGAGAAGTGTGGCGTATTGCCGCTCCTGATCAAACTTCATGAGGGTCGTTTACTTGAAGACTCTGATGAAATAGTTGAAGTGAAAAATAAAACAATCTTTTAAAACTTCGGCGGGTTTATCCACTGGGAGGTGGGCAGGCATTCCATAGCACATTCCATAGCACATTCTACCTGTGGCAGAATTGTGTTGTTAAAATTCTTTGCGCACTAATTTTCGCCTAATGGTGCTTATTTGATTACGTCAATAACATAAATAAATTATTTCAAATAAAAAAACCGCCGACCTAGATAGTAATCTAGGGCACGGCGGAGTTTGGAGAAAAATTTTTCACCTTACAGAGGAGCGTCAGGTCGGCAAAAAAATTTCTTTTTCTCATATTCCTCTCATAATATAAAACCTATAATATAATTACTTTAAAAGTAATTTTAACTTATGCAAATTCTCATCATAGAAGACGAACAGCGTCTGGCGCAAAGTATTCAAAAAGGACTAAAGGCGGAAAATTTTTCTGTAGATGTTGCTAATGACGGCGAACAAGGATTAAAAATGATGATCAATAAATACGATTTGATTATTCTTGATCTCATGCTGCCAAAAGTGAGTGGGTTGGAAATCTTAGAACATTTGCGAACAGAAAAAAACAAAATCCCAATATTAATCTTAACTGCCAAAGGCTCAACAGATGATAAGGTGAAAGGGCTTAATTTGGGGGCTGATGATTATTTAGCAAAGCCATTTGATTTCGAAGAGCTATTGGCGCGTGTTTACGCTCTTATACGCCGTTCAACCAATAGTGATGTGAAATTAAAAATTGACAATTTGGAACTTAATCCACGCAAAAAAGAAGTCACCAGAGCCGGAAAAATAATAAAACTCTCCGGTACGGAATATAGATTATTGGAATACTTAGTGAGACATCCTCACCATGTCATGAGTGAAACAGATCTTTTGGAGCATGTTTGGGATCATAATTATGATGGGCTTTCCAATATTGTTTCTGTGTATATTCGCTACCTTCGAAACAAGATAGATAAACCTTTTACCACAGAAAAACCACTCATTCATACTGTGCGCGGCTTAGGCTATAAAATTTGCGATAAATAATAAACTCCTATGAAATACACTACCAAAAAAAAATGGCAATTTACTTTTATTTATTTTTTTCCTGTTTTTATTATTTTTTCCTGTTTCTCAATTTTTATCCATTATTCTTATTCAGAAAAAATATACGAAATTGATGACACTATCTCAGAAATGGCTTTTGGCACTAGTGAGTATAGAGAATTTAATGAATATAAAGAATACAAAGAAGCACCCAATACAATTATTGCTGAGCAGGACTGGAACACTCTTTCTATGGAGGAAATTGATAAAAAACTTATTGAAAATGGATTGGAACCTATTGGCAACTCAAAGGACCCTTTTTATTATCTAACTCCAAAAGAAATCAAAGAAAAATTAAACAAAGAAGCTATTTTTTGGGGCTCAAATCCTGATGGAGGTGTTGTCTACACAGAAGTAGGGCATGATCTGCCTTATATTTCCTTGGAGCAAATTGAAGAAGTTCAAGACACAATTAGTCAATCATCACTTATGACTATTATTGTTACTTTGTTTGGAGTTACTTTGGCGTTTGCGTTTTTAGCTTATTATTTTGCCGGCAAAGCCATTAAACCACTCCAAGATTCCATTGAAAAGCAAAAACAATTTGTCTCTGATTCTTCCCATGAAATAAAAACACCCTTGGCGCTGATAAAATCAGAGGCTGAAGTTTTACTGCGAGATAAAAATTCGTCAATTAATGAATATCAAAGTTTTGCCAAAAATACAGTAGAAGATGTCAATCGTTTGGACACTTTGGCTGATAGTCTTTTATGGCTGGCTCAATTGGATCAGAAGAAAAAAGATTTTGCTTTGGAAAAAATAAATCTCAGTGCGCTGATTCAAAAAATAGCCAACTCCTTCGGGCAAGTAGCGCTTAAAAAGAAAATTACTATTAATGCAGACATTGAAAAGGATATTTTTGCTTCCGCAAATAGAGATGCTACTTATCAAGTATTGAATATCATTCTTGATAATGCTCTAAAATTTAGTCCGGAAAAAAGTAAAATTGACATTTACATCAAACAAGAGCTCCAATCAATTATAGTGAATATCAAGGATTGTGGTATTGGTATTTCCAAAAAAGATTTAAGTCATATCTTTGATCGTTTTTACCGTGCCTCAGAAGATCGTCATGAAAAAGGTTATGGTTTGGGATTAGCCATTGCCAAAGAAGCTATGCTTGCTCAAGGCGGCAATATCAAAATCAAGAGCGCATTAAAAAGAGGAACGATCGTAGAATTGCGGTTTAAAAAAGGGTAATTTTTTATCAAAATTCAAAAAAGCAAAAACTCTCATCTTCTACTCATGGGAGTTTTTTTATAATAATGGTATTCATTAATTAATCAAATCAAGCCATGGAGAGGTGACAAAAAATAATCATAAATTCTCACCTTGCTCTCATGCAGTATTTATTACAATGAATATATTCAATGATAAAAAAGATTAAAACAACCAGCGCGCAAACTTTTTCCTTTTTCATCAGAGAAACAAACTATTTTGATTATTTTGTAAAATTAGTGAAAGCTCTACCAAGGCTATTGGTCCAAAATAATTTATCATTACATTTTACAAGAAATCAAAAACTTTTTAATTTAATTTAATTTATTATGAAAACAACAAAATGAAAACTACAGCCATAATAACTGTCATATCATTTTTGATACTAACAGCAATTATCGTATTAATCAGATCTGTTTCAACAGATAATTACAACCCAGAAAAACCAGGCTATAAAGAGCTGTCTGAGTATCAAAAAGGAAAGACTAACGAATATAAAGAGATGCCTGGGGATCTAAAAGGAAAAACTAACGAATATAAAAAGATGCCTGGAAATCCAGCAGGAAAAACTACCGAATATAAAGAGCTGTCTGGGAATGATGAATATACAGAAAAAGGAGGCATTACTAATTACCGATAAAAGATTGAAAAGCAATTGATAAAAAGCGCGAAGAGCTATATGGGTATAAAAATATACCAAGGCTATTAGTCCAAAATAATTTATCAGTACATTTTCAAGAAATCAAAAACTTTATAATTTAAATTACAATATTTATGAAAACTACAAAAAAAACTACAGCTATAATAGCTATCACATCACTTTTAGTGCTAACATCACTTATTGTATTATCCAGATCTGTTTTGGCAGATAATTACAAACCCGAAAAACAAGATATAGTATTTTCTGAAAACTATTCCGAAGAAGACTTTGATACAGGATTTTATTTTTCCCCTTCTGAAGATATAACCGAGGGTATTATCTCAGAAGAAGATTGGAACACTCTTTCCATGAAACAAATTGACGAAAAATTAAAAGCTGCAGGAATAGAAACAGAACTTGTTGATCATCGCGATCCGCTTTACAACCTAACTCCGGCCGAGATGGATAAATTGACAGAAGCTCAGTGGGAGGAAATTGATAAGAAGTTGATTGAAATTTATGGAGAAGATTTTTTTTACGAAGATTTTGAATGCGAAGATGAAGATTGTGAAATTGAATTTTATAAATCAGCAGGAGAGGTAAGCAGCACTAATTTTTATTCTCATCCAACTCAATACAGCACAACTGACGGTAAAAATTACGTTGAATATACTGGTGACGAAGAAATAACCGGAGTTAACGAATATACAGAAAAAGGAGTCAATACTTATTATCGAAAATAGATTAACCAACCGTGCTGATTTAAAAAACCTCTCACTTTGTGTGGGAGGTTTTTGACATAGATACATTCTCTATAAAATGGAATTTCCTCCCAAGGCGGACAGGCACTCTCCATGGCGACGGGCAGGCCCTCCTGCTGCGCGGCGGGTTTATCCACCGGGAGGCGGGCAGGCATTCCATAGTATATTCTACCTGCGGCAGAAGTGTGTTGATAAATAAAAAAGGCCATCGAATTCAATGGCCTTGTACTTAAAATATTACGAAGGTAGTTTTATTTAACCGCCTTCTTTGATAATCAGCGCAATCGCTTTTGCGTTTTTGTCATCTGGGGTGGTTTTTTTTAGAAAAGCTTCCAGCTCTTCAATTGTAAGATCTCCCAGGAGCACGAAAAATGCTCCAAAAACACTCATGGGAGTTGCCCCAGGCTCTCCGTTAACACTCTGCCGAAAAGCATCTCTTATTTTCATAACTCCCTCCTGTTTTTCCTTCAATCAACGGAAAGAAATATAGTTATTTGGGCTAGTCGAGCGGTGTTTCACCGATTGAAACTGCTTCGTCGAATTCAACTTCGTCTCGCATCTGATCAACGAGTTTCTGAGAAATTTTAGCAGCTACAGACATTTTTACCTTGTCTCTCTTTGTAATTGTTACTTTATGCTTTAGTAGAAATTCAATTACTTTGTCATAATCATCATGGCAGCAAGTGTCAATATATCGCATATTTATCCTCCTTGTTGTGCGCCTTATCAATAATTTTGGTTTATTATTCTTTTTAGCATAAGATTTGAAAAAAATCAATACATTTGTACGGATTCACTATAAAAAAACCGCCTCTATACTTTTCAGCATGAGGCGGGAGCAGTTGGTCTGCTTAGTCCTTATTGTTGCCAGAGCGGAGCTTTTCCAATGGTAAAGTTGTGCATGAGCTTAATTTCGTTTTCCATCCGGTTAGTAAGGCTCTTAGGCACCTTCGCGGCTATTGTCATCCTTAGCTTGTCTCTTGCGGCAATTGTTACATTGTTTTTTTGCAAAAAACTGATTACTTTTCCAAAATCTCCATCTGAGCAAGTGTCAAAGTACGTCATGATTACCCTCCATATTCTTTTACTTCTTTATTGTTATACGATAAACAACAGCCACTCTTATCAGAATTATGATAAACGACTGTTAGTAAAATGGTGTTACTCCTTGGTTATTTTTGTTTTTTTTGAAATTTTACAATTTCTCCGTTATTAACCACAACTTCTATTTTGTTGGTGAAGTGAGCCATTGGGATAAAAATAATACATGCTGCAATCGATACAGCAAAAGTAAAAAGGACCAAGTTTTTCATTGTTTCCCCCCTTGTTTTATTATCTATAATTTATCACTCAGCTCGAAGAAAGTCAAATGAGGGCCTTGTTTTTATGAATTAGGCCGAAATTAAGCGGAAAAACATTATGTGAAGTGCCGACTAGATTGGTGACTTGCAAAACTTCTTGTTATTATTAGAATTTAGTGATAAATTAAAAGTGTTCTTAAAAAATTAAAAAATCAGAATTGGGCTTAAAACATAAGAGGAGGTTAATTATGTCTGATGAAATAAATAGTTTTCTTTTAAAGAGAGTTTTGAGTGCGAAATTTATTGGATTCCCGACTGATAATGCAACCATTGAAAGAGTAAAAACACTGTTGCCAGCTTCATCCAGACATTTGCTTTGTGAAACAGATCTGCAAATTGGAATTGACGATGATGTTTTAGATGATATTAATATGACTCTTTCTTTGCACGATGGCAGACTGGATTCATTTTCAGAAAAAATTAGCTCAGTGCTTAAAGAAAGGAAATAGCAGAAGGAGATAATGTAATGGGAAAGTTGAAAGACTTAAATCTGTCAGGCAAGACTGCTGTTCTCGGCAAGGACGAATCAGAGGTTGGAAGTTTAAGTGATAAAGGTTGGAGGCGAGTCGTTAGGTGTGGGAGCTTTTTAGGATGGCTTCCGCCGACATGGACAGGGGATAATACCACTATGCACACAACTGAAACAGCAGTTGAGGCACAGAGATTTTATGAGTCCAGGTATTAGAAACGCTTTTTGTCAGTCATAACAAATTTTATCCAAACAGAGAGGGCACCATGAAAGGAATAATTAGTTTTTTCAAAGAGTTCTTTATGGAAAAAGAATTGCTGCGCTGTCCAAAGTCGGGCGAGCTGGAAATAGATCCTGATGAACTCACAGATTGCGTTGATTGCTCTAGAGAATATTATGGAAAATAAAAAATGAACTTAGTAATAAAAAGTGGGGTGTGTTATGAGTATAAGAGAAAAGAAAACAATTATTGCATTTTTGCCAGTAACCTTGCTTGTTCAACTTTTCATAGTAATTTTATCTGTGACGTATTATGGTGAAACTCCGAAAATTTCCGTATGCTATTTTATTGGCGCATCATTAGTTTTGTGGTTTCTCGCCCTGGTAGACCCCCTAAGAATTGAAAGGGGCGACGGATAGTATTTAAAAAGCGTGAACGCAATCCTGCGTTCACGCCCAATTCTGATTTTTTAATTTTTATAATTAGATTAATATAATTAATAATTAATCGAAAAAAATATGAACAAATTTTGTCAAAGTTGCGGCATGCCGCTAAAAAAAGACCCTCAAAACGGAGGGACTGAAGCAGACGGAATAAAGAACCTTAAGTATTGCTCTTATTGTTATGAGGGCGGTGAGTTCAAAAGTCCAGAAATAGACACTCCGGAAAAAATGCAGAAATTTTGCATTGCGAAAATGAAAGAGCAGGGAATCCCAAGATTCATTGCCTGGGCTTTTACTCGAGGAATTCCAAGACTGGAAAGATGGAAAAAGAATGAGCCGTCTGATAAAAATAGCTAGGTAAATCCATTCAGCAAGATAGACTTTACAAAATAAAAAAGCATGATAATGTCATAGATCAATCTATAAGCATTAATATAAATGTTTATATTTGGATATTTTTGCATTGAGTTTTATTATTCAAAAAATCCAAAGGAGGGGAAAATGGCTGCAAAAAAATGTGCGGCTTATGTAATTGGATATTGGCGGAAAGGTCCTCGTTATTATGTTTGCACCGGTGAAAAACATGTGAAGGTAGACTACGATGACGATATCGATCAAGTTTGCTATGCCAGAATAATAGGTTCATGTGACGGAATTGTATGCAAAGCGCCAAAACCGTTTACACCTAACCATATCAAATTCGCAGCTTTTACTGCCAAGTGGTAGCAGCTGTAACTGGAGGTATTGACTTGCTCAATGTCTCCTTTTTTATTTAAATAATCAATGATTATATATTTGTTTTTTAAAAAGAAAAAGAGCCTTGCATTGTTCTACAAGACTCTGTTTTTTGAAAGATTTTAGTCTTTTTCCCAGTCAACTGGTAACCCATACTCTGGCCAGTAGACTCGAGGAATAACCTCAATTTCTTCGTCTGGATAAATATTTATATCATCCTTGGTGCGAGAGATAACTCCATTAACTATTGGAAAATGAAAAGTAACTTGCCCCCATGCGGTAGCATAGTAAAACTTACCCTTGTGTACAAAAAAGCCATTTTGAAGATTAGCAAATGGCATCTTTTTGGTGGGCATTTCAATCCTCCTTTTTAGAACATCTATGTTAAAATTAGTAATTTGCGTGCAAATATTAACTATGATAACATTTTGCATTTTTTATGCCTTTCAAAATTGTAGCACGAAATTAAACTTGTATCAAGTTAGGGAAGATTCAAGTTTTGTTATTTTTTTGCCTCTTTTGTTTTTAATGTTATAATTGAAAAGGCAAGACAATTAATCGTCCAAAAGGGGGTCAATAGGAAGATTTTGAAAAATATTCTTAATATAACCAAACATTATGACACACCTAAATATTGAAATAAAGGCAAAATCAAATAACCATGATAAGATTAGGGAAATTTTAAAATTGAAAAACGCTGAGTTCAAGGGCATTGATCATCAAATTGATACTTATTTTAAGGTAGATTTTGGTAGATTGAAATTAAGAGAAGGAAAAATTGAAAATTTTCTCATTCATTATCAACGAGAGAATAAAGAAGGGCCAAAACAATCAGATATAACCTTGTTTAAGTCCGAACCTGAATCTTCATTGAAAGAAATTTTAACAAAAGCATTAGGCGTTCTGGTTGTAGTTGATAAGAAAAGAGAAATATATTTTATTGATAATGTGAAGTTTCATATAGACATAGTTGAAAATCTGGGAACGTTTGTGGAGATTGAGGCAATTGACAATGATGGAAGTATTGGTAGGGATAAACTACTGGAACAATGCCAGTCTTTTCTTGATTTATTTAATATTTCAAAGGAGGATTTGGTTTCAGTTTCTTATAGTGATTTGCTATTGGATCAAGATAGCACATAGAATAAATTATGGATACCAGAAAAATAAATAAAATGCTTCTAACAGGAGGTGGAACCGGAGGTTCGGTTTCGCCGCTTTTGGCTATTGTTGATGAGATTAGAGCCAGGGAAGAGGAGGTTGGAAATTGTGAATTTGCCTGGATTGGAACAAGGAAGGGGATAGAGAGAGGAATGGTGGAGCGAGAGAATATAAGATTCAAGTGGATTTTCTCTGGAAAGATGAGGAGGTATTTTTCTTTTATGAACTTTATTGATCCTATTTTTATCCTAATGGGCGCTGTGCAGGTATTTTTTATCATGCTCTTTTGGCGACCGAAGATCGTCCTGACTGCCGGTAGCTTCGTCAGCGTGCCAGTGGTGTGGGCAGCATGGCTCCTGAGGATCCCGGTGCTTGTCCATCAGCAAGACGTGAGACCAGGCTTGGCTAATGTCTTGATGGCACCATTTGCCAGGGTAGTCACAGTTGTTTTTGAAAAATCCATGATTGATTATGGTCAAAAGGCAGTCTGGACTGGAAATCCAGTGAGGAGTAACTTTGTAAATATTAAAACAACTAAAAACGAGGCTATCGATAGTCTTGGAGTGAGCGCAGAAAGGCCAGTAGTTTTGGTTATGGGTGGCGGAACAGGAGCAGAAGGAGTTAATAAGCTCGTTGCCGATTCTCGGAAGACGTTAGAAGGAGCTTGTAGTATTATTCATATAACAGGAAGTAATAAATTAATCCCTAGGACCACATCTTCAGGTTACAAATCTTTTGAATTTTTGGATACTGCTAGATTGATAGAGGTGTTAGTGACAGCAGACGTAGTGGTGTCACGAGCAGGTATGGGAGCGCTCACTGATTTGTCATTTTTGGAAAAGCCCTCAATTCTCATCCCAATGCCAGACTCCCACCAGGAAGAAAATGTGATACCATTCAGAGAAAATGATGCCGCCATGATTCTAGATCAGAAAGAATTAACCTCTGAAAATTTCGCAGATGAGATATTGGGCCTTTTAAAGAACCAGGAAAAACAAGGCAGGTACAAACAAAACATGAGCAAGGTAATGAAGACAGGCGCAAATAAAAAAATCTTGGAAATAATAAAAAAGCAAGGAAGGCTATAATAAAAAAACAAAAGAGGTTTTATGACTTTATAGACCCAGTCATGCGACCGGGCATGCTTTACAGGCTTTCGACTAATAAATATATGAATTTAGATAAAATAAGAAAAATATACATGATCGGCATCAAGGGGGTTGGGATGACTATGCTTGCTCAGTTCCTGAAGGATAATGGCAAGGATGTTTCAGGCTCTGATATTGATGAGAAGTTTATGACCGACGAAGTGCTTGAGAAGTCGGGGATTGAAGTTTTCGAAGGTTTTGATAAAGAGAATATTCCCGGAGATGTTGATTTGATTATTTATTCTACTGCCTACAACGAGGACAACAACGAAGAGCTTGCTCACGCCCTTAGATCGAAAATAAAAACCGTGAAATATGCCGAAGCCATGGGAGAGGTGTTCAATAGGAAGTATGGAATAGCTGTTGCCGGTTCTCATGGTAAGACAACTACCTCAGCCTGGCTTGGTTATGTATTGAAAAAGTCAGAAAAGTCTCCAAGTGTCATGGTGGGAGCCGCGGTTCCTCAGCTCGGGGGTGCCTCAATAACAGGGTATTCGGATTATTTAGTAATAGAGGCAGATGAGTATCAAAATAAATTACAATATTTCAATCCTAAAATGGCACTTCTAAATAACATTGATTATGATCATCCGGATTATTTCCCAACAGAGGATGACTACCTACAAGTGTTTATTGATTTTATAAAAAAGATTCCAGGCAAGGGGTTTTTGGTTGCAAATTTTGACGACAAAAATATAGCCAAGATCGCCAATGTGAATTGTCTAGGCAAGGTGATCAGCTACGGCATAGATGAATCAGCAGATTTTGTCGCTTATGACATACGTCAGATTCGAGATAAGCAGGTGTTTAGGGTAAAGATGGGCTCTTCTGGTTTTGATGAGGACGATGAGTTGTCAGATTCAGATCTGGGAGAATTCAGTATAGAGATGACTGGCAGGCATAATATTTACAATGCTCTAGCAGTGATTGCAGCTTGCCTTGAGCTTGGTGTAGACTTGGTTGACATTAGAACCCACCTTGAGTCATTTCAGGGTACAGCAAGACGCATGGAAGTAATGGGCAAGTTTAGGGGCGCTACAATAATTGATGATTATGCCCATCATCCAACAGAGATAAAAACTACCCTAGAAGGAGCCAGGAAGAAATACGCTGATAAAAAAATTAAAGTAGTTTTCCACCCACACACATTTACCAGGACCAAGGCACTCTTAAATGAATTTGCAGAGAGCTTTGAAAGTGCTGACGAGCTCATAGTTCTGGATATTTACGGATCAGCTAGAGAGGAGCATGGCGGAGTCCACTCTAGGGATATAATTGAGATCATAAAAAAATCAGAATTTGAAATAAAAAATTCATGCAAATATATCCCAACTCTTGATGAATGTGAGCTGTATTTGCGAGAAACAATCGAGAGGGACGACATAGTAATGCTCATCGGCGCCGGCGACGTATTTAGGATTGGAGAAAAGCTCGTAGAATAAATGTAACGAAATTGTTTTTCGATCGTATTCTATAGCAGAGGGGTACACGCCCTCTGTTTTGATTTTTAAAGAATTATGGAAAAAAATAAAAAAACAAGAAAAGATTTTTGGAAAAAACTATGGAATTTATTACAGCCTTCTCAGGGAAAAATGAAGGTGATTTTGTTTTTGACAATAGCTCTTGAAATTTCCAGACTGATGGGCCCGTATTTTTTGAAGCTTATTTTTGATAAATTGGCAGTGTTTACTCCAGAGGAAGTTATACCCATCTTGATCCTCGTAGGTGCAATGTTTCTTAGTGATCAGATGAATTCGATAATTAATTATTATAAAGACAGAAAAATATTTGGATCAATGGTTGAAATTGAAAACTATATTTTGAAAATGGCCCAGGAAAAGCTGGTTTATTTATCCCTTAATTACCATGAAAAGGAAAATACCGGAAATAAGATTTCCAAGATTGAAAGCGGGAAGCAAAAGATTACAGATCTTTTTTTGAATATGTCATGGGAAGTTGTGCCGACACTTTTTCAATTGGTGATAACATTGGTTGTTCTATTTGTTGTTGATTGGAGGTTTGGTACTATATTTTTGTTTTTTTCTCCTTTATTTATCTATTTGACTTTCAAAGTAAATACAGAATTGAGACCTATAAGAAAGAAGAGATATAGACAATACGAAGAATCTTTTGGTTTTTTGGGGCAGGCTATAATCAACATAAACACAGTCAAATCTTTTACACAAGAAAAAAGAGAAATAAAGAAATATGGTTCGCTCAGAGATAATATTGCAAATAAAGAGATAAAAGAATGGATGACTTTATTGAATTATAATATTTTTAGAGGGCTTGTAATCGGTGTAGGTCGTATGGCCATTATACTTTTTGGAGTGTATCTGGCGTGGAAGAGTAGTATTACAATTGGTTCCTTGGTATTTGTAATCACTCTCTCTGAAAAGGCTTATTTTTCAATGTACAGGTTGACTAGATTTTATGACAAAATGGAAGAGGGAGCAGAAGCAGTGGAGAGATTCACCGGTCTTCTTGGCGAAAAGCAGGATATCGAGAATCCAAAAAACGGCTTGATTCCTGACGGAGTTATTGGTGGTATAAAGTTTAAGAATGTAAATTTTAGTTATAATCATGACAATGCGAAAGCCTTGGATGACGTGAATTTGAAAATTTCTTCAGGTTGCGTTACCGCCCTAGTCGGTCCCTCTGGTGGAGGAAAGACAACTCTAGCTAGGATGATCTACAGGCATTATGATCCTCAAAGAGGGGAAGTACTCCTAGATGATAAAAGTTTGAAAGAATATGATCTTTATGGATTTAGAAAATTCATATCGATTGTGCCGCAAGAGGTTGAGATATTCAATCTGACCGTAGAAGAAAATATAGCCTATGCAAATCCTGATGCCAGTTCGGATGAGATTATGGCTGCAGCGCGTATTGCTAATGCTCATGAGTTTATTGAGAAACTGAAAGACGGTTATGATACAGAAGTGGGAGAGAGAGGCGTGAAGCTCTCAGGTGGACAACGGCAGAGAATTGGAATTGCCAGAGCGATACTCGCCAATCCAAAAATTTTGATTTTTGATGAAGCAACAAGTAGTTTGGATAGTTATAGTGAGCGATTAATTCAGGAAGCGATGGAGAGAATCGTGAAGAACAGAACAACTATAGTTATAGCTCACAGGTTGAGCACGATAAAAAAGGCTGATAAAATAGTGGTACTTGAAGACGGTAAGGTGGCAGAAGAAGGAAGTCACTTAGAGTTATCTAGGGCAGACAGAGGATTGTACGCCAAACTTCTCAAGCTGCAAAAACTGGGAGATGTAGAATAAGTAAGTAATCTTAAAGGTAGAAAAGCTGCGCGTAAAGCGTAGCTTTTTTTATTGTATAATTTATGATAAAATTACTTATAATAGATAATATAAAGATCCTGCTCTGTTGACGGGTTTCAATAAATTTATGATGAGTAAAAATAAAAAAACAATCGGAATTGATGCCAGGATGTATGGCGGGAATGTTGCTGCCGGACTTGGAAGATATGTAAAGGAGGTGGTAGACAGAATTGTAGAGATGGATGATGAGAATAGGTATGTTGTTTTCTTGAGTAAAGACAATTTTGACGATTTCCAGTCTGAGAAAAAAAATATAAAAAAAGTATTAGTAAAAACTAGATGGTATACGTTTATGGAGCAAATCGTTATGCCGTTTTTTATTTTCCGCGAGAAGATTAATCTTATGTTCTTTCTTCATTTTAATGTGCCCGTCTTTAGTCGTACAAAATTTGTAGTCACTATCCATGACCTTATTCTAATAACTCATCCTTCAAAGCGAGCTACAACCCTGAATGGCTTTTTCTATAGAATTAAAAACTTAGCCTATCGTTTTGTTATTAGGCATGCAGTTCAGAGGTCAGAAAAAGTCATTGCAGTTTCTGAGTTTACTAAGAAAGATATCCTGGAGAATTTTCGTACGAATGAAGATAAAATTAAAGTTATTTATGAGGGGGTTTTTGATAAAAAATCAGCCCAAAACAATTTGGACAATAGCTCCTTTTTAAGGTATAATATAACACAACCTTACTTGTTATATGTGGGTAACGCATTTCCCCATAAAAATCTGGAAGCACTAATACAAGTATTTAAAAAAATATCCAAAACAAGAGACGATTTAAGCCTTGTTTTTGTAGGAAAAGAAGACTTTTTTTACAAAAGATTAAAAAGTGAAGCAGGAGATACTCCCAAGATTAAGTTTTTAGGATTTGTCCCAGATGATGACTTGGTGCATGTGTATAAAAATGCTTCAATCTATGTGTTTCCTTCAAAATACGAAGGTTTTGGCATACCTCCGCTAGAGGCAATGAGAGAGGGGTGTCCGGTGGCAAGTTCCAATGCAAGCTGTATGCCTGAAGTATTGGGTTCAGCCGCCTCCTATTTCGACCCCAACAACCTTGATGAAATGCAAAAAACCATTGAAGGCTTGATCGATAACCAATCCTTAAAGGAGGATTTGATAGAAAAAGGATTCATACAAACAAAAAAATATAGCTGGGATGATTGCGCCAAGACCGTTTTGGAAGAGGTGAAAAAATATTCATAAAAATTGAGACCTAAAATATTAGATTTTTTCATGAGTGAAAAAAAACAAAAATTAGACATAGTAGTAAATAAGAGAGATAGGAGCTCTTGTTTTTTGGTTGACCTTAAAAAGGCGGAAAAGCTGAAGGCAGACGAAGACAAAAACACTTCTGATAGAAACTTTTTATTATTTCTTGAGACGTCTGTAAGTAGAGCTCGAAGTTTTTTTAATTCATATTCTGGTGTTTATAAAAATCGATTAAAGAGTTTGGCGATTGTGTCCTTTTTGAAATCAGTTTTATTATCATTATTCTGGGTGCTAAAAAAGATTAATATTGTATTTTACAAAGTAGGCTACTCAGTTATATACGTTGCCAGATTTTTGGTATTTTTGGTTTTGCCTTTATTTAAATCTCTCAAGCAGCTACCTCTAAGTGCCAGGGGGTCTTTCTTGGGATTTCTCCAATTAAGTTTTAAAAAATTAACCAAAGCTTTTCACGGTGTAATGACCTTTAGAATTGATTTCAGCAAAGCGGTGCCAAAGTTTAATTTAGGTATAGTAAAACAGGCTGCAATTCTGATCCCGCTTATATTTATTCTTGTTTTGCCTTTCAAGGTTTTTACGTATTTCAAGGACATTAGCGAGTTCAAGGGTAGAGTAATGGGTATCTCCGAAAAAGGAATTGATAATTTATTGAGCGCCTCTGACGTTGCTAGCGATATGAATTTTGCACGCGCCAAAGAGTCCTTTCTTTCAGCAGAGAAAAATTTTTATTTAGCTCGAAACGAGGTAAAGGAAATAAGCTCTTTACTTTCCTATGTAAAGCCGATCATTCCAAGTGAGACATTGCGTGCTGCGGCAGAGTCTGAGAAGATTTTGCGAGCGGCAGAGCTTAGCGCTCTCCTAGGTGAGCAGTTCTCATCTCTACTTTTCGATCTTTCAGAGATGAATAATGACCTCTACGCTATTTTAAACAAGATTGATGATTTTTCTGATGACGCTATGAGCATGGCTCGAGAAACCACTGATGCGATTAACAGTATTGATGTTTCGGCTATTCCTGAGGAAGCTAGAGATAACTTTTTACTTGCGCAGGAAAAATCAAATGACGTTGTGGTTATCATGGAAGAGCTATTTGATATTGTAGGCAATATTAAATCTTTCTTAGGATTTAAAAATGACAAGAGGTATTTATTTGTGTTTCAAAATAATTCTGAAATGAGAGGGAGTGGTGGATTTGTTGGCAGTTATGCTTTGGTTGATTTCCGAAATGGAAAAATAAAAAACATGGAAGTGCCTGGTGGGGGAAGCTACGATACCGAGGCCGGTCTTTATTATAATGTCCTAGCTCCAGCTCCGCTTCACCTGGTGAATCCTTTGTGGCATTTTTGGGATGCTAATTGGTGGCCAGACTGGAAAAAGTCAGCTCAGAAATTGATGTGGTTTTTTGAGAAAAGCGATGGCCCAAGTGTCGATGGCGTGATTGCTATCACGCCTAACCTGGTAGAGGATTTACTTGATATAGTTGGACCTATTGATATGACAGAGAAGTATGGCGAGGTGATATCATCTGATAATTTTTGGGAGGTTACCCAGGCAATCGTTGAGGAAAAGGAGGCGACCTCTACCATGGATGTCCCTGAAGGAGAATTGACCGCAGAAGAAAAACACGAACCTAAAAAAATAATCGGGGACATGATAGATGTCTTGAGTAAAAAAATATTTGATAATGTAAGCCAGGATTTACTTTTTAAGTATCTAGGTGCTCTAAACAAAAATTTGAATGAAAAGCATGTTTTATTTTATTTTAATGATGAGAATTTGCAAAATTGGTCAGAGAGACAGGGTTGGGCAGGAAGAATCAAGCAATCGGACGGTGATTATTTGATGGTGGTAAATTCAAATATTGCCGGTCAGAAAACTGACAGAGAAATCGATGAAGTGATAAGTCATAAAATTGAGATCCAAGAAGATGGGAGTGTTATAGACACCGTTAATATAAAAAGAAAACATAATGCTATAAGAGGAACAGAATTTACTGGCGTCAGAAATGTTGATTGGATGCGAATATATGTACCACTTGGAAGCAGGTTGGTTTCTTCTACAGGGTTTAAAGCTCCAGGCAGCCACCATTTTGAAAAATATGACGGAGAATATGAGACAGACAAATGGGTAGAAGCAGAGGAAAATGATGCCTTAGTTGATATAAAAAGTGGAACTAGAACATACAACGAATCAGGCAAAACTGTTTTTGCTAATTGGTCACAGGTTGATCCTGGAGAAACTGTAGAGATCGAACTTGTATATCGTCTGCCATTTGAAATTGAGCTGATTTCAGACAATGACCAGCTTTTTGAAAAAATTGATGAAATTTTTGATATAAAAAATATCGAGCTATCACCATTCAAGTTATTAATCCAGAAGCAACCAGGGTCATATAGAACTGAAATAAAAAGTGAGCTGGTTTTGCCTGGAAATTTTGAGAATGTATGGCAGACAAGAAACCTAGAAGAAAAAGATAGTGGATGGGTTATTGAGGGTGACTTAAATGAAGATGTTTATTTGGGAATATTATTAAAAAAGATATAAATATGAGCAAGAATAAAAAAGAAAAAAAAATAGACAAAGAAGAAAATGATGACATTACTATAAACTTGAAAGAGTCGAGTATTACCGAGTTCACCAAAAGAGAACTTCCAACCGAAGAGGAAGTGAAGAGATTTGAAGAAGTGATTTCATCAGAGTCTGATGTCGAAGTAAGCACTGATGAGCAGCTTACCACCCCAGAGATTCACGATGAAGCCTACGAAGAAGAAATTGCAGAAAGTTTAAACGAGATTTATCATGACGACAAAGGAGAGCTGGTGGATGTGAAAAAGTTTAAAATTTTAAAAAAGAGAGGATTTTTCTTTTTTCTTTTTGTTTTTACTTTTGTCGTTGCTTCATTGTCAGGCGCGGCTTATTTTGCTTATATTAATTTTTTTGCAGGCGAAGGGTCAGACGCTACAGCTGTTAACTTCACAGTTGAGGGGAAATACAGTGTTGTATCTGGAGAGGAGTTCTTTTATACATTGAACTACAAGAATTCTTCAGGAGTCACCATGACTAGGCCAAGGATTGAGATTAATTATCCTGATAATTATTTGTTTATAGAAGGTGAGCCAGCGGCAAGCAAAAAAAATATTATCTGGGACCTAGAAGATATAGCTCCGAACGCTACAGGGCAGATTAAAATTAGAGGCAAGATGATTGGCCCTGAAGATAGTTCTGGAATTCTCATGGCGAGCCTGGCCTATACTCCTGAGAACTTTTCTTCCGAGTTCAAGAAAAACACAACTATAACAACAACAGTTGATGATGTTGGTATGAAATTTGCTTTTGATTTTTCTAATAATATTCTCGTTGACGAGGATAACGAGCTCTTACTTGGAATAAGCTCCAAGGAGAAAAACTATACTAACAATATGAGGGTAACCATTTCGGCAGGTGACAATGTTTCTATAGTCGAGGATGGTGATTCAACAGCCCCTGAAGAAGAAATTATAAAAAATAAGGCAGTACGTCCCGGGGTTTGGGTAATAGATGAAATTTTAGAGGAGGAGAAGATTCTGCCTATTATTTTCAAATACACCAACAAGGAGGAAGACCAGGAGAAGATTTCAATTATTTTTGAAACCCTCTCTGACTCAAGTGGCGATGACGATTCTGAAAAAATAGAGGAGAGATATGTTGAGTTTTTCAGGAAGGATCTTGAATTTGAGGTGGTGAAAAGCGACTTAAACCTTACTCTGATTGCGAATGGATCCCGAGAGGATCAGGCAGTGAACTTTGGAGATACTATGAACTACTCACTGGTCTATAAAAACAAGGGGGAGTCAGAAATGAAAGATGTGGTGATAATGGCTGTTCTGGAAAGCGATTTTTTGGACTGGACTACACTTACTGATGAGTTTGCCGGAACCCAGAAGGGGAATGCTATTATTTGGACCAAGGAAGAGCTACCAGATCTTGAGCTGGTTGAACAGGACCAAGAAGGTGTTATAGATTTTTCGATCAAGTTGATGGATGTTGGAAATACAGACACAACCAGTGATTATGATGTAAAAAGTTATGCCCAGTTTAATATTGGGAAGTCAGAGGACGATTTGGAAGACACGGAGGCAAATGAGAACAACAAAAGTAACACAATCGTAAGCAAGATAAACAGCGACATTAAACTCGATGAGCAAATCAGATACTTCAGCGAAGATAATGTCCCAGTTGGAACCGGCCCACACCCACCAAAAGCAGGAGAGGAGACAAGTTATAAAGTGTACTGGAAATTAACAAATAGCCTTCATGAGTTGAAGGATTTGAAAATAGTTTCTCGATTACCTGACTACGTGTCTTGGGCCGGAAAAGTAAATGTGTCTGTGGGTGAAATATCATTTGACGACGATAAACATGAAATAGAATGGAATATCGGACGTCTGCCAATTACTGTTTTTGAAACAGAAGCAGAATTTAGCATCAGCATAAAGCCAGAAGAAGATAACAGGAATAAGATAATGGTTATCATGACAGGATCCAAAGTTACAGCTACTGACAGAGAAACCGACTTTGATATCGAGTTAAAAACTAAAGCCAAGACAACAAAACTAGAGGATGATGACATAGCGTCAGGTGACGGTATTGTGGAATAATTTATGTTCAAAATTAACAGAAAATCAAAAATAAGCAAAGCTAGAGCCGGAACTATAAAAACACCTCATGGAGATGTGTCTACGCCTCTTTTTATGCCTGATGCTACCAGAGGGTATATAAAACTCACAGACAATGAAGAGCTGAAGGGGTCAGGTATTAAGGCTATGGTTGTAAATACTTTTCATCTGCTACTACAACCAGGAATGAAAATTATAAAAAAGAACGGGGGAATTCATGATTTTATGAAATGGGAAGCTCCGCTACTTTCTGATAGTGGAGGTTTTCAGGTGTTTTCTTTGATTAGGCAGAAAAAAGGCAATAAGCCCCTTGGCAGAGTTCTGGACGAAAAAGTGGAATTTAAGTCTCCAATAGACGGGTCACTACACGAACTAACTCCTGAAAAGTCTATTCAAATCCAGTTTGATCTTGGTGTCGACATGATGGTCTGTCTTGATGATTGCCCTCCAAATGAGTTTAGTGATAGAGAAATGGAGAAGTCCGTAGAGAGAACTATCATCTGGGCATATCGCTGCAAAAAAGAATTTGAAAAACAAATCAAGAAAAGAAAATTGACCAGCAAGAAAAGACCAAAGCTTTTTTCTGTCATTCAAGGGGGCAAGAGCAAGGAGATGAGGCGTAAGTGCGCTGAGGGATTGGTGGCAATTGGATTTGATGGTTATGGATTCGGTGCGCGTCCAGTTGACGAGGATGGTAATTTTTTGGGAGAAATATTGCAATTCACTGCTGATTTGATACCCGATGACAGCCTCAAGTTTGCTCTAGGCATAGGATCGCCTGAGGATATTGTGCGATGCTCTGAGATGGGGTGGGACATGTTTGATTGCGTAATTCCAACCCGAGAAGGAAGACATGGCAAGCTGTTTTATTTTAAAGATAGTGCGTTAGAGTGGGAGAAAAGAAAAAACAAAAAAACAAAAAAATCATTTTATAAAACAATAAACATTTCTAATGCCAAGTTCGCCAAAGACACATCACCGATCAACGCTGATAGTAAAATAAAAGAGCTCAGAGAGTATTCAAAATCATATTTATATCACTTGTTCAAGACAAAAGAGCAACTCGGTGCCAAACTTGCCAGTTTAAATAACCTAGAGTTTTATATGGAGCTCATGAGGAGAATTAGAAAAGATGTTTAATTTATACGCATGCTAGACATAAAAGAAAATTATATACTAAGGGACTCAAGCACCTTTAAGATTGGAGGAAAGGCGAGATATTTTGTTGAAATAAAAAGCCAGGAGGATTTGCAAGATGCCTTTGATTGGGTATCTCAGAAAGACTCTAAATGGGCAATCCTGGCAGGAGGAAGTAATGTGCTCATTGGTGATAGTGATTTTGGGGGATTGGTGATTAAGTTGGTTAATAATAGTATTGACATAAAAGGTGATCGAATAGAGTGTGGTGCTGGAGCAAGCCTGGCTAAAACGGTTAATATGGCAGTTGGAGTTTCACTTGCCGGGCTAGAGTGGGCAGCAGGGATACCTGGGAGCGTGGGTGGCGCGATAAGAGGAAATGCCGGAGCGTATGGCTCAGAAATATCAGGAATAATAGAAAACGTAGTAGTTTATAATATTCAAAAGAAAAGATTTGATGTTTTTAGCACAAGGGATTGCCAGTTCGAATATCGCAGCAGTATATTTAAAAACGAAGACTATATCAAGGATTATATCATCTGGAGTGCAGTACTAAAGCTGAACAAGGGAAATTCTGACGAGATAAGACAAAAGATAACAGAGTATATTGAAAGTAGATCAAAAAATCAGCCAAACCTTCCAAGTGCTGGTTGTGTTTTTAAGAATTTACGATTCAGCGACCTAAAAAACGCCAACCCAAGACTGGCTGAACTGGCAGAGGATGAAAAAGTAGTTCGTGGAGGAATGGTGGCAGCAGGATGGATTATTGACATGCTGGACATGAAGGGCAAGAGTGTCGGCGGAGCCAAGGTAAGTCTGGAACACGCCAACTTCATAGTAAACACCGGTGGCGCCACAGCGGAAGATGTGGTGATGCTTGTAAGTATTATAAAGCAAAAGGTGAGAGACAGGTATAAAATTCAACTGCAAGAAGAAATTCAATATTTCAACTTTTAAAAAATTCCAAAAAAAAAGACAGAGTACATAAACCTCTGTCTTTTTGTTTTGTTAGAATGTATAGTGAAAATGCAAAATAAAAATAAAAAACAATGTTGTAAAAATTACGCGGCCGCGGGATTTTTACAACATTAAAATTTATTATGTGAATCGGGTGAAAGGTTTATTTGTAACGTTTTTTAATTTAGAACGTATACTATAGTAAGAGATTAAAAATATGAAAAATTTTAAAAACTACAACTTATATAGAATGAATCAGACTGGGATTTGTACTAATCCTGGAGTTTTTGCTGTGTCTGGTAAGGTCCATAGTTGTCTCACCTGGAGTGGTGTTGTTGTAGTTTATGTATTTATGCATATTTTGATATAAACATATAAAACAAGGAACAAACTCAACCTCGGTTAGGCAACTCAAGCCTGATCGAGGTTTTTTTATTGTTTGTTCTTTGTAAATAAAATACTCAAGAAGTTAACTACAGACAGGAGGAAAAAATGGCTGGGAGAATAATTAAAGTTTATTATGGTATCAGTTTTGCAAATGGATTGGCTATGTCTTTTTTCTTTGCAACCTATGTGCTGTTTTTGCGGGATGCTGGGCTCAGTTTGCTTGAGATTAATTTGGTAAATTGTTTTTTTATGGCCTCATGCTTTTTGCTTGAATTTCCAACAGGTCTTCTTGCTGACAATGTGAGCAGGAAGTTTTCAGTCGTGATATCGTTTTGCCTATATGGTATAGGCATGCTCGTTTATTACTTCTCGGCATCGTTTTGGATGTTTGTTTTGGCTGAGATAATAATTGCATTTGGGTCAACTTTTTATTCCGGGGCTTTTGACGCTTGGTTGGTTGACGCAGTAAACCATCATGAAAAAGGTTTTGATTTGAGAGGAGTATTCAGGAGGTCTCATGTGTTTTGTCAGTCAGGAGTGTTGATTGGCGTACTTGTGGGTGCTTATGCTGGGGAGAACAACCTCGCTTTGCCATGGCTCCTTAGCTCGATTGGATTTTTCGTGGTGGGGGCAATTGCTTACACTACAATAAGAGAGGATGGGTTCCATAAGCCAGAAAAAAGAGTGGACATTAGATTGGCCATTAGAGAGAGTGTGATATATGGCGTGAAAAATAAATCTTTGTTTTTTATAATTATAACAGGGTTTATTTTCTTCTTTGCCATTGCTCCGCTAAATATGTATTCTCAATTGGTTTTTGAGAATCTTGGCGTAAGCGTTCCGGGACTTGGGTGGATACATGACGCAACTGTGATTTCCATGATAATCGGCTCTATCGCCGTGAAGCATGTAAGTAATTATTTCGAGAGCGAAAAGAAGGAGCTGATGTTTATTCTCTTTATTCTTGCTCTAAGCATAGTCTTGGCATCACAATCAAGCCTTTTGGTAATAGTACTTTTTGGGTATATGGCTCATGAAGTGGCACGAGGCGGCTTCAAGCCTGTTCGATTGCACTATATCAACGAAAAAATTCCAAGCTCAAAAAGAGCAACGTTACTTTCGTTTGATTCCATGATTTCGAAGTTGGGAATGTTTGCAGGGTTGCTAACTAGCGGTCTAGTAGCAAACAACTTCAATCCACAAATTTCATGGCTTGTTTCTGGAGTTGCAGTACTAGTGATCCTGCCACTCTTGACGATGTTTAAGAATGGAGAGTAAAAAACAAAAACGGACTATCTTTCGAGATATGTCCGTTTTCTTTTTTTTGAATAAACTTAATTAATTTACTCTTTCCACTAATCTTTGCCCATGTTCTTTGTATGTATTTTTTTCCAATATTCCCTTTTCAATAATATTATCTAGCTGGTTAATTTTGAAATATATTTTTTTATCATCTTGTGGTAATTCCTCTTTATGGGAGTTGTGATACTCAACAAATTCAGAAATTTTTTCAACTGGTAATTTTTGAAAAAGTTCTTCTTGTGTTATGTTTCCTCCCAAGTATAAACTGTGCAGATCCTCAACGCCTACCTCCTCTTCTTTTTCTTGATTCATTATTTTTTCAAATGGATTGAATAGTTTGAACATATTTTTTTATTAATTATAATACCTTAATTATAGCAAGATAATAGAATTTATCAATTTTTTATCAATAATTCCCCAGTTAATAATCCTATACACGTTTAGCTTGAACAAAATTGACAGAAACATAGCTTTGTGCTATTCTTTTTTATTGGGTTTTACCTATATATGTTCATTCAAATTAAATGTTATTTAAATATGAGAGAACCAGGGGGTGTGTTGTGAGAGTCTATTTATTGTTGAGAGCGTTGTTTATATCAGTTGGGTTTGCTGGTTGGCCTATAGTTGGGAATTTCTCAAAAGCAAGCGGTGCTTGGGTTGGGACAATTGTCTTAGGCACTACGGGAGTTGTAATAGCCTTGCTCTCCAGTAGGGGGCTAATAAGCAATCCTTTGCCGAGCTATAAATCAATTGTATATTTGGTAGTCGCTGGTGTAATAAATGGATTAGCTTGTTATGTTTATTCGTTAACCACTGTTGATAAAAATATACAGATTGGTTTATTTGTTTCTCTGGTTTCTATATTGATGGTGGTTATTGCGCCATTAATGAGTTGGTTGTTAAATGGAGAAATAATTTCATCAAAACAAATTGTAGGATTATTTTTAGCCTGTGTATCAATTTATCTATTGGTTAATTAAATTACATTCTTTAACAGAGGGGGATAAAAATGCCTGATGAAAACATTTCGAAAGTACATGAGGCTGAGCCATTTGACCTTAATGGTCTAGGAGCATGGGGGAATGCAGTTTATATGTATATTCGTCAGTTAAATTTTCCTCATACCTACGAAGATAGGGATAAAAGGATTGGTGGTTATAGCGATAGAATAGAGAAAATGCCCCAGTATTATACGAGGTATATGAACGCTGGAGCAATTTCTGTTGATATGCAACGCAGCTGGTTCAGGGAATCTTCAGAAGATGAAATATTCGCTTTTTTGATCGAAGTATTAGAGGCGGATAGGGAGGTAAGTTGGACCGGCTTTCGCATTACAGCGACAGTGAAGGAGAATGGTCATACTGTTTGGTTTATGGAGTTATTTGCAAAGAGTGAAAACAGTGATACAAAAGTATACAGCGGTGACAAAGCGCCAAATGTTCTTTCTCGCAGGCGTTGTTGTCAGGCCTGAAGTGTGTTATTTTCGCTCTTTAAATCGTTTTCTGTCAAAAATAACCTAATAAACAAGGAGAGAATTATGCCAAACATACATTTTTATGGATTCACGATGGATGGGTATAACTCCATTAAACCCGAAGTGGACGACGCATTAAAACAAATTGGACTGCATGAAGACGCAGTAACGACTTTTCATAGTCACAGCATTGTTGAATCATGTGATGGCGACAGAGTATTAATGCCTTATTTGCACATCTTCAGTTCAGAAGAATCTCATATTCAGGCAATAATTGATTCATTTGCCAAAAACAATCTTTTCTTCGATATCGAATCAAGTGCCGGCGATTTTATCGAGGCAAAAGATATGAAAAAAATGTGAGAAGCTAGCTCATGCTACAATACTACAAAGTCGCTTTCTATAAAATGAGAGCGGCTTTTTTATTTTGTTAAACTTGACTTTTAGGTAGATTTAATGTAATTTTTAAATAATAACTTGGAGGATTTCAGGTTATTTTTTTGTTTGTTCATTGAAATTATTTAGAAAGATTACACATATATATTTCAAGTATGGAGGTTTTGCTATGAATAGATTTAGAAAAGGATCTGTGAAGAAGCAGCAAGGCAAGCAATTTAGGAAAATTATTTTTTTAGAAAACGAAATCGAGAGACTAACGAAAGAAAATGAGGAACTTAACGCGCTGATTAATAAGATCGGTGGGAGATCAAGGATTTTAGGGATTGTGAAAAAATTGGATAAAGTTGTAGACTTGGGTGAGCCCAAGTTTGAGCTGCCAAAACAAATTCCAGCCGAAAAAAAGTGGAATGCCAGGGCAGCTGAATACAAAGGACTTACACCAGAAGAGAAAGCAACCAAGTATTTGCAAGATAATTGGATGAACTACCCTGCAACACAGAACTATTTCAGAAGAGATGCTTTTCATAAGCACTTAGAGAGGAATAATTTATTATTTCTATTGTCTCCGAGGTATATCGAAATTGCAGCTCCAAGGAAAACGTAAGAATAAATAATTTGTAAATCTATCAATTCATGGAAAGAGGATTGTGTTATGTATGGATATAACAGTAAAAAACCAAAAAAGCGAAAATTCTATGCGCTTGTGCAGAACAAAAAGACCGGAGCTCAAAAAGCAGTTGAGGTAGGCGGAAAATGTGGCAAGAAATATGCCGAAGCTCGTGTAAGGGTTGCAATGGGAGATGATTGGGATATTATTGTGTTAGTGCCAAGAGGGAGCTCTCTCTGGAGGCGTAATAGCGATCATTTTTACGATCTAAAAAGAAGGATTTCCCAGGGGGTCTATACAGTTATTTAAGACGGAGGGTAAAGATGAAAAAAATTATTGATTTTCTGGATCGATGCATTGCGAAGGTGTTTGAAGTTCCTCTTGCGTTTTGTAGCAAGCACATGGACAAGAACTGGGATGTGGCCAATTGGATTTTTGGAAGAGGATTGGGTTATTGGATTGTCACATTATCTTATCTCACCATAATTTTTGCGCTTGATGCCGCTTTTGCACTCAATGGTTTAATTGTGGTTTGGATATTTGTCTATGGGGTAATAGTCGGATTATTAGCCATGGTTCTGGGGGATTGTCATAATCAATTTCGTGTCGAAAAGGTTAAAATTCTCGAACCATTAATTGAGGGGCTATGCAAGTTGCCATTCGCTATCCTGGGAATAATCCCAGTCTTCTTGGTTGTGTGTGCTGTTAAGATGATATTATGGCTCAGGCAAAAGAAAATTCTCTTGTCATTGTAATCTTTAAAACCAAACAATTGAAAAAAGCTCTCATCTCGAGAGCTTTTTCTTTTTTATAAAAAAATATTTTAAAATATTTTATTTCACTTTTGTAAAACGACAGTGTTAAAAATCAAGGTTTTGTTTTTATTGATTATATTTATATATTGTTTAATATTAGCATATTTTCTTAGTTTAATTTTGTGATTTTATTGCTCCTTTGTAGGTTGCTCGTAGGGGACTTGACTAAAATTAATAATCATGCTATTATAGCCGTAAGCTTATGTTAAAGCTGAATTTTTATTAATTTGTAAACAACTACAAGTTGCCCATGCCTTAGATAAATATATGGAAAATGTTTCAATTTTAGATCAAATAATAGACAACAACAAGGTGGAAGCAGTTGACAATCTTGACGCGATCAAGATTATCGACGATTTGTTTGGCGAGTTGTCAGATAGAGAGAAAGATGTCCTAGTAAAAAGACATGGTCTTTATGATGGAGAGAAAGAGACACTAGAAAGCATTGGTAAATCTCACAATCTAACAAGAGAACGTATCAGACAAATCGAAACTTCTAGTATTAAGAAGTTGAGAGAGCTGCAAAATCTAGAAAATTATTTGAAAGATTTAAAAAATATAATTCAAGAGTTACTAGAAGAACACGGCGGAATGATGGAGAAGAATTTCTTGATTGATGTTTTGGCTGGATACTCTTTTGAAGGTCTGAATATAAAAGACAAAGCATCACACAGAAATTATATAAACTTTCTAATTACTAAGCTTCTTCACGAGGAGTTCGAGGATGTAAATAACTCAAGACATTTCAAAGGATTTTATAAGCTTAAATTTCAAGATATCGAGCATTTGGATGAATTAGCACATGAGTTGGTTGAGAAAGTAAGAGGGCATGGTAAGATTCACGCTACTGATGAAATTATAAATATTATAAAGGAGTTAGATAAATTCAATGACCACAGGGAAAAAGTAACAGGAAAAAATAGCTTTGATATTGCAAAGATTTTGAAGTTCGATTTATTTGAAGAAACTCCAGATGTTATTAATAATAATAAAATTCTATATTCGTTACTCGTGGCCCTAAAAAAGATTGAACAAAACAAGTTTGGGCATTGGGGTGTACATAATTCGAAAGAAATTGTGCCAAAAACAATTAACGATAAGATATATTTGGTGTTGAAGCACCACAAGGAACCTCTTCATTTCTCAAAAATTGCTGATTACATCAATGAAATTGGATTCGATCACAAGATTGCAAATGCAGCAACAGTTCATAATGAATTGATTCTTGATAAGAAGTATGTGCTTGTTGGCAGAGGACTTTATGGACTAAAAGAGTGGGGATTCAAAAGAGGAAATGTAATCGATGTTATCGAAGAAATCCTGAAAAAGGCTGAGCAGCCAATTACTAGAGAAGAAATTATAGACAGAGTTTTGGAAAAAAGAATCGTAAAGAAAGCAACAATCATATTAGCCCTAATGAACAAGGATAAGTTCGGAAGATCAGATGGGAAGTATGTTTTGAGAGCAGCATAAATTTTAAATAGATTTTAATAGAAAAACAGGATACTTATCCTGTTTTTTTGACTTTAAGGGGTAAACATTGTAGGATTAAGTTATGAAAATACCAACATTTTTAAAAAATATTATAGAAAAACTCGAAGAAAACGACTTTGAGGTTTTTGTGGTTGGCGGGAGTGTTCGTGATCTTCTCCTTGGTAAGGAATCGAAGGATTGGGACCTGACCACTAATGCCAGACCAGAGCAAGTTTTGGGTGTTTTCCCGGATGGAAAGTATGAAAACGCCTTTGGTACGGTGCTTTTGCCCATTAAAAATGAAAAAGACGAGACAGAAACCGTCGTTGAGATCACAACCTATAGATCAGAGCAAGGTTATAGCGACAGAAGACATCCTGACGAAGTGAAGTTTGAAGACAGTATTGATAAAGATTTATCCAGAAGAGATTTTACTATAAATGCACTTGGATTGGCTTTGCCAAATTTAAACATTGAAAGATTGAAAGATTTAAAAATTGAGAGATATGTAAATAATTTTGAAGATTTTTATATAATTGATTTGTTTGGCGGGATTAAGGATATCGATAAGAGAATTATTAGGGCTGTAGGGGAGCCGGTGGATAGATTCAAGGAGGATGCCCTCAGAATGATGAGAGCTATTCGATTTTCTTCCCAGTTAGGATTTGAGATCGAGCCAAAAACTGAGAGAGCAATACTTAAGATGGCTGGCAGCATAAAATATATTGCCCAAGAAAGAATAAAAGATGAGTTAGTAAAGATTCTGGACTCGGATAAGCCCTATGAGGGAGTGAAATATTTATATAAAACAAAACTCTTGCAATATATAATTCCAGAGCTGGTGCAGGGTGTGGGTGTTGATCAGCACCACCATCATACTCGTACAGTTTTTGAGCACAACATGTTATCACTAAAGCATTGTCCGAACAAGGAGTGGCAGGTGCGCTTTGCTGCGCTTCTTCATGATGTGGGTAAACCGAAATCTAGGAAAATAATAAAAGGCGCGCCGACTTTTTATAATCATGAATATATTGGCGCAAAAATTGCGAATAAAATTATGACTAGGCTGAGATTTTCAGCCGATGACACTAAGCGGATAACAAATTTGATTCGAAATCATATGTTTTATTATAATGTAGACGAAGTTACGGCTCATTCTGTCAGAAAATTGATTGCAAAAACCGGAAAGGAGAATTTAAAAGACTTAATCGACCTAAGAATTGCAGACAGGCTTGGCTCTGATGTGAAAAAGGCAAAGCCATATAAGTTGAGACATCTCGAGTACATGATGGAGAAGGTGCAAAATGATCCAGTGTCAGTTAAGGAGTTGAAAATAAACGGAAATGACCTAATCAAGGTTTTAGATATTAAGCCTAGTCCAAAGATAGGACAGATTTTAGATGTTTTGCTTTCTGAGATAATAGAAGATCCAAGCCTAAACAACAAAGAGCACCTGATCAAAAAGTCAAAAGAGTTGAACGATTTAGATCTGGATGAGTTTAGAAAAAAAGCAAAGGCCACGATTGAGCAAAAAAGAGATGAAGATGACAAAAAAATGAAGGAGGAATTTTGGGTGAAATAATTATCTACGTAGACATCTACGTAGACATCTACGTAGATAAAAAAGTTTTGTTTATTGTAAAAATTTGTTATAATACCTATTATTAATAAAAATCAAATAAATTTAAATTTATGAAAAAATTATTTTTGTTACTATTTTTAACAATCGCTTTAACGGCTTGTACAACAAGTCAACCATCCAAGACTGATATTAACTTTGACCTTGATGGCAATAGGGCGGACAAAAAAGACATAACAAATAAAGAAAAAACTATGGATAAGTCAACAAAATTAGTTACATCAACCGGAGAAGGATTGAAAAAGTTTTCAGATGACTATGATCATGTATTAATGAAGACTAGTATGGGTGATATCAAGATCAAGCTCTACGGTGATGAGTCGCCACTTACTGTTAATAATTTCTTGAATTTAATTAAGGAGGGGTATTATGATGGAATCAAGTTCCATAGAGTTATTAATGGATTTATGATCCAAGGTGGAGATCCACTAACCAAGGATGACTCTAAGCAGGCAATGTGGGGAACTGGAGGACCAGGGTATTCAATTCAGGATGAGTATGTTTCAGGACTGACCAATAAGAAAGGGACACTTTCTATGGCTAATTCCGGCCCAAACACTGGTGGTTCACAATTTTTTATCAATTTAATAGATAATACTTTTCTTGATTGGGACAAAGAACCTCTAACAAGTAAACATCCGGTTTTCGGAGAAGTTGTAGAGGGATTTGATGTGGTTGAAAAAATTGGAGAAGTGGCAACTGCTGCCGGGGATCGCCCAATCGAACCAGTTGTAATAACTGATATTGAGCTAATCGAGAAAGAATAATTCTAATATGCGTTACTTAATAAAGTGGATAATCTTTGTTGTATCAATTCTCTTGGCGGCAAAATTAATTACAGGCGTTGAGATTCTGGGTGTGTGGGCGGCTATTTGGCTTTCAATCTTTATCGGATTTGTAAATATTTTTATAAGACCGATACTTGTCATTATCACATTGCCGATTACCATAATAACACTAGGCTTGTTCACCTTTGTAATAAACGCCTTGCTCATTCTGCTTTCGAGTTCAGTGATAGAGGGGTTTGAAGTAGTTGGATTCCTTCCAGCATTACTTTTTAGCATACTTCTTTCGGTTATAAGCTACATCTTGAATAGTATATTTATAGAAAATTAAAGTTTTTTTAAAACCAGCTCTTATTTGAGGGCTGGTTTTAATTTCAGAATAATAAAGGACGAGTAGTGCTATATTGCTACTTGTAATATTTTGTTAGTCTTGTATTATTAAGGTATGATCAAATATTTTCTAATAATTTCAATGGGTATTTTTTTGGTTGGAGGCCTAGCTTCAGCTGAGAGTTTGGCGCAGAAACTTTCTGGAAAAATTCTCTTGAACGTAGAGAAGGACGGAGAGGCTTGGTATGTGTACCCAGAAGACAATAAACGGTATTTTTTAGGAAGACCAGCTGATGCCTTTGAGATAATGAGAGAGCTTGGACTAGGTATAAATGAAGTTGATTTCCAAAAAATCGCTCAAGCCGGGATGGATGTTGATGGTGATTTGGCGTTAGCCAAGAAACTTTCCGGGAAAATAGTTATTCAGGTAGAGAAGAATGGCGAGGCCTGGTATGTTAATCCCGATGACTTAAAAAAGTATTATTTAGGACGACCAGCAGATGCTTTTGAGATAATGAGAAAATTGTCTCTAGGTATCACCAGAGAGAACTTGGCTTTGATACACAAGCCTGGGTACGATGAGGCAATAAGTAAGTACAGTAAATACGAATTTAAGCGAGAGATTGAGACAGAAGACGGTGTTTTTTATGTAGATATGGTTAGAATTGATTTGTCGAACCCAAATCTAAAGATAATTACAAAAGTGGCAGAGCCATATCCGACTCCTAAGAAAAACGGAAATTATGGAGCTAAGTCTCTTGCTAGCTTTGTGATAGAAAACGAAGGGTTTGCCGGTATTAACGCCACTTATTTTGATACAAACGCGGGCAAGAAAAATTATTATTTCTTCCCGGTCTATGATTCTGTTTTGGGTGAGATGATAAATGATAGTGAGTTGAAGTATTGGACCACCGGACCAATCATGGCCTGGGATGTGAATAATAAGTTTTATTATTTCAAGGATAGTAGAGAATTCAAGGGTGTCGAGCATTTTGAAGAGGTAAACAAGGTGAAATTACAAGCAGCCATCGGCAATAAGCCGAGGTTGATTGAGAATTATATGAATTTGCTTATTGACTGGGATTTGGATGATAAACAAAAATCTGTAAAATCACACCGAAATGCAATTGGATACAAGGATGATGAGATTTATTTAGTGATTGCCAGAAGCTGTACGGTTCCTGAGCTTGCTAATATTATGAAAAAATTAGAGGTCGAGTATTCATTAAATTTAGACGGAGGCTATTCTTCAGCGCTTTTTTATAACGATGAATATATGGTTGGCCCGGGGAGAGACATTGTAAATGCAATAATATTTGCAGAGAAATAAAATTTTAGTGCCAAAAATATGATCAGAGAGTATATTGAACAGTTAGAAGGAAAAGGTGAGGTGTATATAAAAGTGAAAGTGAGACCAGGGGCAAAGAAAACTGAAATAAAGGCTATCATGAAAGGCGACGAAGATGTAGTTAAAATAGATATAAGAGAGCAGGCCGAGAGAGGTAGGGCAAATTCAGAATTGAGTAATTTTTTGGCAAAAGAGTTTCAAGTTGATAAAGACAATATTAGGATTATAAGTGGCGCGCAAACTAGGATAAAATTGATAAAGATATTAAAGTAAAAGAGCTTATGTCAGAGGCTAAAAAAAATAAACCATTGGCCGATAGAATGAGACCTGAAAGGCTGGATGAATATTTGGGCCAGGATAATATTGTAGGACAAGGAAAGCTACTCAGAAAGGCAATTGAGGCCGATAGCTTGCCCTCTATGATCTTCTGGGGCCCTCCTGGTTCCGGAAAGACGACTTTGGCGCGTATAATCGCGAACGTAACAAGTTCGGAGTTTATTCAGATTAGTGCGGTTACAAGCGGGATGAAAGATCTAAGGGAGCTGATTTCACAGGCTCGAAGTAATGAAATTGAAGAAAAAAGAACTGTGCTTTTTATTGACGAGATTCATAGGTGGAATAAGTCCCAGCAAGACGCGTTACTTCCCCATGTTGAGCAGGGAACAATCGTTTTGATCGGTGCTACTACAGAAAATCCAAGTTTTGAAGTTCGCAGCGCTTTGCTCTCTAGATGTCGTGTTTTTGTTTTAAAGAGTTTGTCAAAGGAGAATTTAGTGAAGATTATAGACAATGCGGCTAAGGATAAAAAAAGAGGGCTAGGAAATAAAAATATCAAGATGGAAAAGCAGGCGATAGAGGCGCTGGCAAGTATGAGCAATGGAGATGCCAGAACTGCTCTGAATATCCTGGAGTATGCCAGCTCAATCAGCGAGAAGATTGACAAGGAGATAATAAAAGAAGCTTTTCAGAAGTCGCATCTCATGTACGACAAAGACGGAGAAGAGCATTATAATATAATCTCAGCGCTTCATAAGTCTATGCGCGGATCTGACCCCGACGCTTCACTCTATTGGCTAGCGAGAATGCTCGAAGCAGGAGAGAACCCGCTTTACATTGCCAGGAGGATTGTAAGATTTGCATCAGAAGATATCGGGCTTGCTAATTCACGAGCCTTAGAGCAAGCAGTAGCCGCTTATCAGGCCTGCCACTTCATTGGGATGCCGGAATGTAATGTCATTCTCTCTCAAGCTGTAGTTTATATGGCAAAATGTGAAAAATCCAATGATCTATATACCGCCTATAAGCAAGCTGCCCGCGATATTAGGGATAAAGGGAATCTCGGAGTCCCTATGCACATCAGAAATGCCCCCACCAATCTAATGAAGGATCTGGGATATGGCAAAGGATACAAATATAACCCTGACTATGATGAAAAAGTGGACCAAGAGTATTTGCCGGATGAGTTAAAGGGGAGAAAGTATTTGAATAAATAATTATTTTTTAACTATTAAATATTGTAATAAAATTTATAAATATGTCATACAATAAAAAAGCCATTTCACTGCACAGGAAAAACAAAGGAAAAATTGAGATAAAATCAAAAGTGTCCCTGAAGACAGTTGAGGACTTATCAACTGCTTATACTCCTGGAGTTGGCGCGGTGTCAATGGAAATTGCCAGATCCAAAAAGAAATCCTGGGAATTAACCAATCGATCTAACCAGGTAGCAATTGTGAGTGACGGAACGGCTGTTTTAGGGCTAGGTGATATTGGCCCAGAGGCAGGAATGCCTGTCATGGAAGGGAAGTCTGCAATCTTTAAAGAATTTGCCGGAGTAGACGCTGTGCCGCTTTGTATTGACACCAAAGATACTAAAGAGATTATAAAGTTTTGTAAGCAAATAGCGCCAAGTTTTGGAGGGATTAATCTAGAGGATATTTCGGCTCCGCGATGTTTTGACATACTTAAAACACTAGAAAAGGAATTGAGCATCCCGGTTTTTCATGATGATCAGGATGGAACGGCTATTGTTGTCTTGGCAGCACTTATCAATGCTTGCCGAGTGACAGGGAAAGTGGTTAGAAATATAAAAATTGTTATAAACGGTGGAGGGGCTGCCGGTTTTGCTATTGCGCGATTATTATTATCGCAGGGGGTAGGTGATATTATCATGCTCGACTCTAAGGGTATTATTTATTGTGGTCGGAAGGGGATGAATAATTTCAAATGTGAACTTTCTAAAAAGATAAACAAGAAGAGAATGAAAGGAAGTTTGATTGATGCTATGGAGGGGGCAGATGTATTTATCGGTGTTTCAAAAGGAGATCTGGTAACAACTGAAATGGTAAAGTCGATGAATGATGACCCTATCATATTCGCCATGGCAAATCCTATTCCAGAAATAATGCCGGAAAAGGCGAAGACAGGAGGAGCAGCTATCATTGGAACAGGTAGATCTGATTTCCCAAATCAGATAAATAATGCCCTTGTGTTTCCTGGTATTTTTCGAGGATTACTTGATAGTAAGGTTAAAAAAGTAACACAAAAAATGAAAATTTCTGCAGCAATTGCTCTGGCATACACAGTTAAAAGGCCGAATAAAAATAAAATATTACCTAATGTTACAGACAAAAAAGCAGTCCGAGCTATAGCAAGAGCAGTTTCTAGTAAAAGCAGGTAATCTATTGACTTTTTGCACGAAAACAGTATAATAATAATACCGCTTCTGTAGGCGGTATTTTGTTTAAAATAATTAAGTTTTTTCAGTTGTGTTTTATTTAGAAGAGAAACGCAGCTAAATATTAAAAATATGTCAAAAGTAGCAGTCATTAAGACCGGCGGAAAACAATACAAGGTCAAAGAAGGCGCAGTTATAAAAATTGAAAAACTAGATGCAGATCAGGGAAAGAAGATTAAATTCGACACTCTTATGGTAGCATCATCCGATGGTAAGGACGTAGAGCTTGGTAAGCCATCTCTAGGTGACAAGGTGGAAGGTAAAGTGGTTGAACACATGAAGGATAAGAAAATCAACGTAGTGAAGTATAAAAACAAAACTAGATATCTAAGGAATAAAGGACACAGACAGAATTATTCAAAAGTTGAAATTGGTAAGATCGCGTAATCTTAATCCTAGGATTCATATAATAAAAACACCAGCTTTCAGTTGGTGTTTTTTAGTTTAATAATGTGTTCCTTTTGCAAATTTAGTTTTAAAAAATAATCGTGTTAGATCCTCTTACTCTATCGCGCTACCGCTTATGTCACTTTTGAGGCCCCGCCAGAGGCGGACAGGCGCCAGTAACCAACTTGTTCGCCGAGCAGGCGGGAACTCTTGAGGGTTCCTGATTCGCTATCACATCGATTTACATTTTAACCTTTCTAGCAATGTCGCTCAGCATCCACCCCCAAACCCCCATTAGTGCTTTAAGTATGTTGTTGTTTTAAAAAATAATCATAAAAACCACCAGTTGGTGGTTTTTATACTTTATTTCGATATTTGAGGGCGTTGGAGAGTGTTATTTCATCAGCGTATTCGAGATCAGCTCCCATTGGGAGTCCTTTTGCCAGTCTAGTTATTTTTAATTGTGGAAAATTCTTTTTTAGAAGTTTAGTCAGGTAGAGTGTTGTTGTTTCTCCTTCCATGGTTGGATTTAAGGCGAGTATTATCTCTTCTGCAATCGAGTCCGAAATGTTTTTGATTAGCTGTTTAACGGTTAACTGTTCGTGGGTGATATTTTTTATCGGATCAATAACTCCACCAAGAACATGATATACTCCGTTATAGGTCCCGGTTGATTCAAGTGATATGAGATCACGGGTATTTGAGACCACGCATATGAGTTTTTTGTTTCTTTTTTTATCGGAGCAAACTGAGCATGGGTTTTGTTCAGCAACTCTTAAGCATTTTTTGCAAATTATAATTTTTTCCTTTAATTCAGCAATTGATTGAGCCATTTTTTGCAAGCTCTCATTCGGAAGGTTCAGCAAATGAAAGACATAGCGCTCAGCTGTCTTGGGCCCTACGCCCGGAAGACTGGTGAGATGCCCTATCAGTTCTTCAATTGCTTTTGGATACTTCATACTTTATATTATTACATCCCTGGAAAGCCGCCCATTTCTTGCATCTTAGTAGCCATTATTCTTTGAGTTTTCTTGATTCCTTCGTTGATCGCGTCTTTTATTATGCTAGGTGCTTTGTCCATATTTACATCTTCTGAAAATTTAACATCCACAACTTCCATGTTTCCATTTATTTTTATAGTTATGCCTTTTTTCTCTACGGTTATCATCTCGTCAGAAAGAGCGTTCTGCATTTGTTTAGCCTGACTTCTTAGATCTTTTAAGTGTTTTAGTTTGTTGAACATAGTTTTTGTAATTAGACTTGAATATTATCAAGTTTATTATTTTAATTTTATTATTCTGACATGCCTACTTTTTCCATACTTTTGTAGCTAACTGATTCTTCATCGAAGAATAGGTCTACTTTTCCAGTGGGACCATTTCTGTGTTTGGCTATATGGATTTCTCCACGATGTCTCTCGTCGGCTGACAATTCATCAATGTTATAGTTTCTATCAGCTGCCTTGCGATAGATAAACATTACCACATCAGCATCCTGCTCAATTGATCCTGAATCTCTCAGGTGAGCAAGTTTTGGGATGGCTGGCTTGGTCTGCTCTACAGCTCTAGATAGCTGAGATAGGGCGACAACTGGAACATTTAATTCACGGGCGATACCCTTTAGCCCTCTTGATATTTCAGCAATTTCTTGAACTCTGTTTTCGCCATATTTGCCTCGACCCTCCATTAACTGTAAATAATCAATTATAATAAGATCTAATCCTTTTTCTACTTGGAGTCTCCTGGCCTTACTTCGAATTTCCATTATATTTGAATTTGAACTATCGTCTATAAAAATTGAAGCTTCTGAAAGTTGACCCATACCTTCGTTGATCCTGCTGAAGTCATCATCGTGCTCTTTGTCGGACAGTTGTCCTGATCTCAGCTTCCATAAGCTAACATTCGATTGTGCACAAAGCAGCCTGTCTGTTAGTTGCTCCTTGCTCATTTCAAGAGAGAATATGCCAACTGAAGACTTACCCTTGATAGCGGCTTGTCTTGCAATATCTAGGGCAAAAGTAGTTTTTCCAACACTGGGCCTGGCTGCAACTATAACAAGGTCTGATTTTTGGAGTCCAGCTAATATTTTATCAAGATCAGGGAATCCAGTTGTTATACCTCGGAGACCTCCGGTTTGCTTATGAAGTTCGTCAATACGATCAAAGGCTGAGTTTAGAAGCTTGCCAACTGGCGTAAAAAGGTTTTTTAAAAATTTTTGAGATACTTTAAATAATTTCTGCTGAGCATCATCGAGCATTTTATCAACCTCTCCTTCTTCGTTGTAGCCAAGTTCGTTTATTTCACTTGCAGCGCTTAATAACCTTCTAAGTGTTGCTTTTTTTTGTATTATTTCAGCATAGTGAACTACGTGTGAAGATGTAGTAGCAAAATTTGATAATTTAGCGAGATATGATCTGCCACCAACTTCTTTGAGCTTTTTCTTTTCTTCAAGCTTGTTGGTGACACTAATGATATCGATCGGCTCGTGCTTGTTGTACAGTTCTAGCATGCATGAGAATATAATAGCGTGAACATCTTTGTAGAAGTCATTCTCAGCTAAAACATCAGACACCTTTAACATTGCGTTTTTATCAATCAAAAGACAGCTAAGCAGTGACTGCTCAGCATCGAGATTTTGTGGTGGTAATTTTTCGATAGAGTTTTGTTTAGACATAGTTATATACTACTATAGGAATTCAATTTTTTCAAGGAAGATTTTTCAAGAGTTTTTCCACTTATTTTTTCAACTAAAAAAGCACAATTATGTGCTTTTTTCTTTTGAGCCATCTGTCGGATTCGAACCGACGACCTATTTACCCCGCCTTTTCTTGAGCCATCTGTCGGATTCGAACCGACGACCTACTGTTTA
>CAYWNT010000007.1:0-81762 GCA_964459725.1 uncultured Gammaproteobacteria bacterium
ATTTGTTTCATATCAACTGGGACACGCAAATTGTATTGTTTGAAAAAAAATGATAGTCTTTCTATTTATTACAAAAACTTACAAACTACTGATAATTTTAAAATTGATTATGAACTAATTGATTGGATGTATGAAAACAATAATATAATTGTTCGTGAGTGGCTTGATACAGAACCCGAATACAAATATCTTTCAAGTAAATCTAGAAATTGGATAAAAACAAATAAATTTTCCATAATGATTCCTTTTGTGTGTAATAATTTAATAATTGGATTATTGGCTTTGGGCGAGAAAGTAAACAAGAATAATTATACAAAAAGTGAGTTATCTTTTCTTGAGAATTTAGCAAAAGAAACGAGTGAAATAGTTTTTTACACCTTGAGACACGAAGCGTTAATGCAAGAAGAGGCAAAGATTAAGAAAAACTACGAAGAGGAAATTTCAAGCAATACTGACAAGATAGAAAAGTTGAAGCACTTGATTGTTGAGCAAGCCGAAGAAACTAAAAAGCTTCAAGAAAAAATAAAAAATCAATTAGATTATGAATAGTATATTCTCAAAAGTATTGTCTTCCGCTGTTATCGGGCTGGATGCAGAAATTATAGAAGTCGAAGCTGATAAAGGCGGTGGAGAATTAGGGACTTTTTCAATTGTTGGTCTCCCTGATGCAGCGGTGTCAGAATCTAGGGAGAGAGTTCGAAGCGCAATTAAAAATTCAGGGTTTTATTTTCAGAAAGCAAAAACTACAGTTAATCTAGCGCCTGCTGATTTGAAAAAACATGGACCAAGTTATGACTTGCCGATTGCTATTAGTGTGCTTGCTGCGCATAATAGCATAGATATCAAGGAGTCATTAGATGAGGTTTTATTTGTAGGGGAACTTGCTTTGTCCGGAGATTTACGTCCTATAAATGGTATTTTACCTATTGTGATTAAGGCACAAAAACAGGGATTGAAAAGTATTGTTATTCCTGAGCAAAATGTTCTAGAAGCTAAAATTGTAAAAGATATTGAGATAATTCCGGCAAAAAATTTGATATCAGTAATTAAACACTTGGAGCAAAAAGACCGAATCAAGCCAGCCCAAGAAGTAGATATCAATTTCTCAAATGTAAAGATACTTCATGATATGAGTCATATCAAGGGGCAAGAGCACGTAAAGAGAGCAATGGAAATAGCAGCTGCTGGCGCTCACAACATGTCTATGAACGGACCTCCAGGATCTGGGAAAACCTTGATTGCTCGTACAATGCCATCTATACTTCCTGATTTAAATCTAGATGAAGCTTTAGAAATAACGAAAATATACTCAGTAGCAGGCCTCCTGTCTTCTGGAGGCTCACTGGTTACCAGTAGACCATTTCGCTCACCTCATCATACCGCTTCTGGAGTAGCTTTGGTTGGTGGTGGAACCTGGCCTCGTCCGGGGGAAATATCCTTGTCACACAGGGGTGTGTTATTTCTTGACGAATTCCCAGAGTTCACCAGGCAAGTTTTGGAAAATCTGCGCCAACCCCTAGAAGACGGAGTTATTCATATCAGCAGAGCAGCCGGCAGCCTGGAGTTTCCGGCAAAGTTTATTTTAGTTTCAGCCATGAATCCCTGCCCTTGTGGATTTTCTACCGATCCGGAAAAGAATTGTTCTTGCTCACCTTCTCAGATTATAAATTACAAGAAAAAAATATCAGGTCCAATAGTCGATCGTATAGATCTGCACGTGGAAGTGCCAAGAGTTAAATTTGAAAAACTATCTACAGAAATTGGTGGCGAAAAATCTTCAGATATAAAAAAACGAGTAGAAAAAGCTCGAATGATTCAACATGATAGATTCAAGAATGATCCATATTTAGTTAATTCAGAAATGAGCTCCGAAGCAGTTAAGAAATTTTGTAAAATTGATGAGAATTCTTCTCAGTTATTAAAAAACGCCGTAGATCAAATGCATCTTTCAGCTCGTGCTTATTTTCGAATTTTAAAATTAGCTCGTACTATTGCCGACCTTGCTGATTCAGCTGATATTGATTCTGGTCATGTTGCAGAAGCATTGCAGTATAGACAAAAAACCGAGGAAATATAATTAATTATTTAGATATTTATGAAATACTTTTTTGTTTTAGGAAACAATCCAACTCTTTCCATAGCTGAGCTTTCAGCTGTTTTTGATTTAAAAAATCCAAAAATAATTAAAGATAATATTTTAGTAGCAAAAATTGATGATAACGTGGAAGCACATAAACAAATTGATAAACTGGGCGGGGTTATAAAGATAGGAAAAATTATTTCAACATCGGATAATAATCCAAAAAATATATCAAAAAAAATCTCTAAATTTCTGCCTGCCAGTTATTCTGGTAAGTATAAATATGGAGTGTCTGTTTACGGTAAGCACAAGACAAATACAAAAATTATTGGGATGGAGCTAAAAAAATATTTGTCTGCCAAGAAAATAAGTTGTCGATGGGTAACTAGTCGAGATAAATTTCTTTCGAGTGTTGTTGTGGAGAAAAACAAGCTTACTACAAATGGAGTTGAATTTGTATTGATTCAAAATGGTGAGTATATCATTATTGGACAAACACTTAGAGTGCAGCCTTTTCAAGAATTGTCCTTTAGGGATTATGGTCGTCCTGCTCGTGATGATCATTCAGGAATGCTTCCGCCAAAACTTGCTCAGATCATGATTAATCTATCAAAGAAGGATTTAGATTCGACGTTGCTTGATCCGTTTTGTGGATCAGGGACTGTGATAACAGAAGCACTTTTGATGGGTTACAAAAAAGTATTTGGATCAGATCTTTCTCAGAAAGCAATCAAAGATTCGCAAAAAAATATATCATGGGTATCCAAAAAGTTTGATTGTAACTCTGACGGTACAAAATTATTTAATGTTAGCGCAGTTTCTTTGTCAGAAAATATACCGGGAAACACAGTTGACGCTATTGTAACTGAGCCTTATTTGGGTCCTCAGAGAGGAAAAATAGATTTCAAAAAAACAATTAGAGAATTAGAAGAGCTTTATTCAAATGCTATTTCAGAATTTGAAAAAATTCTAACAAAAAGCGGCCGCATAGTTATGCTGTGGCCGCAATATAGATTGAAGGATAGGTCATTAAACTTGAACCCAAAAATAAAAGGTTTTAAAATTATAAATCCATTGCCAAGTGTTTTTTATAGCTCATCCGGTATTCAAATATCAAAAAGAAATACAATTATTTATGGAAGACCAGGGCAAAAGGTTTGGCGTGAGATCGTAATCCTGGAAAGGGATTAAAAATAAAATTTTCTCTAAAATTATTTTTTCAAACTTCTGTCTAGTACACTTCCTGGCTTTCCTTCTTTTAGTTGTAAGTATTGATAAGCAGCTAGTGCTGCAATAGTGCCTTGTCCGGCAGCAATGGTGATTTGCTTGAATGGAACCTGGGTTACATCACCACAAGCATATATTCCGTCAGTCTTAGTTTTACATTTTTCATCAACAATAATTTGATTTTTTTTGTCTCTTTCTGCAAAATCAGCAACTAAATCAGTGCTCGCAATTCTGCCAATTTCTATAAATACTCCATCGACTTCTATATCTTTTTCTTCATTTGTTTCAGTGTTTAAGCATTTAATTTTCTCTACTCTGTCTTGACCAATAATTTTTTCAATTTTACTGTTTAAAACAAGTTCAATATTTTCTCTATTTTTAACCTCTTCTACCAGAACTTCAAACGCCCTGAACTCTTCATTTCTGTGTATTAGATAAACTTTTTTTCCAATTTTAGAAAGAATTTCAGCAGCGTCCAGGGCGGCATTGCCTCCGCCAACTACTGCCACTATTTTGTCTTTGTAAAATGGACCATCACAATTTGCGCAATATGAAACACCTCTTCCGTTTAGTTCCTCTTCGCCTGGAATAGCTAGCCTCCTTGGTGACATACCCATAGCAATAATAATTGTTTTGGATTGGTAGCTTTCCTGATCAGTAAAAAGCTCAAAGGTGTTGTCATCTTTTTTTACGATTTTTTTTATTTCACCATTGACCATTTCCACTTTATTTTCCTTTACTTGATTTTGCATTTTAGTGATTAGATCAAAGCTGTCGATTTTGCTGAAGCCTGGGTAATTTTCAATTTCAGAGGCTAGGGCAACCTGCCCTCCCGGCTCCTTGCCTATGAGCATAACTTTCATTTCTCGTCTGGCAGCATAGATTGCCGCTGTGTAGCCTGCCGGTCCGGCTCCGATGATTATTGTATCAAACATATTTTTTAAATTTATTTATTAAACGATAATATTATTATTGCATTTTTTTATCGTAGTATCAAGAGAGTTGAATAGTAGGTTAATAAATTTTATAAAATTATTTGAATTCTTTTAGATTTTTATTAAAACGTGCTAAAATATAGAGGCAAAATATTTATGAGTGAAAAAAGAAAAAAATTACTAATAATAGATGGAAACGCTATAATACATAGGAGTTTTCATGCTCTGCCAACCACCATGAAAACAAAAGAGGGTGAAGTGGTAAATGCTGTTTTTGGTTTTGCTAGTGTGTTGATGAAGACAATTCGAGACTTTCATCCTGAATATGTTGTTTTAACTTTTGACAAAAAAGGTCCCACTTTTAGACATAAAAAATTCAAAGAATACAAAGCCCATAGAGAAAAAGCTCCGGATGAACTCTATATGCAAATTCCAAGGATCAAGGAGCTGGTCAAGGCTTTTAAGATCCCTATTTATGAAATGTCAGGGTTTGAAGCGGATGATTTAATTGGAACAATTTCAGATCAGGTCGAAAAAAATAAAACTGAAAAAACTGAAAGTATTATAGTAACTGGAGATATGGATTTATTGCAGTTAATAGGCGAGAGTACGAAAGTATACAAACTTGGGCGTGGCATTGGCGATGGAACTTTATTCAATAAAGAGTTAACAAAAAATAAATATAGCATTAATCCAAATCAGGTAATTGACTATAAGGCCTTAAGAGGGGATGCAAGTGATAATATTCCAGGGGTACCAGGAGTGGGGGACAAAACAGCTGTGAGTCTTTTGACCGAGTACAAGACTCTTGATAATTTATATAAAAACTTATCAGATGATAATGAAAAAATTAAACCAAGAATAATTGGACTACTTAAAGATAATAAAGATAATGCATTTTTATCCCGTGAATTAGCAACCATAAAGTGCGATGTGCCAATTGATTTTAATTTAGATGAGACAAAATTTGGAGATTTTGACAATGAAAAAATAGTAAGGATGTTTACAGATCTCGAATTTAGGTCATTGCTCACTAGATTAAAAGAAATAAGCAAGGATAAGAAAGATACAGAAACAGGGGGAGGGGAAAATAAATTTGAAAGAAATAAAAAAGATTTTAAATATACATTAATTGATTCTGAAGCAAAGTTTAAAAAATTTTTTCATGAATTAAAAAAGCAGAAAGAATTTACTTTTGATACAGAAACAACTTCATTTGATCCATTGACGTGCGATTTGCTTGGTATTAGTTTTAGCTGGAAAAAAGGAGAGGCTTATTATGTAAAAATTTCAAAAGAAAACAATAAAAAGAAAACAAAAGAAGCAGATTTTAATCTTTTTAATTATAATACAAATTCCAAGTTCCAAATTCCAAGTTCCAGGCATCCTTGGCTAGAGGAGTTAAAGCCTGTTTTTGAAGATAAAAACGTAAAAAAGATTGCTCATAATATGAAATATGATTATCGAGTAATGATTAGTAATGGTATCAAAACTCAAAATGTTTTTTTTGACACCATGATCGCTTCTTATCTTTTTAACCCAGGAACCAGACAGCACAATCTTGATGCATTAACTTTTAACGAATTAGGTTTTGATAAAATTTCCAAGGAAGATCTTTTGGGAAGGGGAAAAGATAAGGTAAGTTTTGGTGAGGCAGATACGGAAAAACTATATCTTTATTCCTCTGAGGACGCTGATTTTACTCATCGTTTGTATCAAAAACTCAAAAAGAAACTAAAAGAAGAAGGAATAAATGATTTATTTTTTAAGATGGAAATGCCGTTGGTCGAAATATTATCCGATATGGAAGAAAACGGAATTGAAATAGATGAAAAGTTTCTAGGTGTAATGAGTAAAAAGCTGAATGCCAAAATAAAAAAGCTAGAAAAAAATATTCACAAAATGGCTGGAACAGAATTTAACGTTCGCTCTACTAAGCAGTTAAAAGAAGTATTATTCGAAAAATTACAAATATCTACCAAGGGAATCAAGAAAACAAAAACAGGTTACTCAACCGCTTTTGACGAGTTAGAAAAAATAAAAGATGAACACGAAATCGTGGTATTAATTCAAGAACATAGAGAATTATCAAAACTGACGAGCACATATATTGATGCTCTGCCAGAATTGGTGATACAAAAAACAGGAAGAATTCACACTAGTTTTAACCAAACAGTTACTGCTACTGGAAGGCTTTCATCAACAGAGCCAAATTTACAAAATATTCCGATTAAAACTGAGCTAGGAAGAGAAATAAGAAAGGCCTTTGTAGCCAAAAAGGGGTACAAGTTGTTGGCGATAGATTATTCCCAAATTGAGCTCCGAGTTGCAGCTCATCTCTCAGGAGACAAAGAGCTTATCAAGGCATTTAAGTCTGGAGCAGATATCCATACGCAAACCGCTGCGTTAATAAACAAAACAAGGCTTAAGGAAGTTACCAGTGAAATGAGAAGAGAAGCTAAGGCGGTTAATTTTGGAGTGCTCTATGGACAAGGAGTGCATGGGCTTGCTAAAGCGGTAGATATTGGCTTTATGGAGGCTAAAGTTTTTATAGAGGATTATTTTCTGGCCTTTCCAGGTATAAAAAAATATATAGATAAAACAATAAAAGACACCAAGAAATCAGGATTTGTTGAAACAATGTTTAATAGAAAAAGATATTTACCAGATGTTAATTCTACCACCCCAATGATCAAAAAAGCAGCCGAGCGTATGGCTATCAACACTCCAATCCAGGGGACTGCGGCTGATATCTTGAAGCTTGCTATGATTGAAGTATACAAAAAAATTAAAGACGAAGTTGATATAAAAATGTTACTCCAAGTGCATGATGAGTTGGTTTTTGAAGTTGTAGAAGAAAAGGCAGAAGAGTATGCAAAACAAATAAAAGAAATAATGGAAAAAGTTATCAAGCTAAAAGTGCCAATTATTGCTGATGTTAAAGTGGGGGAGAACTGGGGAGAGATGAGTGAGCTATGATTTAAAAAATTTAATAGAAAAGAAAAAAGCCCGTCTTTTATAAAGATAGGCTTTTTTTATGATTTACTTTTTATTTTTAATTTTTACGCAGCACATGTGAATTGAGACATTGCTTTGTCCCATCTTTTCGGCATAGCTATAATATCTGTTTTTAATAAATTAATCATACAAGGATGCATTAAATTATTAAGTTGATTTTCAGATATTTGTCCTTTTTCGTCTGCATAATTTTTTGCTCTAGCAAGTATTGCTTTTTTTATCTTTTCACCTGAGTATTCAGGGTGGTTCTCAAAGAACATTTCAACATCAATATAATTTACCATTACACACCTCCTATTGTTAGTATAATAGCAATAAATAAATTATATCAAATATAAAAAAAAGATCAAGAAAAAATGAAGTTCAAAAAAATTGCTTTTATTAGTTAAAATTAATAGAAAAAATTATTTATACACAACAAAAAAAGAACGCTTTTTGCGTTCTTTTTTTGTTGTGTATAAGTTTTATTGCATCATTTTTAGAATTTCACTGGTAGGTGTTCCACCGTCTACTTCTTCCTGTTGAACTGCTTTGTAGTGGTCGCAGTTTAGACAATTTGCTAATTTGTTTGCAAAAGTACCTTGCACAATACCTCCGCAGAGAGTACCGGCTAGGGCCCAACAAGCACGTCCTCCGTTCTTTCCTTCATTGACGCCGTCTAATTTTTCAGCAACAGCGGCAGGACAAACTCCGAACTCTTCTATTTTTGCTCCACCTGGCTCTCGGCCACATTGTTTTGCTTCCCAACAATTTTGTTTGCTCATATTAGTTTTTGTTTTATTAATTAATTAGAGTTTCAACTGTTTTTTATTATAGCATACTTTTTATTTTTTATAAATACGTAAACTATTTCCAATAATGGTTATGTCTGAAAAGCTCATAGCAATAGCCCCAATCATCGGATTTACTAAACCCATCATGGCCAGTGGAATAGCAAGGACGTTATAGAAGAAGGCCCAGAATAAATTTTGTTTGATTATGTTGAATGTTTTTCTTGATAGTTTTATAGCCTCCACTACTTTTAAGGGGTTGTCTTTAATTATAATTATATCACCTGATTCTTTGGCTATGTCAGAGCCAGATCCAAAGGCAATACCTAGATTTGATTGAACTAGCGACGGAGCATCGTTTATTCCATCACCAACGAATACAGTTCTTTTGTTGTTTTCTTGTAACTTCTTTACTTCCTTCTGTTTGTCCTGGGGCAAGACTTCAGCAATGTATTTTTCTATCCCTATTTTTAGCGCTGTGTTTTTGGTTGTGACTTCATTGTCACCACTCATCATAATTACTGGTAGTTTAAGAAGTTTTAATTTTTCAATTGCCTCCTCTGCAGTTTCTTTTATTTCGTCTGTTATTTTTAGATATCCAATTGTATTTCCGGTATGGACTAGAAAGACAATTGTGCCACCAGTTTCTTCTTTTGAGATTATTTCTTTGGCCCACTTAGTGTCAATTTTAAATTTTTCTAGTAATGTAATATTTCCTAGTAATAAATCCACATTATGTTGAGCGCATTTTCCTGTTATTCCTTTTCCGATTACTTCTTCGAAGTTATTTATCCCTATTTTTATAGCTTTAATTTTTTCTCCGTAATTTGTTATTGCTTTTGAGATTGGATGCTTGGAGTTTAGTGATAAAGAGTGGGCAATTTTAATGATCTGGTTGCTTTTAAAGTTGAATTTTGGATTAACGACAATATCTTGTACTTTTGGTTCGCCCTTAGTTAGTGTTCCAGTTTTGTCAAAAATAACAGTATCAATATTTTTTGCTTTTTCAAAACTTTCACCATTTTTAATTAGTATTCCATTCTGGGCGCCAACACCGGTTCCAATCATGATGGCTATAGGGGTTGCAATGCCAAGAGCGCAAGGACAAGAAATGATTAGTACCGCTACAGCATTTATTAGACTAACAGAAAAATCATTAGTTTTTATATACCACCCGATAAAAGTAAGGATAGAAATAGTAACCACAGTCGGCACAAAAATACTTGATATTTTATCTGCTAGTTTTTGGATCGGCGCCTTGAAGCTTTGAGCTTCTTCTACAGTTCGAATTATTTGAGCTAGCATTGTCTCGTTTTGTGTTTTTGTGACCCGGGCTTGGATAACTCCATTTATATTCAGTGTTGCACCAAATATTTTAGAGTTTATGCTTTTCGATACTGGCAAACTTTCACCAGTCAGCATAGATTCATTGATTGCTGACTCTCCTTCTATCACTACAGCATCAAGTGGAATTTTTTCTCCAGGACGAACTATAAAAATTTCTCCGATTTTTATTTCATCTATCTCTTTTTCTTTTTCCTTCCCGTTCGGTAAGATAATGTTGGCTTTCTTTACACCAAGTTCCATGAGCTTTTCCATGGCTCTACTTGCTTTATTAGTAGACTTCAATTCCAAATATTTTCCTAATAAAATCAGCGAAGTTATGGCCGCAGCACTTTCAAAATAAATATGACCCCCATAAAACATTGCCCAAAGACTGTAAAAGTAAGCTGACAGCGTACCAAGAGAAATCAAAGTGTCCATGTTTGTTTGAAGTCTTTTGATTTGCTCGAAGGCGCTAGAATGAAATTGCCAACCAGTTATAAAAACTACTAGAAATGCCAAGTCGTGCTGTATCCAGTTTGTGATACTAACTCCCCATAATTCTCCAGGCACTTCCCATTTCCAAAACATGCGTAAAAATATCGGGATAGTCATTAGTATTGCGGCGATAACTTTTAATCTTTGTGTTCGCGCAGCCTTTTCCGCAGCCTTTTTATTTTTAACCTCGTCTCTCTTTTCTTCTATTTGAAATCCAGTGCTCTGTATTATTTTTTTTATTTCCTCTAGACTTATTTCGTTTTCGTTGAATTCTACGCTGGCTTTCTTGGTAGCGAAATTTACTTCTGCTTTTTTTATCTTGTCATATTTTTCAAGAGCTAGTTTAATATTGGTGGAGCAGCTAGCGCAATGCATTCCGGATATTTTTATTGTTTCTTTTTTCATAGAGAATGATTATAAGTTTTAACTTTATTCCTTAATGTTTCCTTGGATAGAGATAATTTTTACTTCTGTTTCAATCTCAATTTCAGCTCTCTTTTTAGCTTCGTTGATAATATGTTCTATTCCACCGCAACAAGGTACTTCCATGCGAACAATTGTTATTGATTGAATATTTTGGGTTCTAAATATGAGGCTTAGTTTTTCTATATATGATTCTTGGTTTTGATCAAGTTTTGGACAAAGTATAGATAGTTTTTTGTTCTTTAAAAAATCATTATGAAAACTTCCATAAGCAAAGGGAGCGCAATCAGCCGCAATCAGCAAATTGGCATTCTCAAAGTAAGGTGCATCAGGCATTAGAAGGTGGAGTTGAACAGGCCATTGTTCCAGCGCGGATGTTGTTTGCGGCTGGTTATGATTGTCGTGTCTTTGGTCACTCTTAAAATCTCTCATCATACTTCCTGGGCAACCACACTGCATGGCCGGTTCTTCGTGTTTTTTTATCTTATCGTAATCATGAATTTTTTTTGCCTCCTCTTCTCCTCTTACTTTTTTAACATGTGTGTATGTTTTTTCCGGGTTGTATTCTTCTGTTTCAATTTCTACAATTTCCAGAGCGTCTAGTGGGCATACATCCAAGCAAGCCCCCATACCATCACAGAGAAAATCTTTGATTAGCTTTGCTTTACCGTCGACAATTTCAAGAGCAGCTTCGGCGCAAATATTTGTGCATTTTCCGCAGCCATTACATTTTTTTTCATGAATTTTTATGATTTTTCTTTTCATATTTTTTATTAGTTTATATTAGTTTGATTTTATTCTAGTTCCACAACCGCAAGTTGAGGAATCTTTGCTTCCACCGCAAGTAGGACTACCACAAGATCCGTTACATCCTCCTTGCTTCTCTGGCATGACAATATCTTCCCTTGAGAGCCCTTTGGATGATTTGCGGCCGTCATCAGTTACAATAAATTTCCCCCAGACCATTTTCATCCAACAGCTAAATTTTAGATCACCAAGCTCAGTTGGAGTAAATTCTATTACTGTTAGCTTTTTGTCTATTTTTTTCTTTATGGTGCCATCGGGGTGATATAGAAATATTTCATTGGTACATCCGGTAGCTCCTTTATCATTTATAATCCATCTTACAGGGATATCTTTTTTCAAATACAGCACATTAGGACTATATCCTCTGTAGGTTATATCCATTTCAACGGTTTGGAACTCCTCGACATCCCCGGTCACCAGAAATTCTGTTTTACTTTGAGCGCTTACCGGGATTAGGGAACTCAAACCATATCCAAAATTAATAAGTCCACGATTGAACATAAACAAACCAAGGACTATTACTAAAACACCGGAAAATTTCATGACCTGTTTTATTTTAGTGTGTCCAATAATAGTTACAAAATTTCCAAAACCAAACATTAGCGGAATAGTGCCCAGAGAATAGAGAAACATGGCCATAGCTCCGTTAAAGATACTTCCGGAAGTCAGGGCAAAGAGCTGCATGGCTTGTAATGGACCACAAGGCATAAAGCCGGTTAGTAGCCCAATAATAAAGGGTCCTTTGGGATTTTGATTTTGTTTGTTTCTGTATAAAAACTTAGCAATGAATTCGGGGGTTCTTAGTTTTATTTTTTTTAACCAACTGTGGTTAGACAAAAGGGAAGCACCCATTAGGATCATAAAAACGGAAGCTAGTAGTATAATTATTCCAGAGAAATTTGGGTTAATTCCAAAAAATGAACCAAAACCTCCTAAAATCGCACCAATTGCTGTATAAGATATTAGTCTAGCGATGTTGTATTGTAGGTGAGGAAGCTGTGAAGATGGGAAAGAGAAGCGAGATTTTTTTTCTCGGTTTTTTTCTATGTTGCTTGCTGAATAAGTTATTACCAATCCGCCGCACATACCTATGCAATGAAAGCTAGCTAAAACTCCAATTAGAAATATTATTGAAAAGCTGACACTTTGTTCGTTTAACGCTGACATTAAATTGAATAATTCATATCTTTGTATAATGAAATATCCAATCAGGAAAACAATTAATAAGACCCCCAATATCAAATAAGACTTTGTTTTCTTTTGTCCGGTGTCATTTTTTGTTGCGATATTATATCCCAGTCTTTCGACTGTCTCGTAGATTTCTTTTTTTTCGCCATTTGTTTCTACTGAGGCTTCGCCTGTTAGATAGTTAACGTTTGCGTTGTTAATGTTTTTGTCTAATTTTAATTCCTCTTCAATTAGTGTTTTGCAGGCCTTGCAGTGAATACCAGTTATTTTAAAATTGAATTTTTTAGGCATAAATTTTTTGGTTTATGTTGGTTATTTATTTGCCAGCTTGTTTACTTTTATAATTTCATCAATCATTTTTTGTTTTAGTCTTTCATTTTTTGAGCTACAAGCATTTTTAAAGCAGGTGTTTAAGTGTTTTTCCATCAGCATTTGATGAGCTGACCGGAGAAGCCCTATTGTTGCTAGGTTTTGTTGCATTATGTTGATGCAGTACTCCTTGGTGTCGATCATTTCCTCCATTTTGGAAATGAGACTTTTCGCCTTTTTGAAGTTGATAGAGATTTTTTTGTTGTTCATAAGATAAAATTTAATTCTATTACCCATACCTATGGTAGGGGTATGCTAATATTGTATTCTTTTTTGTTTTTTTGGTCAAGCCTCTTTTTTGTTATTTAGAATCTAGGAGTTTGTCATTATTAAAAAAAACAAAAAAAACGAGGAATTAGCTCGTTTTTTTGTTAATTTTTTATTACAATTCTTGAACTGGTAAAGTAACGATAAATTTTGTGCCTTTTCCCTCTTTGCTTTCGGTTTTTATGTTTCCGCCGTGTGCCTCTGCTATCCATTTACAGATTGAAAGACCAAGACCTGTACCTCCTTCGTCGCGCGACCTGGCCTTGTCTACGCGATAGAACCTTTCAAAAATAAATGGTAAATCTTCTTTAGGAATTCCAATGCCGTTATCTTCTACTATTATTCTAGCTTTGTCGTCATCTTTTTCAAGTGAGATTTTTATCCACCCGCCGACATCTGTATATTTTATTGAATTTCTAACTATATTTAATAGTAATTTTTCCAATTTTGTTTCGTCTCCAATAATGTTGATATTAACATTATTTTTGACTGTGAGGTCTATATTTTTTTGTTTAGTCAAAACTTGGACTGATTGAGCAATTGCTTTGGTAATAATATTTAAACTAATGATTTCCAGTTCCAATTTTTCAGTTCGAGCATCAGCATTGGTGAGCATGGTAAGATCGGAAATTATTTTTGTCATTCTTTCCAATTCTTTTTTTACTGTTTGAAAGTACTCTGGCACCTCTTCTTCATTGTTTTTAGCTTCTTTGACTGCTAGGTCGATGTTTCCTTGTATTATTGTGAGGGGCGTTCTTATTTCATGAGAAGCATCTGAGATAAATTTAGATTTCAATTTCAGTACTTGATTTAATTTTTCATTAGCCTTCTTTAATTGATCGGTTCTTTTTTTAACTTTTATTTCTAAATTTTTGTTCAGCTCTTCTATTTTTTCTTTATAAATCATCGTGTCTGTGCTGTCGACACCCATAGAAATAGCTCCGTCAATTTTGTAGTTTTTATCGAGAAGTGGAACTACTGAAATATTTAAGTAACGAGGTTCGTCATTTGCTTCTCGGTCAAAAAAGACACATTTATCCTTGTGGAAAGATTCACCTGTTTTTAAAAGGGTTTTAAACTTTTCCTTAAGACCCTCTCTTTCGATAAAAGGCAAGTCATAAATACTTGCTCCTAAGTGATCTGAGCCTCGGGACAATTTTTTGAAATAATTATTTACTGATGTGATTTCCCCCTTCTTATCTAGGGTGATAATGCTAACCGGAGCGTTATTTACAATTCTTTTATTAAATTCGCTAAGTTTTTTTACATTATTTTCAGCAATTGTTCTCTCGGTGATGTCTCTAATAACAATAACTACTTGATAGACTTCGCCTTTATCGTTTTTGGTGGGCATTATGGTAAATCTATGGTAATAGACTTTCCCATTTTTACTTTTATCTTTTTGTACAAAAGTAATTGGACTTCCTTCATTAAATACTTTTGTTACCAAACATTCTTTTTTTCTATTTTTAGCACAGTGCTCCTTAAATAAATTATTTTTATAAGTGGGTATTGTCGAACTGCAATTTAGGCCCTTTATTTCAGTTATATCTCTTTTTATGTTTTTTGCAAATGACATGTTGCAGCTTACCACAATCATATTTCGATCAACAACGCAGATACTGTCTTGAATAGTGTCGATTACTTGTTCATAATGTTGTTTGGATTTTTCGATTGTTTCCAGCAGGGCTGTATTTTCAGTGATGTCTTGAATTATAGTAAACCATTCGTCATTGTTTATAATTTTGGCTGTAGTCATTCTGACATATCGAATCTGTTTGTTTCTGGTTGTAATTTTGGTTTCATAGCTCATGGGAGAGTCATTGGTTCCGTAAATACCTTCCAGTCTGGCCTTTATGCATTCGTCAACCTTGTCTCTTTCCTCTGGGACAAAAAGTCTAATAAAGTTCATTTGCTTTAACTCTCCGGTAGTATAACCGGTAATTTTTGTCATGGCCTTGTTTACTTCGGTAAATTTCTTTTTTCTTCCATTCATTATTACAAAACCATCTTTGGCATCTTCGTAAATTGCCTTGTATTTCTTTTCAGATTCTCTCAGTTCGTGAAAAAGAATGATATTGGTAATGCTGATAGTTAGTCTTCTTGTGAAATTACAAATTACGTCAATATCCTTTTTTTCGATATCGGCGGAGAAAACCTCCAAGAAACCTATCACTTCGTTTTTTACAACTAAGGGAGAGATAATGGAATTGGCATCTTTTAGCTTGGTAGATCTTTTCTTTATTTCTTCAAATTGCTTGGAGAGATAATTCAGTCTATTTTCGCAGAATTCAGCCTTTTTATTCTTGTGTACAATTTGATATTTTTTTAACTTTTCAAATTTAACTTTCTTTGTTCCAACAACAATATCCTTGTAGCCATTCTTTAAATTGGAGTACCTGATAATAATATTTTGCTTTTTTTCATCTATTACCGAAATGACAGAGCTGATTTTAATTTTCTGAAGTTTGTTTCCAATTGCTTCAAATATTTTATCCAAATCCATGTCGCCTTTTATGGACTCTATTTCAGTCAACAATAAACCAAGCACATTTTCTAGGTTAGGTGCCTTTTTTTTGTCTTCTGTTTTGGATTGAGTCAAAAAGCTCATTTATTTTTTTATACAGTAAAAAATAATGCCAAAAAAATTTAGCAATATTTTTTTATTGCAAATTTTTATTATTTATTTCTTAATTTTTTTATCTTGTATTTTGTATCCAACATCTCTTACGGTGTGGATGAGTCTATTTTTAAATCCAGTGTCTATCTTTTTTCTTAGGTAACTAATGTATACATCAATCACATTTGAATCATCTGTGAAGTTATATCCCCAGATATGTTCACCTATCATGGTTCTGGTGCAAACGTGATTTGGTCGGCGCATCATATAATCAAGCAGTTTATATTCTTTGCTGGAAAGCTGTATTTCTTTGTCGCCTCTGTATATTTCGTGTGTTGCCGGGTCTAGAATTAAGTCATCAATTTGCAGCCTGGTTGTTTTTACTGTTTTTTCTCGCCTGAGAAGCGCTCTAATCCGAGCTACAAGCTCACCAAAGGCAAAAGGTTTTATTAAATAATCATCAGCTCCGGCATCGAGACCTTTTATTCTGTCATCAACTGTATCTTTAGCTGTAAGCATTATGATTGGAGTTTCCACTTTGTTTTCTCTTAGCTTCTTACAAACTTCAATTCCGTTAATCTTTGGAATCATGATGTCCAGAATGATTATATCGTAACTGTTTAATTCAGCTTTTTCTAGGCCCTCTTCGCCATCATAGGCCGTGTCAACAGTATGTTGCTCCATTTCTAAGCCTTTTTTAATAAAACGTGAAATTTTGATTTCATCTTCAACTACTAAGATAGTCATATTTTTTAGATTAATATTTTTAGATTAATATTTTATTAATTACTGCTTTAACTATATTATAAAAATATTAAAAATAGATTAAAATAATAGATTGATACTATTTTTAGTTTAATCCTTTTGTTCTTACTTGTAAAGTTAGTATTATTCTGATAGTATAGAAAGGTGTTTTTAAGACATTTTTCTATAATAAGAAATTTATAAAGTTAATTAAATTTATGGCACTATCAATCGGAATTGTAGGGCTTCCCAATGTGGGAAAATCTACCATGTTTAATGCATTAACCAAGAAAAAGGCTGAAGCTTCAAATTATCCCTTTTGTACAATTGATCCTAATGTGGGAGTGGTGAAAGTTCCAGATGGAAGATTAAACGAACTTGCCAAAATATCCAATTCTAAAAAAATAATTCCAACTACTATTGAGTTTACAGATATTGCAGGTCTAGTTAAGGGTGCCAGCGGAGGAGAGGGATTAGGAAATAAATTCCTAGCAAACATAAGAGAGTGTGACGCAATTTGTGAAGTTGTTAGAAATTTTGAAGATGATAATATTGTTCATGTAAATGGAAAAATTAATCCATTGGATGATAAGGAGACAATTTCCATGGAACTCATCTTGGCAGATTTGCATACTATAGAAAAAAGATATGAGAAACTAAAGAGAGACTCAAAGAGTGGAGACAAGGAAATGATAAGACAAAGAGAAATAACTGGAAGAATAAAAGATCAACTAGAGGCAGGGAGGGCCGTTCGTGGAATGGAATTTGATAAAGAAGAGGAAAAATACGTAAAAGAGCTAAACCTATTGAGCATAAAGCCTATTATTTATGTTTTAAACGTCACCGATAATTCCGGCGAGGTAGAGACAGGTGAGTGGGATGGGGAGGTTTTGAAATTGAATATAAAGCTAGAAGAAGAGATTGCAAATCTATCAGAAGAGGATCAAATTGAATATATAAAAGAATTGAACTTGGATGAGAGTGGTCTAGATAAGTTGATTAAGGTGTCATACAAGCTTTTAGAATTGGTTACATTTTTAACAACAGGACCAGAGGAGACTCGAGCCTGGACAGTTCGAAATGGATCTTTGGCACCAACTGCAGCAGGAGTTATTCACTCTGATATCGAAGACGGCTTTGTTCGAGCTGAAGTTATCGACTGGAAGGAGTTGGTAAAAACAGGGAGTGAGGCAGCAGCACGAGAGCAAGGGTTAATTCGGGTGGAAGGAAAGGATTATGTTATCAAGGATGGTGATGTTTGTCATTTTTTGCACAACAAGTAATTAGTGAGAAAAATATTTAGAATAAAAAAACAGAGTCTTAAGACTCTGTTTTTTTGTGCCCAGGGCGGGACTTGAACCCGCACGGAGTTGCCTCCAAGAGATTTTAAGTCTCTCGTGTATACCAGTTTCACCACCTGGGCAGATTTTTAGCTATTTAAAATTAAAAAAACAACAACTTTTCACGTTGCTTTTTAATTATGGTAGCAAATAATATTATTTTTTGCAAATTTTTTGCTTTTGACAAAATTTAAAATTTATTATAATATAATACAACTTTCAATTTTTGTTCATTTTTAATTTAGATTCTGTTTATTCGGAACCAGTTAATAAGTTACTACATATAATCTGGTAATATTTTTGAGGAGAAGAGCAATGTTTAGACCTGGTTTTAGTTTTTGTAAGATTTTTTCATTTAGTTTTTTGTTTTCCAATGTTTTTATGTTAACAATGGGAGTTAGCGCAGAACAAGCCTGGGCCTTGCCTATAACTATAGACTATATGATTTATATGAACATGTTTTTTGTTTTTTGTTTGTATACCTTATATTGGCTTACTCATTCACATGAATCTGGGGGTCATCCTTTAAGTATTTTTCTAAAGGCAACCTTATTTTCATTGAAAAGGTTTGTGCTACATCCGGTGTTGGGGTTATATTCCTTTTTTGACTTTGTTGCTTTTTCTTTCAGGGAGTTAAGGAATGATCCAAAAATGATCGAGCAAGAATAATTTTGATACAGAAAAGACTAAAGAGGAAGATGCAATGATAGATTGTCAAAGAGTTATTCAAGAGACTAGTGAGATAGTTGAGATTTTTTTAAGCCTCCAAGGTGTTGTAATTAGTTCTAATTATTATCGAGGAGGATATCTTAGTATTTTCAACCGTCAAACCGGAGAGTTGGAGCTAAAAATTCGTATTGGTGAGAAACTGTGGTCTGGAAATTGGTTGATTCATAGTCAATATTCTGAAGAGCAAGGCAAAAGACTTTGTGAAAACTGTGATAAATTCGGCCATTTTTCCAGCCATCAAAGCAGAGATTCAAACAAGGGAAAGCGAGGTGGAGCAATAGCAACAGAAAAATACATTTTTTCTTTTGCCGGTTTAGGAGAAGCACCCAGTGAGGGCATTGTTCTAGCTCTGGCAACAATACTGGGCTTTATTAAAATTCCTGAAGCCAGAGAAATCGCCAAGCTTAGTAACAACTTGGTTTTTGATGTCTTGTTGCAGATTAAACTAGACACCATGAATGTCAGAGTAGCAGTGCTCTAAAAAAGATGGAGTACTTATAACCTGCGGAAGCAAATGTCTTTCGCAGGTTTTTTATTGATAACACAACTAACAAAATGTTTATTTTAAAACTTTATACAACAATATTGATAAATTTATTATTGTAGTTGATTTTTGTCAATTTTTATGTTTAGATTAAATAGGTTCATTAAAAAATAATATTAGAGACAAATTTGGAAATAAATACAAGGAGGAGAATTGTTGTGCAGAAAAAAATTATGTTTGAACTTTTTGTTTTGGTTGTTATGTTATTTTCTGTTTTTTCAACTTATGTGCTAGCTGAAAAAAATAGAATTTGTGAAGTTGATCATAATATAGAAGAAATTAAAAACGAGTTTAGTACAAATTTTCAATTATTACAAAACTATATGATTAAAACAGATAATCTTGTTGATATGGTTTCTCAAAAAACAAACCTTTATTTTTTATTGTCTGCATTTTTTGATACCAAAAAATCATCTTTTGATTTTCAACAAATCAGAAAAGAAATCGATAAACATGCAGATGATCTATCCTTGATTGTAGACGTAATGATTAGGGAATTAGACAGATTGAAACTCGTTTTAAACAAACAGGACAGCACAATTACTCCTATGGACAAAATGACCGCCATGGAGCAATTTAACAAAAAGTTTGAAGCAATTAATAATGATCTTGCTTTTCATTTTTTATCCATGGGGAAAAAATACGAAAAATTAAAATCTTTAATACCTGAAAATTCTTAATTGAAATTGAATTAAGAATTGTAAAAAGCAAAGCCAGCCCTAAAAGGTTGGCTTTTTAATTTTGTTTTTTTATTGACTTTTAGCAACAAAAGAGTTATATTATTATACCAAATAATAGTTCGTTGACAACTTAAAATAGGAGCAAAATATGAATGCTAATAATTTAAAGAGACTCGTTTTGCTTGTGTTTTTGATATTTGTTGTTTTTTTGCTTGGAAAGTGTATCCCGGAGAATAACAAGAACGACTTTGATATTTTCTATGGATTAACCGATCGAAGTTCATGGGCAGAATTAAGTCGTTATGCTTTTGAGAGCGGCCAAAATCTGGAGGAGGCAAAATCTACTAACTTAAAATGGGCCAATAATCTTTTTTTAAATTATTTATTGATTGATGACTTCCAGATTGCAATGATCGACAGTAAAGACGAAGAAGCAGCGGAAGAATGTTTGAACGAAGAAAGTCCAATAATAATAATTTATTTAGATACAACAAATGAGGCGAATGTAATTGAGGATGTTATTTTTAATGAATATTTTTATAAAAGTATCCAAGTAGTATTAGAGGTTTATGGAAAAAAAGGAATAATTTTTTATGAAGAATTAGGGACTATTATTCTCAATAAAAATGGTTCAAGTGTATGGAAAGCAGAGAGATATTCATTTGAAAAAGCAAAAGAAATAATGAATTCGCCAGAGTTTATTGAAAAAATTGAATTTGAAAGCAATAAATACGGCTATAGCATTGATCAATTACGATCTTTTAAGTCAAATGTTTTATATTTTGCTTCGGTGGTTGATTATATAATAAGTTTTTATGAGCATGATACGAATGAATTGCTTTTTAATACTTACTATAGCGAAATTGCCGAACCAGTTTATAGAATATTAGATAAGTTGAAAATATTAAGTGCAAACTTGTATATATATCCTGAACTGGGAGCATCTATTTATGTTCAAGACCAAAAACAAATTAATTATACAATGTTGCATTTTGCTAAAAACAGTGTTATTGCATTTCTAATTATTTTGATCTTGTTTTTGGTGTATCACATTGTTAATAGAGATCTTTGGTATTTTGTTGAGAAAGAACTTCACGACAATGGGCTTACGCTGACTAAAAAAAATGTCTTTAGACTTTTTCGTAGTAACTGGAGAATTATATTTTTTCCATATAGCAAAGATAAAATGATTGAGATTGCAAGATCTGAATGTCAAAAATTATTAGAAACCATTCAATTAAATAATATAATAGATGAGTCAAAAGATGCCTGGAGAAAGCTTGAGGAGTTATTGGCTGAGAATAAAAGTGAATTAGGTCATCTGGAGAAATACTACAACATTATCAACAAAAAGAGTGAACGTAATTTGAGTAGATTAAAAAATGCCTTATTGCAACTCTTGGCTGGAGTAAATAAATATTCTGCTAGAAGTGGCGAGAAAGTGCAAGAGTACAGAATTGAGACAGCAAGAGAGGCGCCGAAGAAAAGCAAAAAACGGCTTCCTCCCGTTGTTGAATCTAGAGAAAGATTGATGTCTTTGTTATCTGGTTATGAAATAGGAATATTTAATGATTGGAAAAAATCGGATTTGGATAATTTGTCTTTTGTTGTGCTGTATTTGCCAAAGGTTGATCCTGGGGCGATAAATTTATTACTGAACAGGGAGGACTTGTTGAGCCTGATAGATGAATCCAATATTTTTTTCAAGGCAGTAATGCTCAGAGATCGACAGATTATAAAAGAAGAACTTGGCATTAGTAAAAAAGTAAAAAAACAGGAACTAGTCGAAAGTAGAGACGAAGCCGAGATAGAATATATCTTACCGGATGATTTGAAAGTTTTTGTTTTTGTTGGTAAGCGTCTTCTTCGAAAAAAAGAGGCGTTATGCAGGGCGATTCTTGAAATGGGTGCGAAGGAATGTGAATGGATCGATGCCTCAGAGATAAATGCCGTAAACGCAGCTATTAAGTCTAATTCTAGTGGCAATTGTTTGTACGTTACAACCATGTCACTTAAACATGGAGCGCTTTATTTACTTAGGAGTAAGAAGGTGAATATTATTACTACTAAGACTGTAGATCCTGATCGGTTTAAACAAGAAGTTTATGAAGAGTACGGTAAAATAAGCAATGGAGGAATATTATGAATAACTTAGGAGGTTCATTGGTAAATAGTATTGAGTATGGTGATGGAGAAATTACTCAGGGGCCAAGTGCCAGAATTCAAGACTTGAATTCTGTTGTGGAGATGTTGTGTCCACAAGGAGCGGAGTTTGTTGTGAATATCCAGGGACTGGGATTACCTTTTGATATCTCTGTGAGTTTTTCAGAGAATTTAGAAAAAATACTAGTAGGAGAGATAAGATTCAAGTCAGAAATGGAAGTTGTTCGAATTCCTTTTAAGGTGAGAGAGATCCACAGCCATCCTTATCTATTAACCGACGGTCTAGGAAAAACACAGGCCGAAGCTTTCTATGAAGCAACCGAAAGGCTGCAGTATAAAAACGCTCCATGTGCTATTACGCTTAAAACTGCTTATCCTTTTAGCGGGCAAAGCACATGTTTGAAGTTTTATGGGAAAAGCGGCGATAGTCTTCTGGTGTCATTATCTATGCATATGGAGTTGTGATTTTATAAAGGAGCAAAAAATAATTTTGGCGGGTTTGATGGTGTTTGGACTTGCTGCCTTTTTTGGCTATGGGATTTATGACATGGATAAAAAAGTTCATGAAAATAATCTGACCAATTTGAAAAAGGTACAAAAAAAGATTAAATTTTTCAAGACTATTAGCCTTCAAGAAGTTGCAGATATTGTTATGGCCGAACTAAAAAAGGAAGAAATTAAAAAATACTCCAGAGTGCTTAATTGACTTTTTTTGATTTTATGATATTGAAATAAATAATTTTGCACATTATATAATTTGTATATAAGGTTATAATTTAAAAAGGGGAGACTATATGCGAACAGTAAAGCAGATAATTAGACATGAGGAATTCAGGTCGATATATCCAAGAGAAGAGGACTGTGACTTTAGTCTGGAGGTGATTGATTTTGGTTTTAAGAAAAATATTTTTATTTCTTTCAAGTTCACTGGAGAAGATTTTGATAATTTGAAAATGTTTTTGAAAAAGGTATGCTATATTCTGAATAAGAACGGAAACAATGTGTTTTGTTCGTTTTTTCTTGAAGAGGATTTTCAAAAAAACGATTGGTCTCAAGAGAGTATATACGAGTACTGCGTAAATAGAATTGCTGAAAATGATATTTTTCTTGCAATTATACGGGGAGAGCATGAAAGTAAGGGGATGTTGCTTGAGCTAGAAGAAGCAGTAAGACAAAACAAGAAAATCATTCTTTTTATCAAGCAAGGCCTGGATCACTATGAATTTCGTGATAAGTCAGATGAGGTTTATGAATATGACACCCAAGAGACCTTGGAAGAATTGTTAAAGGAAATTTGAATTATAAATTTGTTTTGTAGGATGATTGTTCATTTAAAAATTAAGAAAATAAATAAAATAGTTATGGTTGTTTCCATGGTGTTTCATTATTGTTATCTTAGAATATTGGACTTATAAAAGGAGCTTAGAATGAAACAATCTATTAAGGAAAAATATTTCAAAAAAGAATTAGTTATAATATATTGCTTGTCGTTGGTGATAATTTATGTGTTCACAATGGTTTATTATGGAAAGAAAGCACATTTAAGAGAAGCGATTAATAAATTGGATCAGATTCAATCTGAAATTATTAAAACAGAAGCAATGGATCCTGGTGAGGTTGCAGAAATTTATATTGATAATTTGAAAAAAGAAGAACAAGAGCTAGTGGAAACACTTAAAAAATTAAAGTGATGATTGTGATTTGAAAGTTTTTTAATTTAGAATAAATAATTGCTACTTATAATTTTACAAGAAGAAAGAGATGAGAAAGGTATTTTTATAAGGAGGGGAATATGGCAAAGGATATCGCTACAAGGATAAGAAATTCGACTTACAAAATGGATTTGACTGAAATAAATCGAGAAATGGAAAAGTCGGTTGCAAGGTATAGGGCAATTGCCAAAAAGACAGAAAGAAAAGCGAGAAAATGTAAAGTTAAATTTGTTGTGTAGCAAAACGATTCATAACAATTTACGGCAAGAAACAAAACCTGCAACAGCAAAACAGTCGCAGGTTTTTTTATTATATAGATTATAATAGATAAATGTTTTGCAAAGTAGGTGTTAATTATTGTGATTCATCCTTTTTTGTTTCTGAAAAGTCTTTATCCGAAGCTGTCCAGAAGACCCAAGCCCAAAATAGAAAAATAAGTCCAAATAATCTTTCCAGTCCATCAAATCGATAAACTGTGTCCCCGATACCTCTACCCATTTCACCAAAAATAAATATTTGAAGAGCACCTAGGGTGCATAGGAGAGAGAATAATTTAAGACCGTAATTTTGTAAGATAGCTTTAGTTTTTTTGTTCATAAGTTTTTATTAAATGTTTGGGATGTGTTTTGGAGTATAATTTAGTTTTTAATAATTTTTATCGGATGTCTGTATTTAATTAGGTTTATTTTTTTCTGCTTAGTCCATCCTTTGATTTATTTTTCACGTTTCATAGCTTCTTCTTTGCTCTTATGATTTTCGTAATAAACAAGTTTTACGGGAAGTAGGTGAGAAGTAAATCTAACTTCACTTCTTTGATGTTGTTCTAATCTTCTTTTTAACTTATCAGTGAAACCTGTATAGAATAAATTATTTTTACAAAGTAGGATGTATACTTTATACATAGCAATTGAATTGTTGTTGTTATTTTATTATAACAAAAATCAGAGTTTTATGCTTGCACTGAGTTTATTGAACGTGCCTGTACTGAGCGAGGAGGTTTTTTAACATTTTTTGCCCATTCGGCAAGCTCAGGGCCACTTCGATTCTTTGTTAATCTAAAATCAAAGTATTGTGCTTGCACAAGCCCTTCGGCAAGCTCAGGACCACTTCGACTTCTATGTCAAAATAGCTAGTGCCTGCACTGAGCGAGGAGGGTGTTTAACGTCAGTTAAATAACCGACGAGTCGAAGTGGAGATGGCGGGAGTTGAACCCGCGTGTAACAAGTTTTTATTAATACATTTACAAGAGTAGTTTAGTTTGTTGTTTCACTGCTTGCGTAAAAACTAAACAAAATCGCAAACAGCTAGTTTTCTAAGTTTAAATACAAAAGCGAAAACGAGTTTTGTATCGAACCTGATAATATTACACCCACGTCAGGTTATCAGGTCATCACCTGGGTGGATGGCTGTGGCTAATGTTAAGCTACAACTGGTGCAAAAGCAGGCATGCTGAAAGCAGCTTTTACTTTTGCGAAAGTGTTTTTTGCACTTATTATTTTGAGTATGATTTGAGTGGTACTCACCCACTTCTTGAATATTAACAAAGAATACAAGTTATCGAATCCCTGCATCCCCGTTTATCTATTTAGCTTTGTTAAAGTACGTATCTTCCTATCTACATCTTTTTTCTTCAAGTCTTCTCTCTTGTCATATTTCTTCTTTCCTCTTCCAATACCAAATTCCAGCTTGATTAAGCCCCGTTTAGTATAGACTTTAATTGGTACCAGTGTCAAGCCTTGTTCTTTCTTTTTTCCGATCAATTTTTCTATTTGTTTTTTGTGTAATAGTAATTTTCTGGATCTTTCTGGGTCATGGTTTTCTACCGTACTGGCTTTTTTATATAGCGGAATATGGGCGTTGATTAGAAACAGTTCTGGTAGCTTTCCTTTTGTGGTTGATTGTTTAATAGTAACAAAAGCGCCCTTCAAACTGATATGTTTTGTTTTGATTGATTTTACTTCATGCCCAAGCAAAACCAACCCAGCTTCGAACTTGTCGCTGATTTCATAATCAAAATTCGCTTTTTTGTTTACGGCTAATGTTGGCATATGTTATAATATAGATATTATTTACTAATTTGTCAAAGCATGGATAAATATAAGCACGATCATCATTTTCATTTAACAGAATTTATACACAACGATTTTAATGAATTAATTATTTCAAACACCTTCAGAACCTTTGCCCTTAGCTTGATTTCTTTATTTTTACCTATTTATTTATATGAATTAGGTTTTAGTATTATACAGATTTTTTGGCTTGAAGTTTGCATGCTTTCAGCTTCACTTATTCTGCATTATTTTATTTTTCGGGTAATCAGTAAGTGGGGTATAAAAAAGACTTTGGTGTTTAGTTATATGGCCACCATAATTTTTTATGGAATTTTATATAATTCCCAAGCTATAATTGACCGAGGTGGGGGAGTTTATTTTTTAATATTCATGGGAATAGTAAATGTGTCATTTACTACAATGTACTGGGTTTCGCGTCATTTGTATTTTATAAAATCAACCAAGAAGGAAAATTCAGGAAAGAGATTTAGTGTCCTGACCGCTGTACCTCTTTTTATAGGGATAATCAGTCCTTTTGTTGGAGGACTCCTCATTACAAAATTTAGTTTCCAATTCTCATTTTTAGTATCAATCAGTCTGATGATTCTGGGTTCTATAGTTTTGTTTTCTACCAAAGAAATAGAAGTCACAAATGACAACAGAATTAATTGTAAGAAATTTATTGTTGGAAAAAATTACAAGCTGAACCTAATGTATTTTATTGATGGGGTAGCTATTGTTGGAACAGGATTTATTTGGCCGTTGATGTTGTATTTACTAAAAATCACATTAGTTTCCATGGGACTTCTTTATTCATTTAGTCATTTAATATATTCGGTCTTAAGCATCTATGTGGGAAGGATTGTAGATAAGAATGGATCAAGCAAAATTTTGAAAATTAGCACAGTGGGTCATGGGCTTTCTGTTATCTTTCGAGCGTTTTCAAAAACCTTGGTTTTGATTACTGGCTTTCAATCCATGGGAGCCTTTTTCGGCGCGCTATGGAACATTTCTTTTAAGTCAACGTTCTACAGAGACTCACATGATGATCCAATAAATAGCATTATGAACATGGAGGTCTATCAACATTTTGGAAGAATTTCTGTTTTCTTGCTTTTGTTAATACTTAGCTGTTTTTATTCTGTTTTGACAAGTTTTGTTATAGTCTTGGTGGTTGTGGGCACAGTTACGTTTAGCTTTTCATTGCTAGTTACAAAATAAGAGGAATTTAGAAATTTTTTTGGCTATTGCTAAAAATTTTTGTTTTGTATATAATACAAATAGTTGAGAAATCATTTCTTAACTTTTTTGTTTGAATAAAAAAGTTAAGACATGAAACCTATATCATCGTGAGTGGAACAGAAGCGGGCCTGTCCCTGCCTACCGGCAGGCAGGCGCCGAAGCTCCATCTTCGATGGAGCATAGGCGGGTATGGTATAATGGCTATTACATCACCTTGCCAAGGTGGAAATACGGGTCCGATTCCCGTTACCCGCTCAAAAATAAAGCAGTCCCGAATGGGGCTGTTTTATTTTTGATGTGTGGTGGCGGGTGAGGAATCGTGATGACCAGCAAGAAATAAAGATTAACTAAAAAATGAACAAAGAGACTATAAAATTTTTACGTATTTTATGAGTAGGTTTTTCGGGAATCGAATTAATTCCCGCCCGCCCCGCCTATGAACGAAGTGAATTTTGCGGGGTTACCCGCTCATATAAAGAACGTTTGAATAAACGTTCTTTTTTTGTTATGTTTTAGATATAAATTAATAAAATATGCCAGAGCTACCAGAGGTTGAAACAATTGTAAGTGATTTGAATAAGAAGATTGTCGGCCTTGAAATAAAAAGTGTTCAAATTCGCTTACCAAAAATCGTAAAAAATAAAGAAAAAAACTTTATTGAGTTTTTAGTTGGAAATAAATTTACTCGAGTGGGTCGAAGAGGCAAACTTGTTATTTTTTATTTTCGTGATCTGAATAAATATTTATTGGTTCATCTGAAAATGACCGGGCAGTTGATTTATAAAAATAGAAATAAGATCATTGCCGGCGGTCATAGTCAGGAGAAAACCCTGGACGATTTACCGAATAAATATACTCATGTAATTATTACTTTTAGAAATGGCGTAGAACTTCTTTATAATGATGTGCGACAGTTTGGTTATTTGAAGCTGGTAGATAAAAAGGAGCTTGATAAAATTTTTAAAAAATTTGGTCAGGAGCCTCTTGGGGAAGAATTTACTTTATTAAGTTTTAAAAAAATAATAAAGAGACGAAAAAAGAACATCAAAGCCCTCCTATTTGATCAATCATTGGTTGCTGGAATAGGAAATATTTATGCTGATGAAATTTTGTTTGCTTCCGGCGTGGATCCTAGAAGGGGGGTCGACACTCTAAGCGACGGAGAAGTTAAAAAGATATATTCAAATACGAAAAAGATTTTGAAAAAAGCAATTAAATATCGAGGTACGACTTTCAACGACTATCGCGATGCAGAAGGTAACAAGGGGGGATTTGTTGAGATGCTAAAAGTCTATGGCCGAGATGGAGAAAAATGCTTCAAGTGTAAAAAAGAGATAAAGAAAATAAAAGTTGCCGGGAGGGGAACCAGGTATTGCGAGAAATGTCAGAAATAAAAAAAACCGCGAATTTTGAAAATCAAAGTTCGCGGTTTATGCCTTTTGGCTTTGTGGAGATTTTAATGCTCCTTGTTCTTCTATTCGACTAATTCTTCTTCTTTTTGTCGCTTTGCTTCCCTTTTAACAAAGAGAAGAAGATAGACCGAAATAATGGCTATAAAAACTACTGCATAGATTAGAATTAGCATGCATACAGTTAGGACTGCCATCATTTTTGCCTCTGGGGTGGTGAAAACAGGCCAGTTATGATACACAATAGCTAGGAATGCTAAAAATGGTATTACGGCCAAGGTACCAAAAACATATTTTTTCATAAAAACACTCCTTTTTTTGTATGTTTTAATGAGTAATGTTGTAAAATAATACTATTTAATATAGCATATACTTCAAAATAAGTCAAGTTTTTTATTGCTTTCTGCTCTTGACAAAAAGATAAATATTTGCTATGATAGATATTATTTAGTTTGTACATAAAATTTTTCAATTTATTCATACAAGGAGGAAGGAACATGAAAAAGAAACTGGCAGTTGTGTTTCTGATGATTTTGGCAGTTGTATTGTCAGTAGGTTCAGCGTCGGCCAAGATGGAGTTAGTGACTCCAGTTTATAAGGTCTACAAAACCTTGGATTTTCCTCATGATATTAAAATTGTCATGATAAGTGTTGTGACAAGGGTAGACTATCTTCGAGGAAATGAGAAGGCGAGCGACTTTGAAAGAGCTCGTCAGCTCCACACCCTATTGGTCAGTGAATATAAAAAAACTGGCTGGAACGAGGAAGATTTCACTGTTGAGGATTTGGATGTTGGTAATGTAGAAATGGTGATTACCGAAGGCCTTTCTCTTAAGTGGGAGAAAACTCTCCGTATGAAGGTGTTTCTTTATATGTGTAAAAACCCTATGAAAAAATATCGCGGAGAAGATGTGAAGGAATTTTTCAAGAATAAAGTCGTGAGCAAGAGTGTAGAAGCTTTCACTCATGACTATCGTCTAATCCAGAAGCGCTAAAGCTCCTGGAAAACTCAACAATGGCGTGTTCGTACCAAACGAGCATGCCATTTTTTTCTTGACAAAATCCTCTACATCCCTTATACTAACAATAGTCCTTTAGAAAGGGCTATTTATTTTTGCCACTTTAACAACAAAACAAGAAATAGAATAGACGGTCCCTTCGTCTAGTGGTTAGGACACCAGGTTTTCATCCTGGTAACAGGGGTTCGATTCCCCTAGGGATCACAAAGAAAGAAATCTCACGAAAGTGGGATTTTTTCTTTGTTATTTTTAGTAGGAGGAGAATCCCGATGATCAACTTTGTAAATATCCAAAAAACTTAAATATACACCTAATTATAATTAAAACAAACAACCAAAAAAGGCAGAGAGCCTCGATGATCAACTTTAAAATATCTATTAAACTAAAATATATATCTATTCACAATCAGAACAGATTACCAAAAAAGAAATGATCGAAAACGCCCTGGCTTTTCGATTTTTACCCCGATGAATATCGGGGCCCCCAGGGATCACAAATAAAAAACTTCTGACAATTCTTTGAATTATCAGAAGTTTGTTTAGTTGCGGTACTTTAGTTTTATTTCTAACCTAAATTATTAATACCGGTAATCATTTCTCCTGAATTGATTTTCCGCAGGAAGACGTTTGCTTACTGGATTAAAACCTCCACCGGGCGTATATACTTCACCTTTTTTGTTGGCCCGGTTGTGTCGCTTTCGAAGTTTTTTATTGTAGTTTGATTTACCAACGGGCATCACTTCCTCCTTGTGTAGAATTTTTCTTATTTACGTTTAACGTAAAGTTAACATGTAGAATTGATAATGTCAATTAGTACTGTATGGCAAAATAAAAAAGAAAAAAAAGCACAATCTTTAGACTGTGCTTTTTGTTAATTTTTTTGCTAGAAACAGGTTGCCTGCTAAAGTAGGCTCGCTACAGCTTCCGCAAGTTTATAAGGATCAATTTTCGAAGGGGTAGTTTCCGGGGATTTTCGTGTCCCCCTTGCCGCTAAAAAACCAAGGCGATGAAAAAACCATCCTTCTTCATGCTCAACCACCGCTCTGATTGCTTCATGGTCCATTCTTACTTCGACGTCGTCTCTCCTGACTACCCCCAGATTATTACCATCGATAAAGACGACTGCCTTTGCTCCCTTTTTTTCCATTAAAACGCCATTAGTCGCCATTTTTTTCGCATTTGTTATAATGGCAACATCTCCATACCATTCAGCTGACTCAGCTTCTTCTTCGGCGGCAATTCTTGCTCGCCCGTTTTTCAGCATTCCATCAAAAATTTCAAACATTTTAGCAGCTACCTTTTTGTCATTATAGGGATTCATGGACTGGAAAGCTCTCAAAATTGCGTTGATGCTTGTAAAGTTGAGAGTTTCCGCTACTTCATTGGTCGCACCTAACTCTCTGACAGCATTTCCTTTCCTGTCCTGAGCGTCAACAAAGAGCGATAACTTTTTTAATGCTTTTTGGTCTTGCTCATTGGCGTACTTATTGATCAGGTACTTAAAGCAAGAACAAATTTCTCCATTTTCGTTCTTACCTTTGATGCCATTGCCTCCAGCATCAATATCAAGGGCCACGTCATCATCATTCATTGTTTCACCATCCCAATTGGCTGGAACGAATGAAAACTTTTCGTTCTTGTCTACAAATCTTATCCAGAACCACAATGAAGCAACCGCGTCCAAATCAACATTCTGATGAGTGTAAATCATCATACCCTCCTGGTTTAATGGGTTTAACTTCGTGAAGAGAAATTTCTCTAAATGTTAAAACAAATTGTAAAAAACATGATTTTTTATATTAACATAGAATATGATTTTTGTCAATAAAATTTTAATAAAAATCCCTCGCGAATGAATATCCGCGAGGGAGGTAATGGAGCTTTAGCTCCTTTTTATCTTTTTTGGAACTCAATTCTTTTATTGGTTCCGATGATTTCAAATCCATTCTTTGAATCTTCGGTGTACCCAAGAATTTTTGTTGGATTTCGTGAATGTGTTCGATAAACATTTAAATGGATAAATGTTCTCGAATCGGGTAGGGTTTTTTTTATTACATAAACCGTGGCCACAATCTTTTTTCCAAAATCCTCTTTTTTAATACCATAGTAGTGCACATTTAGACGAATTCCTGAAAAAGGTTTCCCACTTCTCCAGTATTCTTCAACAATTTCACCATTAGGCAGTAATCTTGTTGGAAAAAAAGTCATAGTAGGATTATCATTGTCAATCCTGACTGACACCAGCTCTTCAATATGAAGAGTCTCATATGTCGGTGACTCTTCGATTTCAAAAGGCTTTGTGTTTTCTTTCTCTTTCTTTTTCTTGCCCTCTGTCTTTGGGACGAGCTCCAAAACTCTACCCAGACCTTGGAAACCTTTCAACCTGTAAGTTGCTTTATCCGTATTCATAGTGATCACCCCTTGTTGTGGATTATAAAAAAAGCAAAATTGGTTAATATGTGAATATAGCATAAAAATAGATACTTGTCAATAGTAAGATTTTTCTAGTTTTTAAATAAAGAACTTTTGTATTATAATAGAAGTGTAAGAATTTATTATGCAAAAAAAGAAAATATTTTTATTTTTATTTGTATTAATAGCGCTGGCTGGCCTGGTTTGTGTTTTTTGTTTTTTGAAAGACAAGAAAGAAGAAATCGAGGCTCCTATTCTTGGGGTGGAGAAAACTTTTGATGAAATGGTTTTGGATTTTAATGCTGTTTACAAAAAAGCATTGATTTATACTAGTGAGGGGAAGCAAGAATCAGTAGCTGAAATAGAAAAGGCTCTAGCGCTCTGGCTAGAAGTGGAAAGAAAATTCTCTTCTGAATTGCCAAGGGAATATCAGAAGACTGAAAGCTGGGAAGATAAGCTCAATAATATTTCTGATTTAGGAGGACGAGCCTTAAGCTTTGCCAAAGAAGGGGAGCTTGAGAAATCTTATAAAGAACTTGAGTCTATAAGACGTGCGTTAAAAAATATCAGATTGGAAAATGGAATTTCTAATATCAGTGATCTGTTTTTAGATTTGAATGATGTGATAATTGTTGTAGATGGTGCAGAAAGTAAAAGGGCAGCTCTAGAAAGCTTTGGAGGGCTGAAAATGATATTTACCAAACTAAAAGAGATAAAAAGGGATGAAAATTATCAGAAGGCACTAGAAGAAATTGGTGATATAATTAGTGGAATGGAAAATTCAACAGAAAAGACATTTCCAAAGCATCAAAAGAAATTAAGACCGGCTTTTATTAAAATTTATTTAGACTTTGGTTAGAGTATTTATCATCTTTTTGTTTTTTATTAGCAAAAATAAATGATAAATATTTTTTTATTTTTATTGGATCAATTGACTCGAAAGTGGTATAATGATATTATATTTCCAGTTGATTCAATAATTAGATTTTATAAAATATCAATAATTATAAGTACAAAAAGTCAAATAGATTTAGCCAAACTACGAAGAAAAAAGATATCTTGAATATTGCAGCAACGATTTTGGTTTATTTCATACGATTGTTACTATTCATGAAAAAGGTTTTTCTTTTTCTTTTTTTTATTGTTTATCATCCAACGTACAAGATGCTCAGATTCATCTTTTATAAGTTTGTGGTTAAGGGGTATAGTTATTATTTGATTGGTCTCAAAAAGATTGGGTGGCATAAGCTCAGAAAGAGTTATTTTAAATTTATTTTTAATCAAAAATTAGTTCATCTTTTAGTCATAGTGCTAACCGTCTTGGCTATTTTTGTAAACCTAACATCAAAAACACTTGCAGATAACCATACTGATAATATTCAGAAAACTATTTTGGCAGAGCTGATCGAGAGTGAGTTTGGGGAACTGGAAGAAGACGAGCAATTAATTATTGAAAGTTTTGATAAAGAGTCAACCATATCTACAGTTCAGCAATCCTATCTGGATAATTTGTCGAGTTTCAGACCACAGCCGAAGGTGACCATAGGCGAAGACGGCGAAGAGATTGAAACACAGCCTGCTATAACTCAGGAAGGATCAAGCATTGTGAGAAGAGACAGTGCAACTACTAGAATTTCAAAAAAGCCTAGAGAAAAAACAATTTCATACACAATCCTGCCAGGCGACACCATAAGTACAATTGCTGAAGAATTTGAGATTAGTGTTAGCACAATTCTATGGGAAAATAACTTGAGTGCATATAGCATAATTAGGCCTGGAAAAAAACTCGATATTTTACCTGTTTCTGGAATAAGTCACACAGTCAAAAAGGGCGAGAACATCAGTTATGTTGCAAAGAAGTATAAAATTGATGAAGCAAAAATAATAGAGACTAATAAACTCGGTAAGTCTGCTAAGCTAGCTGTGAACCAAAAAATTATAATTCCGAATGGTAGAAAGATAACTCCAAAATATGTTCCAAAAACTTATACTGGAATTGGAGCTATTAAGAATTTGGTCAAATCTCCTAGTGCGAAACCGGTGCTAGGTAATAAAATGAATTGGCCGACAGTAGGCAGAAGAATAACTCAGTATTATTCATGGAGACATCATGGACTAGACATCGCCAACAAGACAGGCACACCACTTTACGCTGCTGACTCCGGGACAGTTGAGATGGTTGGATGGGGCAGGGGTTACGGAAACCAGGTTGTTATTGATCATGGAGGTGGAAAGAAAACTAGATACGCTCATTGCTCGAAATTTTATGTAAGCAGGGGTGAAAAAGTAACCAAGGGACAAACCATTGCGGCCATGGGAAATACTGGTTGGTCGACTGGACCTCATATTCATTTCGAAGTTATAATAAATGGCAGAAAATATAACCCATTAAATTATATTAAATAAATTTAGTTATAAAATAAAATTATGATTCTAAGAATTTTACTTGGCATAGTAGTGGCTGGTGCCGGCTATTTATTTGTAGCAAAAACAGAATGGTTTTTACGAAATTTTGGACGAATTGCCTTCTTTGACAAATATTTAGGGACAAGTGGCGGTTCAAGATTGGGTTATAAATTGCTGGGTGTTTTTATTTTATTTATCGGTATAATGATCGCTACAGGTTCTATTGAAGGTTTTATAATGTGGGTTTTAGGTCCGTTGATTCGAGCTGGTGGTGTATAAACAGAAAGGGTATTGCATTTTTTTTGAAAATGATATAATATCTATATCAGATGGCAAAAGCTGTCATTTTTTATTTTAAAATTTTGTTGAAGCTTGATGTGAGGGTTTACCCTCCGAAGCTTTAGCGAAGGAGGGGCCATTAGCTCAGTTGGCTAGAGCACCTGCTTTGCAAGCAGGGGGTCAAGAGTTCGAGTCTCTTATGGTCCACAAAATAAAGAGTCGCCTTTTCAGGCGATTTTTTGTTTGGTGCATAAGAGGCGAAGAACTCTTGAGGTGGTAGGAATAGAAATAAAGAGTAAAAGTTGCTTGAAGAACCAAAACAAGAAGAATAAGAAAAACTAAGCCGATTGGAGTGTTGGGGCCTGCCCCAGTAAGAGTCTCTTATGGTCCACAAAATAAAGAGTCGCCTTTTCAGGCGATTTTTTATTTTGGAAACAATATTGATCTTTTAAAAAAAATATGCTAATATAATAATACAACATTTTAACCTATTTTTAATAATTTTCTAATCAAAAAATATGGGAGAAAATACAATCACTAGAAAAGAATTATTAGAAGCTATTGATTCTGCTATTAAACCTCTAAAAGAGGAAATGAAAAAAATTACCAAAAAGGATAATCTGTCTATTTGTTTTCCTGTGGAAATTTTTTATGAAAATTTAAAAAAGTGTCTAAGTGGTAAAATAGAGGATCCGTCAGATATTCCTTTTGACATGGATAGTTTTATAAAGTTTGTTTCTAAGTGCGGATTTTTCAAAAGAGGCTCACTAAAGGAGATTAGTGACAAGAGGTATCAAATACAAATTGAGGGTTGCGATAGAATTAGCGAGTGTACTCATCCTAGATTAAATCCAGAGAACAAGGTTTGCCCCCTGGCATTAGTTGCTGGAGCATTTCTAAAATTTAATTATCCAAATTCGCATGTAATTGTAGAGCCATCTAAATTTACACCGCAAGATTCAATTACCAATATTGATATAAGCTGATAAGAAATTAATAGCTTGTAATTACTATATTTAACTAAAACTTTGCCTAGGCAAGGTTTTTTGTTTAGATGATTATTTTTTAACGATATTTCCGGTATATTTAGCACGAATATGCACTAATTTTCGCAAATATTTTTTATTTCTTCAAAAAACCAGCAAAAAAGAGCACATGTTACTGCTAGAGGTTGACAAAAATTAAAAAATGTGTTAATATTACAGTACTATATTTTGTATAGTGTTGTTCTTTTTATGTTGGGAAATGAGTTCCTAACAATAATAAATTTTCTTTGAGTTTAGGTTTATGAGAAATCTAGACGATGAAAAGGAGGTTCACATGAAAGTAGCAATTTTTATTCCGGCATATAACGTAGAGAAAACTCTCCCCAGTTTAATTGAAGAATTTGAGGATTTAGAGCAAATATTGAGATTGCGTGGTCATAGCCTGGATGTTCTAATTATAAATGACTGCTCAAGCGATAATACCGGAAAAGTCCTCGAGCAAGGAGCTGAAAAACACTTATGGCTTCAGGTCAGACACAACACAGAAAATCTAGGCAATGCCCGTAATATTATTTCAGGTTATGCTTGGAGTGTTGACTCTGATGTAGATGTGGTTGGATGTATGGATGCTGATGGAGAGCATTCGCCGTATGCGATGATTCGCCATCTCAAGATGATGGAAAATAATGAGTGCGATGGTGTAGTAGGAAGTATTATTTTTCCAGATCACAATAGCCCCAGTTATCATGATAGAAATATGATGAGATTCTTGGGCGGCATGCAATCAGAAATTGCTGGAATTGACGGTATGTTCTATATCCAAGCACCAGGTTACAACCTACATCAACGTCATCGAGTGGCGCAAGCTTTGGAACTTTTCGAAAAGTACAAAGAGTTCTTTGCTCAAAACACCGACAAAGAGCTTCCTCGTTGGGGGTTGCATGCAGTAATGATTCATCTCATTTCTGTTGGTACTGGTGGGAGAATCAAGGCCGTATATTTGGAGTGCTTTGGTCAATCACCAAATCGTACCCCAGAAAAACTTATGCTTCAGTCAGACGCAGCAAATACTCACGTAGTTCTCTTGAGTAAATTTATGCCAAAAATCTAAATAAGTACTCGCCCCTTATTAAACAAAGGAGGATTAAATAATGAACTGGGTACTATTTTCGTTTTTTGGTGCTTTTTTCCAGGCATTGGAAAATGCTATAAAGAAGAAAGCGTTACAATCTCAGGGAATGAATAACGTAATCGCAGTAATCGCATATTTATTTGCCGGAGCCTTGATAGCGATGTTGTATTTTTTCTATAACGGAACATTGTTGCCAGAAACAAATCTATCATTGAGATTTTGGTATAGCATAATCGGAGTATCCTTTATTAACGCCATCGCAGTTTGGTTTAACTACAAAGCACTTGATGCTGCGGACCTGAGCTACCTGATGCCGTTCATGACTCTTACGAGTCTATCGTTAATAATTCCCCCAATGTTTCTTTTGGGTGAATTTCCGTCTGGAATAGCTATGATAGGTATTACAATTATTGTTGTCGGTGCCTTAATGATGGATTGGAAACGATCAGGAAAGGAATTATCTGCAGAGGAAGTCGAAAACAGGAGAAATAACCACAAAGGAATACTTTATTTCCTTGGAACAGCAGCGTGTTACACATTTACACCTACCATCATGAAAATATCTATTATTGAAAGCAATGTTTTGTTTGCGACATATCTAGTTCATCTCATGATCGGTGTAATTTTCATTCCTCTTATTTTTCTAATTCCTGTCGCTAAGGGAGTAAATCGAAAGAATAATCTTTCGATAATAAGAGAAAGCTTAAAGGGAGAGTATAGAAAAACTTTTTTGTTAGCAACTCTAGCGGCTGGCGTAGCTATTGCTATTGCCAATGGAAGTATAAATTTTGCTCTTAATTCAGCTTCGGTGGCCGAGGTGTTTGCCATAAAACGCACAATGCCACTGTTTGCGTTTATAATTGCAATTTTTTACTTTAAAGAAAGAAAAAATTTAATCCAAAAAATTATTGCGACAACGGTTATGGTAATCGGGGCGATAATTATAACTTTAGCATAATGCTTTTGTTCATCCCCGGAGTCTTAATAAAGACTCTGGGGATTTTTTTATTTAAAAATAATAATCTTAAATTTGTATACAATATACAAAAAACAGCCTCATCCGAGACTGTTTTTATATTGTGCGCCCAGCAGGCCCGCCTGCGCCAAAAGGCTTCGGCGGGTAAAATTCTCACTTCAGGTTTTTTATGGTTGGTGATAATTGTTGCGCTTGTTTTGATAATTATTATTTTAGCTCTCCTTACTTGTTGTAAATGCAGGTTCGAATTTGCTAAAACACACAATATAAAACAGCCTCATTCGAGACTGCTTTTATATTGTGCGCCCAGCAGGATTCGAACCTGCGACCATTTGCTTAAGAGGCAACTGCTCTACCAACTGAGCTATGGGCGCTACTACGCGTAAAGCTTCGTAGCGCAGGCTGAGCTGTTTAAAATCTAGCCTGCCATTCAAAGCTTTATGCGAAGGATGGTAGCAGGGGCGGGGCTTGAACCCGCGACCTCAGCGTTATGAGTGCTGCGCTCTAACCACCTGAGCTACCCTGCCATGTTAATAGTGTGGTTACTATAGTATTTTATATTCAATTGTTAAATTGTTATTATGTGCACCCGGAAGCCTGCCTGCCGGTAGGCAGGGACTCGCCCCGGTATACACCAGGGTGCTTCGCAAACCCTCAACCTCTTGGTCCGATCCCGAGTACTCGGGATTATCCAGTATTATAGCTAGTGCACCCGGAAGGACTCGAACCCTCAACCTCTTGGTCCGAAGCCAAGCGCTCTATCCAGTTGAGCTACAAGTGCGAAACGAAACAGTTGCTTCTAGCTCCGGTAGAACCGGAGAGCTACAAGTGCGAATTTTCGTATGCAAAAAACTCCTCTACGGAGTTCTTTTTGATAATAACATATGAGTTAAAATAAATCAAGACAGATTGACATTTTTCGCAATTTATGTATAATTAGATAAAATTGTTCATTTTATTCTTTTGTATTTACATAAAAAAGGAGAGAAATTATGGAAATTAATAGCTTTAACCCAGAAGAGGCAATCATTTGGTTGATGATTTGTATTTTAATGTTGCTTGTTTGTTTGGTTTCTTATTTAGTTACCGATCGTTTTAAGAAGTTGAAGCGTTATATTGTAGTTTCAAGTCTTATGGTAGTATTTTTTTGTACGTCGATTTTGGGACTTAGTATTTTTGTGCCAAATAAGTCTATGATTATTAGTAATGATTTACAAGAAATTGTTCATGTTAACCAGGGTTCTGTTTTTGCGATTTTTAGAAATAATGAGATTTTGGAAAATTGTAAAATCGTAAGTTTTAAAAAAGGGATTATTGATAAAATTTTTATGAGTTTTAATCCTATTTCAGTAAATCCGAAAGTGAGAGAAATTTCATATAGTGTTGAACTAATGAGCATCGAGTCTCCCGAAGAAGCGCTTAATAGGTTGAAATTTGAGAAAGAAGTTCGGCCTTTGAAGGACCATCTAAAATTTTGGTTGTATGAATTTCATGAAAAACACGGAAAGGAAATCGCCGAATTTTACAATCCGGTTAATGAAAAGCAACAACAGAAATTTTCTTCGTTGTTAAAAGATTTCATTTCACCTCATTTAGAGAAAACTGGTGTTGAGATCTCCAACGTTCGTTTCAATTTATAGAATTAAAAGAGCCGTCAATTAATTTGACGACTCTTTTTTAATTACTTCAATTGTTTGTTTGACTGCCTTATGGAGCTTCCCATCCTTATTCATTACTTCATAGTCATAAACATCTTTATGCTTTAACCATTCTTTGGTGTATTCCATTCTCTCTTTTATAAACTCTTCACTGGCGTTGTCCCTTTTCCTAATCCTTTCTGCGATTTGATTCAGGGGTGCGTTTATCATGATAGCCACTGCGCTATCTTTTAGTAGGCCTTTTGCTGTGATAACCCCCTTGTATTCTATTTTCCAAATTGGAATTTTGCCACTGTTTCTGACTCTTTCTATTTCTTCAAATGTTACTCCGTAAAGATTGTCATTGTACTGTCTGGCCCATTCAAAGAATCTATTTTCTTCTATGCCTTTTTCAAAATCTTCTCTTTCAATAAAATAATAAGGGCTTCCATTAGATTCTCTCTCCCGCATTTTTCTAGTCGAAGTAGTAATGACCACTTCAATATCAAAAGTTTTTTTCAGTTCATTGATGATGCTATCCTCTCCGGCTCCTGATGGTCCGGAAATAATAAATATTTTAGACATATATTTAAAACCACCTATTTGATTTTTTTTAACAACTCCTTTAGCTCTTTTGGTAGATCGATTTTGTAGTTTTTCTTTTCTCCCTTGAGGTCACTAAATTCCAGTTCATCAGCCACAAGAAATATTCTAACCATTTTTAATTTCATATTTTTATCCTTTGCAGTTCTGTTGCCATAAAGATGATCACCTACCAATGAGTGACCATAAGCGGACATGTGAACTCTGATTTGATGAGTTCTTCCTGTCTTTATTTTCACTTTCAGTAGGGTGAAGTTGATATAGCGTTTTACAATGTCGAATTTTGTGTTGGCCACTCTGCCAGAAGTATTTTTTTCACCCTTCACGGTGAGCGCCTTGGCTGCCATCTTGAAGCCTTTTTTACTTCTCTCTATTGGAAAATTTATTTCATCTGATTCTTTTTGAACCTGACCGAAGGTGAGAGCGGTGTATTTCTTTTTTACCTTTCTATTTTTGAACTGACTCTTGAGATGATCAAAAAAATCCTGAGAACGAGCCACCACCATGAGCCCGCTAGCTTCCTTGTCTAGTCTGTGAACAATACCAGGCCTCATCGGGTCGTCTCCTATTTTTTTTATCTTGGGGAATTTTTTTTCCAAAATGTCGCTGAGTGTCGTTTCTTCAATATGCTCACCACCATGCACTATGAGTCCGGGCGGCTTATTAATAACCAAGTAGTCTTTATTCTTATCAACAATTTCAATATCCTTGAAGCTAATTTTTTTTACTTCCTTAGAATCATCCTTAATCTTTACTTTTTTTATTTCTAGCCTCAGTATTTTTATCTTGTCGTCTTTTTTCAGCTTGTAGTGAGGAGTTACTTGTTTTTTATTAATTAAAATATTTTCAGTTTTAATCAATTTTTGTATTTTAGATCGTGTCAGATCAGGGAGTTCTTTTGTTAAAAAAACATCCAGTCTTTGCCCGGCGTTTTCATTTGTGATAATTATATTTTTCATTCAGTTTATTTGTATTTGTTAGATAATTAAGTATAATCGGAAAAGAGAAATAATGCAAATTAGAAGACAGATCAATCTAAAAGTTTAAAAAATTATCTACCATTAAGTCGAGCCTAAATTTTTCCTCTGTTTTTGTTTTTGCTTTTTCTCCGAGCTTGAAACTTGAAAGTTTATGTTTGTATAGTTTTATTATATTGTCTGAGAGATTATCACTATTTTCATTTTCTATTAATATTCCAGACTTGTCATGTTCTAAAATGTCCTCTAATCCAATTTGACTTTGTCCAATGATAGGTAATTGGGCAGACATGGCCTCGAGTGTGATATTTATATCTTTTATGCTAAGTTCATCGCAAATAGAAACAAAAACATCGAAATCATCAAACCATTTTCTTAAGAATTCCTGCTCTCCTACAAACCAAACAAGATTTTTGATATCCATTTTCTTTGTCAGCCATTGCAGGTTTTTTCTTTCTTTGCCGTCCCCTATAACAACTAGTTGAACATTGGAAATAACAGTCGAGCATTTTTTTATGGCGTGAAAGAGGGTTTCAATATTTTGCATTTTTTCCAAGTTCGCGGCTGTGCCAACTGTGAAATGCTTCTTGCCATGATTGATGTGTTCATGCTTGGCAATATCCGAAAAAATATTTTCTTGTCTTTTAAAATTTTCGTTAATTATTCCAGGATGGATTAATTTAATTATTGATGATTTGGCAGTGAGTTTTTTTATATTATTTTCCGTAATAGAATCAAAGACTACAATAGAGGTTTTTTTTGAAAAAAGTTTGAATAAAAATTTGATTATAATACTATAATCCTTAATTTTATTTTCTGGCAGCTCTAGCCAGATAGTTTTTATTTTTAAAATCTTGGCAATAGGAGTGGCAGTAATTTTCTCAAACCAATTAAGGCAGATTATTGTGTCTGTGTTTGTCTTGAGCTTGTTATAAAAAAGAAAAATAAACCAATAAGTAAAAATAAGAGGAAGTGAAATGACAAAAAATATTGATTTGAAAAATGAAGGATCATTCAAAAAGAAAAATTTCCTCATCTTTTTGCTCCGTTCTTTTAGGATTTTGATACAATCATTTTTATGAGTTAAAAAAGTGATATTAACACCTTTCATTGAGACTTCATCTAGAAAAGGAAAAAGACCAGAGATGTCATATTTAGAATTTACAAAAAGTATATTTTTCATATTTTAATTTGTTTTTATATTTAGTATTTCCAGAATTTCTTTTTTGGTGATGCCTCTGAAGAGATAAATAAAGACAGAGTATACCAAGATAGCCGTTATAATAACAACAAAGAGATTGTTATACTGACTTTGTATCATTAGTTTGATAACCAGAGTCATAACCAGAGAGGCAGCAATCGATCTATAGACGATGTTGAAACTTGGAATGAACTTTGTGTATTTATATATAACATATCCGCTGGCGAGCGCCACTACAAGTTCTGAATAGATAGTAACCCAGGCGGCGGCGAAATAAGAAAAGTGCGGAATCAAGAAGAGATATCCAAAAAAAGAAGTAACGGCAATAAACAAATAAGCCCCAATAACTTTTTTCTGTCTCTCAATGGCAATGACTCCATGGGCCAGCATGTTTCCTAGGAAAATAAGTCCAACAGAGACGATCAGTAGTTGTAAAATCGGTCCGGATAGAGCAAAGTCCTTGCCGGCGACAAGAACCATTATTTCTTCAGCTATAAACTGGGTACCAAAAACAATAGGTAGACCGATAATGGCCATGGCGTTGAATGATCTTTGCAAAACGTTTTTGAAATTTTCTGTCTCTTTCTTTGCCCAAAGTGCTGTAAGAATAGGTAGAACAACACCAGCGAACATGAAGGGCAGTGTAATCAGAACGTCAATTATCTTATAAGCCGCTCCATAGAGACCAACTTCTGCTATTATCCCAATCTCTGATTTTCTTTTTATTATAGAGAGTAGTAATGTGTCAGTTTTTAGATAAATGAGATTTAGAGTTATGGTCATAGCCAGCGGCCAGGAAAGAATCAATATTTTCTTCCAATAACCCAGGTTGAATCGAAGTTTGATGATGGCGTATTTGCGTGAAAAATAAAAATGAAAAAGAAAGCTAACTAAATTTGCCAAAACAGTAGCAATCAATATTCCAGTAAGTCCGGTATTCATTTTCAGGGCGACAATAACTCCACCTACCATAAACAGCCTGCTGATTGCCTCTGAGATTGCCACTTTATCCATGCTTAGCTTTTTTTGAAAGAGCCCAACCAAAACTTGGTTTAGGGCAATAAAGAGGAAAGATAGAGAGATGATGGCTACACCGTTTTTTATTTGGTCGCTGTAAGGCAAGAACAGCACTATGATTGGAGCAATTCCTAGGAAGAGAAGGGCGGTAACAAGACGCAATCCAAGTAGATTGCCAAGGATGTATTCTTCATCAGCATCCGGTTTGCTGATCATCTGGACGGTGATAATGGTTAGCCCTAAATCGGCAGTAATTGCAAACAGAGAAATGAAAGTAAGAATTGTGGTATATTCTCCAAATCCGGTTTGTCCAAGCTCTCTGGTTATAATAGCTATCGCAAGCAGAGCGAGAGTAGTAGAAATTACTTTACCAATAATCTGAACTAGGGTGTTGTATGCAATTTTTGTCGATAAACGCATGTGGGTTGTTTTATTTTTTGAATTGTTTTTTTGTGTATCTTTATGCTATAATAAAGATAAATTCATTAATATTATTATACCAAAACTATGCAAAAAACCAAAAAAAAGTTATTAAGTTTGTTGATTTTGTTCACACTCTCCTTTTTTAGTTTTCAGTTGAAAACAGTGGATGCTATAGACTTGAGTCAGCAAGAAGGTTTTAGTGGTAGTGAAATTGGAACAGCCTTCGGTAATGGAAGTGGAGATAAAGATATAAAAAAAATAGTGGTAGACATAATTAAAATATTTTTGACTTTTATGGGAGTTATTTTCTTGGCTATTATTATCTTTGCGGGATTCAAGTGGATGACTTCCATGGGAAATAGTGGTAAAATTAGTGAAGCAACCTCGATGATGAAAAACGCTCTAATTGGACTTATCATAGTTATGTTTTCATATGCGATAACCTTGTATGTAACCAGAAACATGAACAGAGCCGTGTTTGATGATTATATGGGTGGCTAAATAGTCACATAAACAAACTCAAATGTTTACTTTTTTAAAAATAATAAAAAAAATTGTAGTAATATTTATCATATTGTTGTTTTTTGTTTTAATCTTTAGCCAGGGCCATGTTCCCGAAAGAGAGGAACTTAAATATGGAGTAACATTTTCAAAGAAGCAGGCAATTGATCTCGGACTTGATTGGCAGGATGTGTATTTGGAAATGATTAGTGACTTAGGAGTGAAAAAGTTACGCATCTCAGCCTATTGGGACTTGCTGCAAAGTGAAGAGGGGGGTGAGTATGACTGGGTTGACCTAGATTGGCAAATTGAAAAAGCAAGTGAAAACAATGTAGAGATGATATTGGCTGTTGGTGGTCGTCTTCCTCGCTGGCCAGAGTGTCATTATCCTGAATGGGTGGAAAGACTCGAGAAGAAAGAGAGAGAAGAAAACTCATTAGGATACATCGAAGCGGTTATAAATAGATATAAGGACAATGACAATATTGTTTTTTGGCAAGTTGAAAATGAGCCATTTTTGAGATATTTTGGTGAATGTCCCGAGTTTGATAGGAAGTTCCTTGATCAGGAAATCGCTTTGGTGCGTAGCCTGGACAAGCGTCCAATAGTTGTTACTGATTCTGGAGAACTGTCACTTTGGGTGCCGGCAGCCAAAAGAGCGGATGTATTTGGTACCACCATGTATCTAAATACATATTCTGCCCATCTAGAGAGATATGTTAGTTATCCTATCACGCCTGCTTTTTTTAGATTCAAGAAAAATATCGCCAGAGTTTTTTCTAGTCCGGAAAAATGGATAGTTATAGAAATGCAAGGTGAGCCTTGGGGACCGAAACCTTTTCAGCATTTAACAAAGGAAGAGAGAGATAGAACAATGGATTTGGAAAAATTTTTAGAGATGATAGAGTTTGGAAGTAAGACTGGATTTGGCGAGTTCTATTTATGGGGTGTTGAGTGGTGGTACTGGGAAAAAGAAACACAAAACAATCCCGAAATATGGGATGAAGCCAGAGAGCTTTTTAGATAAAAAATATGCCAGGAAAAAGTTATACAATTGGAATAGATATAGGAGGGACAAACATGAAGGCTATACTTTTTGACGGGAAAAATATAGTAGCTGATTTTATGCTTGGTACGCCAAAAGACACCGTAGAGCATTTACTGATAATGATTAATGCCTTGATTGAGCCGCTATCTGAAAAGGCCAAGGAAGACAAGAAGAAAATAGAGGGCATTGGATTTAGTATTGCCGGGGTGGTGGATTTTAATGATCGGAAAATAATGAGGGCCCCAAACATTGAAATACTTGACGGCGTCAAACTTGGACAGATGATAGAGGAGCGATTTGGCTATAAATCAATAGTTGATAATGATGGTAAATGTTTTATTCGAGCGGAAGCCATGCTTGGAGAGGGAAAGAAATACTCTAATATTTATGGAATAGCTCTGGGAACAAGTGTTGGTTCTGCCTGGTGGTTGGATGGGGATGTTTATAGGGGATATAGAAATGGCGCTGGTGAAATAGCTCATACTATTATAAATTCCTCTGAGGGGCTGAGCCTAGAAAAAGTCTACATGAAGCTAACTCAGGGTAGTCCGGCGAGCCTGGCGGAGCAAGCTTATAGAGGAGACAGTTTTTCAGTAAAATCATTTGAGGAGCTTGGTCATGTATTAGGAGTGGCCTTTGCAAATGTGGTAAACACACTAGATCCGGAAGTTTTTATTGTTGGCGGAGGAGTAATGGGGTCTAGCGATTTATTTCTGCCTAGTGCCAAGAAGGCAATGGCAGAGTACATCAATAACCCAGAAGCTAGAAAGATTAAAATACTAAAATCAAAACTAGGAGCAAATGCGGGCGCAATTGGTGCTGCCTTGCTGGCTGAGCAGATTTAAAATCACTTTTAGTTTCGAATAGGTGATGAGGGTCTGTTTTTTTGTTTTCAAAAAACAAGAAAAAAATAAAAGCTCCAACCGAAGTTGGAGCTAGAGATATTTTTTTCTAGCTAGTTTTTAAAGATTTTTAACAAAACAGAGTTGAGATTTTTCACATTTTATTTTTATTTTACTTTTGGGGTTATCAAAATTAAAATTTTTTTTCAGGAGATCGAAGTCTCCGTTTTTTAATTTTTCAATAAGCTTTTCAGCTTGTTCTAAGGCCTCTTTTTTATCCTGAGCTGATATCAAAATTTGAAGATTTTTAAACGAGCTCATCGTGTCACCGTTCAAGTCAGTCCAAGTAGCATCAACCCAAGTATTTAAATGCCAAATTTCATCATTCATGCCCCCTTCCCCCTTTTTTATTGATAATGTATATACATATGTTTAAACATATGTATATACATTGAAAAGTTAACCCGAATTTTATTTTAGAACAATAACGTCCAAGAAGTCAGGCATTTTTACAATTACATCATCATGCTTTTGTAAACACAAAATTGGATATTCTTTGTAGCCTTTTGGTGATCGCTTAATCTTGATATAAACCGGGACTTCATCGTGATCAAGGTGTTGAAAGCAAATAAAAGATTTTCCGTCTTCTAAATTTTTAAGAAGCATATTAACCCTCCCTTGTTAAATAATTAAAGATTTTACTCTTTAAAGATATTTAACAATATCAAAATGTTGCTAGTTTGTCAATTTTTTCTTTGTAGGCATGCTTGACAGAGACATGTATTTCATATAAAAAAAGATTAAATATCCTGATTGTAAAAAAGTAACACTAGTAAACTACCGCCACTTTCTTGTAGGTTTAGAAGTTTTTCTTTTTAAGCAATCACGTAAGCAAGAGGCTATTTACAGGAATCAAGAAAGTGGCAACCTCTAAAGGAGACATAGATGAGAAAGAGAGAAATAGTAAATTGGGAAAAAGTTGTTTGTGATATTAGAGGAAAACATTTGATGGATTTGCGCTTCGTATTTCCTGGGCATGTGAAAATGAAAAGGCAAGGATTGTTTATGTATAAAATGTTTTGTCCTTTTCACAAAGAAAAAACCCCTTCTTTTGTTTATTTTGTAGAAAGCAGGCGATGGCATTGCTTTGGATGCGGTGACCATGGTGGTATAATAGAATTCTACATGAAAAAGAAAAACGTTTCTTTTAGAAGTGCCGTTGTGGATCTAGCAAAGATTTTTAAGATTAAATTTAAGTGGGAAAACATCAAATGAGCCAAGACAAATAATGTCCTGGCTCTTTTTTATTATTAGGAAATTTTGAGAATAAATTAGTTTATTTTTCCTTTATTTTTTATTCATCAGTCTTCTGGCATAATCAAATTATGTCAAAAGAATTATTAAACATACTTAAATTAATAATATTTGGCGTAGCTTTAGTTGCTTGGCCGGGTTTTGTTTTGGCTGATGTCCGAATCAGCGAAATAGCCTGGATGGGGACGGATGCTTCCAATAATGATGAATGGATAGAGCTTCACAACAGTTCAGGTGAGAGCATGGATTTGGATGGCTGGACTCTGACAGCTCAAGACGGATCACCAAGTATAAATCTAACCGGCGTTATAGATATGGCCGGTTTTTATTTACTTGAGCGGAGTGATGATGAGACTGTTCCGGCAGTTTCAGCCGACCTTATTTATTCTGGAGCATTGGGAAACTCAGGAGAGGTGTTGGAGCTCAGGAATGCTAGTGGGACAGTGATTGATATAGTGAACATGAATAGTGAATGGACTTGTGGTGATAATGATGCGAAATTGGTTTGTGTTTGGGGTGGAGCGAGTTGGTTTACCGGGACTGGAACTCCAGCTAGTGAAAATGTGATAGAGGTGGAAGACATGAGCACTACTTCCCCAGAAGATGATTTAGAATACGAAGATGATGATCTGTCGGTAGAAGAAGCTACCGATACTGAAAACTCCCCTCAATCCTCTGTGCAACCTACAGAAAAAAGTTATCTTTTGGGTGATGTGGTGATAAACGAATTTGTTTCAGATCCGGCTGATGATGATGTCGAGTGGGTGGAGCTTTTTAATAATGCCCCAGAAGACATTAGTCTGGATTCTTGGAGTATTGAAGAGGGCAGCGGAAAGCAAACCAGTCTAGAAGGTTTGATTTATTCGAAAAAATATTATGTAATAGAAAAGCCGAAAGGTAATCTAAATAACAAAGGAGATATTATAATCCTTCGTGATGGCAATGAAAATTTAATTGATCAGGTGGTGTATGGGAATTGGGATGACGGGCAAGAGGATGACAATGCTCCAGTAGCCAAGGATCCCTTAAGTATTGCCAGGAAGATAGATGGATATACGAGCTATAATAACTCTTTTGATTTTGTAGAAACTGAGAGCCCAACAAAAGACGCTGGCAATATTATCACAAACAAAGAAACACAAGATGATTTGTCAGTTGACGAAGAGCAACAACTTGATGACAATAATAATGCAACTAGTAGTGGCATGGTGGAGGATGAACAAAGAATTGATTTCTTCTATCCAGAAAAAATTGAAGCACTAATTCCCGCCAGCTTCAAGAGTACAACTACCAACATTGATCTTGTGGGAATTAAATATCACTGGAATTTTGGAGATGGTATAGAGCTCAGCTTGCCAAATCCTGAGCATACTTTTTTACTTCCTGGAGAATATGATGTTCAATTAATTATTACCACTGAAACTGAGGAGTATAAAGTAAATAAAAAAATTATAGTTACTGGAGATCAAGAAAGTAACAACGCAACAAACGAAAACATTATTATAAACGAAATATTGCCAAATCCTTATGGTAGCGATTACGACGGAGAGTGGGTGGAGATATATAACAGTACCGGCGCGGCAGTGAATTTATCCAACTGGCAGCTCGATGATAGTGCGGGAGGAAGTAAGCCATATGTATTTACTGATGATATAATGATTGACCCGGGTGATTTTTTCCTTATTAGTCGGGAAGACACCGGAATTGCTATGAACAATTTGGATGATGAGGTTGTTTTATTTAACGAAGATGGTGAGATAGTAGACAGGGTAGAGTATATAGAGACACAGGAAGGAGAGTCATTTGCCAGAATGGAAAATGGTGATTGGTCCTGGTCAGAGTATATCACTCCGGGTGAGAAGAATAGTCTACCAATTGACGGAGAACAATCAATAGAGGAGGTAGAGTTGATATTTAGTTCAGTGGAGCCAATGAGTGAAGATGTAAATATGCACATCCCTAGAATTATTTACTTTGATGATATAGAGACACTTGAAAAAGGAGAGTATGTTCTCATAGAGGGGCATGTTGCAGTGATGCCTGGCATACTCGGCTCTCAGTATTTCTATATAGTAGATAAAGAAGATTCAAACGGAGTACAGATATATAGTCATAAAAAGAAATTTCCCCAGATGAACATTGGAGATCTGGTGGAGATCATAGGAGAAGTGTCAGAGATAAATGGCGAGAAGAGAATAAAGATTTCAGAAATGAATAATATTCGCGTGTTAGGACATGGAACAAGTATAACTCCAGAGAAGATTGTATGTGAAGATATAAATGAAACTCAAGCAGGAAGGCTAGTTGAGGTCGAGGGTGAGATAGTTGAGGTGAAGGGTTCTAGTGTTTTTCTAGATGATGGTATCGATGAAGTGAAAATCTTTGTCAAAAAAACCACAGATATAGACAAGAGCGTCTTTGTGGAAGGTGATACATTCTCAGTTGTTGGCATTGTAAGTCTATCTAGATCAGGAGTGAGAATTCTACCAAGGTCAATTGATGATATATTGGTAAAAAACAAGGCAGAAGAAAAAACACAAGAAGAGGCATCTGGAGAATCTCGTGTTTTGGGTGAAACGATCGAGGCAGACGAATGGGGATTGGAAAAACGGGGAAATGGAGAGAGGATAATAAAATATGCGTTAGTGATTTTTGCAAGTAGCATGGCGATTATCATCTTGTTTATAAAAAAGAAGAAGAAATATCAGGATAAAATTGTTACGTAACAAATAAAAAAAGACCCGCTACGAATTTGATATTCGTAAAACGGGTCAGAGATCAGAGAAGTTAAACTTGGGGAGGTATTAGCTTGTGCCATGCCTCCAGGCTTAAAAAAACTGGAACATCACCATTATCTTTCTTCTCTCCATTGCCGGAATAAGCTACTTTGCCTGCTCTTACTTCACTTCCAAACTGTTTTTTCATGTAGTTTCTGAGTACAGACTGAGGCACATTCCTCAGAAATACTTCATTTTTACCACATTCTGGGTGATTGTCGTTAAAACTTGGCATAACCTCCTCCTTTTATTATATTTAAAAACGGAGCATTATTTAGTTTTCCGTTATTTTAGCATAAAATTCGTTTTTGTCAAGTTAGAAAAATAAAAATCCCCGATAGTTGCTACCGAGGATTATTAGTTCTTTTTTGTGGAGGGCATGATTTTACTCTTCCTTTTTTCATTTGTCTCATCATCGAGTTTTTTTACCCCTATTAAAAATGAAAGCATGTGATCAGCTCCAGCTAGGGCTACCAGTCTTTCTCCCCGAGAAAGAATTTGCCAATTTTTAATAACAAAATCTGGCAAATAACATACCAGGCTTTCTTTGTCGGTTTTGGCAATTTCATTTGAGCCTAAAAGAGCATGGAATTCTTTTTTTTGTTCTGGAGATTTGTAAGCTAGGTTATGAGCAAATTTCTCTGTCATTTTCTTTCTCCTTTTGTCTAAGGATAAGATTTTGAAAATCACAAAATCTCGAAGTTGTAATTTTGTTTTTGAAAACTGAGGTTAAAATTGTGCCAATGTCAAAAATTCATACATCCCATTTTTTCTTGCCCAGTCTTCAAGACTTAATTCAGAGCTGTGATCATTTAACATTCCAAAATTTGGAAGATAATTTTCTTCGGCCTCTATTTTTCCTCGTTCTATACTTTCGGTGTCAAAAGTTGCCAAAGAGCCAATCAGTATGTTCTTGTTGGGAAGTGGTCCACATGAACTTTTCTGAAGGGCGTCTAGGAAGACTTTCCATGTAGCTAAACCATCTACTCTTCCCCAAATCTGATTCGACTCGAACCAAAATTGTACAAACTTCATTTTACCCTCCTTTTTTTTAGAGATTAAAAGAACGTGGCGAGATAATTAAGTAGTAGCCTTATTTTATCATTGGTTGTTTTTTTGTCAAGAACGATGGTTTGTAGTTTTAATTGAGTATTGGAAGAGTAGAGATAATCACGACAGAATAGTATTTTTAGGATGTGTGTTTGATATCGAAAATTAAAAAACCCCCCGAAAAGCATATTAGTGCGATTCGGGGAGTGAGTGATTATGCCTCTTTTATTTCAAATGGCTGATTTTCATTGAGACTATTGTTGCAAAACTCATCCCAGGCAGTTACCACGGTGGGTTCTGATAATTTATGAGACGAGGCAATGACTGCGCATTGATCGTTGGTCGAATGATTAATGGTTTGAATGGTAGGACAATTGATTCCATTAAATACTGCCTCAAGAGCTTGTTGAATTTCTTCAAAATCCGGCTCCCCTTTCCAATCCCAAGACACAATACAACATTTCGCCTCCATTTTTAACCCTCCTTTAAATAGTTGTTTGATTAACTTTGATATGATATTTTAGCATGGATTTATATGTTTGTCAATAGAAGATTTTCGATTTTTAAGATAACGTTGTAAGTAAATTAAATAAATTAGGTAGTTTTATTCTTAACAAGATTTATGTTCGAAGTTTAGAAGAGTAGATGGTTTGTTGTTTTGATTGAATATTGGTAAAATAGAAATAACATTGTTTTATAAGTGAAAAATTTTATGTCATTTTTAAGAATAAATATTTTGATTTTTGCCTTGATGTCTATTGCATTAATTTTGGGTGGGTGCAATAATTCGATTGATGTTGGTGTGAATGAAGATATTGAGTTAAAAATTCATAATAAATACCCTGATAATTTAAAAGTTCAAAAAGTTTTAATTAATTTTGCCAAGGAATTAGAAAAAATTTTAATTGTTGAAAATCTTGAACAAATTAATTTAAATGAGTATTTAATTTCAGTTGATTGTATCTCCCGGGAATCTGACAACTCATTTGATGATATAGGCTATGTTGAAAATCTTGTGTTTAATACTGATCAAAAAAAGAAGAAATATGAAAAGTTTAATCAGTCTCAATCCGGTAAATTTTTTGGAAACGAATATGAGGAAGAATTAAATTGTGATTTTTAATAATTAAATTTTATTATATGAAAAAAATAATTATTATTTTAGTTTTGATTTTGGTAACAGGATGCACGCATCAAGAGCCCATTAATAAGCCAAACGACAATTTAACACAAGCGGAAAAATATTGCATATTAAAAGGTGGAAAAATTGAAATTAATATACGAGAAGATAGAGAGGTTAAGACTTGTTTTGTAAATGATGGAGTGGACGGAATTAGGTGTGATGTTGATTATTTTTTTGAGAAAAAATGTGGACATCAGAAATAAACTTTAAACTCTATAAAAATAGTCTGCGCAGTAATTAAAATCGATAAAATTTTGTATGGAAATTAAATTAATCAAAGAAAAAAAAGAAGATAAGAATTACCAAGCTGAAGATTTTAAGATTTATTATAGGCACAAAGGAATGATAGCCGGAGATAATTCTTTAAACGCAGAAGAGCTTATATATCTGATTTCAGGTTCGACTGAGGTTGCCCTGGAAGATGATACATGGGTAGTAGAAGCTCCAGCAAAGATTGAATTTCCCGCGAAGACATACCACAAGTTAAAAGCTTTGACTGATATTGCCTTTGTGTTGTTTGAGAAATAGAAAATAAAATATTTTGATAATCCAACAATTATGTTATAATCTATATGTAATATAGATTTTTTTATTATATTAATATTGTTATGGCTAGAAGAAGAAGGAAAAAACGTAGTTTGGTAAGTCGCATTAGCATTCCAAAATTACCAGAACTTGATTTAGACCCTGAAACAAAAAAGGGTATTTTTATTGTATTTTTATTAGCCCTGGGTGCTATCAGCATGCTTGGTCTTTTTGATTTGGCAAGTGATCTAGGAGTGTACTTAAAATCGGGTCTTGTCTGGGCTTTTGGTCAGGGTAAATGGCTTTATCCAGTCCTTATATTTGTCTGGGCGTTTTTTCTCTATAGTGAGGAGAGGAGACTCAAGGGTAGTAATTATTTAGGGTTGTTTTTGTTTGTTATTTCTTTTCAAACTTTGCTTACATTATTTGTGGAGAGGGATCAATGGGAAAAAGCTCTTGAAATGGGAGTCGGAGGTGGAATGCTAGGATTGTTTTTGGCAGGAGTTTTTGTAAATTTAATGGGCTTTATTGCATCCTTGATTGTTTCTCTAAGTATTTTAATAATATCATTACTTCTTTTGCTCGACACCACCTTAACTAGATTATTGGGAAGTGAAAGTTGGTTTGCTAAAGTACTTCATCCTGTTAATTTTTTGGTTGCAAAGTTTTTAAAGAAGAAAGAGGTCACAGAAGACGAAGAAGGAACGGAGGAAATGGAAGAAGAGGAAATGGAAGAGGAAGAAGAAGAGGAGGAGGAAATGGAAGAGGAAGAAGAGGAGGAGGAAGAAATGGAAGAGGAAGAAGAGGAGGAGGAAGAAGATGAGACGGAAGAGGAAGAGGACGAAGTACCGGAATTTATGAAACCAACCGTGAAAGATCCTGCCAAAGAAGAGGACAGTGATGAAGATCCATGGTGGATGAAGCCATCTGGAATAGACATCAAATTACCTTTGACTCTTCTTAACGGAAAACGAGGAAAACCTACCAGTGGAGACATTGAAGACAACAAAGAGATAATTAGAAATACTCTAGAGCAGTTCAAGATCCCAGTAGATATGGGCAAGGTAAGTATTGGGCCAACTGTGACTCAATATACTTTCAAGCCAGCCAAGGGAGTAAAGCTATCAAAGATAACAACACTTGGAAATGATCTGGCTTTGTCTCTAGCAGCTCATCCAATTAGAATTGAAGCTCCAATTCCTGGTAAATCATTGGTTGGTGTTGAAGTTCCAAACGAAGCCAAGGCCGTAGTTAGCCTCAAAGAAGTTTTAGCCTCAAAAAATTACAAAGAAAGAAAGCACGACATGATGGTCGCTCTTGGAAAGGACGTAGCTGGAAATACTTGGCTTGATGATGTTACCAAAATGCCTCACTTGCTTGTTGCTGGTGCAACAAACTCTGGTAAGTCAGTTTGTCTAAATACTATAATTGTTAGTTTGCTCTATCAGAATAATCCGGATGATCTGAGGTTTATTATGGTTGATCCAAAGAGAGTCGAACTTCCAGGGTATAATGGTCTTCCTCATATGATGTGTCCTGTGATTACTGACGTAAAGAAGACTGTCAACGCGCTTAATTGGTGTTTGCGCGAAATGGATAGTCGTTTCGATTTCTTTTCTAAAAGTGGGCATAGAAATATCCAGGCATACAATGAAACCGCTGAGGTGAAGATGCCGTATATTGTTTTTATTATTGATGAGTTAGCAGATTTGATGGTTACAGCAGCAAAAGAGATTGAATCATCGGTTATTCGTCTGGCTCAAATGTCTCGTGCAGTTGGTATCCACTTGATTCTAGCTACGCAGAGACCAAGTGTGAATGTGATTACAGGATTAATCAAGGCTAACATGCCGGCTCGTATTGCCTTTTCAGTAGCATCAGGACAAGACTCCAGAACCATATTGGATTCTACTGGAGCTGAAAAGTTGCTCGGCCAGGGAGACATGCTTGTTATTAATTCTCAGATATCAAAGCCTTTGAGACTACAGGGGGCGTACTTGAGTGATGCTGAGATAAAAAAGGTTGTAAGATTTATAAAGCAAAAAGGAGGTAAGGCAAACTTTGTTGAAGGTATAGTAGATCAAAGTAGTGGGCCAGGCGTTCCAGGGATGCCAGGTGGCGATGATGGAGGAGATGATTTATTTGAAGAAGCAAAAGAGATAGTAATAAACATGGGCAAAGCATCTGCATCTTTGTTGCAGAGGAGACTTAGTATTGGTTATGCGCGTGCTGCAAGAATAATGGACTTGCTTGAGAGTGCCGGTATAATCGGTCCGGCCAATGGAGCAAAGCCGCGTGAGATAATGGTATCGAAGGAGCAATACGAAGCCCTAAGTGACGCTGGAACAAGTGGTGTATCAATTCACAGCAGAGACGAGGCTGAAGCTCCGGAATCATATCTGGGAGAAGAGGACGATGGTGATGTTCCTCCTGTGTTTGTTTCTGAGAAAATTGAAGACGAAGAGGAGGAAGAAGTTGAAGAAGAAGAGAATGACGAGATTGAAGAAGAGAAGGAAAAATCTGAAAACAAGGAAGAGGAGAAAGAGGAAGAAGATGAAGAGATGGAAGAAAGCGAAGAAGAAACTAAAAATGAAGAAAGTAAAGAAGAACCAGAAAATGATAACAAAGAAGACGAAGATGATGGACGATATTTTTCTAGATAATAATCTTTACAATCTACAGTATTTATATTAATATAAGATGGTATTAATAATTATAAGTCTAATAAAAATTTAAAAATATGATAATAACTTGGTTAGGTCATTCTTGTTTTAAAATTCAGGATAAGACAGGTCCAGATGGAGTAACGATTACAACTGACCCTTTTGATAAAAAAGTAGGACTAAAAGTTCCTAATTTTGAATCAGATATTGTTACGGTTAGTCACGATCACTATGACCATAATAATGTGAAGTCATTACGTGGAAATCCTTTTAAGATTGATATGGCTGGTGAATATGACAGCAAAGGTGTATCTGTCCATGGTGTAGAGTCTTATCATGATACAGAAAAAGGAAAAGAAAGAGGGATTAATATTATTTACAGAATTGAGATAGATAATATTTCAGTGAGTCACTTGGGAGATCTAGGCACCGCTCTAGACAATAAGCAATTGGAAGTTTTGGTGGGTACAGATATTCTGCTAATCCCAGTTGGTGGTAAATACACACTGGATGCTAAAAAAGCAGTAGAAGTTATTTCTCAAGTTGAGCCTAGGATAGTAATACCAATGCACTATAAGATTCCTGGACTAAAAATTGACGATATAGACACGGTAGACAAGTTTGTAAAAGAGCTAGGAATAAAACCGACCGAAGAGCAGAAACTAAAGATTTCAAAAAAGGATTTACCACAGGAGGATATGGAGTTAGTAATATTAAACGCATAAGATAGAATAAAAAAACACCGTCTAGATTAGACGGTGTTTTTTTATTTCCAATTTTATTTAAGTTGTTTTTTAAACCAATCTACAAAAGGCACTTGTCCGGGCTTAACTTCGTTTAGCATTCCTAGATAGTAGGTTATCCAGGTTCCTAATTGGAGAAGTTCGAATGCTTGTTCTAGTTTTGTGGCTCCTGTCAGCTGGTGACTTATTGCCTTGATATCATTTTTTCTGATTACTTGTTTGGTGAGCTTGCTTCTTTTTTGAATCCTTTTGTGGTAGAGGGCAGAATCGAAGAAGAGGAAAACAAAATCTTTTTTATTGCTTTTTGGATGAGAGAGCCCCTCCATGGCAAAGTGGTTTAGATCAGGAAGGCCCAGGTAGCTACCGAAGGTCTTGCTGGTTTCGCAAAACTGGTTTCTCATTGTTCGGAGATTGCCTACTAAATGCTCTGAGGCAATAATGATCGGTTCTTTCTTATAAAGAGCGGTAGCTATTTTTTTCGCTGGGTTTGTTTTTAGTTTGCTTCCTATGTTTAGTTTTTTATTCCTCTTGTCAAGACTAGAAATGATATTTTCTATTTCTTGCTTGTTTGTCTTGAAAAGTCGGGCTTTACCCATGAGGACCATCATGCCAAAGATTGCATATCCAAGCCCTAACCGAGGTTGATTGGATGGGTTGTGGCTATGTTCGAAAATATATCCTGGTATCTTATCTCTGTTCATTATTTTTTCTAGTTTGTTTTTTTTACTGTGAGCTGTAATGGCAATAATCTTTGCTCTTCTTTTTTTTGCGATCTTCAGGGCTTCAAGTGGTTCTTCAGTGTTGCCGGAGTATGATGAAACAATATAAAGGGTTTTATTATTGACATGAGCAGGAACACTATAACCTGGAGTTATTGAGATTGGCACCTTGATCTCCTCGCCCATGACGGATTTTACAATTCCTGCACCAAGATTTGATCCACCCATGCCGCTTACGACAACCTGGGTGATGCCTTGTGTTAATTTTTTTGGGACAGAAACATTTCGAGAATCACGAAGTACTTGCTTGATTTGCTCTCCAAGCAGCTCAATTGATTCTGAAACCATACTGGTATCAAATTTTTTAATTTGACTAATCTTATCTAAGTTCATAGGATTGTTTAAATAAAAATTATTATACCCCAAAAGCACTTCCTTGAGGGCGTATTTTAATTATACTATTTTTCCTTGCAAAAGGCTATTTTTTGTAACACAAAACTTGATTTTTATCCGAATATATGACATTATATTATAAGTAATTAAGAAAATTATAAATATATTTAAAATATGTCAGGACACAGTAAATGGTCTACAATAAAAAGAGCAAAAGGAACAGCTGACGCTAAGCGTGGCGCTATTTTTACCAAGATTTCAAACTTGATAACTATCGCAGCTAGAGAAAAAGGAGGAGATGTTGATACTAATTTTATGCTTCGAATGGCAATCGACAAAGCGAAGTCCGCCAATATGCCGAAAGACAATATCGAGAGAGCAATAAAGAAGGGGACAGGAGAACTCGAGGGTGGTCAGATTGAAGAATTAATTTATGAAGGCATCGGCCCAGTTAATGCCCAGTTTGTAGTTAGATCTCTGACGGATAATAAAAACAGAAGTGCAGCTAGTATCAGACATATTTTTACTAAATTTGGTGGATCATTGGGGTCTGTAATGTGGAATTTTACGCAAAAAGGAGTTATTAGAATTTTGAAAGAAAATCTTGAAACATTAAATGGAGATCTGGATGATTTTGAACTAGAATTGATAGAGGCTGGAGCTCAGGATATAGAAAAAGAAGATGAGGGAATATCAATAATTACGAATATTGAAGATTTGCAAAATGTTAAAAAAACTTTAGAAGAAAAAGAAATAAAAACAGAATCAGCTGAGATTGAATATGTAGCAAAAGATGAGGCGGAAATAAGTGATGGTGATAAAGAAAAATTGGAAAAATTTACTGAAATGCTGGATGACTGTGAAGACGTGTTGGATTATTACACAAACGTGAATGTATGATAGCCAAAAATTCCAATCCTCAATATCCCAAAATCATCCTCGGCATTGATCCTGGGATAGCAGATACTGGTTTCGGTATTATCAGGGTGGAGCAAGAAGGAAAAATGGAGTGTGTTGATTATGGATCTATCACGACTAAGGCGCATACTGAATTGGCTGATCGTTTGGATATTCTAGCTAAGGCTTTAAATGATATTATAAAAAAGTATAAGCCAAGCCTTGTGTCTGTTGAGGAATTATTTTTTTGTAAAAATGTTAAGACAGCTCTAACGGTTGGTCATGCTAGAGGGGTGGTCCTGCTCACTGCCAGACAGAACAAGCTACCGATTGTTGAGTTCACTCCACTTCAGGTCAAGCAAGCTGTATCATCTTATGGTAAGGCTGACAAAAGGCAAGTTCAAGAAGTGGTAAAAATGCTTTTGAATCTAAAAAGTATTCCCAAGCCGGATGATGCGGCTGACGCCTTGGCAGTAGCAATTTGCGCTGTAAATAATTAATAATAATTTTAGAGTTCAGAATTATAATTATGAAAAAGTTAAAAGTAGTATCAATTTCATCTGAAATCGCACCTTTTTCTAAAACGGGTGGTTTAGCTGACGTGGCTAGAAGTTTGCCAAAAGCTTTGCGAAGGCTCGGTCATGAAGTTATTGCAATTACTCCTTTGTATGGAAGGATAATGAATCCTGAGGATTTAGGATTGGAACTAATACATAAAGATGTAGAGTTATATCTAAATTCGGTTGATGTTGTAAAGGTGAATTATTGGAAGGGGTACTCCATGAAAGGCCTTCCGATATATTTTGTCGAAAATAAAAAATATTTTTCAAAGAGAAAAAGTCTCTATGGATCAACTCATGAAAACGTAAGATTTTTGATTTTTGATGTGGCCGCGCTTAAGCTGGTGTCCTTGTTGAAGTTTGAGGCAGACATAGTTCATTGTCATGATTGGCAGACCGGTCTCATCCCGTTTTATTTAAAAACTCAATTCAGATATTCAAAAACCCTTCGTAATGCCAAAACGATTTTTACGATCCATAATTTGGTTTTTCAGTTTGGAAAAAATTGGTGGGAGGTGCCGAATGATAAAAAAGATTTCGGAAGAAAGAGAATTCCTCACATAACTGATCCTGAAATTGAATATATTAATTTTGCCAAAAGAGCAATTATTTCAGCAGATGCAGTTAGCACTGTTAGTGAGCAATATAGAGACGAGATAATGACAAAAAATGTGGGTCAAGATTTGCACAGGATTTTAAAAAATAGAGAAGATCGTTTGTTTGGGATAGTTAACGGTATAGATTATAATGCCTACAATCCCGAGAAAGACCCTGGTATTTATAAGAGATATAACTATAAAAAAATTCATAGAAAGAAACTAAACAAATTGTATTTGCAAGAAAAATATGAATTACCGATTGATCGGAAAATTCCTATCATCTGCGCTACTTCGAGAGTGACTTTTCAAAAAGGTTTTGAGCTCATAACAAAGTTACTACATATTATCTTGAGACACGACATTCAGTTGATCATAATGGGCGATGGCGACAAGAGGTATATCAGAGAAATAAAAAAAATGGCCAAGAAATATCCCAAGAAGTTGGTCTGGGTGCCTTTTACTCAAAAGGAGGAGACCTTGCTCTATGCCGGCTCTGATTTTTTTATTTTGCCATCTCATCACGAACCTTGCGGGATTAATCAGTTGATAGCTATGAGATATGGATGTGTGCCGATCGTTAGAAAGGTGGGAGGTTTGCATGACACAGTGAGTAATTATAGCGCGCTTAATAAAAAAGGAACTGGTTTTACTTTTAAGTACTTCGATGAGTTTTCTTTGTATGCTGGTATTGTTAGAGCTGTAGAAACTTACAAAGATAAGTATATTTGGCGCAGTTTAAAAGTTAGAGCAATGCAAGAATCGAATAGCTGGGAAATTCCAGCCAAGAAGTACGTAGAGTTATATAAAAAAGCAATTAGGTTTAAAAACGGAAAATAGTTTTTATAAAAATATTAATATTCATAAATATATAGTAGTGTATGCTTTGGATAAATTTTTTACATCTCTATCAGCCAGCTAATTCTGATGCGCATGTAATCGAGGAGGCAATTGAAAAGAGTTATTCGCGCATCGTTCGCGCTCTGGAGGAGCATCCTAAAATAAAGTTTACTTTAAATATTCAGGGTTGTTTGATTTTGCGATGGGAAGAAATGGGGTACGAGTGGTTGATAAAGAAAATTGATGAATTGATCAAAAAGGGACAGGTTGAACTTACTGGAACTTGTGCCTTTCATCCTTTGATGCCACTTATTTCCGCTGAGGAAGTAGAATCACAAATAAAGACTAACGAAAAAATATTAAAGAAGCATTTTGGTAAAAACTTCAAGCCAAAAGGATTTTTCTTGCCAGAAATGGCATATAGCAAAGAAGTTGCGAAAATTATCAAGAAGAATGGGTATAAATGGATTATATTGGATGAAATTGCCAAGTCTGGAAAATTGAAAAATGAGAATTTAAATAATGTTTTCGAGGATAAGGAAAGCTCTCTCTCAGTTGTGTTTAGAAACAGAGAATTATCTCAAAATTATGTTCCAGATATTTTGAGAAGCGATATTCATATTCAAAGATTTAAAAATAAAGAAAACATCTACATAACAGCAACAGATGGAGAGTTATATGGGCTTAGACACATAGATCATACAGCAGAGTTTGAAAAACTACTAGATAAAAGTGATTTAAAAACACAAACTATCTCTGAGTACATTGAAGGCAAAACGAAAGAGAAGACTTCTATAGTTCCGTGTAGCTGGGAGTCTACTGAAAAAGAGCTGGAGAGAAAGTTGCCCTATGCTTTGTGGCTTGATCCAAAAAACAAAATACAAAAGAAACTTTGGGAGTTGGCAAACTTAACATATGACACCATCAAGGACAATCCAAATGATGAAAATATTTATTGGGTTAAGTGGCATTTTGTGAGAGGGCTTGCGAGTTGTACTTTTTGGTGGGCGTCAGCTAGGGACTTGAAATTATTTAGTGGAATCTCGTGGAGTCCTGACGAGATAGAGAGAGGGATCAATGAGTTTATAAGAGCGCTTAGGGCATTTCACGATGAAGATACTAGAAAGACAAAAATTAAAGCAGAGAAACTGTATATAAAAATTAAACAAATGATCTGGGATAAACATTGGAATTATTATTGGAAAAAATAAGGTAATTTAAGTACAGATTAGATCGTGCTATATATTTTTTGAAATATTTTAGGCGATGATTGAAGATAAGATTTATGAATAAAATACTTCATCTTTTTGATGAGAAATATGTAAAAGATTTTTTAAGTGAAAAGGTTTTGCCGAAATATCCTGATTTTGTATCTATAAAAAAAGTAACGATTAAGCCTTGGAAGAAACATGTTTGGGAGAGCACGTATCATGTGGTGTTAGAGTTTAAAACAGTATTTAAAACCAAAGACGGCAAAATTAAAAAATTGCCGATTTTTTGTTCGGCGCACAGTAATGAACCAAGGGAGAACGTATATCACAGTTTAGAATTCCTATGGAAGCATGGTTTTGGGAAGGGTTACCTTACTATTCCTCATCCTCTTTTTTATTCAGATTATTTTCAGGCAACTTTTTATCGCGGTATAGATGGAAATCATCTTTATTACTATATCCGTGAAAACAATTTTCCAGTAATAGAGGCAATTGTGGAGAAGGCTGCGAAGTGGTTTAATAAACTTCATAATTTAGAAGTGGAAGAGATGAGAAATTTTAATGAAGAAAACAGTAGAATTAGAACGGTTTTTCCGGGCGCGGATCACACATGTGAGAGAATAAAACATGACTATCCGGAGCATTATGATTTTTATAAAAAGGCCTATTCTATATTCATGGAAAAGGAAGAAAAATTTTTATCCACGACAGAAAAAAGATGGTTGGTTCATGGAGATGCTCATCCTGAGAACATAATAAAAATGGGTCACAAAAAGATAGGATTGATCGACTTTACTGATCTTTGCCTTTCTGACTTTACGAGAGATATTGGGACATTCTTGCAGCAACTTGAATTTATGTGTAATCGTAAAATAAGTGACAGAGATTATTCTAAGAAAATTAAGCAAATATTTTTGGATAGCTATTTCAGCGGAAGCAGTATTAAATTAAACCAAGACATACAAGACAGGATTAATAATTATTATAATTGGACATCACTTAGGACGGCTACTTTTTTTCTTTTAAAGTATGACTCAGAGCCGGAACGTGCTCTGCCCCTGATCGAAAAGATAAAAAATAATTTACAAATTAACTAATAGATTATATAAAAATATGTTAATTGATCTTCAGTTTCACTCTACTTATTCAGATGGATATTTGTCTCCAACCGATGTAGTAAAGTTTTGTGTTGAGAGGGGTATTAAAATAGCATCACTTACCGACCATAACACTATAAGTGGTTTAATTGAGTTTGAAAAAGCCTGCAGGAAATATAAAGTAAAATATATTCCGGGATTAGAACTCTATGTTAAATTGAATGGTAAAAAGTTTAATTTACTATGGTACAATTTTGACGATGCCCACCCTGATTTGCATGCCTTATTACGTGATAGTCAGATGAGAAGAAGAGCTAGAGTCAGATCAGTTCTGGAAGAACTGTCGGTGAAAAGCGGTTTTGTTTTGGATGTAGACAAGATAGTTGATAAATATAATCACTATGTACCTATTAATCACGTAGTAGATGATTTGATTCACTCCTCTTACAATAAAAAAATAGTCAGTCGAATATTAAAGACGAAAGATTTTCGAGAGTCAGATATTATACATGAATTTTTCAGAAATAAAAAATACGGAATGCTCAGGGAGAGCTATATAAATTTCGATAGAATAATTAAGATGAGAAAAGAAGTGGGAGGTCAACTCATATATAACCACCCGGCGAAATATGGACACATTGATGAGAAATTTGTAAAAAAACTAAAAGAAAAAGGTCTAGATGGTATTGAAATGCTATCTCCTCATCACAACTTGGGAGCGATAATGTATATTCAGTTTTTGGCAAAAAAATATAACCTAATTACCACAGGTGGTTCTGATTATCATCGAAGTGAGGGTGATCGAGCCTTGCTACAGAATTCTCTAGAGTATTTCAAAATTGATTCAAAGTATTTAAGAAATATTAATAAAGTTATAAAAAAGAAATAATCATGGCTACAAAAAAATTAAAAGTTTTAATGGCTTCAGCTGAGGTTGATCCATTTGCAAAGGCCGGAGGGATGGCAGATGTTGTTGGCAGTCTTCCGCCGGCATTAAAAAAACAGGGAACAGATATTAGGGTTATTATGCCGAAGTATGGTTTTATTGACGAGAAATACTTCGACAAGCTCAGCACAGGGAAATGTAAGTTAAAAAAAATCCATGAAAATATTGAGATTCCGAGTGGAGGTAAGTTTGTAAAAATAAATATTTGGGAAACTTCTCTACCGGGAAAGGGTGTTAAAGTTTATTTGATTGAAAATAAAAAATATTTAGGAGGAAAGGACATCTATGTTAATGGAGACAATGCTAAGAGGTTTTTATTTTTTTCTATTGCCGCACTCTACAGCTTGCCTGCATTAAAATTTAGTCCAGACATAGTTCATTGTCATGATTATCATACGGGGCTTATTCCGCTCTTGATAGAAAAAAGTGATTTTACATATTTCAAAAACATAAAAACCGTTTATACGATTCATAATTTGAATTATCAGGGAAAGACAGAGTTTAAAACATTGGAAATTGCTAATTTAAAAAAGAAAGACTTAAAACTAGCTCCAAATAAAAAAACAGGAAAAGTTAATTTTATGGCCGAGGGCATAATTAGTGCAGATATAATAAATACAGTTAGCCCAACATACTCTAAGGAAATAATGACCAAGGAGTATGGAGCCGGCTTGGAGGGCTTACTCAGGAAGCACAAGAAAAAACTTACCGGAGTAGTAAATGGGATTGATGTTGATTTTTTCAATCCAATGAAAGATAAGTTTATTAAGAAAAAATTTGGAGTGAAGTCTCTAGGCGGTAAAACTAAAAACAAATTACTATTACAAAAAGAGTTGGGCTTACCTCAGGATGAGAATACCCCAATTATTGGCCTGGTCTCAAGACTTGTTTATCAAAAAGGATTAGAGTTGATCACTGATGACATGATGAAAATGGATGCTCAATTTGTATTCTTGGGGACAGGACAAGATAAGTATGAAAAACTGCTTCAGGATTTAGAAAAAAAATATCCTCAAAAAGTAAGAGCTTTAATAAAGTTTGATATTAGTCTGGCTCAGAGAATTTATGCCAGTTCCGATATGTTTTTGATGCCATCAAGGTATGAGCCATGCGGGCTAGGCCAGATGATTGCGATGAGATATGCTACAGTCCCAGTAGCTAGGCTAACCGGAGGTTTGGCTGACACTGTTGATGCGAAAGTCGGCTTTACATTTAGAAGTTCTACTGCGAGATCTCTTAATATTTCTTTAAAGAAAGCAATAAAAACTTATAGCTCAAAAAAATGGCAAAGGATTCAAATGAATTGCATGAACAAAGATTTTTCCTGGAATAAATCAGCTAAGGAATATTTAAGATTGTATAAAAAGAGTTTGAAAGTTTAGGGGTTGCATTTATTTAGGTATTGTGATATAATAAGTCTAGTATATAAAACTATTCATTAAGATTACAAAGTAAAAAAAATAGGGAGGTGCCTTAATGAAACTTTTATCAATTTTTGGAAGAAAACTTGCAGCCACACAAAACAAGGATGTTCTTAGTTCTTGTCCGTATTCTAAGAGATGTGACAAGAAGTTTGCTGGTAATTGCCAAAGAGATTTGGCCCATACCCAAGCTCTGTTGGATAAAGAAAAAGAGCGTATAAAGGCGGAAAATTATGGTTTGTCGGATTTTGATATCTTGATAATGGCACACCAGAAAGTGGTACTTGATTCTTGCGGCAAGGAGATGGATCCAATGGTTTTTTTGCCAGGCGGCAAAGTTCAAAAATGTTCCAGGAGATTTTCTTCTGAACAGCAACAAGTAGCATAAAAATATTGCTACCAAAAACTCAAGAGGGGATGAGCTAAGCTTATCCCCTCTTTTCTTTTTGACAAAAGAAAAGTTTTAGAATATTATTTAAGAGTGAATAATTAAATATTTTGATACAAATTTTATGCAAAATAAAACAGTTAATATTCCAATTTCAGAAGCAGATCCGGAAGTACATCAGTGTATTGTTGATGAGCTAGAAAGACAAAGAAATGGACTTGAAATGATTCCGAGTGAGTCATATGTATCACCTGCTGTACTTCGGGCCATGGGATCAATCTTTACAGATAAATACAGCGAGGGTTATCCATACAAGAGATATTATGGAGGACAAGAGAATACTGACAAGCTCGAAACAATTGCTATTGAGAGAGCGAAGGAGTTATTTGGAGTAAGCCACGCCAATGTGCAGCCTTACTCTGGAAGTCCGGCCAATATGGCAGTGTACACTGCGCTTTGTGAGCCAGGAGACACTATTATGGGAATGGACTTGCGTCATGGAGGACACCTAACACACGGTTGGAAGGTGAATTTCAGTGCGAAGTTTTTTAACAGCATTCCTTATGGTACTACAAAAGAAGGTTATATAGATTTCGATCAGGTAAGAGAGTTAGCGAAAAAGGAAAAACCAAAATTGATTTGGGCTGGAGCTACTGCCTACCCAAGAGAATATGACTATAAAGCATTTGCTGAAATCGCAAAGGAGGTTGGTGCTTTTTTTGCCGCTGATATTGCCCATGTTATTGGACTCATTATCGCTGGTGTTCACGCTTCTCCGGTTGGTCATGCTGATGTGGTCACTTCCACAACTCATAAAACCTTGCGTGGACCACGTGCGGGGATTATACTTTGTGATGGAGAAGAAAGTAATGCCCTAAAACCTGCTCCGGAAGTTAGTAAAAAGTATCTACCAACTCTAATTGACAGAGCAATCTTCCCTGGACTTCAGGGTGGACCACATGAGCATATCATTGCTGGTATGGCTGTGGCTTTAAAAGAAGCTGGCACTGAAGAATTTAGAAAAAGTAATAAGTTGATAGTTGAAACAAACAAAAGGTTGGCTGAAATATTTCTGGAAAATGGATTTAGTTTGGTTACTGGAGGTACTGATAATCACTTAATACTGATGGATGTGACCAACAAGAACATGACAGGGCAAGAAGCAGAAGAAGCTCTGGATAAAATCGGACTTTCAGTAAATAAAAATGCAATTCCACACGACCCTCGACCGCCGTATTCACCTTCTGGTATTAGATTGGGTACACCATGCGCTGTTATCAGAGGAATGGAAGTACCGGAAATAGAAATAATTGGAAAAGCTATTTCAGACACCTTGAACGATCCTACAAGCAGTGAAGTGATTGAAAAAAACAAGAAAATAATTCATGAGCTTTGCTTGAACTTTCCATTATATCCTGATAGAGAAGTAGTTTAATTTTTTATCCCTATTCTAAATAGAAAAAGACAAGTGTTATGCCTTGTCTTTTTTGTTTTTTAAAAAAATTCGAGCACGTGGTCGTTTTGACTACGTGCTCGTTGTTGACGATAATGCGGATTATAGAGAAATTTTCTCAAATATTCAGTTTTGGTTTCCTTGGAAGGAATATGAATAATGTGAAAATTTCTCTTTTGTAAACTGCTAAATAATTTAAACCTGTAATTTTCTCAAAAATTAACATAAGATAATACAATGAAGTAAGATGATATGTTGTGTGATTTTGGAAAATAACGAGTTTGTTTTAATTTATCAGTTGTACGGAATTTCTTTTTTCTCTTTTGTATTTTTTTAATTTGTAGAAAATAGATGTTCCGCATTTTTGCCTTTTTGATATTCGCTAGTTTGATTTTGCATGAGACGTTTGATTTTAGCCCCTCGCGGGGCATAAATCAAACTAGCGAATTTGAAAAGACAATTTATTTAGAAATAACTATAATCTATATAAAATTAAAGTATATAGTATTATAGCACAACCACAGAAAAAGTCAATAGCGATTAATAATAATTTATTTAATGTTAGCAAAATAATATGTTGTGATTTGCTTTATTTTACTGAAAAATATACAATAATATTATGGAATTCTCAACTTTTAATAAAAACGATGAAGAAAGGCTTATAAATGCTTCTGAAATTAACGATGATAAGAAGCTTGATTTAACTTTGCGTCCAAAAACGCTGGAAGAATATATTGGGCAAGAAAAGATAAAGAAAAATATAAATATTGCGATTAAAGCCGCAAAAAAACGAGAAGAAGCAATTGAACATATATTACTCTATGGTGCACCAGGACTGGGCAAGACTACTTTAGCTCATATTATTGCCAACGAGTCTGGGACTAATATCAAAGTTACTTCTGGTCCAGCAATTGAAAAGAGCGGAGACTTGGCGGCAATACTTACTAACTTGGCAGAGGGTGATATTTTATTTATTGATGAAATACATAGACTGAATAAGTCTATTGAGGAAATACTTTATCCAGCCATGGAGGACTATGCCCTGGATATCATCATTGGTAAGGGTCCATCAGCTCGAACTCTCAGGATCGATCTTCCTCGTATTACTATTATCGGCGCTACTACCAAGGCGAGCATGCTTAGCGCACCTCTCCGGGACAGGTTTGGTATTATTCATCATCTGAATTTTTATGAAAATGATGATATTGAAAAGATAATTTCCCGAAGTGCTGAAATTCTAAATGTAAATACTTGTGAAAAATCTTCAAAGAGTATAGCCCAGAGATCTAGAAGAACTCCACGGGTGGCGAACAGGCTCTTGAAGCGTGTTCGTGACTATGCTGATGTTGAAGCTGAAGGAGAAATCAATCATAAAGTCTGTCAGGACTCCTTTAAGATGCTTGAGGTGGATGAGCTTGGCCTTGATTGGATTGATAGAAATATCATGGAAATAATAATAGATAAGTTTGAGGGTGGGCCGGTCGGCTTGAACACTATAGCAGCAGCCACAGGAGAAGATATGTCTACCATTGAGGACGTCTATGAACCGTATCTAATGCAGCTTGGATTCCTAAATCGCTCTCCGCGAGGTAGGATAGTAACTGATATTGCTTATAAACATTTAGGTAAAAAGAAAAAAGGACAAGGAAAGATGGTTTAGTGCTTAAATAAATTATTAGGATACAATAATAATGAAAACAACAGACATAAACAAAAAAGAATTATCTGATATCTCTAGGGAGCAGGGAAAAAAATTAGGATATTTAATTTATAATTCAACTCTTACGGATGAAATAAAACAGGAATTACTTGCGTTACTTTCTGAGATGAGTATTGAGCAGATTGATAAATTGATTAATATTTTTGATGCGAAATTATTGGATGAGGATACGGGTAAGATAGATAAAGATTTTGAGAAGGAAATAAAAGAAATAAGAGAGAGTTTCGAGAATGATAAAAAAAATTTGAGTGATAACTTTTTATTATCTGTGGAAGAGTTAGGTAAAAAAATAGATCTATAAAGTATGAATAATTCAAACAAAGCACAAGAAATTAATAAAATATACGAGAATTGTATAAAAGAATTGGAAAAAATTGGAAGTGAAAGAGATAGTAAAATTTTAGCTATTATAAAGACAATCGAAAAAAGAAATATTCAAAAAATTAGAGATGAATTATTTTATGAATAATGAGGACATGAAAAATGGAAATGAAGCTCTTTCGGTTGAAGAAATTCAGGAAGGCTTAAATCATGCTGAGGAAAGTTTTGAATTAACACAAAAATATCAAAAGCAGATTAATAAGAAAAAAGAAGAGTCTGAAAAAATGGGTGATCATTATGAAGATATGGTTGTAAATAATTCAGAAGCCACAGAAGATGAAAAAAACGAAGCAAAAGAAGTAAACACAGATGCAAAAATAAAAATACAAGAAGCAAGAAATGCCGCAAAAAAATTATTTTTAGATTTTTCAAAAGTTGAGCGGGCGCTTAGGGCGGGCGCTGTTGATGATTATAAAAATGATGAGAAATATAAAGAAGTTCATGAGAGATGGAAAAATTCTCAAGCAGTTCTAAAAGAGTTAAACATTGAGTCCGCAGCATTACGTAAAAAATTTAATATTTTGAACAATAAAAGAAATGAGTTATTGTTGGACAACAGGAATTCATCTGAAAAAATAAAAGAATTTCAGGAAAATGAAAAGCAATTATCTAAAGTTAGACTTGAATTAGAAAGAATAGGTGAAGAAAGTAGTGTTCTAAAATTAGAAAATCAAGAACTTAACGGAGAGAACGAGAAAAAAGATAGGAGTGATAAAAAAGAAAAAGGTGTAAATAGAGATAATATTGTTGATGAGAATAGAGAAGGTGAAACTTTGGAGTCTAAAAGGGCAACCAAAGAAGTGTCTGAAAATGAAAATTTGAAACAAAAATTAAAAGAAGTATTATCGAACAAAGAAAGCAGGAATCAAATACTTAAAACTATAGGAAAAACATCTCTAAGTAGCGCAGCGTCGATAGCTGGTGTTAAAGGTTTTTATGATGTGCCAGCTTATTTTAAACAAAAGTTAGGCGTTGTTAAAGATAAAAAAGAGTATAAAGAAATTTTTAGTGATTTAGTTTTGGAAGAAAAAAGAGAAGAACTAGATTCAAAAGCAGAAGATGGGGCATTGGTTAGAATTTCTGAATATATTGATTTAGATAAAATAAGCGAAATGGAGGGCAAGATTGAAGCAATGGATGCTACTGAAGACACAAAGAATGAATTAATGGAAGAATTGAATGCACTTGTAGAAAATTACAATCAAGAAATGGAATCCATACAGAGTGGAGAGAATGATAAAATTACCTCAACTTTAGATAAATACGTAAAAACAAAAATTTCCGGAGTTCAGGCTACAAGAGAAGGCTTGAATACTCTCTTCGTAGCAAGCGGAGCGTATGCTTTGCGTGGGGTGTCATATGGGGCCTTAGCCTTGCATGAAAGACATCAAAAATTAAAACAAGAAGCAGGAGCAGGGGGTGAAGTGAATTTTATCAAGGATACAATTTTAAAAGGAGCTCAAGAAACATTTCAAGAATTAGCTTTCAGGGGAGAGGGAACTAAGTTGCAAAAGAGCTTAAAAGCTATTAAATCATTTGGTAGTTTGGCTCGATTTACTGGAATTACGAAAACTATGTTTTCGGCCCCCGAAAATTATGATCAAGCAATTGAAAAATTATTGGACACATTGGATGGAGATTCTGATTGGAGTAAAGTTGGAAGAAATTTTGTACAGAATATAGAGAGAATGATTCCTTTTGTGGGTGATGCAAAAGGAGCTGAAATTAATGATAGTGAGAATGTTGTGGATGTAACAGAAGGAATGACAGAGCGACAAATAGAACAGTTCAAAACATTTAAAAATTGGGCAAAAGAGATGAATGCAGAAAGTGTTTTTAGTGATAGAGAATTGGCTAGTATGGAAATTTATGGAGGAAGAGTAGATAAGGCTCATGAGCTTTTTGAGTCCAAAGCGCAACTTAGATTATTGAAAAAATTTTCACAAAATTATGCTGAAGAAGGTGAGATATCAAATTGGGTTGATAAGGATGGCTTTGTGCATGTGAAATGTGAGAATGAAGGAGTGGTATATGAGACTATAACAGATGGTAATGAAAATTTAGTTAGCGAAGAGTTGACCGGAAAAGTTAGGGGCGCGAGATGGGATCACAAAAGTAAAGGTTGGGTTGGTGGTGATATTTCCAAGGAGGAATTAGCAACTAAAAGAATTGAACGATTACAATATGAAAAAGATAACGGGGTTATTCGCGTAAAAGGAGAATATATTAGCGGAGATGATCCTGGATTAGACGCTGTTCTTGGTGAAGATGAAAAGGCTATCGATTTAACAAAAATTAAATTAAATCCTGATCAGCAAGAAATGTACGATAAACTAATGGAAGATGCTAGTAAAAACAATTTATCCGTAACAGAAGATGATATTCTTCAGACGGTGTTAAATGATGATAAGGAGAATTTAGTAGACCTTACAGATCAAAAAACTGAGATTAATTTAGATTCTGAACAAATTAATATTGATAAAATTGAGGTAAAAAGTGGCGATACTTTATGGGGCATAGTTGGCGGAATGAAGGAGATAGAGGGATTATCTGATGAAGCCAAGAAAAATGTTATAGCAAATATTATCGCAGTTATAGAAAAAAATCCAGAAGAATATGGTTTTGATGCAGGGCAGAATATTGAAGAATTAAATATTGGGCAAGAGTTGAATATTGGTAAATTTAAAGATGTTTTAGAAAATGAAAAAATTAATGGAGAAGGATTAGTTGAGCATGCTAAAAATATAACTGTTAATAATAATGATGAGGTTTTTGAACAAGCCGAGGAAATATCTCCAGAATCTCAGCCTAAAGGTGGTGAAGATATCAAAAAGGACATTCTCGTTGAAGATGAATTAAGCCAAGAAGGTAATAAATTAGTAGAAGGTTCAGTTCTAAACAAGGGAGGCGCATATGAAATGACAATAACTAAAATGAATTCAGGTGAAAGTTTTGAGATGACAGATAAACAAGGCACGGTTTTTAGAGTAAAATCTTTTGGAAATGGAGTTTATAAATATGACAGTGGTGGTACTGAGTTACTAGATGGAGCAGTAAGGATTGAAAATGGAAAATTGGAACCCTTGCATAATTATGCAGAAAGTGATAAACAAATTTTAAGATTTAAAAAGTTTTTAACTCCAGACGTACAACAGCGTATTAAAGAAGTAAATATAGAAGACAGAGATTATGATTTTTATCATTCGTTGAATGAGGCTATTAATAAGATAGACAGACTGAAAACCGAAGAAATTGGTAATGGTTTAGTAAAAATTAGTTTTATAGATGATAATGGTTATGAGAATGAAAGCTTATTAAAGCTTGGTAAGGATGTACAGATTGTTGAATCTGTTGATGCTCCAGGATCTAAAATTATAAAAATACTTTCAGATGGCAAAGAGTATTCTACTGATATTTCCTCTCGACGTGGCAGTTTAACAATAGATCATTCTATAATTGGCGATGAACATGTTTCTCTAGAAGAAGGCTTTGGAGTGACAGCTGATAATGGTTGGAACGTGGCTGACAGTAGTGAAAAAGTATTAATTGAAGGAATATCAGGAGTTAACCCAGCAGAATTTCCAAAAGGAGTTGATGTAAAGTTTAATAGAGAGGTTGTTGATTTGATGGATGAAAGAGGAATAAGATTCGAGAGGGGAAAGATGGTCATTGATAGCACGAAAAAAGCATTAAAATTTACAGATGATGCCAAAAGTGTTGAATTAAAAAAAATTGGTAAAAAAATTGAGGTAGTTACTACTGATGCCAAAGATAAAATATTAGGAATTGTCAGAATAGATAAAAATAATAATGCAAAATTGGTTGAGCGTAACGTAAAAGCCGAACAGCACCCTTTGGATATAGCTTTTTAAGAAAATAAAAAATAAAATTATTTGATAAGAAAAACCCACCTCTGGAAATCAGAAGTGGGTTTATGGTTTTTGAGAACTATGAATCGATTGAATTATTGTTGGCAACCCAGATCAGTCATTAGTTGAGTGATAGCTAGTGCTACTCCTTCAACTCCTTCGCCTGATACAAAATCCTTAGGTTGAGGCGCGCCATCAACTTTTTTGTAGATGCTTTCCAGTTGGTCACAGGCAGCTGTTGTGTCACCATTATCGATTAAGTCACCCGCAGATTCTACCTGATTGATTAAGGCATCTAATTTTTTTTCAGATGAATTACCTGAGCCCTCACCCTGTATAAGGTTATTGGTGGTAGCAAAATCAATATAGGTTAGAATTCCTGTTACCGCATCGGAAGGCTCATCGCCATTTAGAGAACCTGTACCTGACATAGCAACTTCGATAACACCCTCATCAGAATCATTGCTCGCAATGACTAAGTCATTGTGCTGGGCATAATACAAAAATGATGGGTTGTAGGTTACTTCTACTTCTATTTGGGAGTCAGCTCCAACCGTAATAGGCAAAGAGGATGGTAAAGTGAATGTAAATGGATCGTAATCAATTGCGTATGCAAAGTACATATCATCAATGACTAGGTCCCCACCACCAGTATTTGAAATAGTAATAAACATTGAACTTGGGTCCCCGGGGAACACATCGCCAAAATTGTAGGAAGTCGGATCAACATTTATATTTGGTTCCGTTGCCATCCAACAGGATGCCTCAATTCCCATCTCAGTTGTAAGTTGAACCGGGTTATTTTCATTCAGGTTCATTTTCCAAATGTTGTTGTTTCCATTGCCATATCTTTCAAAGGCAATTATTCCGTCAGTATTTAGTGCGGCTGCAGCCCGAAATTCACTATAATTACTGTTAGAAATTTGAACGGGATTTGTACCATCTTCGTTCATTAAGTACAGTTGCCATTTCCTGGCTGAATCTGTACTAACTCCTCTTGTAACAATAATCATTGGCATATTATCCACGACAACTGTTTCAACATGTAGATTTCTGCCAATATCATTTCTGCCAGTCGCTGTCGAGGTGATTCTGGTTATACCTGTTCCGTCGCTGTTTACGCTGTATATATCCTGGGTGTACCCATTATAAGGTGTGCTTTTGGTATAAAACACCTTTGTGCCAGAATGATTGTATACAGGGAATAAAAGGTCATTAGAATCACCCAGAAATAACTGTAAGTTGTTGCCGTCTGGGTCTATTTTATAAATATTGAAATCACGTCCTTGTTTTGCATCAAACAAAATATTGGTCCCGTCTGGACTCCAAGTGCAGCTGTAAACTCCATTTATCCACTCGGTTATATTGTAAGTCAATCTTCTGACATTCGAGCCATCAATCGACATTATATACAAATCTGCTCTGCTGTTTCTATCCGATGTGAAAACAATGCTTTGTCCATCTGGAGAGACAGCGGGATGTGTGTCTTTTGCGTTGTGTTGTGTCAAATTTGTTTTCTCTGATCCGTCATCATTCATTAGGAAAATTTCGTAATCACCATCCCTGTTTGAGGTAAAGGCAATTTTACCTGTTGAGGCTAATGCGGATGTTGCCGCTCCAGCTAAACACAAAGAGGCAAGCAGTAAAACCGATAACAACTTTTTCATCTTTTTCTCCTTAACTGATTTTAGTTTAAGTAAAACATATTTTTTACTGGTTTGTTCAATAAACAACATTGTTAGTCATTTATTTCTATCATCTTTTTCTCCTTAAATATTTATCCTCCTTAATTATTGGTTGTGAGAATTCGAATAAACCCTCAAGACAATAATCAAGGATATGTAAAGAACGATTAAATAATTCTATCAACATAACTAAACTTTGTCAATTCCCATTCTTGTGTTTTTTATTTACAATTATATAATAATTTTGTATAGTAATAAAATGAAATTATCAGATTTTGATTACAATTTACCCGGAAGTTTGATAGCAACTCACCCAGTAAATCCGCGAGATCACTCGCGGCTTTTAGTTTTGGATAAAGAGACTGGAGATATGGAGCACAAGAAATTTTTTGATATAATTGACTATTTAAACGAAGGTGATGTTTTGGTCTTGAATAATTCCAAAGTTATTCCGGCTAGACTTATTGGGAAAAAAGAGAGTGGTGGCAAGGTGGAAGTTTTTTTGCACAAGAGAATCGATGATGCTAGGTGGGAGTGTATGATTGGAGGAAGGAAAATAAAAGAAAACACAGAAGTTTATTTTGATAAAAGTTTGATAGCGAAAGTTTTGAAAAACAACGAAGATGGAACTTGGGAGGTTGGTTTTAATATTACAGGTCAAGAATTAGAAGAAATCGTTGAAGAAATCGGCGAGGTACCACTTCCACCCTATATTAAGCAGGACGCAAAACAAAACAACAATAAAATAAATTATCAAACAGTTTATGCTGATGATGAGAGGAGGGGGTCAGTGGCAGCTCCAACTGCTGGACTTCATTTTACTCCTGAGCTACTTCAAAAGATAAAGGACAAAGGAGTGCATGTTGAATATATCACCCTCCATGTCGGACTTGGAACTTTTGCACCTGTTAAGGTAGATAATATTAAGGAACATAAAATGCATTCAGAGTTCATAGAAATTGATTTTGAAACAGCAGATAGAATTAATAAAGCCAAACAAGAAAAAAGAAAAATAATTACAATTGGAACTACTTCGACAAGAACACTAGAATATTTATTTGGAAATTTAGATTTTAAAAATTATTTAAAAATTTCTTGCACTCGCTTGGCGGGTGAAAAATTAAAAATTAAAAATTTTAATACCTGGGTTGATATTTTTATTTACCCTGGATATGAATTCAAGATAGTAGATGCCATGATCACAAACTTTCATTTGCCAAAATCAACCCTGATTATGCTAGTTTCGGCGTTGGCTGGAGAAAAGAATATAAAGAACACTTACAAAGAAGCAATTAAGGAAAAATATAGATTTTATAGTTATGGTGATGCGATGTTTATTAAATAGTCAGTGTTAATTAAAATTCAGCTTTCTTAAAAAACTTCGCCACAACAATAAATCCAAACATGGTTTTGAACCACGATCGTGGTTAAAAACCATGTTTTAGTCAGAAATAAGCAAGAAAAAGCCTTTATTTATTTAGCAGTGTGTTATTTGGCTAATTTAAAATAACAATTAGTCCAATTATTGACTTATGATTAAAAATATGCTAGCATCAAGCATTGTTCAAAGGTGAGCAATGTTTTTTTTAAACGGCGGGCAATAACGCCTGCTGTAAAACAGAATAAAGGAGAATTGCTATGGCGAATTTATTTGCTGTCGGCGATGATCAGTATCGTGTGATAGACAAGAGAATTGCAGAGATTAAGCGACAGCTTAATCAGAAAGACGGAAGCCCACTTGATCCCGACTTGGTAATAAAAACCCTTCAAGATATTATTAATAGGGAAAACTTGAAAAAAAGGTATCTTAAACTTATTTCAGCTGATAAGGAAATCATAATCGACCAATGCGACGGCTCAAAAGTCATCGATGACACTGAAGATGTATTTAAATATATTGAAAGCGATTTCCACAAGTGGGAAGCTGACGAAAAAGGACCAGCTACAGGAGAAACTCTTGTAGGAGTGCATGAAATGATACAGAGTGGAACTTTATCCGAAGTTTTTAGTTCAATCAGTTCTGATATGAGCAAGCTCTGTTTTACGCAAAGCCAAATAATCAGCTTTGTACAAAATCACAGAAGCTGGCTGAAAACTGATGAAAGCGGAACATTCTTCCTTTTTAAGTCTAAAGGAGGATTGTTAGTCGCCTGCGTGTACTTCATATCCGATGGTGTGCTCGGGATTATTGTGCTCGGGATTACGGATGACAGTCCTTGGTCCGTCGAGCCTCGGCATCGATTCGTTATCCCGCAATTGACTCCTTGACTCTTAGTCCCCTAGATTCTTTGAAACTTTGAATCTGGGGGATTTTTTATAAGCATGATTTATTATTATAAATTTAAAATTATGATCCTGGACCTAAATAAAAAATATTAATGCTGTGTTCATAAAGCCATTGACAAAGCATATAAATATGCTATAAAAAATAAGTATCGTTTCTATAGTTATGGCGATGCAATGATAATCCATTGACGAATGGATTATTTTAATGTTATATTATAATTAATTATTAGTAAGGTTTCAGATAAGGATTTTAATTCTTAATTCTAGATTCTAAAATTTAAAATATGTCAGTACCAAAAAAAAGAAGAACAAGAAGTTCGGTAGGGAATAGAAGATCTCACCATGCTTTGAAAAAAATAAACTTACTTAAGTGTTCAAAATGCGGAAAGGATGTTTTGCCTCATACTGCATGTAATTTCTGTGGCACATATAAAGAGAAGAAAGTGTTGGAGATAAAAACAAAAACCAAGAAAGAAGCTGAATAATTTTTTTGAGATCTTTGAGATATTCGGAAATTTTGAGATATTCGGGATTTAAGCTTCCTAAATATCTTGATAATCTATAATAATCCCAATAATCTCACCAGACAACATGTCTAATAGACACTTAGCTCGTACAATTTCAATGCAGGCTCTTTTTCTCTGGGACTTCCGAGAAAAAGAAGATAAAAATATCGATCATCTCATTGGAGGTGTGTTTGAAAATTTTGCTCCAAATTTTAACGATCATGGATTTGTTAAAAGTTTACTCGAAGGAGTAATGAAAAATATAAAAGAAATAGATGATTATATTTCAAAATATGCAACCGAATGGCCGTTGGAGCAAATTACTATAGTAGATAGAAATATTTTGAGAATTGGTGTTTACGAACTAATGTTCAATGATGATATTCCTTCTAAGGTCGCAATTAACGAAGCTATTGAGATAGCTAAAACATTTGGTTCGAATTCATCTGGTAAGTTTGTTAATGGAGTATTGGGAGCAATCTATAAGGACATCAAAAAAGATAAAGATAAAAAATAGATATTAATAATTGTTTCATTGTTTAATTGTTCCATACATTCAAGCTGGAGCAATGCAACAATAGAGCAATGAGAATTTATGAAAGATTTTTCTGGATTAGAAAAAGTTATTGGTGTTAAGTTCAAGGACATCAACCTTCTCAAACAATCAGTAGTGCATCGTTCGTATTTAAATGAGCATCCTCAGTTTGAATTGCATCATAATGAAAGATTGGAATTCCTGGGAGATGCTGTTTTGGAAATAATAGTAACTGAATATTTATTTAACAGTTATCCTGATACCCCGGAAGGTGAGCTTACTAATTGGCGAGCCAGTTTAGTAAATTCTAAAATGCTCGCACTGGTTGCCTCAGAAGTGGATTTAGAGAAATACCTATATTTATCAAAGGGAGAGTCCAAGGATGCTAATTCAAAAGCTAGACAGTATATTATAGCAAATGCCGTAGAGGCTTTGATCGGCGCAATTTACCTCGATCAAGGAACGGAAGAGGCTTCAAAATTCGTGCATAAGTATATGATTTCTAAGCTGGAACATATTTTATCCAACGAATTGCACTTGGATCCAAAATCAAAATTTCAAGAAAAAGCTCAGGAGCAAGAAAAGGTAACTCCAAGTTATAAAGTGCTGGAAGAAACTGGTCCGGATCATGCCAAGAATTTTAAAGTAGGTTTATATTTGAATTCTGACTTAGTGGCAATCGGAGAGGGATCCTCAAAACAAGAAGCTCAGGTCAATGCGGCAGCTGAAGGAATCAAGGCCAAGAACTGGTAAAAAAATCCATATTATATAAAAGCCAAAGTTTAGTGACTTTGGCTTTTTTTTATGTTATAATAAATATTAGATTCGAGTGTGACTTTAGTGTTTTGTTAATCTATATATTTATTTAAAATGACAATCAAGGATTTATTAAAAAAAGCTATAGAAATTGAAGCCTCAGATTTGCATCTGGTGGTAGGACTCGTTCCTGCATTTAGAATTGATGGGGAGCTTAACTATGCGGAAGGTGAGAAAATAGTAACCGAAAGAGATATGGAGACTATGATTTTTTCTTTGATCTCACAAGAGGAAAAGCAAAAATTTTTAGAAAAGAGGGAAATGGATTTTAGTTATGATCAAGATGGTTTTAGATTTAGAGTGAATCTGCATTTTGAAAAAGGAAACATGGGACTGGTTGCTAGAGTTATAAACTCAGAGATCCCGCAAATGGATGAGCTTGGAATTCCGGAAATAGTCTATGATTTGTTAAATCTAAAACAGGGACTTATCTTGGTTACAGGTCCGACTGGCTGTGGAAAGTCAACCACCCTAGCAGCTATGATTGATTATATAAATTCAAAAAGACTGGTCAACATTATTACACTAGAAGATCCAATCGAGTATTTATTTAAATCAAAAAAGAGCATGATAATTCAGCGTCAGCTAGGTCGAGATATGAAGAATTTTAATTCTGGACTGAAACACGCCTTAAGACAAGATCCAGACGTGATCATGGTGGGTGAAATGAGAGACTTGGAAACAATAGCTGCCACTGTTACTCTCGCTGAAACAGGGCATTTGGTTTTGGCCACACTGCACACCTATAACGCAGCTCAAACAATTGACCGTATTATTGATATTTTTCCCCCTCACCAACAAGGACAAATCAGAACACAGTTATCCATGATACTGGTTGGTGTGATTTCGCAACGTTTATTAAAAAGAGCAGAAGGAGGCAGGATCGCTGCTCGCGAAGTCATGATAAATACTCCGGCCATATCAAACATTATCAGGGAGAATAAGATTGCTCAAATGAGAACCATAATAGAGACGAGTTCGAAGGAGGGGATGTTTAGTTTGGACCAGAATATTAAGAAACTTTATCGAGACAAGGAGATAACAAAAGCAGAAGCTCAAAGTTATATGGAAAATCCGGAAACTCTGGATAGGTTTAGATTGGTGTAGCTTTCTTTGTATTGTTTTTGTAGAATTTTTTATTATTAAATTATTTTCAAAATAATTAAAAAATTTTTTATAATTTAGTAATTCTATCGTAGGAAAAATTATACTAATATTAGTATAATTTTTGTTTTTATTTCCTGTTTTAAGCGCAAGTAAAAAGTCCTTGACATTATTTTTGTATAATGTATAATTATATTTACATGAAAATATATAAATATTTTATGATAAATACTGCAATAAACTATATTAACATGAGTGGTTAGGCGATGATTTCTTTTTTAGGTTTTGCCAAACCGCTTTGAGCGGTTTTTTTGTTTTTTATAGCAGGTTAGATTGGTAATTAAGTATTAAGAGTTCGAAAAAAAAGTTCTTAAAGCTTAGTTCCTAATTGAATAAAATACTTAGGGATAAGTACTTTAACAATTGAATATAAACCAATAATGAAGCATCAAATTAGATTAAATATCTTTACACTTTGAAATCAAAAGTGTGAGAAAATCGCATCAAGAGTATATGGTGAATGCCTTGATATAAGAAGACTATGAAGGACGTAGCAGTCTGCGATAAGCTTCGGGGAGGCGACAAGCAGCCTTTGAACCGAAGATTTCCGAATGGGTGAACCTACCCTGTTGGAGACAGGGTGCCCCGTGTCTGAATACATAGGACACGTGAGGAGATTACCCGGGGAATTGAAACATCTTAGTACCCGGAGGAAAAGAAATCAACAGAGATTCTCTTAGTAGCGGCGAGCGAAAAGGGATCAGCCTAAACCTTATAAACTGCGATTTGTTCCGGCTTGCCGGAATGAATCAGAAGGATCTGGGTCCATATGTTTGTAGGGGGTTGTAAGACTTTTATATTTGCTACCTAGACTTGGCAAGACAAAGTACAAAATAATTTATAATTGAATCTTGTGGAAACAAGAGCCAGAGAGGGTGATAGCCCCGTAAGTGAAATTTATTATTTCTTTGTTATAAAAGTTCTTGAGTAGCACGGGACACGTGAAATCCCGTGTGAATCCGGGTCGACTATGATCCAAGGCTAAATACTTCTTATAATCGATAGTGAACAAGTACCGTGAGGGAAAGGTGAAAAGCATCCCGGTGAGGGAGGTGAAATAGTACCTGAAACCATATACTTACAAGGAATCGGAGCCCTAGCTTGCTAGGGTGACGGTGTGCCTATTGAAGAATGAGCCAACGAGTTTGTTCTATGTGGCTTAATTAAGTGCCGTTTGGCACGAAGTTATAGTGAAAGCAAGGGTTAATCGCCCGTTTGTATTTCGCTTCTGCATAACATTAATTTATTAATGTTGCGGAAGTGAAATACATTTGTCGCATGGACAAGACCCGAAGCCGAGTGATCTAGCCATGGCCAGGTTGAAGTGATGAGAAATCGTCATGGAGGACCGAACCCACTGATCGTGCAATATCAGGGGATGAGCTGTGGTTAGCGGAGAAATTCCAATCGAACTCGGCAATAGCTGGTTCTCCTCGAAATAGCTTTAGGGCTAGCGTTGGATGCTGACTACTGGGGGTAGAGCACTGAATGAGGTCGGAGCCTTTGGGTATCCTCCTCAATCAAACTCCGAATACCAGTAGGTGTAATCCAGCAGTTAGACTATGGGGGCTAAGCTCCATCAGTCGAAAGGGAAACAGCCCAGATCGCTGTCTAAGGTCCCAAAATATATGCTAAGTGTGAAAGGTGGTGTCGCGACTGCGACAACTAGGAGGTTGGCTTAGAAGCAGCCATCCTTTAAAGAAAGCGTAATAGCTCACTAGTCAAGTTGCCGCGCGCCGAAAATGTATCGGGGCTCAAGCATATTACCGAAGACGCGAATTCCTCCGGTTTACCGGAGGAGTGGTAGAGGAGCGTTCTGTTCAGCGCTGAAGCTGTGTCGCGAGGCACAGTGGAGCGGACAGAAGTGAGAATGTTGGCATGAGTAGCAAAAAGGCAGGTGAGAACCCTGCCCACCGTAAGCCTCAGGGTTCCTGGGCAACGTAAATCGACCCAGGGTTAGTCGGACCTAAGGCGAGGCTCGTGTAGTGCGAGCGTAGTCGATGGATGAGCTGGTTAATATTCCAGCACTACTTATAGCATCTGATGGGGTGACGCAGTTTTTGAGTTAGTACGCTTACTGGTTTGAGCGTTGTTTGCTAAGTCGTGAATCCCAGGCAAATCCGGGATTCATAAGCGATGAAGTCGACTAAAGATGAAGTTTCGGCGGAATCAAACTAATGATAAAATTGTCAAGAAAAACCTCTAGGGCTAAGTTATAAGTATCCGTACCGCAAACCAACACAGGTAGGCGAGGCGAGTAGCCTCAGGTGTACGAGAGAACCTTCGTTAAGGAACTAGGCAAAATAGCGGCCGTAATTTCGAGATAAGGCCTGCCCGGTTTACCGGGCCGCAGCTAAAGACGCCCTGGCGACTGTTTATCAAAAACACAGCTCCCTGCTAACTCGAAAGAGGATGTATAGGGGGTGA
>CAYWNT010000008.1:0-570 GCA_964459725.1 uncultured Gammaproteobacteria bacterium
CTTGGGATGCTAAGTGGGACTCTCTGTCTGATATGACTTTGGCTACTGGCAATATTTATATCGGAGATGGATCTGGTAATCCAATAGCTACTTCTTCTCTTTATGTGGACGTGAACGGCAATGTTGGAATCGGAACTTCGTCTCCGGATCTTTTCAATTTGCAAATGGCAGGGAATATTGGCCCAGATGCAAATAACACATACTCTCTTGGAGGAACAGAGAATTTGAGTATGGATATGGAGCTAGGCACAAACTCTGATGCTAGTTTCTTGGGTGAAGACGCTGATGATCGTAGTGGGATAGCTCTTTCTGGCATCGGTGATATCAACGGTGATGGCTACGACGACTTCGCTATTGGTGCTTATCATGATGAAGAAGGTGGCGCAAACGCCGGTCAAACTTATGTAATATTTGGTACATCAACAGGCTGGGTTATGGATACTAATCTTACTAATGCTGATGCCAGTTTCCTAGGAGAAGACAGTAGTGATTATAGTGGATATTCAGTTTCTGGCATCGGCGATATTAACGGCGATGGCTATGACGACTTCGCTATTGGTGCTTATGGAG
>CAYWNT010000008.1:670-59559 GCA_964459725.1 uncultured Gammaproteobacteria bacterium
TGAAGAAGGAGGAGGCGCAAACGCCGGCCAAACTTATGTAATATTTGGAAAATCATCCGGTTGGTCTATGGATACTGAACTAGGAACAAGCTCTGATGCTAGTTACTTAGGAGAGGATGGTGATGATTATAGCGGGAGATCTATTTCTGGTATCGGCGATATTAACGGCGATGGCTATGACGACTTCGCTATTGGTGCTTATGGAGATGAAGAAGGAGGAGGCGCAAACGCCGGCCAAACTTATGTAATATTTGGAAAATCAACCGGTTGGTCTATGGACACCGAACTAGGAACAAGCTCTGACGCTAGTTTCTTAGGAGAAGACAGTAGTGATTATAGTGGAAGATCAGTTTCTGGTATTGGCGATGTTAACGGTGACGGTTATGACGACTTCGCTATTGGCGCCTATGGAGACGAGGAAGGTGGAGGTGCGAGTGCCGGACAAACCTATATAATATTCGGAAAAGCAACTGGTTGGGCTATGGATACTGGCCTTGCTAGTGCAGATGCTAGTTACCTAGGAGAAGATGGTGGTGATTGGAGTGGATTTGCACTTTCTGGTGCAGGTGACATTAACGGTGACGGTTATGATGATTTTATAATCGGTGCTCATGTAGATGAGGAGATGGGTGCAAACGCCGGCCAAACTTACGTAGTACTAGGAAAAGCAACCGGCTGGGCTATGGATACGGATCTCACTAGTGCTGATGCCAGTTTCTTGGGAGAAGACGGTGGTGATCGTAGTGGGCAGTCTGTTTCTGGCATCGGAGACATCAACGGCGATGGCTACGATGATTTCGCTATTGGCGCCTATGACGATGAAGAAGGAGGTTCAGACGCTGGTCAAACCTATGTAATATTTGGAAAACCAAGACAGTTCGACTCTGTGCTTGCTAGACATGTGAAAGCAGGTGATTCAGTAGCAATTGGAGACAATATATTTATAAATAATGAAACAATTTCCGCAGATTCTCAGTTGTATTTAGATGCAAACATGGTAACAGTCCAGGGAGGATTAAATACTCTTGGAAATATTGGTATCGGAACTACAACACCAGAGCATTTATTCACGGTTATTGGATCAGGGGACAATAGAATATTCTTTGATAGTGCTAAGGGAGCATTCAGAGCAGGTTCGGTTGATAGTACACAATGGGATGACGCTAATGTGGGCAATGCTTCTGTGGCTTTTGGATTTAACAATATAGCAGCTGCTGATTATAATGCCGTATTTGGCGGAGGAAATACTGCTTTGGGAGACGGTGATACTTTGTTGGGTGTTGGAAATACTACTGTTAGCAGTGGATTTTACAATACAGCTATTGGATGGGGCAATACTATTCGCGGCAATACTCCTATTGCCATGGTAGCCTTAGGACAAAACAATATAATTGATAATGGCGGATTAATGACAATAGGAAAATTTGTTTCAGCGTCTAGTACTGACAGTATTGCAATTGGAAAAGGTTTTAATGGTTCAAATAAAGGCGTAAATGATATCGCCAACACCATCATGTTCTTCATGGGCTCCAGCTCTCCAGTCATGACCCTAAACGACGATCAATACGTAGGCATAGGAACCACCACCCCAACCTCAGAACTGACAGTCTACGGCAATATCTTGGTAGAAGCACCAGCAAACACAGATAGATACATAAACTTCGGCACAGCTACCAGCTCAGACGGATACGGACTCAGAGCCAGCAGCACAGGCCAAATGCAAATCAAAAACCTAGGCGGAAGCTGGACTAATATCGGTGCCGGAGCTACAGCACTAAATGACTTAAATGATGTAATCTTGTCTTCAATAATCTCTGGAGATATAGTTTCTTACAACGGTACTAATTGGGTAAATCTAGCAACCAGTTCTCTGGGCTTCGCCACTACCAGCCACACCCACTCCGGCTTCCAAGCCCTAAACACAGAACTAACAGGTCTTTCCAGTCTAAGCACCAACGGCATTACAGTCAGAACTTCAAGCGGTAACTACACCGGCAGAACTCTTGCAACTAGTTCAAACATAATTACCATAGTAAACGCTGACGGCATAAGCGGTAATCCAACCTTTGATATTAATGAAGCAAACTTAACCCTCGATAATATTGGAGGTACTTTGTCAGTAGGAAATGGCGGTACTGGAGCAACAACCTTTACCTCAAACGGTATTCTCTACGGCAACGGTACAGGAGCTATCCAAGCTACAGCAGCTGGAACAAATAACTATATATTATACTCTAACTCTGGAACTCCTGCTTGGACCAACACTCCTACCCTTGCTTCTCTAAACGTCAATGGAAATATCACCCTCTCAGGCACAGTAGACGGAGTAGACCTCTCTACAGCATCATCTACCTGGGACTCTAAGTGGGATGAGTTATCTGATATGACTTTAGCAACCGGCAATATTTATATAGGTGATGGTTCAAATAATCCAATAGCTACTTCTTCTCTTTATGTGGATACAAATGGTAACGTGGGGATTAGCTCGACTTCCCCAAGCTCGAAGTTAACAGTTGAAGGAGATGGTTATATTGGAGATGAGTTATATATTAAAGGAAGTAGAACAACAGGAGACTATTCAGCTTTAATTCTAGGACAAGGAACTAACTCTGGAGGAGGGATGTTTACTCAAAGAGATGGAACAAGCACCAAAACTACAGCTTTTGCAGGTTGGGATAATGGTGTAAATAATAGAGAGCTGTATTTTGGAGGCGGTGGCTGGGGCGCTAGAGATCCTAATTTTATATATTTTTATACAGATTCAAATTATGGAGGAAACAATGATGAGGGCTTATTAAGAATGACCATAGATAATAATGGACTGGTAACTATTGCCCAAGATTTATCTGTTACAGGAAATATAACAAATGGCACTTGGCAGGCCGATACCATAGACGTTGCTTATGGTGGCACAGGAACTTCTACTTTACCTAATTCAGGTTATCTCTTGATGAGCAATGGTTCAAATTATGAGTTTGTAGCTTCTTCTAGCCTGGGAAGTGCAAGTGACCTAGACGGTTTAACTGATGTTGCTATAACTTCAGCAGATACAGGAGATATAGTTTACTATAATGGATCAGATTGGGTGGACATATCTACATCATCTTTAGGATTGCTGGCGGATTTGGATATAGGTGCAACTGTTCAGGGCTATGATGCTGACTTGAATACTATAGCCGGACTTTCTGCCGGATCAGATTATTTTATGGTCGGCAATGGATCGAATTGGACAACACAAGGATCTACAACTGTGTTAACTACATTAGGCTTAAACATCGGTTCAGATATACAGGCCTATGATGCTGGTCTGGCTTCTTTTGATACGGTAACAGATAGTGCGGCTTCAGGAGGAATATTCTATGCAACAGCAGCCAACACCTTGGCCAATTTAGCCGTTGGAAGCGAGGGTGACATTTTGTCAATTTCTAGTGGAGTGCCTACTTGGATAGCTAGTAATACCGTGCTTATGGATGCTGCATTTGCTAGTAACGGTATTATGGTAAAAAGAAATTCAGGAGATTATGTAGCCAGAACAATTGTTAGCACATCATCAAATGAAATAGAAATAGAGTATGGAGATGGAATTGATGGAAATCCAGCTATTGGACTTCCGGACGTTGTTTATCTGGGAATTAATGGAAAATTAGGAAGAGATGCGGCCAATTTGGTTGATTTTTCAATCGATGATCAATTAATGTTTAGGACAAACAGCACAGATCAAATGATAATAGATTCAAGTGGGAATGTGGGAATAGGAACAACCACGCCAGCCGCGAAACTCTCTGTTTATTCAAGTTTAGGAGCTCAACTTAGATTATCCTATGATGATTCAAATTATGCAGATTTTACCGTAGATGATACCGGACAATTAACTATTTCTTCAAATGGATTTCAGACAACCACTATGGGAAGTGGTGATGATGCTATGATAATTGATGCTAACGGTAATATCGGTATTGGTACAACTACTCCGTCTGCAATGTTGACCGTAGGTGCCACCAGCACAAATCAGTTTATTGTAGATTTAAATGGAAATATTACTGATGGTTCTTGGCAGGCAGATGTTATTAGCACTACCTATGGAGGAACAGGAATTTCCAGTGTTCCATTAGGATATTTGCTCCGCGGTACAGGTGGGACTTCTCTAGAGGCAACTTCAACCTTGTTTATGACAAATAACGGTAATATTGGAATTGGAACTACAACTCCGGAAGGAACTTTCGGAATTACCGGAGCCGGAACAGGTGATTTTGGAGGATACCCTACACTTTTTAGCATCAAAGGAAACGATGATCAGTTATGGCATACAACTTTTGAAAATTTATCATATGGCGCGAACAAAGGACTTGCATATTATATGGGTAATGCAGGAGAGTTTTCTATGTGGGCATATGATGGTGCTCAGTCGACCACTACATTAACCGTAAATACGGCTACTGGTAACTCTGGTTTTGGTGATGGAGCAGGCGCTAGTGAGGCAACACCCGACGCTGTATTGGAAGTTATTGGAGATTTCATGGTTAGTGCTACTGGAAATGGTGATGGAGATAGGTTTATAGTTGATGCTTCTGGAAATGTAGGAATTGGATCAACTTCACCAAGCGCAAAGCTTGCTGTGAATGGTGAAACTATTTCTTCTTACTTTACTTCAGATTCCGCAACAACAAATAATTTTGGCGGCAATATCAATATTGCCAATGGCATGGAGTATCAGATTAATAATGCAACCATGTTAAATTTCGGTGAAATAGGGCCAAATAATAATACTACAGCAAGCGGTATATCTATTGGCAACAACAATACTTCTTCAGGAGCCCTTGCTGTGGCTATGGGGTATAGCAGTCAAGCGACAGGATTATTAAGTGTGGGTGTTGGTTATATGGCAACTGCCAGCGGTTCAAACGCTGTATCACTTGGTAATCAAATTGGCAATAATAGCGGTAATGGCGGTGTTTCTCTCGGATATCAAACCAACATATTGTCAACAGGAACCGGACTTTTTAATATTGGTTCTCAAAATTCAATTCCGGTTGGCTTAAGTAATGCTGGAGTCATAGGTTCTGATATGACACTTAGCGGAAGTGATAGATTGGAGGTTGGTGTAAGCGATACTGCTAAAATGACTATTCTTGCTTCAGGATATTTCGGTGTAGGCACTACATCACCATCTGATAAGTTCGTAGTCGGTGCCACTAGTTCGAATCAATTTATAGTAGACGAAAATGGAAATGTTACCGATGGTACTTGGACAGGAGACTTGATTGGTGCCCAGTATGGTGGTCTAGGTATCGCAACCAATGGCTCAACCGGAGTTCCTACAGTGAGTGGAGGCACTTGGAGTGTCAACACCTCTCTCCCTATTGGTTATGGAGGAACAGGCACAACCACTGCTCCAAATGCAGGTTATATGCTCATTGGAAATTCTGGTGGAGGATATGACTATATATCTTCTTCCTCCTTTGTGATAGATGGCAATATTAGCGGAACAGGCATAGTAGTCAAGACTGCAGCAGGAAGTTATACCTCTAGAACTATTACAGGAACTGCTAATGAAATTACAGTAACCGATGGCAGTGGAGTAAGTGGTAATCCTACAATTAGCTTGCCTGATGCGGTTTATCTTGGAGCAAATGGTCAGATCGGAAGTGGAGCTACTAATTTAATTGACTTTACAAATAGTGAAATTGCTATGCAGACAGGAGGAGTTGATGCGATGGTTCTGGATGTAAATGGCAATGTTATGATCGGCACTTCTACCGTAGGATCTAAATTGACTGTAATGAGCAATACCGGTTCTCAGCTTAGATTATCTTATGACGCAAATACTTATGTTGACTTCACTGTTGCGTCAAACGGAGAGTTGTCATTCTCTGGCTCAGATGATTCAGGTTCGGTTATTTATCTGGGAGATAATACTGCGGAAAATATTGGTATGGTTTTTGATGGTAATGCTAATGATTATTGGATGTCAGTTTTGGATAGTGATGATAGCTTCCGAATAGGTACTAGCACCACAATTGGTTCTTCCTCAGTGTTTACAATTTTAAATAATGGAAATGTTGGTATTAATACAAGCACTCCGGGAGCAAAATTAGCTATTCAGGGCAGTCTAGGCATTGATATTTTAGATATTGCCAGTTCAACTGGTGATAGCTTATTTAAGATACTTTCAAATGGAAGAATCGGAATTGGTACTTCTACCCCAATGGGCACAACTACAATGACAATTTCCGGATCGCTTTACGCTGATGAAATATACACTTCAGGCTCCACTTTCTATATGGACAATAAGCCAATTTTATCAAGTACTGGTGGAGTTCTCGGCATGGCAGCAGGAAGTGGAGATGCGCTTAACTTAACTGTAAATAACGGAACTAATGGATTGTATATAGATACTTCTGGAAATGTTGGTTTAGGCACAACAACACCTTCTCAAATGTTGCATTTGTCAAAAGCAGGGGATACAGCCGTTGGATTTGAAGTTAGGGATGTTAGTAGTGGCACTCAAACAGAAGGTCCAAATAATGCTAGCGTATTTACACAAGATACTAGTATCGGAGGCAGTGGTTGGCTTAATCATTCCAATGCACAGACTTCTAATGATAGTGTAGCATCGGCTATTGTAGGCTTAACCACAGTATCATATTATCTTACTGCTACTGGTACAAGTTTTAGTATCCCGACAAATGCTACAATAGAAGGAATTTTGGTGGAAGTAGAAAGAAGACAAAACTCAAGTGATGGAGCAAGAGATAATAGTGTTAAAATTATAAAAAATAATACAATAACCGGAGATGAAAAAGCAGATACAGTTACTGAGTGGCCTACTTCAGATGGTTATGCTAGTTATGGTGGAGCAAGTGATTTATGGGGGGAGACCTGGACTGCAGACGATATTAACTCTGGAGGATTTGGTTTTGCTATAGCAGCCTCTTCTACAAATACAGTTACCATTTATGTTGATCACATTAGATTTAGTGTGTATTATAGTGTCACTAAAGATATAAATTGGGCATTTGGCGGAGATTATAGCGATGGAGGTAAATTCAAATTATCAGGCTCTAGCACCTTTGGAATCGGTGATTTGTTAGCAGTTGATACTAGCGGAAACCTTGGTATTGGAACAACTGCTCCATCTGCTATGCTTGAAATATATAAAGCAGGAGGAAGCGCCAGTGACGTAATGTTTGAAGTCTCAAGCAGCACTGGCATAGGATTCAAAATACTTGGCGATGGTGAAGCAATTTCTGATCAAGCATTCAACTCGGCTGGAGCTGATTATGCTGAATATTTCTATACTGTAAATAATGATCTTGAAGCAGGCGAGGTAGTTTGTGTTGACATAGAGAATGAGAACGCTGTTGAAAGATGCGAGAGAGGAGCTGATGGAAATGTGATGGGTATAGTTTCAACCAACCCTTCTATAATCGGTAATTACAAAGAGGGATACAAAGAAAATTCAAATCATGTTGTGATAGGTATGCTTGGGCAAGTCCCTGCCAAGGTTACAACAGAGAATGGACCGATCAGGCCTGGAGACTCTCTAACTAGTGCTAGTCAGGCAGGATATATAATGAGAGCAAATCCTGGAGATCCTACTGTGGGTGTAGCACTAGAAAGTCTGGATGCTGATATGATTACTACTACAGTAGAAACATCCTCCACAACAAATGAGGAAATTTCAAGTTATGAATTAAATGAGGACACTATTAAAGTGTTAATATCTAGAAGAAACAAATCTCTCACAGTGGAAATGGTAGAATCAAAAATCACAGATCGTATTGCAGCTATGGAAATAGAAGATGAGGTTCAAATATTAATTTCACAAGCTGTAGACAACTTAGAATTAGGAGATGAGATACAGACAATCGTTAATGATCAGTTGGCTGCGCTTAATTCTGCAATTGATTCAAGACTGTCAATTGAGTTTGATTCTGTAAATGGTCAAATATTAAATGTGGCAGCTAGTGTTGATGATTTAATTGGTCGCATGTCTATAGCAGAAGGACGTATTGATGATATGTTGAGCAATCAAGCATCAATTATTGATCAGATAGCAATACTTAATAACCAGTTAGGAATAAATGCAACCAGCACAAATGACCTAGTGCAGAATTTCCAGATCACCAATGAAGGTTACATAAAAATGGGTAATAACATAGCTCAAGTAGCAGAAGAGATTATTTCTACTTCAACTGAGGCTACATCTACAGAAAATATTATTTCCGATGAACCATCCGTGGCCATTGTTGAGATCGATGCTATTTCAGATGAGATTGCCGCTTTTGTGGTCAATCAAGAAGGAGAAGGCGATATTGCCGACTTCCGGTCAAAGGATGTTAGTGTGGTAAATATTGAGAACACTGGCAAGGTAACTATAGTAGGTAACATGTTGGTTGATGGAAGAATTATGGTATGTTCAGGTGGAGTATGCGGAAACGATCTGGACTCCGCTGTTGACGAAACAATGGGAGATATTGGAGTTGAAGGAAAGGTTGTGGCTGGAGCATTCGAGCAAGTTTGCGAAGAAGGTTATATCTGGGTAGAAGGTAATTCAAAGTATGGAACTCTGCCTGGATTCTGTGTGGCATCTGATGAAAATTGCATTGAGGACTCAGTTGCTAGTGTGAACATAACCCAAGGAGAAGCAGCGCTAACTTGTCAGGAACAAGGAGATGGTTATCATTTGGTATCTGAAAATGAATGGATGACCATAGCTGATAGCATTATTCGAGCAAGTGATAATGATATTGATGATATAATCGAAGGATTGCAGCTCGAAACTGCATCTACAGCGACTACCAGCATTGAACATGTCCTAACCAACGGCAACAAGATTTATAATTTTGCTGGAGGTGTAAGTGAGTGGACTGATCAGTTGACGACTAGAGCAGAACTGGTAGAGCCGGTGGTTAATAGCTGGATGGAGTATTATGAGGTAACTAATTATCATGGATATAACATTGCTCCGCCTTATTACTATAATAGTGAGAATGGAATAGGGGAAATATTTATTGGAACATCTACTGAGAGTAATTTGAGAGGTTTTGTAAGAGGTGAGAATGCAATATTTGATCTTGATTTAAGTCATAGTCCAGTTGAGGCAACCAGCACGATTGGATTTAGATGTGCGAAATAGAAAACTGTCACTACGAGGAGTCGGAACTGAGTATATTTTCATACTTGATTGTGGATGGTAGTCTTTTTCTTTTTTTATCAGTATTCTTAATTAATGAAGTAATAATAATTTAATATAAAAATATGATCATAAAAAATAAAACATTCTTGAAAATACCTTTAATATTTATCATAATAGCCGTGGCGGTTTTGACCGGAGGAGCCTTGGTTTGGGGTGTTATAGTAAGTGATTATTTTTCTACCACTGATAATATTGCGGACACTTGGCGGGTGTCAGTAGCTACATCAACAGGGGAGATAACTTTAGAGACCAGATCTTGTGATTCTGATATTTGGCTTTGCTCTGCTTCTACAACTTGCGCTAATGATTTAGGGGATGGAGATTATATTATTGTAAAATTAGAGGACGAGGCTGATGGATATTGGAAAAATGCAAGCACTGACTGCGACACTCCTCAGTGCGGTCAAGACGGAGGACAATCCGATAACATGGTGGCTGATAATACTGTAACATTTGGCAGCACTTATCCAGCTCGTGAAGCTTGTAAGGTTGCCGGAGGTCGTTTGCCAACAGTAGCAGAATTAACTTGTATTTATACAAATAGAGTTACTTTGGGAAATAATTATCTAACCTCACTTTATTATTATTCAGCTGAGGAGAGAAATTCAACCACAGTTGAGATTCTGACTTTTGTTAACGGTAACCAAACCTATGGAGGAAAGTCTGGAAATAATTATCACACTCGTTGTGTTATGGGTTGGTAATAATTTTAAGGTTAAACGATGCTATATATTTTAAAAAAACTAGAAAGATATTTTATATTATTTTTTGCTTTGTTCTTTTTTTTATTATTTTGGGGAAATAGTGTTCAGGCGGTAGATTATTACAATGAAGGTGTAGTGCTATCCTCAAACCTTCTTTCTGGTAAATCGGATATGGTTATTATAAAAACATTTATCGCTACGTCATCTATTCCTGCCTCCACAACAGTTCAAGTTCAGTTCAGCGAGGACGGATCAAATTGGTACAATGCTTCAAATACTGCTAACTCATGGACAGATCTGGTAAGTGGAACGACTAACATTAATATTAAATATTTAGAGTGGGTAACGGCTAATTTTTATTACAAACTAAAACTAACCTCAGCCTCATCAACTATAACACCAACAATAACTGGAATAAGTGTTGAATATTCAGATAGTGTTGAGCTGATAGAAGCCTCTACTTATGATGCTGCCGTAATTAGTTATAGCGATGTCAGACTTAAGGGAAGTTTGGATTATACAGGCGGCGAAAATGCTACAGAACGTGGTTGGGAATGGGGGACAAGCACAGGCCTGTATACTGATAGCTGGACAGAGACTGGTAGTTTTGGCGTGGAGAATTTTGATCAGACAGTAACTACTTTTTCTTCTAGTACTACTTATTATTATCGCACTAAAATATATAATTCAGCTGGTTGGAGTTATGGAGAAGAAAAAAGTTTTAAAACTTTGCCATTTACTCGTTTTAGAGAAGGGACGCTTGTTTCAGCTAATGTTTTATCTGATGAATCTAATGTTTTTACTATTTCATCTTTTGTCGCGACTACAACCATCCCTGCTTCTACAACGGTTCAAGTTCAATTTAGCCAAGATGGTACTAGTTTTTATGATTCATCTAACACGGCAAATTCTTGGGAAAGTTTAATTAATGGAGTAAATAATATCAGCTTATCATCCATGGATTGGAGTGGCGCTAATTTTTATTACAAGTTAAAGTTGAGAGCCTCTACTACCGCCATTGCTCCGACTATAACTTCTGTGAGTGTTGAATATTCAGATGCTATCACAACACCTTCAGTTACAACTGACAATGCTACTGTAATTTCTCATAGTTTAGTAAATTTAAGTGGAAGTATAGATACCACTGGAGGTGAATATGCCAATGAACGAGGATGGGAATGGGGATTGTCGTCAGGAGATTATTCCCTTGGATACTATTCACAAAAAGGAAGTTTTGGGTTGGGTACATTTACTGCATCCATCTCTGATTTCCAAGCCAATACTACTTATTATTTTCGAGCTAAGGCAAACAATATTCACGGAGGCTGGGCTTATGGAGAAGAAAAGTCTTTTACAACCCTACCGGAGACTTATCATAAGAAGGGAATAATTTTATCTACTAATTTGTTGGGCGGAAATACTGTGGCGACAAGTGCTATTCGAAGATTTGGTTATGATATCACCTTGCCTGCTTCCACTACTGCTTCAGTTCAGTTTAGTCAGGATGGTGCAACATGGTATGACTCTGCTAGCACTTCTAACGCCTGGGATTCGCTTAGCGATGGTCATAATTTGAATTATGCTGATGCTGTGAATCTTGTTGGGTTGGGTTGGACTACAGGAAATTTTTATTACAAATTAAAATTAGAAACAGAAAATATTTTAATATCACCAACACTTAGAGAGGTAAAGTTGTACTATACAGAAAATCCGACTATCACAACTGCGTCTACTTCAGTTATAGCATCCAAGAACGCTAGAGGAAGTGCTGTGCTAAATGATTTTTATGGTGACATAACTTTGGGATTTGAATATGGTCTTACCGCCACCAATACTTGGAGCGTAAGTGCGCCAAGGAATTATAACGGAGGAAGTGAATCGTATTATCTGGAAGTTCCGAACTTAAATCCATCAACTACTTACTATGTTCGACCATATGCCATTAGTCAGGAAGGAGAATCTTATTATGGAGTTTATGACTCATTTGCCACAGAAGCAACCCACAAAGGATCGCCAATTCAGTTTAAAAGCAATTTACAGTTTAAAAGCAATTTACAGTTTAAATAATTGACCGAAAATTTATTTTGTTGTATATTAAATAACAAGCCAAGTCTTTTTGATGTCTAGTATTAGACAATTTTAATTAACTATTATAATTTTTTATTTTATTAAATATTCATGTTTGGAAGATTTATACATTTTATAAAATACAATAATTTGTCTGTATTCATAATATTAGCTTTTTTCGTTGTTGGTTCTGGAGTATTCGCTCAAACTGAAGTAGGGCAAGAAATGATTGGTGAAAAACAGACTAGAATCGAAGGGGTAGACAATACTTTACTTCTAGATGTCGATCTTTCTGTGTTTGATATGGATTTTAAGGTTGAAACACTTGAAGAGGATGATAAGTACTATTATGTAACTTATACATATTTAGATCTGGTAAAGAAAGATAACGCTTGGTTGTATCAGTTAAATGAAAAGAAAAGAAAAATAAGCAAGAGAATTAAGAAAGACTTAGGAATGTATTTGGCAGAGGAGTTGAGAGAACATTTTGAAGATAGATTGAGAGAATTGAGCGATGAAAAAGAAAAAGCACTTGCCCAGGGAGAAGAGACAAGGGAAGAGGTAACTGAATATAGCGGACTCGTTGGAAAGATATTAGCAGCAACTGGAGAGGTTTTTATTGGTTATGAACCTGTGAAAACAAGAGAAATTCCTTCTCCTTCTGCGCCATTAACGATTCTTAATAATCCTGCGACTTCATCTCCCGAGGTTGAAAGTCCGGTTTCAGCAGCGGACAATTTAACTGATATTTACAATGATTATATCAATGAGAATGATCCGGACAGTGATAATATTTTTGGATCAATAGATAATTGTCCAAATGTAAACAATCCAGACCAGATAGATAGTAATAATAATGGGGTTGGAGATGTTTGTGAGGTCATGCCAGAACTAGGAGATATTGATTTGGTTAATCCTGACACCACACCAGCTACTCTAGAGGTTCCCACAACCACAGAAGACATAATAATTGAAAACCAAGATCAAATATCAACTTCGAGTGAGGCAGTGGAGGTGGAAATAATAGAGCTTCCTCAAGAAGATAATAACGCAACAACAACCAACTTATAGTAATTAAACTTAATACTTATTCGGATGTGTCCGATTTGTAGTCGGACTTTGCAAGGCGAATAACCTAAAATATGTTAAATGATTTTCAACAAACAGTTGACTTGAAAAAGAAGCTGAAAAATAACAAAAAACAATCTTCAGTAAAAAACCGTCCAAGTGAAGAGAAAGAGGAGTCTCGTGGTGTTGCTACTGATAAAAATGAAACAGTCCAGGCTGATCGAGTTGACGAGTTTTATAACAAGGAAGGTAAAAATGATTTTCATGTGATAGACAAAGCTAGCAGTAGCAAACAAGAAAACTTAAAAATTATTCTAGTTATTGTTTTTATTATATTTTCTAGTGCAGCTATTTATGGGTTATTTTTTAGAGATAATGATAAAAATGAAGTTGTGGTGGAACAAAAAAAGGAATGGTATGCGGTCAAGTTGGTAACAGGCGAAGTTTACTACGGTGAAATATTAGATGTTTCAGGAGACCCGGTAGTGGTTGAAAATGTTTATTATGATTATGATCAAATATCAGAAAGTGAGAATGATGTGCAAAAAGATGAAGCAAGTAATCTGCGTCTTATTAAACGCGGCAAAGAAACACACGGACCAGCCGGGACAATGAATATTATAAGATCGCAGGTAAAGTATATAGAAAAATTAAAAAAAGAATCAAGAGTTCTAAGGGCTATACTTGATTATGAGAAATAAATATTATGTACAAGACTAAAATCCTCCCTAACGGAATTAGATTATTAACTTCTCCAATGCGTGGCACAAAAACTGCCACGATTTTAGTTATGGTAGGTACCGGGTCGAGATATGAAAACAGGCAAATAAGCGGATTGTCTCACTTTTTGGAGCATATGTTTTTCAAGGGAACAAAAAATAGACCGGATGCTCTCTCCATCTCATCCGAGCTAGATGCTATTGGAGCAGAGTTCAATGCCTTCACAAGTAAGGAGTACACAGGATATTGGGTAAAGTCAGATAGTAAAAAGATAGATACTTCTTTAGATCTTTTGAGTGATATGCTTTTTAATTCTAAGTTTGACTCAGCAGAAATTGACAGGGAAAGAGGCGTGATTATTGAGGAATGTAATATGTATGAAGACAATCCTATGATGCACGTGGAAGATGTTTTCGAAAGAGTTTTATATGGCAACACTCCGGCTGGTTGGGACACTATTGGACATAAGGATAGTATAATGAAAGTTAAGAGAGACGATTTTGTAGAATATTTCTCATCTCAGTACATCCCGGAAAACATTACAATTTGTCTTGTTGGTAATTTGGGTGATATAAAAAAGGCGGAAAGAAAAGTAGGTAAATTTTTTGGAACTAAAAAGTTGGATAATGGTAATTTTATTGAAAAAGAAAAAGTTATAGAGAACCAAAAGAAACCTCAGATTTTGGCCGAATACAAAAAAACAGATCAAGCCCATTTTTCTCTTGGGGTTAGGTCATACGGATATAATGCAAAAGAAAAAAGTATTTTGAAATTGATGTCTATTATTCTTGGTGGATCTATGAGTTCTAGACTCTTTATCAATCTCCGTGAACGTCATGGACTTGCTTATTATGTGAGAACCAACAGCGAGGTGTATTCTGATACTGGTTATTTAACAACAGGGGCGGGAGTGCCGGTTGATAAAATAGACAAAGCTATAAAAATAATTTTATCTGAGTATAGAAAGCTAAAAACAAAGCTAGTGGATAAAAAGGAGTTACAAAGAGCAAAGGATTTACTAAACGGGAGACTTGCTATTCAAATGGAAGGCTCAGACAATGTTGCTAACTGGTATGCCAGACAGACAGCAATGGAGAAAACAGTTGCTAGAACTGCAGGCAAAAGGCTGGCCAATAAAGACATCCTAACTCCAGAAAAGTATTTAAAAGAAATAAATTCAATCAAGGCTAGTGATATTAGAAATGTCGCTAAAAAGATATTTGTAAATAAGGGACTCAATATGGCTGTAATTGGACCTTACAAGAGGAGGGATAAGTTTAGTAAGTTGTTGAAAGTTTAAGCTATTTTTTAGATATAATAAAACACCCTTGTCTTCACGAGGGTGTTTTTTTGTTTTTTGTAGTGGAATGTTTAATCCACTTGAATTTTAAATTCTCCCTTGTGGATTTTTACAAAGATTGGTACCAATGCACCAATCAAGAACAATCCAAAAGAAAAAGGTGGTAGTAGATCGTTTGGTTTGAAGAAGTTGGTTATCACACAGATCATCGAAAGAACGAACATCAAGGTCATAAAAACTAATGATTTCATGATAAGCTCCATTTTTATTGACTATTATTCCTCAAATTCATCAAGTTCTGCTTCGTGAATTTCCAGTATACATGTTTTGCAGCATGAACCCTTATAGTCGTCTCCTAACCGGGAACTACAAATTTCACATTCTCTTTTTTTAGAACTCATTTCCCCTTTCATTGTTAAGGTCTCCTTATTTAATTAAATGTATATACATTTGTTTAAACATATGTATATACATTAATAAAATTTCTCCCGCATAATTTTTTTTGGAAGTAAAAGAACTTATTGTTCACTATCAGTTATTTCCAAAAGTTCAAAAAGTTTATTCAAGGTGTCTTCTTCTAAAATTAGTTTAATATCAGTACTAACGTATGCTATATATCTTTGAGCTTTTGGTATCCCCCAGTTTTAAGTGCTTTAATAATTTCTGCTTTTATAACACTTTCATCCAAGGCCAGATAACCAATGATATCTTTTTAGTCTTTATCAAATAGTTTTTGTACGGTAGATATTAAATCTGTTTCCACTTTATTATCCTCCCATTTATTATATTTTAAAGGTTCGATTCTGTTTTTTAAGAACAAAATAAATTTATCATTAAATATAGTTAATTGCAAGAATTTATGCAAATTTAATCTCTTTTTTCGTTAAAAATATTTGGAGGTAGTTCTTCTGGCCAATTGCCATTTTTTTTGGTCTCTAATATTTTCCAAAGTATATCACCAAGTCTACCATTTCCGTCTTCAAGGGGGTGGATTTTTTCAAATTCGGTGTATAGTAATGCTGTGTTTAGCCTTTCGTCCTCAGTCGGATCTTTCAGAAATGATTCGAAGCCTTGGCAGAAACCTTTTATCGCTTGTGGGATTTTTTCTGCATCCAATGCCTTTGATCCATTTTGAAAAGTGACTGGCACCTTGCGGTATCCTTTTTCATTGCGTTTTTCAATTAAAACCGCCCACTCTAAAATCAAAGCTTCAACATCTTCTGAGTTTAGTTGATTGAGCTTGTCCTCATTTGCTGCTAACTTTTTTGCCCCTGAATAAGCAATGGCAAATCCTTCTATTTGCTCTTTGCTTGTAGCTGACTGTATTTCACATTGTTTTTTCACCAAAAAGATATCAGTTTCAGATAAATTATCAGGAAAAATATATTCAGATTCTATTTTTTGTTTAAAATTTTCCATATTAATTAATTTTTTAAAAATAAAAATAAATTTATTTCGTCTAACAGGTTGTATGCGAACTTGTTTGCGAATTATTTAATGTAAGCTTTTAAAATAGGGGAAATAATTGTTCATGGGTGATATATTAGAGTGATATAAAGCCTATATTAAAAGTATATATTTTTATCTAGTATTTGTAAATAAACTAGACTACTCACATATTTTCAGTTAATATGTTATTATAAAAATATGACTGAATTTGTTAAACAATTAAATAATGAGCAGAAAAAAGCGGCTACTCATAAAGACGGTCCTCTTTTGGTTGTGGCTGGAGCAGGAACTGGGAAGACTACTGTTTTAATTGAAAGATTGAATTATTTAATTAAAAACAAGCTTGCCAAACCAGATGAGATACTTATTACCACTTTTACAGAAAAAGCAGCAGGGGAGATGGAGGAACGGGCGGATAAGATATTGCCTTATGGTTATACTGATCTTTGGATAAATACCTTTCATGGATTTTGCGAACGAATTTTACGGGATCATGCTTTGGATATTGGGCTATCAGCTGACTTCAAACTTCTCACCCAAACCGAACAGTGGATGATGATAAGAAGGCACTTGGATGAGTTTGAGTTGGATTATTACCGACCTCTTGGGAATCCCACTAAGTTTATTCATGAGCTTATTAAACATTTCTCTCGTTTGAAAGACGAGAATATTAGTAGTGAAGAATATTTAAAATATGCAGAAGACCTAGAGCAAGACACAGACTCAATGCTTGATGGTAGCAAAGAAACAAAAGAGCAAGAAGTTGACAGAATAAACGAAATTGCTAATGCTTTTCATAAATACAACCAATTACTACTAGAGAATAGTTATTTGGACTTTGGTGACTTAATTGTTTATACGATCAAACTATTCAAAGAACGGCCGAATGTCTTGAAGGGATATCAAGAGCAGTTTAAGTATATAATGGTGGATGAGTTTCAGGATACGAACTGGTCACAGTATGAGCTTATCAAAATACTGGCTGAGCCAAAGAACAACTTGATGGTTGTAGGAGATGATGACCAGTGTCTACCGGGGAGTACTAAAATTTTATTACCAAAAAACAAAGAGAAAAGAATAGATAAAATAAAAGTAGGAGAAGAGGTGGTTACCGCAGTTGGTAAAGGGCATCTTTGTTTTAGTAAAGTAAAACACGTAAATAAAACTATCAAAAAAGCAAAATTAATTACTTTTAAAACAGAAAAAGGACGCACCATTACCACAACCGATAATCACAAAATGTTTTGTTTTGTAAATGAAGATAAGTACGCCAAGGAGGTAAAAAAATATTTTTATGTTTACTTGATGCACAAAGAGGGACTTGGTTGGAGAATGGGAATTACAAATAACTTGATTATCAGATTAAGGCTTGAACGAAAGGCAGATAAAGTAGTTGCTATCAAAGCATGTAAAAATGAAATAGAGGCTAGATATCAAGAGAATTTATTGTCTTTGAAATACGGTATCCCAACAAATGTGTTTGCTGAACGTGATGGTATTATGACTAAAAAAGAGTTGGTTGAAAAGCTGTATAAGGAGTTAGATGTTGAATCTGGTGTTATTCGGTTGGCTCAGGACTTGGGTATAGATTTAACAGTTCATCAAGTCAGCTCTAATGGAGTAAATAGAAGCGGAAAAGTTAGAATAAAAATTAATTTGGAGATGTGTTATAGGAATTATCGAAGTAAGTATAGGAAAGTTTATTTAAAAACTCCAAATATATCTCATTTGCTCTCAGTGGAAACGACTCACAAGCCTACAATATTGAAATTAAAAAAAATGGGCTTTGATTTGAAAAACGCAAGACTTGGCAAGCGTTTGAGAATACAAAGTGAAGATTTATCATATTTGGGAAAAATAGCCAAAAAGATCCAGAAAGAAATAGGTGGAATAGTTGAGAACAGGTTTAATGTCGGAACAGCCAATATACAACATAAAAGATCCTTAGTGGTTCCTGCTTCAAATATTCTAGAGGGGATGTATATTCCAGTCGTGACTAGCAAGGGTGTTATATATGATCAGATAATTTCTAGAAAAGAAAAGAAGAAAAAAACAACGGTTTATGACCTTGAAATAGAAAAAACTCATAATTTTATAGCAAACGGCATAGCTGTTCATAATTCTATTTACGCCTTCCGTGGAAGTTCGATGCATAATATCATGCAATTTGAAGATGACTTTCCAAAAACCAAGAAAGTAGTACTGACCAAGAACTATCGTTCAGGCGAGGAAATACTTGATGCCTCTTATAATTTTATAAAACACAATGATCCGAATCGTTTGGAAGTGAAACTTGGAATAGATAAGAAACTAACTTCGCCACTCAAGAAAAAAGGAGATATTGTAAATCTTAATTTCCATACAGAAGCAGAGGAGACCAGTTCGGTGGTTAAGGAAATAGTAAATATTAAAGCGAGTGAGAAAGAATCCAAGTGGAGCGACTTTGCTATACTCGTTAGGGCGAATAGCACAGCGGTTAAATTTGTAAACGAGCTCGATCGCGCTGGTATTCCAAATCAATTTGTTTCCCTTCGAGGTCTTTACCAGAAACCTATCGTTGTAGACATCTTGGCCTATCTTAAGCTGCTTGATAATTATCATGAATCAAGCGCGCTTTATCGTGTCCTTAATATGGAAGTCTTCAAAGTAACGCATTCGGACATTGTAACCATAAACAAATTCGCTCGAAGGAAGGTCTGGTCGACATTTGAGGCGCTTAGAAATATTGACGCAATAAAAGAAATTAGCGAAACTTCTAGAGAAAATATCAAAAAACTCCTTATTTTTATAGGAAAACATTCAGAAAAAGTAAAAAAAAGTCTGCCGTCAAAGGTCTATGTTAGTTTTGTCAGAGACACCGGACTTCTCAAGGATTTGGATCATGATAAGGACAGAGAAATCTTTGATTATCTAAACCAGTTTTATCAAAAGATAAAAACATTTGAATCAGACGGAGACGATCTGCGTCTTAGCGATTTTATGAAAATGTTTGAAATGGAGCTTGAGTCAGGAGAGACAGGATCACTTCGAAGTATGGCAGATGACCCAGATGTTGTTAAGGTAATGACAGTGCATGCAGCTAAGGGACTTGAGTTTGACTATGTCTTCATGCCTGGACTTGTAGATAAAAAGTTCCCGGTAATAAATAGAAAGGAGAAAATAACTATTCCGGAAAAACTAGTAAGAGAAGTAGTGCCAGAAGGGGATATTCACACAGAGGAAGAGAGGAGACTTTTCTACGTTGCTGTAACTCGTGCGAAAAGGAAGCTATATTTAACAACAGCCAAGGATTATGGCGGAGCAAGAGAAAAGAAACCTTCCAAGTTTTTGGAGGAAATGGGTGAAGTCGAAAGTCGCCCGCCTGCCGGACGGACAGGAAAGTTGAAAGTCGCCCGCCTGCCGGACGGACAGGAAAGTCAGTTAAGTAGTAACGAGTTACTTGATGATGTAAATGCTAAGACAATCAAGAGGGAAACTGAGACTCTGTACGCATTACCAAAAATGTATTCATTTTCCCAACTTGAGGCTTATTCAAATTGTCCTTTGCAGTATAAGTTCAATTTTATTTTAAAAATACCGGTTGAGGAAAAGGTGAGCTTTATCTTTGGCAGGGTAATGCATAATGTCCTTAAGGATTTCTTTGAGAGGATTATTGGTGGCAATAGTATTCAGCCTGAGTTGTTTAGCAGTACCGAAGAAAAAGAAGTTAAAAGGCCGACTGAAAAAGAATTGTTACAAATTTACAAAGAGAGATGGAATGATAATGGTTATCATTCTAAGCTCGAGAGAGAGAAATATAAAAAGAAAGGCGAGGATATTCTGCGTGATTTGTATAAAAGACTAGAGGAAGACGGTTGGCCGAAAGTCATGTTTGTTGAGAAAGGGTTTAATGTAAGAATTGGCCAATACACCCTCAGGGGTTCAATTGATAGAATCGACAGACTACCTGACGAGACTGTAGAGATAGTAGACTATAAAACAGGCAACCCAAAAGAGAAACTAGATGCCAAGAGCAAGCGCCAGTTAATACTCTATAAGATTGCTTGCGAGCAAGTGCTAGGCCTGAAGGTTTCTAAGCTTTCATATTATTATTTGGAAAACAATAACAAGATCTCTTTCGAAGCAAAAGACAAAGAAATAGAAAAACAAGAGGAACAAATTATAGCGCAAATTGAAGAGATAAAAAAATGCAACTTTACAGCAAAGCCTGGATTTTTATGTGCTTATTGTGACTTCAAAGATATTTGTGAGTTTAAAAAACTCTAAGAGTCAGCTTAGGTTTTTATTATTGAAAAATTTGAAATAAAATGCTAAAGTTAATATATTACTTTAGCATTTTTTATTAATTTTAAGCTCGATATATTGCATGACATTAAGCAAATATTTGACAATAATGGGAATTTTCACTGTGATTAGCTGGCTTAGTTTAATTTTTGTGCTTTGGACGGTAAATCCGGAAAGTACTAATACAGTGGGCTTTATTCTTTTTTATGTTTCCTTGTTTATTTCTTTACTTGGTACTTCGGCAATAATGGGTTTTGTAATAAGATTTGTAGCCATGAAAAAGGAATTAGCTTTTACCTTGGTGCGTAATGCCTTCCGTCAGTCATTTTTATTTGCCGCCCTAGTTGTAATTTGTCTTTTTTTAATGACCAAAGACTTGCTGACTTGGCTAAACCTTTCTTTTTTGGTTATTGGGCTTTCAGTTTTGGAGTTTTTCTTATTAGGGTACGAAAACAATTAACCAAATAATTTAATTAGCATATATGGAAAAAAAATTAGAACAAATAAAAAAAGATGCGATTGAAGCATTGAAAAATTTGAAGGACTCTAAGTTGGTAAAGGATCTTGAAACTGAATTTTTGGGAAGAAAAGGAAAGCTAACTACTGTACTTCGTGGAATAAAAGAGCTGAGCGCAGAAGAGAAGAAGAAGATTGGGAAATTGGCAAATGTTATAAAAAATGATATCCAGGAGAAATTTAATGAAATAAAAAACGAAGTTAGTGAAACAGGAGGAGAAAATTTTGTTGATGTAACTTTGCCAGGAAAAGAAATAAAGAGAGGACATCTAAGTCCTATCACCATAATACAAAATGAGCTGGAAGATTTATTCTCATCCCTGGGTTTTGTGGTGGAAGACGGTCCCGAACTTGAAAGTGATTATTTCAACTTTGAAGCATTAAATATCCCTGCCAGTCATCCGGCGCGGGATATGCAGGATACATTTTTTATAGACAAGAAAAATGATAAAGATGAGTACGACTTAGTAATGCGCACCCACACTTCCCCTGTCCAGGTAAGATCAATGAAAAAGCACGGAGCACCACTTAGGGTGATAGTGCCGGGCAGGTGTTTCAGAAATGAAGCCACAGATGTTAGACATGAGCATACCTTCTATCAACTCGAAGGTCTGATGGTTGATAAGGGAATTAACTTCAGCCACCTAAAAGGAGTCTTAGAAGTGATTGGAAAATATTTGTACGGTGAAGATACTGAACTTAGAATGCGGCCTAAATTTTATCCTTTTGTAGAACCGGGTGTGAATTTGGAATACACTTGCTTTCTCTGTAAGGGAGAGGGATGTAAGCTCTGTAAGAAAACAGGTTGGCTTGAAGTAGGAGGATGCGGCATGATTCATCCAGATGTTTTAAAGGCTGGCGGGATTGATAGTGATGAGTACACAGGCTTTGCTTTCGGATTCGGGCTTAATAGATTGGTAATGCTTAAATACGCCATAGAGGATGTCAGAACTTTTAATAGTGGAGACTTGAGATTTCTGTCTCAGTTTTGAGACATACACGGAAAATAACGAAAAAATAAACGAACAGTAACTAATTTTTTATGATACAAACTAAAGAAATAATACAATTTTGTGAGGAATATTTGAAGGTGGAGAATTTTGAAGATGGTTGTCATAATGGATTGCAAATCGAAGGAGCGCCAAAGGTGGGAAAAATAATAACCGGTGTTACCTTGTCTCAGAAGCTGATTGAAACCGCTATCAAGAAACGAGCTAAGATGATATTAGTGCATCATGGAATCTTCCGAGACGCTCTAGGAAACCCCCCAATCGTAAAAGGAGTTTATAAAAATAGAATTAAGCTGTTACTGGAAAACAATATCAATTTAGCAGCCTTTCATCTACCATTGGATGCCCACCCCTTGATTGGTAATAATATTTCGCTTTGTAGAGCACTTGGAATAAAGGATGTAAAACCAATGGATGTTGGATTTGTGGGTGAGCTGGATGAGCAAATAAAATTTGCTGATTTTGTAGAAGTAGTAAAAGAAAAACTAGAAGCTGATCTGACTGTGATCCCAGCAGGAACCAGAAAGGTGCAAAGAATTGGAGTAATTTCCGGCGGATCTTCACCTGAATATATTCAAGCAGTAGAAGAAGCAGCGGATGTTTATATTTGTGGAGACTTGAGGGAAAATATAGTGCGAGAAGTAGAAGAGGTGAAATTAAATCTCATAAACGCCGGTCATTATAATACAGAAAAATTAGGAATAAAAAATTTAGGAGAATTAATCGCAAAAAAATTCGGAATTAAACATGAGTTTATAGATATACCGAATAGTATTTGATACACATAACAGTTGGCACATAACACATAACATTTTTAATATGAATTATCATGATAATTTAAAAATAAAAATGCATAACTATGTGAAATTTGTGTATGAGGTTACAAAAAGTTATCCCAAGGATGAGATATATGGAGTAACTTCTCAGCTTAGAAGATCTGCGATGTCAGTAATTCTTAATTATATAGAAGGATTTGCGAGAAATAAAGGAAAAGATAGTAAGGTTTATAAAAATTTTTTAGAAATTTCATATGGCTCATTAAAGGAGTCAAAATATTTATTATATTTTTCATTAGATCAAAAATATATTACAGAAAAAGAATATATTTATGGAAACGAATTGTCCGAAGAAATTGGAAAAATGCTTTGGAGTTTAATTAAATAAACGTGATTCATTTTGTTATGTGTTACGTGTTATATGTTACGAGTTATGAATTTATCACTAAATTGGTTAAAAGAATACGTTGATTTACCAAAATCATACACTCCCGAGAAGATCGGAGATGCTTTGACTATGCACACTGTTGAAGTGGAGGAAACAATAGAGCAGGCGAAAAAGTTTGATAGAGTGGTGGTGGGTAAAATTTTGGAAATAAGCAAACATCCAAATGCGGATAGATTGCAAATCGCCAAGGTGGATATCAAGAGCGAGGAACTAAACATAGTTTGCGGAGCTCCAAATATTGAGGTGGGGCAATTAGCTCCGGTCGCTATGGTTGGCGCGGTTTTAGCAGGTGGGTTTGAGATCAAAGAAGCAAGCGTTAGAGGTGTAGAGTCAAGGGGAATGCTATGCGCTGAAGATGAGCTTGGACTTGGAGAGGATCATTCTGGAATTATGATTTTGGAAAAAGGTGCTAAATTAGGCCAGAACTTTTCAGATTATTTAGGTCTGGATGATATTGTATTTGAAGTGGATAATAAGTCACTCTCTAACAGGCCAGATCTTTGGGGGCATATCGGTATAGCTAGAGAATTGTCTGCCATATTTAATATTTCTTTTAAAAATTTAGACCTGAAATCTTCAAAGCTTGAGACTGATAATTCCCAGAAACTATCTATAAAAATAGAAGATTATGATTTATGTCCTAGATATATGGGTGCGGTCATTGAAGGTATAAAAATTGAACCATCTCCGAAATGGCTTCAAGACAGACTCATTGCAGTTGGGGTAAGACCAATTAACAATATAGTTGATATAACAAACTACGTAATGTTAGAAACAGGTCAGCCTATGCACGCTTTTGACACTGAGAAAATATCAGAAGACGGGAAAGATGCCAAAATCATAGTTCGTAAGGCAGAAAAAGAAGAAGTGGTAAAAACACTAGACGGAGAAGAGCGAAAATTAAACGAAGAAACGTTGGTAATTGCTGATAATAAAAAAGCTATAGCCGTAGCAGGTGTCATGGGAGGAGGGAATAGCGAAGTGCACGATGACACTACTTCGATAGTTCTGGAATCTGCGAATTTTGATTATGTTTCTATCAGAAAAACGTCTACTAAGTTGGGACTCAGAACAGAAGCTTCTATGAGATATGAAAAAGGATTAGATCCGAACTTGTGCGAGGTTGGATTTGCTAGAGCAGCTGAATTAATAAAAAAGGTTTGCCCAGAAGCAAGGATTGTTAGTGAAATAAAAGATGAAAATAAATACACATTAAACACCGGTCCTGTAACTATCAACTATGAATGGGCCAAGGGAATTATCGGTGAGGAGATAGCGGAAAAAGAAATGGTTAAAATTCTTGAGAGTTTGGGCTTCGGTGTTGAGAGCGGGGAAGAAGAAATGAAAATAACAATTCCAACATGGCGAGCAACGCGCGATATTGCATTGAAGGAGGACATAGTTGAGGAAATTATAAGAATATACGGCTTCAACAAGATTCCTTCCAAGATGCCAGAGGCCCCACTTGGTGTGCCTTTTAGTGATAAAAGCAGGGTAATCATTAGAAAAATAAAGAATATTTTATCTACTTCTTGTGCCCTAACAGAGACTTATAACTACTCTTTTATTGGTGAGGAGTATTTGGAAAAACTGGGAATGGATTATTCATCCTATGTTAGATTGGTAAATCCAATCGCTAATAACTTAAATCTACTAAGACAGAATCTTGCGCCAGGTCTCATTGCTAATATCAAAACCAATCAGGCCAGGTATGATGACATAACACTTTTTGAAATCGGAAATGTCTATCATAATATTGATGGTGAAATTGTAAAAGGCGATGATAGTAGTCAAAAGCTTCCTTATCAAGAAAAAAGATTGGGGATTATTATTGCTGGAAAAGGGAAGAATGATACTTTCGAGCTAGCTAAAGGAGTGTGGGAAAACTTGCTAACTAGTTTTAATTTGGAATCAACATATAGCCTAACTGATGTTTTACCGCCCTGGGCAGACAAGAATATATCAGCACAAATTAGCATTTCCGGAATTGATGTTGGATTTATCGGAGCGTTATCTTCAGGCGCTGCTAAAAAAACAGGAACAAAAAAACAAGCTACAATTATAGAGGTCAGTTTGCCGGAGCTAATCAGAGTTATTCAGGAAAAAAGTTCAATCATGCACGAACAAGAAGACAAATACCCACCGCTTATTAGAGATTTGGCTTTTGTGGTGAATGAGCGCGTTTTGTACAATGACATCAAAAATGAAATCAATGAGTTTAATGAATATATAAAAAATGTTGAGCTTTTTGATATTTATCGCGGAGAAAATATTGGAAAAGAGAACAAGAGCTTAGCTTTTCGAGTTTTCTATCAGGCCGATCGCACTCTTACATCAAAAGAAGTAGATGTGTGGCAAAAAGAGTTAATCAAAAAACTAGAAGAAAAATTCGAAGCAAAAATAAGAGACTTCTAAAGATTAAAAAATTCAAAGATTAAAATATTTAAAGATTATGTTTGAAAATTCACAAGACATTTTGAACCTGGCCAAGACTATTGGTGTTGTTGGCATATCAGTTGTTTTGGTAATGCTGGTTTATTATTTAGCCATGATGACTCGTCAGGTTTTTCTAATTATCAAGGAAATGCGCAACAGAACTCATAAGCTAGATGAGCTTTTGAAGATTGCCAAGGAAAAACTTGAACACTCAACATCATACCTGCTTCTAATTGGAGAGGGGGTAAAAAAGCTAGTGGAAGTAGCCAAGAGTTATACTGAGAAGAAAAAGGAAAAGAAATAGAAAGATTGACTTTTTGTTAGTATTTTGCTAATATGAGTTTTAATAAATATTTTTATAGCTCTTCAAAACAAACAAAGGAGAAATAAGATGATATTAGAAGAATGTCCCTCTTGCGAAGGAAGTGGTAGGGATAAAAACAATGAAGAACAAGCATGCCCAACTTGTAAAGGAAATGGCAGTCTCCCGTCTGATGATTATAAGGTGTATTTAGAAGTGGAAGGCCCTCCACCTCGCGCAATTTCATGGGGATTAGTAATGTTCGTAATATCATTCGGTTCAATGATTGCGATGTTATTATCGTTGTAGTTTTTTTCTTCTATTTTATCTTTTTTGTTTACTGAAAGAGGAGAGGGTATTATTTTTGTCATAGGAGTAGCTAGATGAAAAAACCATTAAACTGTTGTTGGTGTGGTGGAAGCGGATGGCTTTATAACGATCTTAAAATTAAGACAAAAAAGGAATGTAATCATTGTAATGGCACAGGAGAAAGAAAGATACCCGAAATTGTTCTTCCAAAAAGTGATTCATTTTTAAGGCATCCTTTCTTATGGATGATGGCAGGTTTTGGGATTTTATTGTTGATAGCAGTGTTATGTGATTAAATTTCTTAATTCTGGGAAAAATAAAAAAAGTATCGTCAAAGCGATACTTTTTTAATTTTATATGGAGTTTATTATATTTTATTTTTTATATTTACATTCCTTATTAGAGCATTTTGATCCTTCTTTTAGACCAACCATCAATGACTCGCATTCCGGGCATTTTTCTCCTGTTGGTTTACTCCAGTAAGCGTTTTTACAATCTGGGTAATTATCACAAGCATAGAATGCTCCACGTTTACTTCTCTTCTGAACTATTTCACCTTTGCCGCATTTAGGGCATTTAATTCCAGTGCTATTTTTATTTTCTTCAAGTCCTTTGATGTTTTTGCATTTAGGATAGCCAGAGCAGGCCAAGAATGGTCCAAATCTGCCGTTTTTTATAATCATTTCGCTGTTACATTTATCACATACTTCGCCCTTGTATTTTTCTTGTAGGGCCTTGAGTTGATCATCTCCTTCTTTGTCCAGAGTTCCGTCAGTTTTTAAATTTTTAACATTTTTGCATTCAGGGTAATTGGAGCATGACATGAATTTCCCGAAACGTCCTGTTTTAATAATCATTGGAGATTCGCATTTGTCACAAACCTCGTCTGTTTTTTCTTCTGGCATAATATCTTTTTTATTTACTTCTTTATATTTTACTTCTAGGTTGGAGTGGAAAGGCTTATAGAAATTATCTATTGTTTCGTGCCATTTATGTTTTCCCTCGGCTATTTCATCTAGGTTTGTTTCCATTTGAGCTGTAAACTCATAATCAACGATATTCTTGAAATGATTGGTAAGGAGGTCGATAACTGTGAATGCAATCTCTGTTGGCTTTAATCTTTTGTTTTCTTCTCTTTGTACGTAATTCCTAGCCTCAATTGTTGAAATAGTTGGAGCGTAAGTTGATGGTCTACCAATTCCATATTGCTCCAGAGCTTTCACTAGAGTCGCGTCAGAATATCTAGCAGGCGGCTGAGTGAAGTGTTGTTCTGGATTTAGTTTTTCTAGGTCGAGCTCATCTCCGGCAGTAACCGTAGGCAGGATTGTTTCCTTGCTTTTTTCTGCATAAACCTTTAGATATCCAGGGAATTTTATTATCTGACCGGTTGTTCTAAATTGATATGGAGCCTGTCCTGAGCCTGTCGAATGGGTACTAGAGGCGTCTATGTCAATTGAAGTATTGTCCATGACAGCATCAGGCATTTGAGTTGCTATACTCCTTTCCCAGATTAACTTGTATAGCTTATACTGATCGGGTTTTAGCTTGTCTTTGAGTGAGTCAGGAGTTCTCTCGGCTTCAGTTGGGCGAATTGCTTCGTGTGCCTCTTGGGCGCCTTTACTTTTTGTTTTAAAAACTCTTGGCTTGTCTAGGCTGTACTCCTTGCCAATTTCTTTGTCTAAATAGTTCTTTGCATCTTTAATAAATTTGGAAGACAGGTTCATAGAGTCGGTTCTCATGTAGGTAATCAAACCTCCACTGTCACCGCCCAGATCTAGACCTTCATATAATTGCTGAGCTACCATCATTGTTCGCTTAGCTGAAAATCCTAGCATTCTGTTGGCTGTAATTTGCAGCGTAGAAGTAGTAAATGGAGTAGGAGCTTTTTTCTTGCTTTCTTTTTTGGTTATATCAGAAACTTGGTACTTAACACCATCTAGTTCTTTTAAAATCTTATCCATTTCCTCCTTGCTCTTAATCCCAAGCTTTGGAACACTCTTCCCATCTATTTTATTCAACTTTCCAATTAAATTTGCCTTTTTATCTTTTGTGTTTAGATTAGCCTCCAGGCTCCAATATTCTTCTGGCTTAAAGGCTTGTATTTCTCTTTCTCTTTCAATAATTAATCGAACGGCAACACTCTGCACTCTACCTGCGGATAAACCATAAGTTATTTTTTTCCAAAGAAAAGGAGAAAGTTCAAAACCAACCAGTCTGTCTAGTACACGACGAGCTTGCTGAGCATCAACCAGGTCCATGTCAATTTTCTTTGGGTCTTCAAGGGCCTTAAGTATTGCACCCTTGGTAATTTCATGAAATACAATTCTTTGTGTTTTGCTAGCGTCTAATTTGAGCGCCTCGGCCAGATGCCAGGCGATAGCCTCTCCTTCACGATCTTCATCGGGCGCCAGGATTATTTCATCTGCCTTTTTGGCCAAGTCCCTTAACTTAGTAACTTGTTTTTTGGCTTTAGCTGGGATTACATATTTAGGTTTATAGTCATTCTCTAGATCTATTCCCATTTGTTTTTTTTCTAAATCACGGATATGACCAAAAGAAGACTCCACCTTGAAATCTTTACCTAAGAATTTTTTAATTGTTCTTGCCTTAGTAGGCGACTCAACGATAACTAATTTCATTTATAATATTAAAGTTTAATTTTTATCATAATAATAATTCTACTATTTTTAGAGAAAATGTCAAGGAATAGTCGGATTTGTTAATTTTTTATTTAATATGAGTAAAAAAATAATTTATACTATTGACATTATTTTTATAATGTGTTATTATGGACTATAATCTAAATAAGGTTTTGTTGTTTAAAAATACAAGTAAATACTTGTTATAAAAGGAGGATGACATGAAAAGGTGGTTAGTTATTTCTTTGAGCTTATTAAGCGTTTTGGGTTTTTCCGGTGGATTTGCCCTTGCTGATTCACAGGAAATTACTCAAGAACAAATGATTGAATTTGAACGACAGGTTAAAAGCGGAGAAATAAACCGTGATAATTTTCAGGATTTTTTAGGAAATAAAGAAGATTCTTTTAGTTTTAAAATCGAAGGAAGATTCCCGGTAGTTATTGATTACAGTCTTTCCCTTGAAGAGATGATTGATAAGGGAGAATATGATCGGAAAGATTCCAGAATTAACTCAGAAAATTTTTCAATTTCCAAAAAGGGGAAGAATGAAGTCGAGCTACTGCTTATTCGTTTCAATAGAACAGTTTGTTCTATTATTGTTTTAAATGAGATGGAAAAAATGGGTCTCCGTCCAGCGCGAATAGAAGAACTTTTGATTTTTGGATCTGGGCACCCTATGGTACAAACAAGATCTTCAGTGTTGGCTCTGGGTACGTCATCGGTTCGTGCTACTGGATACCATGAGGCTCTTTCTCTCACTGACGGTGATTCTGGTCGTGGACTGGGTTTTTATATGTTGAATAAGGAATTTAACACTTACTGTCGTTTTCTTGTTGTTCGCAAGTAATCTTTAGTTTTTTAGACTTACTTTTTTATTTTAAGGCTACAAGCACAAACTTGTTTATAGAAACATTCAAGGAGGGTGGCATGAAAAAGATTTTTTGTTTGGTGTTGGTAATATTGCAGACATGCTTGTCGGGCGTATCAAAAGGAAAACTGCTTCACCGGTTGGTAGCTTTTTAATGACAGTAAAACTTGGCACTTATCCGAGTGCCAGATTACTTCGCGAAGCAATTTTATTAAAGGACAAAAAGATTGATAGAAATGCAGATGATGTTCTTGAAAGCATTAAGATTAGCGAGAAAGAAGTCAAGTTGGATCTTTGGGAGATGTCTGCCACTGAGCTTGGATTCAAAGGGCCTGTGAGCCAGGAAGAAATCTACAATCGTGCTTTTGAGTGTGGCTTTGTAGAGTGTCCTGTGGAGGCTGGTTTTTTGGCATGTGTTGACTCTGGAGATTCAAAATGCAGATTTATCGGGTCTGCGCCGATTTCAACTGGTGAATTTAGCGTACTTTATTTAGGTAATAAATTAGCCGGCTCTATTGGAATTGCGAATCCAATAGATGGTCAGTGGATTGCTGATACAGTATGGGTGTTTGCCCGTATTCAGAGTTTGTAAAAACTATTTTTCATCAAACATAAAACCTCACGTGTAATTCTAGCGCGAGGTTTTTTTATTTTATATAAATTATGCTTGCCCGCCCCTGGAGGGCATTGTGAAGTTATTAGCTTTCCATCAAAACTCTAACCAGCCTGAGCTCATCATAACCATATTTACCGCCTAAGTGCTCAAACACCGGCTTCAGGAATTCGTCGCCGATTTCCTCGAAGCCTTTTTTTATTTCCTCATATTTATCACGAGGGAGTTTTAGGTATTCTAGGTCTAGATTCTCACCTGCATCAATCATTTTTTCAATATGATTTATAATTGTGCTTGGTTTTTTGTCTAGACGTTTAGCGATTGATTTTATTGGACTTTTCTTTTTTAGAAGTTCTTTGGTGCGGATATAATATTCTGGTTTGCGGATTTTAATGTCAGTAACAATATTTTCTTTTTTTACTTTTTTTGCAGAGGAAATAATTTCCTTTGATTCTATATTATTGTCAGTAGCAAATTTTGAAATATTTTTTATAAAAATATCCCCAAATTTTTCTAACTTTTTAGCACCAACACCGGAAATTTGTGAGAATGATTTTTTGTCCTGTGGGAAATAGTATGCCATTTCCCTAAGAGATACATCTCCGAAAATAACAAAAGGTGGCACGTTGCTTTTTTCTGCTTGTTTTTTTCTTAAATCTCTTAGAATATCAAAAAGCTCGATGTTGTAATCCAGTGCTTCCTTCTTCTGCTTGGTATCAACTAGTTCTATTTGAGGTTTTGGAAGTTCTAGCTTGTCTTCTGACTGCAAGAACAGAGCTCCTTTCTTAGTAATAGAGAGTGTGGGATATTTTCCTTCTTGCTTTAGGATGTAGTCAAGATTTGTGAGATGTTTTATGATATGTCCTAGTTCATCAGCGTTAAAGTCCTTTACAATGCCGAACACGCTTAAGTTCTCGTGGTTGTTGCGTACAACTCTTTTTGCTTTTCGTCCGAGTAGGACTTCAATAATATAAGCAGCTCCAAAACGACTCTCTGTTCTAAGGATTGCCGAAAGTATTTTCTTGGAAATGGTGGTAGCGTCAAACATCTCTTTTTCAGTGGTGCAAGAATCACAAGATTTACAATTATTTTTTTTCTGTTCTTCTCCAAAGTATTTGAGCAAGTATTTTTTACGGCAGGTAGTAAGATCGGCGAAAGCGAGAACCTGGCTTAGTTTCTCTCGAGCCATTTCAGCCTGCGTGGCATCATCCATTTGATTAATAAAGAATTCATGCTTGCGATTGTCAGCATAGGTATAGAACATGATGCACTCACTAGGCAATCCGTCTCGGCCTGCTCTGCCGATTTCTTGGTAGTATCCTTCTAGTGTTTTGGGAAAGGTATAATGCACCACTAGTCTGACATCCGGTTTGTCGATCCCCATGCCAAAGGCGATAGTCGCTACTATGATATTAACTTCGTCCTTAATGAAGGCTTCTTGAGCTAGTTTTCTTTTGCTCGTTTCTAGCCCGGCGTGATAAGCGCGCGCCTTGAATCCGTTTAATTTTAGATTCTCAGCTATTTCTTCTGTTTCTTTACGGCTAAAACAATAAATAATTACTGATTCATTTTTATATTTTTGTAAAATGTTTACTAGTTTAGGAAAAGCTTGCTTTTTCTCGGTAACAGAGATATTCAGATTTTCTCGATCGAAACTTGAAATAAAGGTTTCAGCCTTTTTCAGATCGAGTTGGTTTAAGATGTCATTTCTCACCTTGGAGGTGGCCGTAGCAGTCAGGGCAATAATTGGAATTTGAGGGAATAGTTTCTTGAGTTCACTTAGATTGCGATAATCAGGTCTGAAATCATGACCCCATTCACTAATACAATGAGCCTCGTCAACAGCAATTAGATTGATGCTTAAGGTTTTTAAAAATTCCTTGAAGGCCGGAAGCGCAAATCTTTCAGGAGCGATGTAGAGTATTTTGGTTTCATTATTTTGTGCTTTTTTGTATATTTCATCAATTTGCGCTGGAAGTAGGGTAGAGTTTATAAACTCAGCCTCAATTCCATTAGCTCTTAGTGAGTCAACTTGATCTTTCATAAGGGCGATCAAGGGTGAGATAACTAGGGTTATACCCTCAAACTTCAAAGCTGGCAGTTGATAGCAAAGAGATTTTCCTCCTCCAGTCGGCATCAAAACAAAGGCGTCTTTGTTATCTAAGACACTGTCAATAATTTCTTCCTGCAAAGGACGAAATTCATCATAGCCAAAATATTTTTTAAGTATGTTTAACATGTTTTTTAATTAATTGGGCGAAGAGGGGAGTTTTAATTACTTCAACACATATTCCATTCCCCCGACATTTTTTACCATTCCTTTCATTTCCATGATGGTTAGAGTGCTGCTAACAACTGATGTGGACATTTTTGTGTCTTGAATGATGTCATTGATATGAGTTGGGTCGTGGGATAGGGTAGCCAGTAGCAGGGTCTCTTCTTCTGTTTCAGGAAGTGTTTTTTTGCTTTCAATATGCGTCTTTACATTTTCAAGTCCTAGAGCGTCTATTATATCACTTGCTGAGGTTACCGGGTGAGCACCTTGCTTGATCAGGTTATTTGGCCCCTTGGATACTAAAGAAAAGATGTTCCCAGGCACAGCCAAGACTTCTCGGTTTTGTTCTAGAGAGCATTTGGCTGTAATTAATGCGCCAGATTTTTCAGCTGCTTCTACAACCAGTGTTCCCAGGGATAGACCGGAAACGATTCTGTTTCTCTGGGGGAAGTGGTGCTTTAGTGGAGGGGTGCCTATGGGAAACTCTGAGAAGATGACTCCTCCGGAGTCAATTATTCTTTCTGCCAATTGTTTGTTGGAGCTTGGGTATACGCTTTGGTTGTCTATTCCAGTTCCCAGAACTGCTACGGTATGCCCTGAGTTTTTTATGGTTTCGTAGTGGGCCAGTGAATCTATCCCTATGGCTAAACCACTTATGATGCCAATTTGGGCTTCAGTAAGACTGGGGATGATATTCTCTATGGCCATTCTACCGTAAGATGTAAACTTTCTAGCCCCTACGACTGAAATGTTAAATTCATGGAGATTGTCTAGGTTCCCTTTATAATAGAGAATTTCAGGTGGGTCAAAAATTTCCGAGAGAAGTTTCGGATATTTATCGTCATTTGGAGTGATGATTTTTATGTTTTCTTTATTTAGCTTTTCCAGGATTTGGTCTAGGTTTATTTCTTTTCTTTCTTGGATAAATTCATTGGCAACTTTTTCATTGATTCCTGCCTTGATTAGCTGATCAGAATTAGCTTGAAAAGCGTCCTCTGTCGTCTGGAAATATCTCTTTAGCTTACTCAAACTGACAGGACCAAACTTCCAAAAACTGGAAAGACCTACTAAATATTTGCTATTTTTGTCCATAAAATCAGTAAAAAACAAGATTTTTGACCCTGCCTATTGACAAAATTTTTTAATATGATAGACTAATATATTACAAAAATTTTTTCGATATTCAGATTACTGCTTGCCAAAAGATTATTATTCTTTCTAGATGCTTCATCCTCCTTGGGTATTTATTCAGAATGATTATTTCTTTGTGGCAAGCGGTAATCTGAACGTCGATTCTAGCCGAGATTATTTATCTCGGTTTTTTGTTTTTTTAGAGGGCTTACTAAGAGTGGTGAGTTTCGTCTACAAGAGTTCATTTTCTATTTCCTTGGAAATATTATTAATAACTTCTATTTCTTCTTTATTGAATCTTTGTAAAACAAATTTAACTCCTGGTACTTTGTCTAGTAAAGATGTTTTGATTCCTACTCTTATTCTTTCGAAGTTTTTTGTTTTGAGATGTTTGATGATTGACTCTACTCCGTTATGTCCGGCACTTCTGGAGCCAATTGATTTTTTGTATTTACCAAGTTCGATATCTAAATCATCGTGAACTACAATCAGATTGTCTAGTTCACTGTTGTTTTTTTTGAATAACCCCATTTTTTTCGGTAGCAATCCATAATAAGACATGATAGCTTCTATAGCTCGGCCAGAGTTATTCATATAGGTCATTGGTTTTATAAATATTGTATCTTCATGGCGGCAGACTTCGGCATTGAACTTCTTTGACTTGGTCCAGTGTAAATCTAGGCTATCTGCTATTTTATCAATAATTATAAAGCCAGCATTGTGACGAGTTTTATTGTATTTTTCATCTGGGTTACCCAGACCGGCGACTATTTTCATTCTCTTGATCTTCGTCTGCAGTTTTTGCAGATTCTATTAATTCATCTTCCTCTTCTTTTTTCTCAGATTTTCCATGTGTTTTTCTTTTGCGTGCTACTTCGATATGAATTGGAGTGCCGGTAAAATTGAAGAAAGATCTTAGTCTGTTTTCAATGTATCTGATATAGGAATTGTCTAGAGAGTCCTGGGGGCCGATCACTACTGAAAACTTCGGGGGATCAACATGGACCTGCTTGAGCTTGTAAATGTATGGATTTTTCAAGCCTCTGCCTTTGATTGGTGGATGTTTTTTAATAATTTTCATCAAGAATTTTGTCAGGTAATTTTCATTGATTTCTTGTTTTCTTGCTTCGGAAATTTCTGTAACTAAGTCGAGTATTTTTTGAGTCTTTTCTCCGGTTAGGGCAGAGATGAATTGGATTGGTGCCCAAGTGGCAAAAGGAAGAGTCTTGTATATTTCCTGGGTATATCCCTTGGTGTCTCTCTCTTCAATTAAGTCCCATTTGTTCGCTACGATAATAAGACTCGCATGTCTAGCAATAACTTCATCGATAATTTTGGTTTCTTGCTTGGTAAGTCCTTCATTTAAGTCGATAATCAGAAGAGCAACATCAGCCCTGCTTAGAGCGTGTAGAGACTTTTCTATGGAGAGTTTTTCCAGGGTGTTTTTTAGCTTATTTCTCTTGGCCTGTTTTCTTCCTTGTTTGCTGATTCCGGCGGTATCAATAAAATTTATAACATGGTCGTTATAGGCAATTTGAGTGTCTTTTGGCTCCCTGGTAGTGTGAGCCTCGGAGCTGACAATCATTTTTTTGAGCCTTTCTTCATCGGTTTTATTTTTTTCAATAAAAGCATTAATCAGACTTGATTTTCCTGAGTTGGGTTTCCCTATGAGACAGACATTGATAATGTCTTTTTTCTTTTTGACGTCTTTTCTTTTTCTTATTTTTAGTCTTTTTACGATGACATCTAGCATGTCTCCGGTTCCTGAGCTGTTAGTAGCTGAAATTGCCAATGGATCACCAAGAGATAATTTGTTGAACTCTGAAATGTCCTTTCGAAGACTCGGACTGTCAGCCTTGTTGGCGATGAGCACAATTTTGTCAGAGTCAGGAAGAATTTTCTTGAGGGTTAGGGCCATTTTCTTGTCATCACCCAGGAGCCCAGCCTTGGTGTCGACTAGAAACAAAATCAAATCAGCTCGCGATAAATAATCGCGGGCTTGTTGTTGTACATTTTGGTCTATATCGTTTTCCTTCTTTTGTTTTTTCTTTTCTTTTTTAGTGAGAGCTAGTTGTTTGATATCTAGAATTCCTCCAGTGTCTACTATATCGAAATGTTTTCCTTGCCACTCAACACTTCCTATGTTTGAGTCTCTGGTGGTGCCTTCAATATCGGAAACTAGGGCATTTTTCTTTTCTGTTAGAGTATTAAAAAGAGTAGACTTACCAACATTGGTACGTCCAAAGAGAACTACTAACGGATTTTTTTTCTTTGCTTTGGTCATTTATTTATTCTATTGGATTTTCAATTCCGGAGCCAGTAACATCAGCTTCACTGCCTATGATAAGAATGAAGTCAGGTTGAACCGGGTTTTCTTCGTTTGTTTGCTTTTCACTGATATCTGTAATTAGCCATTCAGGAAGACTGGTCGAAACATTGGCATTTGTTTTTTCTTTTAATATGGTGAGTGAATCTTTTTTTTCTCCGTAAGTTAAATCGTAAATAACTGATTTTTGGAAATTTTGTCTGCTGGAATTACCGATTTTGGCAATAGTGAATCCGAGTCTTTCGATGTCTTGGGCGGTTTGTGAAGCCAGGCCGTTTATCCAAGTGCCATTATAGATCTCTACTGATGATTTTTCTTCTATTACTTTTAGCTTTACCTCCTTAGGTACATCCAGGAAAATATTTTTTACAAAGTATTGTATTTCTTCAAAGTCACCACTTAGAGGGGAGAGAATGTATGCTCCTTCCTCGCTTCGACCTGTTGTTAGGAGGCCATTTGGTCCGTCGTCTAGGACCTTGCTATAAATGTGCTTTTTTTCAATTTCCTTGGCAATGTCCCACAGTCTCAGTATTTCCCATACCTTCAAATTGGTATGGATATGTTCTTTCAATTCAGTGAAGATATTTAATATCGTTTTAGGATTGAGAAGTGTCCCAGAGGATAAGGCTTTGTCCTTGAAGGCGGAAATAATTTTCTGCTGTCTTCTTGCTCTGGCAAAGTCAGATCCTTCAATTCCGGCTGCGTGGCGGGACCTGGCATATTTCAGCGCCAATGTTCCGTCCATGTATTGCTCACCCTTTTCTATATATAAATGTTCAAATCTAGATTCATATGGCTCTGCTGATTCTCTGCCAGGGACAGGGTAGGACGGGTCACTGAGAGTGTTCTCTACATCCACCAGAAGACCTCCCAGTTCGTCGACTATATTTACGAAGCCATCAAAATCGATTCGGAAAAAATAATCAACCGGCACCCCGAAGATATCGCTCACTGCTTGGCTAGTGGCTAGCCCACCACTTCCCGGGTTATCCATCTCAGCATAAGCATTGATATGATTTATTTTTCTCCATCCGAAGTTTTCGATCGGAACTGCTAAATCGCGTGGTATGGAAATAAGAAAAACTTTTTTTGTAGAAGGCTCAATTGAGGCAAGCATCAGAGTGTCTGCTAGATATCCTCCCTCATGATGTTTTCCGCCCATTCCAAGGAGAAGGACATTAATCCTGTCATTTTTCTCGCCTTTTAAATTTCGGTCAGCACTTTCTGCTAGATGTTTTATTTGTTTGATGATCGGTAAATTCAAAAACCATGAGGTTGACCCCTGGTCTGATACAATTACCTTGTTGGAAAAAACAAAAAATATTGTTACCAGGAAACAAGCAGCATAAACTAGTACTTTTAGAAATACTTTTTTCTTTTTGCTCTTTTTGTTTGTATCTTTACTTGGCTCTTCTTGTATTGTTTCTTCTTTTGCAGGTTCGGAATATTCTATATTCATAATATAATCTTAATTTAAATTTTTTGTGAATTTATATAGGTAATTATAACTAATATTATGTATTTTTTCAATGGCTAATAGCCCCTAATTTATGGGCTTGATTTTTTTAGCGGTAAATGTTATTATATTTAAAGAGTTTTTAAAAAATAAAAGATTTAAACAATAAAAAAAAGAAAGTAATTTCTTGTTTTTTATTTTTTTATTTAGGCTATGTTTAGAAAATTTGTTTTGTTTGTATTTGAGTTAATGAAGATTGTGATTATTTGTTTGGTTATAATAATTCCAGTACGTCATTTTTTGATTCAACCTTTTTATGTAAAAGGAGCATCAATGGAGCCTAGTTTTTATAATAAAGAATATTTAATAATAGACGAAATATCATATCGTTTTAATGAACCTGAAAGGGGAGATGTAGTTGTTTTTCGTTATCCTAGAAATCCACAAGAATTTTTTATAAAAAGATTGATAGGTCTTCCTGGAGAAAGTGTTCAGATAAAAGATAATAAAATTATCATATTTAATAAAGAAAATAAAGACGGATTTGTATTAAGCGAAGGTTACCTTTTAGAAAATATGCAAACTTATAGTAGTTCTGAGGAAGTAGTTGAACTGGGAGATGATGAAATTTTTGTTTTAGGAGACAATCGCAATGCCTCAAAGGATTCGAGGGTGTTTGGTCCTGTTAATGAAAGTTTTGTAGTTGGAAAAGTGCTTTTGAGAGGATGGCCATTTGATAGAATTGATGTATTTAATGCACCAGTTTATTAATTTATTTTTTAAACTAGATTTATTATCTTAAACACATAAAATTCCCCGATTATTTAATGTAATATTATTTATAATTATGCCAAAAAAACAAGTAAAAAAGAAAGAAGTAAAAACTGAACCAAAAACTAGAAAGCCAAAGAAGTTTTCTAGATTAAGAGGGATGAAAGATGTTCTTTTTGATGAGTATAAGTATTGGAATTTGATATTGAAAAAATCAGCCGATTTAGCCTCTGTTTATGGTTTTAATAAGATTGATACCCCCATCATGGAAAAGGCTGAGATATATGAAAAGTCAACCGGCAAGGATACTGATGTCGTGTCAAAGGAGATGTATTCCTTTGTAGATAAGGGTGGAGACAGGATTGCACTACGTCCAGAGGCTACACCCGGATTGGTAAGAGCCTATATTGATCACGGGATGTTTAACCTACCTCAACCAGTAAAAACATATTGGATGGGTAAAATTTTTCGTCATGAAAAACCACAGTCTGGTCGCCTTAGACAGCATACTCAGGTTAACTTTGATATTTTTGGCGAGGAAAGTCCGGTAGCAGATGCTCAGTTAATCTTGATTGCTTATAACTTCTTTAGCGAATTACAGATCAATGTACAGATTGAAATAAATAGTATTGGATGTGATGAGTGTCGTCCCGGGTATATCAAAAGTTTAATAGAGTTTTACAAAGAAAGGGGGAAGAGGTCAAAGCTTTGCAATGATTGTAAAAAAAGATTTACAAAAAATCCGTTACGTCTCTTGGATTGTAAGGAAAAGCAATGTATCGAGGTCAGAGAGTCAGCTCCGCAGTTGGTGGATTTCCTTTGCGATGATTGCCGAGATCACTTCATAAAGGTGCTGGAGTACTTAGATGAGATGTCTATTCCTTATAATCTACAGCCTTCCTTGGTTCGTGGATTAGATTATTATAACAGGACAGTATTTGAAATTATCGCAGTGGATGATGAGGAAGAGGAGCAGGAAAAAAAGAGACAGTCGTCATTAGGTGGCGGAGGACGTTACGATAACTTGGTGGAAGACATGGGAGGAAGACCTACTCCTGTTTGTGGATTCGGACTAGGTGTTGAGAGAGTGATTCTGAAAATAAAAGAAAAAAATATACCAATAAAGAAGGACAAAGAAGATATTATTTTTATTGCCCAGCTAGGAGATCAGGCCAGAAGAAAAGCTTTTGTTCTCTTCGAGGAGATGAGAAAAAATGGGTATATTGCTAGACAGTCTTTTACTAAAAATAGCCTGAAGACCCAATTGGAAGAAGCTAATAGGATTGGAGCAAGATTCTCAATGATTCTTGGACAAAAGGAATTACTAGATGGTACTATTATTTTCAGGGATATGATTACAGGAACGCAGGAGGTAATTGACTATAAAAAAATATATAATGAAATTGACAAGAGATTAAACTTGGAAGAAAAACTATAAAAAAATATGATTTATAATAAAATAAAACATTCTAGAAAGGCAGGTGTACTATGGTAGAATTCAAAAGAAAAAAAGGCGAAAGCTTTGAAGGTTTCCTGAGAAGATTTAACAAAACATTGATCAAGAGTAGAAAGTTGAAAGAAGCAAGAAGAAGAAAATACTTGCAACCGAAAAAAAACAAAGCCAAGCAAAAAGAACAAGCATTATTAGGAATAGAGATTAATAAAAAGAATGATTATCTAAAGAGAATTGGGAAGATCAAGGAAGACATGAGAACCAACAGAAGAAGATAGTCACTAATAAATTTAATATTTATTAAAATGCAATTGTTTGAAGAAATAAACAATGATTTAAAACAGGCTATGCGAGAGAAGAAGGCATTAGATCTTTCTGTTTTGCGTATGCTAGTTTCGTCATTACAAAATAAGAAAATATCACTAGGTAAAGATGCAGAGTTGTCAGATGAGATCGTGACTGAAGTAGTGAAAAGCGAAATCAAGAAGAGAAAGGATTCGATTCTCTCTTATCGTGATGGAGGACGAGATGACCTAGCTGAGGCAGAAGAAAAAGAAATAAGTATTATTGAGAAATACATGCCAGAGCAAATGAGCCAAGAAGAACTGGAAAAGGTGGTTAAAGAAGTGATAGATTCAATGGGCGAAGTTGGCCCAGGAGATTTTGGAAAAGTCATGGGAGCGGTCATGGGCAGAGTAAAGGGAAAGGCAGACGGCACCATGGTGAGCGGAGCAGTGAAGCAATTACTTAGTTAGAGTTTGACTTCTAATATATAAAAAGCAGAACGGATTTCTATTCGTTCTGTTTTTTTTGTGTGAAATAAATTATTTTTCCCACCTTGACATATTTTAGAAATATGTTATAGTGCTAGTTATTGGACTGAACACATTTTTTTTCAAAATAAAAAAAGAGGGGGGAAAGAATGGTTTCTGAAGTCTGAAGCGCTGATAACCAAGCAGCGCAAACATAAACAGAGATAAAACTCTCTATTTCGTCTAGTTTAGGCGGAAACTTGGTTAGGAAAACAAAAAGGCGGTTGAGCCTAGGAATCAACCGCCTTTATTTTTTTTGGATAAAGTGAAATAAAATTTTCTCAATGTATATACATATGTTTAAACATATGTATATACATTGCTTTTTGATTTATATCTTAGCACTAAAGTATAATACTGGAAGTTCTGCGGGCAGAGCAATTCTTTTTTGTGTTGGCTTAATGTTGGTAATAAAAAAGCCACGAGAACAAGTCTCGTGGCCTAGGTATTGAAAGTGCGTTCTTACAAAACACCATCTTTTTTATATAAGTGACGTAAAAAGAGGGCTTTGCGGTCCTCTGCGCCATTCTTGAAAACTTTGTCTAGATGAACAAAAACTGCATTTATCCAAACACTTGTTTGAATGAAATCTTTTTCCATTTTTGAGTCAGGTTTTCCAAATACGGTTATTAAGTCTTCATCATATTCGGTGCGATTAGGGATAGTAAAATTTCCCACTGATCTTTTTGCTTCGTCGTTTATACGCTTTACCTCTTTGTCAAGCACAAATTGATATTTCGCACCACCGATAAGAGCCATGACCCTGTTTTGGAATGTGTGAGCTTTGACTTCTTCATAACAATACTCTTTATCACTTTGCTTTTCATAAGGATTCTTGATAAAAGTATAAGCGTGATACCCCTCATGAAGAAAAACTATTGCCTTTCCTGTTGGGTTGTATAGTGAGTCCTTTAGCACAACTGCCTTAATTTTATTAAGAAAATGTGCCGCAGCAGGTGAAGAAAAGATATATCTCCAGTGTTCATTTGCTTCTTTGTCTTTTTCTAGTAAGGGCATGATTGCCAACCAATCCTCTGATTGTGCTCTCTCTAAAAATTTCATTCCCTTTTCATTGGGTACGGCTAGAATGAGATTCTTCTCCAAGAATTGAAAAATCTCTATAGCTTCCCTGTCGTTAATTTTTTCCACTACTTGTTTTGTGCTTTTCAGCCACTCTTCTTTAATTCTTCCTCTTTCCACAGTATCATTTTTGTCTTTATCTGCACAGCCTAGTACGACCATGACAAAAAATAGTGAAATAAAGGAAAAAATAAAACGGACGGAGTTAATTTTTAACATATTTAACCTCCTCTAATTTTTCACGAATCTTTATTAACCAAAATTTGTTTGTGATGTTTGTTCATCCCCCCCCTTTTTTTTTATTCTTATTTCATATCTGATTAAGATTTAAAGTGCAATATTTTATCCTAAATTACATTAACTTAGTATCAAAAGAGCATAGCATAAATGCTATACTTTGTCAATAGCGATAATTTTATATCTCATATTTTATTTTTAGAAATAACCTTATTCAACTTAACTTTTGTGGTAAAACTTGGTAGTTTTGCAGACAGACCAACTCATTCATTAAAAAACCACCAGCCTAGAGCTGGTGGTTTTAATATTTAATAATTTTTATTTTACAACTTTCTTCAAAAATTTACCCGTATGACTGTTTTTCGCTTCTGCCACTTGTCTTGGGGTGCCTTGGGCTACGATTTGGCCGCCTTTGTCTCCGCCTTCCGGTCCCATGTCGATGATCCAGTCTACTGATTTTATGACATCCATGTTGTGTTCGATGATTAGGACGGTGTTTCCTTTGTCGACGAGTTTGTTGAGTACTCCAAGTAGACGCTCTATGTCCTCGAAATGAAGGCCAGTTGTTGGTTCGTCTAGAATGTATAATGTTTTACCGGTTGATCTTCGAGCAAGTTCGGTTGATAGTTTTACTCTCTGTGCTTCTCCGCCGGATAGGGTGGTGGCTGATTGACCCAGCTTGATATATCCCAAGCCTACCTCATTTAGAGTGACTAACTTGGTGTGAATTGCTGGAATATTCTTGAAAAAGGTCGAAGCTTCTTCTACAGTCATATCTAAAACATCTGAAATGTTCTTGCCCTTGTATTCAATATCCAGTGCTTCTTTATTGTATCTTTTACCATGACAAACATCGCACTCTACATAAACATCAGGCAAAAATTGCATCTCAATCTTGACCATGCCGTCACCAGAACAAGCCTCACATCGTCCACCAACAACGTTGAATGAAAATCGTCCTGCCTTGTATCCCTTTATTTTAGCTTCTGGAAGGCTGGCAAAGAGCTCTCTAATAGGAGTGAAGGCTCCGGTGTAGGTTGCCGGATTTGATCGTGGAGTTCTCCCAATCGGAGACTGATCGATATTAATAACTTTGTTTATGAATTGTAGGCCCTCAATTTTTTTGTGAGCTCCTGGTTCTGTTTTAGCTCTATAAAATTTCTTGTTCAGGGACTTAGCCAGAATATCTGTCATGAGTGTGGACTTACCAGATCCTGACACACCGGTGATAGCGATGAATTTTCCTAGCGGGAATTCTACATCGATATTTTTTAAGTTATGTTCCTCTGCTCCAATAATTTTAATTGCCGCATTGTTTCCTGGGCGGTACTTGGTTGGAGTAGGGATGCTTTTTTGTCCGGATAAGTACTGACCAGTTGTTGAAGTTTTGGACTTCATTATTTCTTTTGGAGTGCCCTCTGCTATGATTTCCCCTCCGTGCTCACCAGCACCAGGACCAACGTCGATTATCCAATCAGCGGTCATCATGGTATCTTCGTCATGCTCTACCACTATGACTGTATTTCCAATATCTTTTAAATTCTTAATAGTTTTTATTAACTTGTGATTGTCTCTTTGGTGTAGACCAATAGATGGCTCATCCAAGATGTAGAGAACACCAACAAGTCTAGTGCCGATTTGGTTGGCTAGTCTAATTCTTTGCGCTTCGCCACCAGATAGAGTATTGGCTGCTCTGTCTAAAGTTAAATAATCAAGTCCAACATTCAAGAGAAAGTCTAATCTGGAAATTACTTCTTTTATAATTTGTGTTGATATTTTCCTATCTTTAGCGGAAATATTTTTTGACTTGGCAAAATCAGAAAAGAATTTTTTAGCATCATTAATAGGCTTTTTTGTAACATCCGAAATAGAATGATCAAGAACTTTAACACCTAAAATTTCCTTTTTTAATCTCTGACCATCACACTCAGGGCACCTCAAAACTCTCATGTATTGTTCTATTTCTTTTCTTACATAATCTGACTCAGTTTGCTGATATCTCCTTTCCAGGTTAGGAACTACACCTTCAAAGTTAGTAGCTAGCTCTCCTGAAAATCTCTGGCTTTCGTATTCTACGTCATAGTTTTTATCTCCGGTTCCATAAAGCAAGATCTCCATTTGCTTGTCTGTGAGATCCTTGATTGCAGTGTTTAGATCAAATCCGTGCTTCTCGGCAACAGTTCCTAAGATGCGCATCATCCAGGTCTGACTACCGGCAGTATTATGAGACCAGGGTTTTACCCCGCCTTGAGCGATAGTTAGGTTTGGATTCAGTATTAGTTTGGTATCGATTTCCAGCTTAGTACCAAGACCGGAACATTCAGGACAGGCGCCATGAGGAGAGTTGAATGAAAAGTTACGAGGTTCTAGTTCGTTGAGGCTAATGTCGCAGGTCGGGCAAGCATAAAGCTCTGAGTAAGTCTTTATTTCATTTTTTTTCTTTAAGTCGAGTATATACACTAGTCCTTCTCCGAATTTCAGGGCTTGTTCTATTGATTCTGAAGTTCTGGCTATATCATCTTTATTCTTGGTTACAGTTATTCTATCAATAACAATTTCCATGTTATGTTTCTTTTTTTTGTCAATTTCCATGTCTTCAATTTCTTCAATCGTATATATACTTCCATCAAATCTAACCCGAGAATAACCAGCTCTTTCGATATTTTCTAAAAGGTTTTTATGCTCTCCTTTTTTGTCTTTGACAATTGGAGCGAGTATTAGAATTTCTTTATTTAGATAATCTTTTAATATGCGAGTATTTATTTCATCGATTGAGTATTGTTCGATTTTTTTACCACAAACAGGACAATGCGGTATGCCAATGCGAGCGAAGAGAAGTCTGATGTAGTCATATATCTCAGTTACGGTTCCAACGGTTGAGCGTGGATTATGCGGGGCAGTTTTTTGATCTATAGAAATAGCCGGAGATAGTCCTTCGATTGAGTCAATGTCAGGTTTATCCATGAGCCCGATGAACTGTCTAGCATAAGCTGAGAGAGACTCTACATACCTTCTTTGTCCTTCAGCGTACACCGTATCAAAGGCGAGTGATGATTTTCCTGATCCAGAAAGGCCAGTTATAACCACAAATTTATCTCTAGGAATATCGATATCTATATTTTTCAAATTGTTAACCTTAGCTCCCTTAATTTGAATTGAATTAGAATCGATAGTTTTTTTGATCTTTTTTGGCATTTTATTATATTGTTAGAGACTGCTTAGACACCCTCTTTATTATTTTAAAACAAAGTTTATTATACATTAATATCTAAAGTATTGCAAGCCCTTGTCAGAGAGATTCGATATTGGTAAACTGTATAATATGGAACTTACTAATATTTTGTTAATAATTTTAATATTTTTTATTGGTTTTACTATTTATTTAGTCCTCAAAAAAGGAGAAAGAGGGGGAGATGGAGAAAAGATAGCAGCCATGATGGAGCGTCTAGCTCAGCTCGGAGATCAGAACAAGGATTTGCGGGAGGTTTTGGATAGTAAGTTAACAGAAACGCACAAGGCAACTCAGGAGCAATACAGAAACACCCAGGACCAAATAGGCAAAACTATCAAGACAGTTCATGGCATCACTGATCAGTCAGCTAAGCTAATTTCTAATGTAACAGAAAAATTAACTAAATTAGATGAGACCAATAAGCAGGTTGTAAATTTTTCAGCACAATTACAAAACTTGCAAGATATATTGAAAAATCCAAAACAACGCGGAGTATTGGGGGAGTATTATTTGGAAGAGACATTGAAAAATGTATTGCCACCAAATTCTTATAAGATGCAGTATTCGTTTAAGGATGGAAATATTGTTGATGCTGTGGTGTTTGTGAAAGAAAAGATAATTCCAATTGATTCGAAGTTTAGTTTGGAAAATTATGAAAAACTATTAAGCACTAACGACCCGGAGGTGCGAGAAAAACTTGAAAAGCAATTTAAGCAAGATTTGAAATTGAGAATTGATGAGACAAGTAAGTATGTGAAACCGGCTGAGAATACCATGGACTTTGCCTTCATGTTTATTCCGTCTGAGGCTATTTATTATGATCTGCTTATTAACAAAGTGGGATCAGTCCAAGTCAATACCCGTGATTTAATAGAGTACGCCTTCAAGGATAAACATGTCATAATAGTTTCACCTACTTCTTTCCTGGCTTATCTTCAGACAGTTTTGCAGGGACTCAGGGCCTTACAAATTGAGGAAAGCGCCAAGACTATAAAAGTGAATGTTGAAAAACTGGGTAGACATATAGCCAGCTATGATGAGTTTATGAAAAAATTGGGAGTTAGTATGTCTACCACGGTAAACCATTATAATAATGCTTATAAAGAATTTAAAAAAGTAGATAAAGATATAGTGAAAATTACCGGAGGGGAGGCAAATATTGAGCCGGAAACTTTAGAAAAACCAAAGTTAGAATAATTTATTTTATTATGATTGACTCAGAAAAAAAACAAAAAATAATGGAGGGCATTGTGAAAACAATAGCCTTTTTTGATATGTTTGATTATCCTGTGACTGCTTTTGATGTCTGGAAGTTTTCTAACACTAGGTGCGGGTACGAAGCTGTGTGTCAGGCGCTGGAGGACCTAATACTTAGAAGAAAGGTGGAGAGCAAAAATGGATTTTATTTTTTACGAGGCAGAAGAAGGATTTGTGACACAAGAGCGGATAGATACAAAAAAGCAAACAAAAAATACAAACGCGCCTTAATGATAGCTAAGATTTTTAAGTACATCCCCTGGATAAAAATGGTTGCAATGAGTAATGTGATGGGTTCAAATAATTTCAAGCAAAAAAGCGATATCGATTTATTTATAGTAACTGAGAAAAAAAGAATTTGGATCACTAGATTCTTCAGCGTGGCCATAACCAAGATACTCGGGATGAGGCCTAAGATAAATAACGTTACTGACAAGATTTGTTTGAGTTTTTTTGTCAGTGAAGACGCTTTAGCTTTGCGAAGCTTAATGCTGGATGATTACGATCTTTACTTTTTTTATTGGCTTGCTAGCATCATTCCAATTTATAATAGGGATGAGACGTATGAAAAATTAATAAAAGAAAATAAATGGATACATAAAGTATTTCCAAATTGGTGTCTTTATATTCCAGCCTCAGACAAGAGTGTTGGAGTAAATGAGTCCAGAATATATATGGATATTATTGATTTGTTTGTGGGCGGACTAGAAAAAAACTTTAAAAAATTAGAATTAAATATATTGCCTACTGTCTTAAAGGATTTGTTGAATAAAGACACAAGAGTAGTTGCAAACGATGAAGTAATAAAACTGATTCCTAATGATCGTCGAGAATTTTATAGGCAAAAATATGGAGAAAAATTAAATCATGGACAAATTAATTAGAAATTTATTATATTTTCTGGCTTTTCTGTTGCCACTTCAAGCCAGGTGGATTTTTCGCCCTGGAGAAATAAGCGGCGGTTATTTGGAATATGTGACCATGAGTCTATATCTAACCGATATAGTCTTGCTTGCTCTTCTGGCTTTGATTTTTATAAATCTAAGAAAAACAAAAGAACAAATCGAGGTAAGTAGTATCTGGGTTGTTTTGGCAGGACTAGAGTTGTTTGTTTTTGTTTCTCTGTTAGTAGCACCAGACAAAGGTCTGGCTGTTTTTTATTATCTTAGATTTTTGTTGGGACTTGGTTTATTCTGGGCGATGACAAAAACAAGTTTCAAAAAGATTAGATTATTTTTTGCATTTCTCTTGGGAGTAGCAGTTCAGGCTATGATCGGGGTATGGCAGTTTATCAATCAATCTGATTTTGCTAATAAGTATTTGGGTATTGCAAGTCATGACCCTACTTCTCCAGGGACATCGGTGGTTGAAGTTTTGGGCGAGGACGGCTTTTGGCAGAGATGGCTTAGGGCTTATGGCGGACTAGATCATCCCAATATGCTTGGTGGCTTACTTGTTGTTGCCATATTGTTTATATTATTATTTGTTGTCACAGGGAATAAAAAAAATAAAAAGATTGAGAGACAGGATGCTGACACTTCTATTAATATAGATTTGCCATTTTGGGCGATAGCAGGAGTTGCTTTGTTCTTCATAACCTTATTTTTTACTTTTTCGCGGGCCTCTTGGATTGGATTAATAATTGGTGTTTCAGGAATGCTTGCTCTTTCAGTCATTAAAAAGGATTTAACAGCACAATTAAAAATTTTAAAAACGATATTCATTATGGGGATCATAGCCGTTCCGCTCTTGTATTCTTATGGTGATTTGGTGGAAGCAAGGATTTTGGGTAAGGGCAGAATAGAGGAGAAATCGATAAACGAGAGAGTTTCTCAAAGCGGAGAAGCTATTCAAATCATCCGAGAAAATTTATTTTTAGGAGTTGGTGTGGGAAATTATACAAAAGCTCTGAGTGAAGTTGTCAAAGACAAGCCGAGCTGGTATTATCAGCCTGTCCATAACACCTTTCTCCTAATATGGGCTGAGATTGGATTGATTGGATTTTTATTTTTCTTAGGTGTTTTGCAGTTACTCTTTGCAAGATATATTAGGAATTTTCAAAATAATGAAATATATAGATTGCCCATACTTATTTCTTTGATATTTTTGCTAATGTTTGACCATTGGTGGTGGAGTCTTCATTTTGGCGTGTTGCTATTTTGGTTTGTGATTGGAGTTTTGTATGTTTCCAATGATAAGCCCTGGGCTTTTAAGGAAATAAGTGATAAAATTGAATAAACAATTTCTAATTATTATTAATCATTTTTTATGAAAAAAGTAATTTACGCTCAATTTTTTGTCTTGTTTATTGGTGTAGTATTTTCGTGGACAAATTTTATTAATGAGTTATTCTCTTGGTTGAATAATCAACCTTGTGAAACAGGATGTTCTGCTAGTGGAGCATTGGTTAATCCATTCTTGACTCCTTGTTTTTATGGCGCGATATTTTTTACCCTGGCTTTTCTCTTGAGTCTAGTAATGCTCTTCTTGGGGCGTGATAAAAAGAGTGATGATGTTGAAATGGTGGAAAAGGAAATAAGTGAACCAGTAGAAGAGGAAGAAGAAACAACAGAATAAAAATGTTACGTAGCATGTTACGTAACATGCTACGTAACAAATAAAAATATGAAAACTTTTGTATGTAGAATTTGCTCTGAGGTATACATAGGCAAGGACATACCCGGCAGCTGTCCTTTTTGCGGAGTGTCTAACAAATATTTTCGCCTGGCCCATGTTTGGCAAGACGAAAATGATGTTGATTTAGTAAGTGTTGATAAAAACAATGTTGAAGCAGCTCTGAAATTGGAGTTGTCTAACTCAGCTTTCTATAAGTGCGTATCAAAAAATGCCGAAGACCTAGAAACCAGATTGGTTTTTAAGGGGCTTTTCAAGATAGAAAAAGAGCATGCTGAAGTATACACCAAGCTATTAAAAATAGAAATGCCAGAAATTGAAGAAATGGAGTGTGAAATTAGTTCCGAAGAAGCTTTTAAAGATTCTCTAGAAAGAGAAAAAAGAGCTGTAGACTTCTATGCCAAGGCAGCAGCAGAATCTGTTAACCCTAGAGTCAAAGAAGTTTTTGAGGCTATTTTGGAAGCAGAAAAAGATCACATAGAGCTCGATGAAGGAAAGCTCGGATAATAATATATGAAAATTACAAGCAAGGACAATAAAACTATAAAACTTTTTAAAAGTTTACAAAACAAAAAACACAGAGAAAAGGAGTCAATGTTTGTGGTGGAAAATTTAAAAACAATTTATGACGCTTTCGAGAGCGATATTTATCCGGAGGAGATATTAATAACTGAAGAGATCCTAAAAAAAGATGGCGAAAAAATTAAAAATCTAACTAATTCAGTAAATATTATTGATTCAAAATTAAATAAACAAATTTCAAGCTTGGATACAGCTTCAGGCGCTATGGCAGTTTATAAAAAAAAGGAAAAAGAAATTAATAAGAAAGGTCCGATTGTTTATTTGAACAATATCAATGACCCAGGCAATCTAGGTACAATTCTGCGTTCGGCTCTGGCTTTTGGTATTAAAAATATAGTTCTTGATGACAAAACAGTAGATCTCTATAATCCTAAGGTTATTAACGCGGCCAAGGATTCGATTTTCAAGTTAAATATAAAAACGGGTGAGAGTATAGCGTTTCTTAAGGCGCTTGCCCTGTCGAATGACGGGGTTAAAGAAAAAACCCCAATCATCTCGACCTCACTTGAGGGAAGGAGCATTAAAGAGGGTAATGTGTTTAGCAAAAATAATTTTTGTTTAGTTCTGGGAAGCGAGGCCCATGGAGTAGACCAGGAAATCCTGGAAATGTCTGACTACAAAATAAAAATCCCAATCAGCAAAGAAGAGGAGTCATTAAACGTAGGAGTGGCTGCTGGAATAATATTTTTTTATATAGCATCATCTAAGGCAGTGTAGATATAATACTCAAAAACATACTTTAAAAAATTATAAATTTTAAGATTTTAAAACTTCATCATCCGAAAATGCGATCGTATTTTCGGATGATGAAGTTTTTTTATATTTGTGAAAAAAGAAAAGCCTCGCAAGTTTTACCTGCGAGGCTTGTTAAATTTAATGTTCAAGAAAATTTAGCTGCTAAAGCTTCTAATGATTGTTGTGACGGCGCATTTATGTTGCCGACAATTTTCGCCTTGTAGCTTGGTTTTCTCACCTTTTTTTTCATTGGTTTTGGTTGATTTTTTTTCTTGATATCAATCGCGCAAAAGGGGAAAACGGTAAATAGTTGAAAATGTGGTAAGTCAACAAGATTTTTCACAATATGACAATAATACAATTTTTTTTCGTCGATTTCCATTGAGAAATCTCGATCAATGATGTATTTTTTCTTGCCAATTTGTTTTTCCCATTGGCTTTCGTCAGTTTGTCGATTAACTCCTTTTTTAAATGACAACTTTATGCAGTCATCAAATCCAAGCAGCGCTTCTGCTCTTGTGTTGTTAATTTTGGGAAAAAACACAGGAACATTATACCTAGAATCAAATTCCATATCCCGACATTCATCTACGAATTGTGATAATTCTTTTAAGGATAACTGTTTTGGCAAGGTCATAAAATATGCTTCTATAGATGAATGGTTATGATGCCCTATTACCTCCCGAGACATTGAAAACGATAAATCATAATAATACGTGCTAAGCAGTATTTCAATCAGTGACGAACAGAGAAATGACCGGTTGAACTTCTTGCTGGAATACTCTGACAAATCAAAATCACAAGTTAAAGCAGTTTCGTATGGTTTTTCGAATAACTTACGAGAAAAATTTTGAAGTTTTTTTCTCGCCATTTTGGCTTTGTTAATTTTATTCTGGCGAACTTCTATTGATTTACAAATGTGTAAACAGTCCTGGATAGTAATTAATCCTGGATATTCCCCGGAAACTTCTTTGAATAATCGATTCTTGAGATATCTGCTAAAGAGAAAGCTCAAAGGAAACAAAGAATTATTGGAGTAATATTTACGGACATTATCATCAATAAATATTTCTGGGTCACTTGATCCAAACATTCTATCGCCGAGTCCGGCCAATGATTTTCTTTCGGTTTTTGCTTTCTTAAGTTTTGCAACAATTTTATGGTAAGTAGTTACCATCCTTGACAACAAGTCAAGTGTTATCATTTTTGGAAAAAGTGACAATGAACATTTCCATGCGCGAGGATTGGGAGTAATTTTCCATGAAGCATCCAATTTTGCAATAAGAAAACTGACAGGAAATAGTGAGTTTTTATACTGTGTTATATTACTGTTTCGAAGAACACCTTTCGAATTACTGGATAACATCATATTTATGACCAGTTCTTGCAGCTGCTTCCGAACATTGGCGGCGTTGTTAGTGGTATTTATCCGATTTTTCATCGTTTGCCAAAGTTCTACCCATCCATTTTGAGTAACCCTCTCAGGATAGATTTCACTCTCTAAGCTATCAGCCAAAAGACTACTAATGAAAATTTCAGTATCATCATTGGCTTTTTGGTCTCTGGTTTTGTATCGCATTCCTTTAAACGCAGGATTGTTATAATAATACGTTTTTCTCGCAGCTTTATAATCTTCTATCTTTTGAAGATTGTTTACGCTAAGAATGATCAGTAAATCAAACCGTTGTTTCTGAGTCATCATGTCTGGCACAAAAAATGTTCTTGTGTTTTTGTAAAACTCCAACATGTCTCGCGCCCCTTCAGTGCTGTCGGCATATCTAAAAGCTTCAACATGTCGAAGGGTGTTCAGTATGCGTTTTGGAATTTTGACTCCGGCAATGTACTGACTCATCAGCCAAGATGTAACAGTTTGTGCAATTTCAGTCGGTCTTGAAGGATTGCCCGGTTTGTTGGTTTCAGGTCCAAAGATATCGGTGTAGTCCTTAGTGGCTTTTTTCTTTTTTTCCTTAACTTCATTAACATCAATAAGGACGCCGGTTTGGGCAAGGTGTTGTAATTTTACCCAACAATCTTCACCAATAAATTCTGTTGTAGAACCTTTTTTAATTGTAACTACATTTACTAGTGGGGTGTGACAAAGGTGACAATGTCCTCCCTCTTCAAGTGTTTCTCTGTTTATCACGTTCCATCCTTGAGCCGCTTTTTGCAAATCATAGCAATTGGTAGCACTTTTATTGGCAATAAGCAATTGCTTCTTGAAACTTTTACTTTTTGCACTCTGACTTTCTTTAGCCATGACGCACGCTCCTTTTATGTGTTTTATTGTATTGTTAATGTTCTTTTTTGTAGAAAACCTACAATCATTGCATTATTACATATTTTTTGATTTTTGTCAACTAAATTTTATAATTTTATTAAATATTAGCTAAAAATATTTTTTTCATTCTTGACAAATTGATATTTTTAGTTATAATTAGAGCAATTAATAAGTAGTTCATTTAAAAAGGGGATTATAATGGCTGAAAATATTCTTGTCCAAATGTTAAGAGCAGGAAGAGATGGAGTTGAATTAAGTATTGAAGAAGTTCAGGAGATGGCGGTTAATCTAGAAGCAAACATGACCGGCAAAGTAAAATGCCTGTTTTGTGATCATGAATGGGATATTGAAGAGTCAAAGTTGTGGCAATACCTAACTTGTGAGTGCGGAGCAGATTATACTAATCCAAATTATGATCATGAAGCAGCACTAGAAGTTCGAAAAAAGATTAAATTGCCTGTTAATTGTTGTTACGATTTTTCAGAGGGTGTTCCTCCTTGCGTCAGCGAGTCGGAATATTGTGAAAGAGAATGTTGGTATGTAACAGATCAAAAATTTTCATTCGTAAACGGAGAATGTCCAAATTGTGAAAGAGGTTTAAATCAAGAAGGGTATTGTGAAAATTGCGATGATATTTAAGATTTAAACAAAAGGTGTTATATCTAATATGCTCTTTATGTTTATAAAATGGTTTTTTAGAAAGCGGGTATTATCGCTCGAATAATAAGTAACAAGTGGTCATGTTGGCGTTACTTTTGAGGAAAGATTACTCTATGGGCTTATGTATTTACATGAAACTGGAGAGTATCTTGACTGGAACACAGAAGTTTCCTGTGCAGGCTCGCGTTGTATTGATGGTAAAGCCTTGGGAACGTATTATAATGAAGATTCAAGTTTTCTTGTGGAAATGGAATCCTTTGACGAACAGCATAAAATATTGCGATCTCGTGAAGTGATTATTTAGTCTTTTTGCCAGCTATCGAATATTTTTGTTTTAACCCTTTCGAAAAATTTAGTTTTTTCGAAAGGGTTTTTTATATTCAAAATCAAAAAACATAGCATTTGCATACGATCGTATGTAAATGCTATGTTTTTTGAATATCTGCTTTTTTTACTGGTCTAGTAATTCGACCGGGTATACTTTCGACTTTATAGACTTTATGGACTAACTCAATAATGATTATAAACTACAGTTCCTAAATTATTTTCATTAGCCCTGGTAAAATTATCTCCTTCTGGAATGTTTGGTCCTACTTTTTTAAAAATATATTTAGCATCTCCCTGAGTTAGGTTGGTGCAGCCGTGGCTTTGTACTTTGCCGAACTTGTCATGCCAGTATGCTCCATGCACAGCGTATGATCCGTTGTAGTACATGGTGTAAGGGACGTCTTTTAGGTCATAGGGCTCAGGGAATTGGGGAGGACCTCCGTCCATTCTTGTCTTTTTAAACTTTATCCAAATTCTGTTTACCCCTGTAATTGTAGGGTAAAAACGAGTGCCTGTTGAAATATATGTGGCAAAAAGCGGTTTGTCATAATTGAATAAGGTCAGCGTCTGCTTTGTTAGGTTAACATCAATCCAGTAATCTCCCTCCTTGACGACTTCTGGGATAGTGAATTCTTTTGGGGGTTCGGGCTGGGCAATTGCTTCGATATCCCCGCTTGAAATATAGGCACCTGGATAAGCTCCGCCATCAATCTTGTACCATTCACCACTATTAGTGGTGGTGGAATCTAGGACCTTTACTCTATTTACTAAATGAAAAAATCCAAGTCGGGTGGAGCTTGCATCTGGCTCGGTCATGACTGATGTATAGTCTTTGTTGATTTTCCCCCACCAGCCAATGTTTCTAAATTCATATGCGGTTTTTTCAAAAGCTGCTTTTTTTATTTTATTCTCATTGAACTGAGAAAGATCAATCGGAAATTTCTTCAAGTCTTCATTGGTTATGCCGATGAAATTATTTTTTACAAATTCAAAAAAATCAGTAGGGTTCTCGGTTAGGTATGGGTCGAGGCTAAAGGTGTTTAGATAAAAAGCTTCCTCATTCGACATGTCAATAAAAGTTCGATGGAAGTTGTCCGGGTTTATATACCAAACCTCACCATTTTCTTCAGCTTGCAAAACAAATTTCCCTTTTAAGTGATTATAGAGATTGTTAGCCAGAAGGGGAGCAGTGTTAGTTGCGAAAAATAAAATAAATAAAACGATAATGAAGGAAATTTTTTTCATAAATTTTTTGGTATTATTTTTTCGAATTTCTTTTCTGTCTTCAGTTAAAATTATATAACAATTAAATTAAGAAAAGATTAATTAAATTTTTTAAAGATGATTGTGGTCTGCCCTCCGAAGCCTTGGCGAAGGAGTGGTTATCCACAAAGAGCGAAAGTGTAAATTTATTTTTTCTGTTTATAAAAATAAGCAAAAATTTAATAAATATTATTAAAAAAATTATTTTACTAATGTTAGCTAAATAATTTTTTATTAAAAACATAAAACTTAAGTTTTTTGTTATACTTTTTTATTTGTCTTAAACTAGTTAAAAATGGTATAATAAAGAGGAAATCAGCTTATTAAAAAAGAGAAATAAATTGAATAAAAAATAAAAATAAAATTAATATTTTAAACTAATATTAAATAATAAAAATCAAAAAAATAAAAGAAAAATAAAATTTTTCAACTAAAAAAATAAAATACAAAAAACAAAAATAAAATTCGAAATTCTATAAAATAAAATTTGAATTTTATACCCATGCTTGTCGGGAAATTTTGTAAAAAATTTTTAAATATTTTTAAATATTCACGATGGAGTCAGTTGAGGCGTTTGATGCTTAACTGGCGTTTTGTTTTTTTTGGAATATTAATTTTTGTTATTTTTGGAGTTTATCCTTATAGTTTTTTAAAAAAATCAATCAAGGCAATAAAGGGAGTTGATTCTGCAGTGGTGAGCCTCTATGCAGACAAGGCAGCGTTAGTCGGTGAAGTTGAGGACGGATACAAAGTGGGCTGGTGGAATGTTGGTAACTCAATCGGAGAACCTGAGCTTGGACCAAATGATGATTTACTATTTTTCAATGATGCTAATTCTGTTTTTTATTCAGGCGGAAATTACAGCATGGTGCTGGGTGATTTTTCTCCAGCTGAAGAATATGTGTCAATAGCAAATGAAGAGGATGAGGAAACTCAAGAAAGCTATGATATTGTCGAGGTGGTTGATGAAAATGAATTTGATAATGAGTCTGCTACTTCTTCCTTGGCTACTTCTACTACTGCTACTTCAACCAGTATAAGCACTGCTACTACTACAGCCTCAACATCCCCGGAAATTCAGGTTGAAGTGGAGGACGATGAGATTGTTGATGAAAGTATTGGAAATAGTGAAGATCCTTCGGCCACTTCGACTGGCTCTCCTTCGGCAAGCTCAGAGCAGACCCACCATGACGGCGGGCAGGTAGGGCAAGGAGGTGATAGGAGTGAGAATTTGTCTGAAACAGAACAGCCAATAGGCGAAGAAGAACAAATAATCCAAGAAGACATAGGGGGAGTTGAGGAATTGGCAGAGGAACCAGATGTTGAGTTCTTGGTTGAGGATTTACCCGAAGAGGGGAATGAGGATGCGGTGGTTGAAATTATTGAAATAGAAGAAAATGATGTTCAAATTCCTGTGGAAGAGGAGGTTGAAGATATTTCATTTTTGAAAAAATCAATTAATTTTGTAAGAAACATTGGTAGTGTTTTAACTAATTCCCGTGCTCAAGCTGCTTCAGAAAAAGTGGATTTAGAAAAATTTGGCGAACTAAATGGGGCTAGAATTGTTTTTTCTTTAGCCAGTGTTTATATAAATAGATCAAATAGTAGCTCTGATGAGGGGGGTGAAAATTCTTTTCCAGCCCCGCTAGACGTTGATACAACTGGTAGCGATGAATTCTTGGTCGAAGAGGGGGGTGAGACAGAGACAATTTCGGAAGAACCTGTGCTGTTTGAGGCGGTTGAAGAAGAAGTATTGCCAGAGCCAGAAGTGGTCGAAGAGGAGGAAGTCGTATCAGAGCCAATAGAGAGTGAGACAGTGGAGCAGGAACCTGTCGAAGCTGAAGAAACAGACCTGATAAGCAGGATAAATAATTTTTTATTTCAATCAGTAAGCGCCCAGTCTGATCAGAGAAATACCAAAATAATTATTTGGTATTCTACTCAAAAAGATCAGGGCACAACAAGTGAAGAAGCTCTCTGGCATGAGCTGGGCAGAATTAGTAGTGGAAATATTTCCAATGCTCTAAACGGCGGTTATTTTGAGTATGATGCGCCGTTTTTGGATAGTTGGGAAAAAATTGAAAATTTACGTATAAAGCTGGAAGGTGTAACCGGCGACGATGATAATTATATTTTTTACCTTGATTCAGTCTGGGTAGATGCAGAGTATGATCCCGCTGAAGAAGCGCCGGAAAAAGAAGAGGATCGCAGGAAGAGATGGGAGGAGGCCTTGGAGTTGTTGTCAGAAAAACAAGATTTTAAATTAGATGAAAAAGGAGAACTTAGATTTAAATACAAAAAAAACAAAGAGAGGCTGCTCGAGGCTATTGGTGAATTTTTTGGACTTTCAAACTATTGGAGTGATGTAAATCTAAAGGCCGAACTTCGGGGTCGCAAGGGTGAAAAGCTTGACCTACCTCTTGATATTGTCTTTGAAGAAGATGGTGGATTTACTTTGAACTTGCCAGACTTGCCTCGTGATTTCCAGCCAGGTGAATATAGTATTGAATTCACAATTGAAGATAATTCGGGGGAGAATCCTGAAGTGATTACTCTAACTCAGGACTTTACTTGGGGAGTTATCGCTATGAATTTTAACAAAAGTATTTATTCTATGGACGAAAAGGGCTATATCCAGATGGCTGTACTTGATGATTATGGGCATACAATATGTGATGCTGAGTTGAATCTGGAAATTATCGGACCGGGAGGAGCTATCGAGAGTTTAAGCACAGAGTCAGGTGATATTGAGCTAAGTGAATATTGCGGTCCGAAATCAATTACTAACGTACCGGATTATTTCATCTATTATGATTTTAAAAAGGAGGGGGATTATCAGTTTGAGTTAACCGCTGATACTAAAAATGGAACTAGAGTGATCCATGACTTTGTTGAGGTGAGAAAAGGTGTGGAGATTTTTGATATTGAGCGCACCGGAGCGACCAGGATTAACCCAAAGGCTGATTATGTTATGACTATTAGATTGACCGCGAATGAGGATTATCGTGGTGACATAACAGAGTATGTGCCAAGTGAATTTAAAATTACCCACACTTCGCTGATGCTTCTAGGGGCAGGCTCTTTAGAACGTGATCCTTTTGGTAGTAACTACAAATATTATGAGGATAATCAAGAAGGTGAGAAAATTCTTGTTTGGCAAGATGTTGATTTGAGAGAGGGGGATGTTCTGGAAATGAAATATACTTATGACGCTCCTGATATTTCTCCAGAGTTTTATTTGCTAGGACCTCTTCGACTGAGCTCCCTCCAGGAAGGCGGGCAGGCAGGGCAGGCCCTTGATCAAAACGGTATATTTGAGGAAAGTCGTTCTTGGCAGATAGCGTCAGACGCGGTTAGTAAAAGAGCGAAAACTGTTATGTTTTATGCCGGACAATACAATGGCGGAGCAACGGCTGGCAATTCTACTAACGTACAATACACTCTATCTGATTTTAATTTTCGTTTAGCAGAATCCGGGGTGGATATTAAAAATGCCTATATTCTTTTTGAAGCACAGATTGAAGCTTATACAAACGGGTCTGGGAATTACACGGGTTATGACCTTGGGTTTGATGCTTGTTCAGGCGCGTCTTGTCCGCCTTCGGCATTTATAGGAGACAATGTGCAGCAGAATGACACAAGCGTACTTGCCTATAATGAGGGCGAGTCAAC
>CAYWNT010000008.1:59569-80026 GCA_964459725.1 uncultured Gammaproteobacteria bacterium
CTGGCAATATCAGTTTCACTAGTCAAGTCAGAATGCTTTTTGACGTGACTAGTGAAACTGATATTGCCAGTTATTCAGGAGATGGGGAAGAGCTTACAGCTGAAGTTGGGTACAATATAAAACATGCAGCCACAGAAAATGATATTAATGGCGTGAAAGCAATTCTTTTTTTGACTTATACCTATGATTCTGATTCAGAAAATCTTACCAATACGGTTGTTTATCCATTGGATTCCACCAACGGAACAGACAGAGGAAGCAGGCAAGCAAGCATAGGAAGCTGCACAAGGAATAATAATTGTCCCGTGTTTGATTACAATATGGATATACCGGAATTTAATATGGCAGCCAGTACAACTAATAGGTTGTCTCAATGGTTCGAAATGTATGATGCTAATGACGGTAATAATGCTACCGATCTGGATCCGAATTTGGATATTCAGACTTTTGATGTAGTGAGTAACACTTATCATCATGAGTCAGGCAATGGCGGAACGCAAGGCAATATGCCAAGGATGATTTTTCCAAATTGGACAAATTCTGGTTATTCTGAAAATTCAGATCAACAAGTTGAGTATTATATAAATAGCGGGACTAATTATGCTGTTGGCGGAGAAGTTATTGAAACATATATGGCGTCCAGCTCTGCTACCACAAAAACAAGAACTGTAAGATTTCCTCTTGGTATTTTGGCTGATGATGCGGCAGTTTCAACAAATTATTCTAAAGACACTACTGTTTATTTCCCTGAAAACGGATCCGCTACCGGAACGGTTCAGGTAAAATCGGCCTGGTTCAGGATCATTCCTCATAATCCAAATACAGCAACCGACCTTTTCCAGGTAACGGAGAAAGTAGGTGATCTGGCCACGACCTCTCCTTTCTCATATGACTATGATGGCGGCGGGACTGTTATAAAGCCCTCTTTTAATGTGATCCATATCATAGCTACAAGCTCCTATTCCGAGCTTGAAGAGGCGAATGCGAGCGTTGGCAAGCTGGTACGGCTCAATACCTCATTTAATCATGCAGGCTATGGCGGGGTTTCGGCTGAGCTCATGGTTACTTATACTTATACAGATGAATCAAGCGGATATTTAACTTCTCTGAACCTCTACGGAGGGCAAAGTATAACTAACGGTAATGACCAATCGGAAACGCTAAGCACTGCTAATTCGGTTTTGCCAGAAACTAACGGCAAGACCATTTTGGCGGGTGGGCTTTTGGCCAATCAGACAATGAGTGATTCAGCCGGTACTATGACCGCGGTGGGAACAAATATATTAGCTGATGCCAATTTGGCGATTAGTTCGCCGACTTGTACTAATGCTTATGCCGTGAATGCTGATTCGGTAAATACTTTTACTGAGTTTTATATTGATGCAGGGAGTGCAATGAACACAACCGATAATCAGTCATATCAAGCATGTTATTCCAATGATGGATCCGGAGACGGAAATCAGGGTGCAAAAATGAACGGACAATTAATATATACTTATTCCTGGGAAAATAATCCACCTACAGGAAGTTTTAATTCTGCCACTACAAGAAGAGATGGAACAGGCATAGTCGATATCTCGATAGAAGTGGACGATCCGAACGATCATGAGACTAGAGCCCGCCTTGATTTTGCTACTGGTACTACATGTATTTTCACTGACCCTGGGGATCCAACTATCGATATTACTGACTCAAATGTGACAGCAGATTTTGGAGATCCGATTGCCACTAATACTCCTCCTTATCAAATTGGAACAGAGGCAGCTTACATTAGAACAGCATCTGGGTCCAACTCGGTATTATTTGATTGGCAATCTCAGCTAGATTTACATAGTCTTGAAGGGGATTATTGTCTGCGCCTAACAGTGAATGATCTGTTTGCAGATCAGGTAGCGCCTGCTACCACTACTGTATATATTGATAATATTGCTCCAACTTCTCCCGGTGCTTTAAGTTTAAACAATAGAACAGGCACTTCTATTGATTTAAACTTTGGGGCAACGAGCACCGAAACTAATTTTTCAGAATATAAAATATTTTATAAGGAGTACGATGGGAGTAACCCAACCGAGTCAGACTCAGTACTCTCTTCTTCTACAGATGTTAATTTGGGAAATGTATTGTTTAACTCCGAAGCTACCACAACTATTGGAAGTTTGACTTCGCGTACTACGTATAGTTTTGCTATTTGGACTTTTGATGCTTATGGGAATAAGGCAAGTTCAACTCGAGTTGATATAGAAACCAATGATCCGCCAATTGTGAGCTTTAATTCAGCAGCACAAAGGAAAGACGGGACAGGTGTAACGGATGTTTCGATAGAAGTAGATGATAATAATAATGATGATACAGTTGTGGCAAAAATTGATTACTCCACAAGTCCGGTTTGTGATTTCAGCGCCTCTAGTTCTCCGACATTGGATACAACCCCGGCTAACATTTCGGCTGACTGGTCGCCAAAGCCTATTATTAATAATTCTTGGGAATATCAGGTTGGTACAACTAGTGCCTATATTAAAACCCTGCCTGGGTCAAATACAGTTGACTTTGATTGGCTGGGAGCCACAGATGAGCCTTTGGCCGATGGTATTTATTGCTTGAGAGTGAGAGTGAAAGATGACCTGGATGCTAATCCTCTGGTAGCAACTACAACACTAACTCTGGATAATACCACTCCAACATCCACTGGGGTGTTATCTTTTGGGGAAATTACTACAGATAGCATTGAATTGCTTTATGCTACTACTTCTCTGGGTCAAGATACAAATGAACCAGGGTCGAATGCTTATAAGATTTTTTATAAACTTGGCACCTCAGGCGTTACGGAGGGAGACATTGAGCATGATAATACCGATTTGAATGCTTATGACTATAATGGAGCTACTTCAACTCTGATTAGCGGACTGGATTCTGACACAGACTATGTATTTAATATCTGGACTTATGATGAGTATGGAAATAAGACTAGTGCTACAGAGATTACAGTGAAGACAAATAATACGATAGTGAACGAATCGCTGACATTTATAAACGCAACCAGCACTAATATCGCCCTGGCCGGTCCGGACGAATGGATATTTAGGGCAGTAGTATCTGAGACAGCAGGTTGGTATGCCTTTGATAATGTGAAATTGAGACTGGAAAATTCTGAGGATACGTCTTCTCCGTTTGAAGATATTGAGTTTACCTGGACTCAGTCTTCTGATAGTTTTTCTGAAACAGGAGTAGATACAAATGGCGCTGTTACACTTGGAGCGGCCAGCTCAACTTGTGCTGGAAATGAATGTACGTTAGACTTCAAAATTATTTTTGATAAATTTAATTTTGCTACCACATCAGTTGAATATTCAGCAGAGTTATATAGTGCCAACGATACAGCTAAAATTGATTCAGATATTTACAATAGTATTTACCAGGTAATGGTAACAAGATTAGAGCAGATTCATTATAGATGGCGTAATGATGATGGAGGAGAATAGAACGCTGACGCGTAAATTACAAATTACAATTTCCAAATTACAAACAAATATCAAATTACAAATTCTAAATGTTAGATAAATTATTAAAAAGTAGTTCATTATTTAAATCAATATTTATTGTGTTTGTTTGTTTTTGGCTTGTTTTTGTTTTTGGATTTGGTTTGGATGCTGCATCTACTAATATTCAAGAGAAGGGTGAGTTTAGCTTGGAGCAAGTTTCGCAGGTTAAAAATTTCAAGATGTCGGAACAGCCTGAGATAGAATTTGAGTTCAGGAAGGACAGGGGTTTTTGGGGAAATCTGGGAGCGGGAATTAAGGGAGTGTTTGTGGATGAATATAAACACATAAATGTGAAATCCCAAATAATAAATAACAAATTAGAAAAGGTTAATAAAGATTTAATCAATGTTGAGTATCAAGAGGATGGAAAATTTAAAATCAGCCTCAAAGACAAGCTTAGGCAGTTTAAGCCTGGAAAGTATGAAATTGAAGTAGCTATTCAGGATACAAAGTTGACCGGGGGCGAAGTGGTTAATTTTACTCAAGATTTTACTTGGGGTGTGCTGGCTATTAACTTCAATCGTTCTATTTATAAAATTGATGAAGAGTCTTATATCCAAATGGCGGTATTGGACGAGAAAGGTAATACAATTTGTGATGCGGATTTGACTTTAGAGATTGATGCTCCAGGAATAGGAGGAGTAGAAATTTTGAATACAGATGATAAAAAAATAACCAGAAATCCAAAATGTGGTCCAAATAATGTCATTGACTCTCCTGATTATTACACTTATTTCAGATTAAAAAAGTTAGGCAAATATAACATTAAATTGATTGCCAATACCAAGAATGGTGTCTATGAAATAACTGATAGCATAGAAGTAAACCCTTCGACAGGCTCAGGGCGAACTGCGTTCGAGATAGAGAGAGTAGGTCCGACTCGTATTTGGCCGGGAGCAGATTATCCGATGACCCTAAAGATTAAAGCTAATGAAGATTTTGAGGGTGATATTGTGGATGTTGTGCCATTAAGCTTTCAGCTCATAAATCCTAAATTAGAAATCCTAAATTCTAAACAAGCACAAAATACAAAATACAAAATACAAAATACAGTCAATGAAAAACAATTAATATGGCAAGATGTTAAATTAGACAAAGGGGATGAGCTGGAAATAACTTACACTTTCGATGCGCCAAACGTATCACCAGAATTTTATCTTTTAGGCGCCCTGGAAATGAATGATCAATTCCAAGAGCTTCGTTCCTGGCAGATTGCTTCTGATGCTGTTGGTTCTGGAATTGCCTGGATGACAGCAACTGGTACTACTTTTAGCGCCGATTTAAATCAGTCATCAGCCTATGCTCTAGCATGGAACAACAATGACTATGATTTTAACTCTTTTGATTTTAGCGATTTAAATCCTTCTAGATTGATAGTAAAAGAGGCTGGTGATTACTTGATGAATTTGAATCTCCCACTTTACAGAGTTGATGGCACGAACAATAGGGCTAGAATCGAAGCTGATGTTCGGGTTAACGGCGTGAAGCGCGATATTGGCGTGGGCAGATCTTCTTATATCAGAAATGCCGGAGGTCATTCAGAATCCTCCGATCATTTAAATGTGCTTTTGGAAGGACTTAGTGTAAATGATTATGTAGAAATATTTGTTCGTGGAGCAACGACCTGGCGAGCAAGCATGGAGACTTATATTTCGGGACATGCTGCCATGACTTTGCAAAAAATAGAAGCAAATGAAGTTATTTTTACAGGTACGGCAACTCAAACTGTCGGTTCTACCAATCTTAATTCAACTTCAGATAGTCTGACTTGGACAGAAAGCGTCAAAGATACAGGATATACTCATTCTGATGCTGTTAGTCCCGAAAATATTACCTTGGACGCGATTGGAAATTATCTGGTTTTTGTAAATATTCCTTTGTCCGGATCTGTATCCAGAGGAAACGTCCTGGGCAGGGTGCGCCTGGGCGGCACTCAAATTGCCGGAGGGCAATTCAAGCAGGGTTATATTAGGAATGCTGATGGAGATACAACAGCCTCTATTCATTGGTCCGGTATTGTGCGTACCACGGCTGTTAATCAAATTTTGACTATTACAACCGAGCAGGAAGCGGCAGCCGGCACTATTACAGTCGGCTCTGATAAGGCCAGCATCTATATTCAAAGGCTGGCTACTACAACAGATACATATTTGGGTCGGGGCACGGAATTAGTCGGCGGAACAGACTGGAATCCGGATACTGCTGACAGTGTTTTATGGCAGACCGATGATTTTATCGATATTAACACTTTTACTCATTCTACTACGGCTAATGCGCAAAATATTACTGTACTAAAGGGCGGAAGTTATCGCGTGGTTTACAATGACTCTTTGACAGCTGGTTCAGGAAGGCCTAATCCGGTAATACAGATAAATATTAACGGTTCCCCGGTAAGTGGAGCTGAAACAAAGTCCCATTATATCAGAGGAGCAAGCGGACATAATGATTCCTCGGCTTCTTTGGTTTATTTGCTGCGTAATGTGAATGCAAATGATGTAATCTCGATTACTACAGTAAGAGAAGGTGATACCGATACTAGTAATGATAACGATGATGCTTTACTTTTCTTAGAGTGGGTAGATGATGCGATACCGCCGACTAGTAATATTGATTCAATATCTCAAAAATCCGATGGCAGTGGAGCAGTGGATATTACGGTGGATGTAACCGATGGCAATGGTGATGATTTACAACTAAGTGTTGAATACGAAGAAGGAGCTGCTTGTGCTTTTTCCTCAGTTGATTATGCTGCCATTGATGAGACTGATATTAACACGTCAGCTACTTATGGCGATCCAACAGTGGACACGAATTATGCTTATCAGGTTGGTACTACTAGTGCTATGATTATTACTTCTGGCGGCGTGAACACTGTTAATTTTGATTGGCTATCAGCTTCAGATGTGCCAAATGCATCTAGTACTTATTGTGTCCGGATACTGGCTCGTGATGAAGGAGGGGCAGTAGAAACAACCTATGCTACATCTACAGTAGTCTTAGATAATTATCCACCTCAAGTTACAAGTATTGCTTTATCAGACCTTATGTATGCTGTGGGAGATACATTAACAGCAACTATCACAGTTGCTAGCGATGCTTCTGTTTTTTTACTTGATTCTAGCGCGACTATTAATAATGCAACAACAACAAATCTTCAAAAAATAAATAATACAACTTATACGGTTGATTATGTGGTTGCTGAAGGTGATAGTGATCGAGCAACCGGCACCATTCCTTATTCTATGGTTTTGGCTGACCAGAATGGAAATACTAATACTCCTTTCTCAGGTAATTTTACCAATGGATCAATTGACGCTAATTCTCCAAATATCACATCTGTCTCTGCTCCAGAATTAATGTTGGGGATTGGTGATACTTTGACTGCTACTATCACGGTTGCAGCTGATACTGACGTTTTTCAGTTAAAAAACACATCAACTATAAACGGAAAAACACCAATAAATTTTCAAAAAATTAATAACACAACTTATGCTTTTGATTATTTAGTAACCGAAGGTGACACCAATCGAGCCAGTGGGACAATACCTATTTCAATTATTTTGATAGATGGTTATGGAAATGAAAATATAGCTTATACTACTTTTACATCCGATGCCTCAGTAGATGCCAATAGACCTTCAATTAGTGCCGTTTATATTGCTAATGGTGATTATGGATTTGGTAATGATATTTCACTTTCAATAATTTCAGATCAATCAGGCTATATCCTGGGAAATACCACTGTGAATGACGTAGTAATAGATCCGGGTAATCTAACTGACAATTTAGACAATACTTACACACTGATATATTCGGTAAGCGAAGGAGACACAGATAGAACTGCCGGAAATATTCCAATTTCGATTATTCTCCAAGATAATTATGGAAATGGAAATGTAGCGTATATCACACCTGAAACCAACACAGCTTCAGTAGACGCAAATCGACCAGTAATTTTAACAATTAGTTTACCGAATTTAATATATGGAATTGGAGATACAGTTACGGCCACTGCTACTGTTACAGCAGACACGAATACTTATACTTTAGGCACTACCACTATTAATAATGTAACTGCAGGAAATTTGGTTAAGTATGATAATTCTACTTATACTTTTGATATTATTGTTTCTGAGGGAGATACTGATCGCGCGGCTGGGACTATACCAATTTCTCTTATGCTCAAAGATCAACTAGGGCAGTATAATAATCCAGCATCTACTACGGTTGAGACAAATACTGCTGTGATCGATGCAACTAAACCTCCAATTACCGGAGTTATATTTATCCCTAGTTCAGGAGTTTTGAAAGTGGGAGACACTGCAACTGCAACAGTTCAAACAGACGGAATTGGTTATAGCGCAGGTACTGTAACTATAAATGGTGTGGATGTGGCAAGTACATTAATAGATAATGGGGACAATACTTACGATTTTGTTTATACTGTTGGCGAAGGTGAGACTGATAGAGGTGACGCTGATGATTTGCCTGTAAATATTACTTTGATAGACACAGCCAATAATTCATCTGATCCTTATACCACTGTTGATCCTTCCGGAAGGCCAGGAGTTGACGCCAACACTCCAACAATCTCATCCGTCACCATACCAAACGTTACTATGAAAGTCGGCGACACAGTCACAGCCACAACAACCGTGGGTGATGATGGCGGAGAAACGTACACTTTAGTTTCTGGCAATATCAATGGATTCACTTTGGGAAGTTTTACAAGAATTAATAACACAACTTACACCGCCCAGTTTACAGTAACAGAAGGAGGGACTGATGTTCCAGCAGGAAACGACATCAACATGAGTCTTATTATTACAGATGCAGCAGGAAATGAAAGCATTGATTACAATACTCCAATATCACAAGGCAGCGACCCAATCGACGCCAACACCCCAACAATTTCATCCGTCACTATTCCAAACATAACCATGAAGGTAGGCGATACTGTCACAGCCACCACAACCGTAGGTGATGATGGCGGAGAAACATACACTTTGGTTTCCGGAAATATCAACGGCTTTACTCTGGGAAGTTTCACAAGAATTGATAACACAACCTACACTGCCGAGTTTACAGTAACAGAAGGAGGAACTGATGTGCCAGCAGGAAACGACATCAACATGAGCCTTATCATTACTGACGCAGCAGGAAATGAAAGTGTAGATTACAATACTCCAATATCACAAGGCAGCGACGAAATAGACGCCAATACTCCTGTTATTATTGATGCTGAGTTTTTACCAATCTCCGGAGTGTTAAAGGTTGGAGATATAGCTACTGCTACTATTTCCGTGTCTGGATCAGAAACAGGTCTTGTCGCTGGGGCGACAGTAACCATAAATAGTGTAAATGTGTCTGGAAGCCTTACTGACATTGGCGGTGGAGATTATACATTAGTCTATACGGTGGCGGAGGGCAATAATGATGTTTCAGATTCATCTGACATGCCGGTCAATATCGCCTTAGCTGATAGTGCTGGCAATGAATCTGTTGCTACCACTACTGTAACTTACTCTAAAGCACCAGGAATTGATGCCAATACCCCTACAATTTCAACTGTAACATTTTTACCTACTTCAGGATTTCTCGGGATCGGCCAGACTGCTACAGCTACAATTGCTTCTGATGAGGCAGGTTGCAGTGCAGGAACTATGACCATAAACAGTGTAGATGTGTCTGGAAGTCTTACTAGCATTGGTGGTGGAAGTTACACAGTAACCTATACCGTGAGTGGAGGGGATAATGCTATCGCAGACATTGCTGATCTGCCGGTGAATTTTGTTTTGATTGATGCTGCAAGTAACACTTCTTCCAGCTACACTACTGCTGATGCTGGAAATCGACCAGGAGTAGATGCTACCAATCCAACCGTGCCAGGAAATTTAAGTTTGAATTCAAAGTCTAATACCAGTATCACCCTAGACTTTGGAGCAACTACCACTGATACTAATTTTTCTGAATATAAAATATTTTATAAAGAGGGAACATCAGGCGTGACAGAGTCAGACAGTGCTTGGACACAGGCCAATGACTCAGATCTATCCAGCGCTACCTTTAACGGCACGACTAATACTACTATTACTGGTCTCTCTACAAGTACTAGTTATGTATTTAATATTTACGCTTATGATAGTGCAGGCAATAAAGCACAAGCAAGTGAAGCCAGCTATAAGACGAATAGTTATCCAACTGCTCCTGGTAGCATTAATCAATTGAAGAATGACGGAGTCACCTCCATAAATAATGAGGCCTGGGTGGATGAGATGAATTTGAAGTTTACTGCCTCAACTACTGATATTGATGCCGGAGAAAATCTATCTCTTTATTTTGAATTAGTTGGAGACGGTGATTCGTTTACAGGAAATACAGCTAGTCCATGTTTGCCTGGGTCAACTTATGCATCGTGTTCTAATAAAGTATGGGAGGCTACTTCAACTAATGCCGCCTGGTATAACACTGAGTGGCAGTATAGAAAAAAGATTACTATAAATGCCAGTCAGATTTTAGCCAATGAAACAGGTTTTGTGGTTTTGGCTACCACTACTGATACCGGACTTCGTGATAATGCACGAGAAGATGGTTTTGATATTTTATTCACTCAAAGCAACGGAACAAGTAAACTTGATTATGAAAGAGAATATTTTGCTTCAACAACCGGAGAGCTCATTGCTTGGATTGAAACTGATATCTCCTCTACTACTGATACTGTTTTGTATATGTATTATGGAAATGCTAGCGCAAGCACAGATAATCAAAACAAGAGTGGAGTATGGGATAGTAATTATGAAGGTGTATGGCATTTAAATACTGATCCATCTGCGGCCGTGCTTGATTCTACAACAAACGGAAATGACATGGCTCAAAATGGCGGCATGGATAACTCAAATCAAACTACTGGTTATATTGGTCGAGCATTAAATTTTGACGGGGGTGGAGATTTTCTAGGAACCAGTACGATAACGGGGTATACAACGATTGGTAATTATACTATGACAGCTTGGTTTTATAATTCATCTCAATCAGGCTGGTCAAATTTTTATAGTCATACAACTACCGGTGATTATGATCCGCAATTTGCTTTAAATGGAGCTGATCTGGTGGTTTATGATGGAGCCACTATATCAGGTGGTACTCTAACAGCTGATAATAAATGGCATAGGGTCGATTTTGTTCGTACTGGCTCTACGCTTAATTTCTATATCGATGGTGCATTTTTTGGCACAGGAACTCATAGTGATACAGTCAGTACCCCGTCAGAGGTTTATATTGGTAATTCGGGAAGTTCACAAACTGAGTATTGGTCAGGGGACATGGATGAAATCAGATTTAGCACTACAGCTAGATCGGTAAATAGTATTGCTACCGAGTTTAATAACCAAAGTAGCGTGGGGTCATTTATGAGTTTTGAGGAGGAGGAAGACGCTTCTCCGGAATTTGTAGTCACAATAGACATTTCTACTATTCCTGAATCAGCTGCAGGATATAAATGGAGAGTGATGGCCTGTGATGATGAGGATGCTTGTACTACTTGGGAGAACTTCAATGCCACCACTCCAAACTTCAAGATTGATCTAGCAGCTCCAACTGCTCCAGGGGCCATGACAGAAAATAGTAAAACTAACACCTCTGTTACTTTGAATTTTGGAGCGACAACCACTGAGGCGAATTTTTCTGAATATAGAATTTACTATAAGATTGGCACAGGTGAAGTAAAGGAGTCAGATAGTCTATTTGACTCAAACGATGATTCAAACTTGGGTGATATATTATTTAACGGAGCTTCAACCACTACTGTTGATAGCCTGATAGCCGGGACAACTTATAGTTTTGCAATGTGGGCGTATGACGAGGCTGGCAATAAAGCTAGTTCTTCTGCGGTAACCATTACTACTAATAGTAGTGATAATCCGCCAACGGGGTTAATCAATTCTGTGGCGCAAAAAACAGATGGATCTGGTGTGGTTGATATTTCTATGGAAATTGATGATCCTGATAACGATGACGATGTAATGGTTAAAGTAGAGTATGTCCAAGGCGCGGCTTGTGACTTTGCTTCTCCACAAGATCCTAGTCTGGATTCTTTGCAAGCTAACATTTATTCAGATTTTGGTACGCCGATAATTGACAACGATCAAGCCTATCAGGTTGGTTCCAGCACTGGCTGGATCCTAACTTCTCCTGGTTCTAATACTGTTAATTTTGATTGGGATACTCAGGCAGATATTCCAGCTGCCAATGGAACTTATTGTTTGCGCATAACTGCTAATGACGGATCGCAGGATCAGACTACTCCAGCTACAACTACAATTTATGTTGATAATACAAATCCAACAAATCCTGGTGCTTTGACAGTGATCAAGGCTCAAACCAATAGCGTGGAGCTACAATTTGGGGCGACATCAACTGAAAGTAATTTTTCTGAATATAAAATATATTATAAACTAGGTGATTCTGGAGTGACAGAGAGTGATAATGTGTGGGATTCTGGTGATGATGTGAATTTAGGAAATCAATTATTTAACGGGCAGTCAACAACCACTATAACTGGTCTCAATTCTGGAGTTGGGTATGTATTTAAAGTCTACGCTTATGATATTTATGGAAATAAGGCTAGCAGCACAGAGGTAACCGCAACTACCAACTATACCCCTGATGATCCAGCAACTGTTAGTCAGCATCAAGCTGATAAATCTAGTATTGCCAATGGAGAGCTAATAAATAATGCAGACATAATCTTGAGCGCGACAACTACTGATGTAAATAATGGCGAGACTATGAGTTTTTATTATGAGTTACTTCCGGATAGTGGAACGTTTACATCGCCAAGTACAGAACCGTCAAGTTCGTGTAGTTCGGGAACAGCTTATGACTCTTGTACGAGCAAAATTTGGAAAGTATCAACTAGCACCAGTCAACCGGCGCTTAACTGGTATAATTCAAGTTGGATTTACAGAAAGAAGATAACCATTAATGCTTCAGAGATTCTGGCAAATGAAACAGATTTCCCAGTGTTGGTAAATGTAACAGACGGTGATTTGATCGGAAAGGTGAGAAGTGATGGTTTTGATATAGTTTTCACTTCGTCAGACGGCTCAACAGTGCTTGATTATGAACGAGAGCGTATTGATGCCCAAAACGGAAAGCTGACTGCTTGGGTAAAAACTGATATTTCCAGCACCACAAATACCGTGCTCTATATGTATTATGGAAATGGAAGTGCAACTGATACATCAACCACTACAGCAATTTGGGACTCTAACTACAAAGGTGTTTGGCATTTGAGTGATGATCCAACTGGTAGTGTGCTCGACTCAACTATTAATTCCAACACCATGACAATAAATGGGACTATGGATGGTGATGATTCTGTGGATGGTCCAGCAGGTAAGGCTTTTGAGTTTGATGGAAATAATGATTTCCTATCAAACACTTCTACCAATGGATATGGAACACCTGGGGATTATACAGTGACAGCTTGGTTTAAATATGGCGGCACATCAGGATATACCACTATCTATAATCACAACACTTATGATCCGCAATTTGGTATGAACAATAATCAAATCATGATTTATGATGGGGCTGATTTAAATTCTAGTGGTTCTGATACTTATACTGACAATGAATGGCATAGGATCGATTATCGTCGATCAGGCAACACTTTAACATTTTTTGTTGACGGTGAGATTCATGGCACAGTATCGCATACGGCCACCTTGCCAACAGCAACTCAAGCACTTATTGCTTATTCAAATTTTGGTTCAGAATATTGGGGAGGTTCTTTGGACGAGGTAAGATATTCAGAAACCGCAAGATCAAATACATATTTAAAAACAGAGTTTAACAACCAGAGTAGTCCGGGTACATTTATGAACTTTGAAACAGAAGAAGTATATAAATATTTTTATCACGAAGAAGCTTCTATTACTGGAATACCAGATTCAAACGATGGGTATAAATGGCAAGTGATCGCTTGTGATGATGATAGTGCTTGTTCTGATTGGGTGATCTTCAACGCAAGTTCTCCAAACTTTAAAGTAGACGCAGCAGCCCCAACACCTCCTGGTGCGTTGACACTGAATAATCAAACTGCTAATACTATTACCATAAATTTTGGGGCAAGTACTACAGAGTCAAACTTTAGTGAGTATAAGATATTTTATAAAATAGGATCAAGCGGGGTAACAGAGGGTGACTCCCTGCATGGCTCATCAACAGAGCCAGGTCTTGGATATATAGATTATAATAATAACTCAACAACTACAATTACAGGGCTTGATCCTGGCACGGAGTATGTGTTTAATATTTGGGCGTATGATGTTTTTGGCAGAAAAGCCAGCTCTACTGTGGAGTTGGTTGCTAGCACCAATTATCCGCCAACTGGAAGTTTCAATTCGGTTGACTTTAGAACAGATGGCTCTGGTGTGATGGACATTTCTATTCTGGTAAACGACTCAAATAATGATGACTCTCGGGCCAAGTTGGAATATGAGGCTGGAGCGTCTTGTGCCTTTGGATCTCCGCTTGATCCTAGTTTGGATCAGACTGACGAAAACGCTACCTCAACACAAGGAGACGCTAAAGTTTTGAACTCAAATGAATATCAGATTGGTAATTCTAGTGGTTGGATAGAAACTAGTGGAGTTAATACTGTAAACCTTGATTGGCTTTCTCAGTTAGACGAGAATAATCAAGAAGGAGATTATTGTTTGCGCTTAACTACGAATGATCAGATTGATGATCAGTTAATACCTGCTACCACAACTGTTTATATTGACAGTCTTTCACCTACGACTCCGGGTGACCTAACACTGAATTCTAAAACTGGCACTTCCTTTACTCTTAATTTCGGAGCTACAACAACTGAGACTAATTTCACTTATTATAAAATTTATTACAGGGAAGGAGCGGGTACAGTGTTAGAAACAGATACAGAGCATGTTGATGCTGATTTGAATGATATATTATTTAATGGAACAGCAACTACTACTATTTCAGGACTTCTTGATAACACTCAATATAGTTTTAATATTTTTGCTTATGATGCTTATGGCAATGTCACCAGCGCTAGTCAGTTGACAGTAACTACAAACGCTCCTCCAACTGGAAGTATTAATTCAGTGGCTCAGAAAACAGATGGGTCGGGTGTAGTTGATGTTTCAATTGAGGTTTATGATGTAAACGGTGATGATTGTACAGCCAAGATTGAGTATGTAGCTGGAGCAGCTTGTGACTTTGCTTCACCACTTGATCCTCAATTAGATGAAACACAGGCCAATATTTATTCAGAATATGGAGTAGTGGGAATTAATAATGCCCAAGAGTATCAAATTGGTACATCAACCGGGAAGATAATTACAACATCTGGATCGAATACTGTGAATTTTGACTGGGACACTAAGTCAACACCTGGCATGGGAGCGGCTGATGGTGTCTATTGTGTTCGTATAACTGCCAATGACGGTTTTGATGATCAGTCAGTATTAGCTACCACTACGGTTGTGGTAGACAATGTTGCCCCGACTGATCCTGGTGCCTTGTCTGATATCGAAGTAACTGGTATTAGTGTTACTGCTGGTTTTGGAGCTACAACCACTGATAGTAATTTCAAGGAGTATAAGATTTTCTACAAAGAGGGCGCGAGTGGCGTGACTGAATCTGATATTGAATACAATAAATACGATGACACAAATCTTGGAAATATTTTATTTAATAATGCTACCAATACTCTGATCTCTGGATTGCAAGGCAGCACACAGTACGCCTTTAATATTTGGGCTTATGATATCTATGGAAATAAGTCGAGCTCAACTATCGAGATGTCAACAACGACTGATTTTATCCTGACTGCTACCTGGAGAGAGACAGAGGATAATCCAATACCTACAGCAGGGGATTATCTGGGAAGAGGTGAGACAGTCAGACTCAGATTGGCAATTGCTAATACCGGCGACTGGACAGCGACTGGGTCAATTTATAGAATTGAGTATGGAGTCAGGGATACAACTTGCGAAGATATCTCGGCCTGGACTACAGTTCCGGTAAGTGCTACAACTGAACATTTTCAAATGGTGAATAGCTTGTATTTTAATAATTGGGATTTAACTACTGCCAAATTGTCAGGAGGATCATACAGCTTTACACCTGGAAACATGATAAAAACAACTAGCACTTCAACTCCGATTACCTTAGCTGGAGGAGAGTATAGTGAGATCGAGTACACCTTTAGCGCCAACGCCAATGCTGTATCTGGAAATGTTTATTGTTTTAGAGCCACTGACCAGGGAGCGGTGCTGGATAATTATGATGTTTATCCAGAAGCAACAATTGCCCCGCCCCCAACTGGAGTATTTAATTCTGCTTATCAGAAAACGGATGGATCTCACTTGGTTGATATCTCTGTTGAGATAGAGGATCTAGGAAAAGAGGAGAATCGAGCAAAACTAGAGTTTGCAACTGGCACAACGTGCAACTTTAGCTCTCCTGGAGATCCGACAATTGACACCACAGATGAGAATGTAACAGCTGATTTTGGAGATCCAGAGATAGATAATGGCAATGAATATCAGATTGGTACCACCTCAGGCATGATTATAACTCAGTATGGATCAAATACAGTTGATTTTGATTGGTTGGCTAATACTGATTTTTCTGGAGCAGATGATACTTATTGTTTGCGCTTTACAACCAATGATGGATACGAAACCCAGATCGTTTCAGCCACAACCACTATAGTGATAGACCAGGTGGACCCAACCACTCCAGGAAACCCTGGCTTGGTAGGTAAAACCAGTAATAGTGTTACTATAAATTTTGCTACTTCTAGTGATACTAATTTTAAAGAGTATAGAGTTTATTATAAGGAGGGGTCTGGAGGTGTTACTGAGTCAGATCAGATGTGGGCTTCAAGCTCTGATCCGAACTTGGGCTACATGGATATGAATGGAGCTACTTCTACTACAGTTACTGGATTAGAGATCAATAAACAATATACTTTTAAGGTTTGGGCTTATGATCAGTTCGGGAATAAATCTTCTTCAGCTGGTGAGATTACAGTCTTTATCCGCTATAAGGCTGAGAGTGAAAATTGGCGTTTCTACTCTGACCAGCAAAATGAAACCCCACTAGATTCGCTGGGAGATGAAAATACAGCACCGAGTGACATCGTGGATAGTGCGACTATCAAGCTTCGTTTGGCTTTGCGCGAACAGGAAAATATTACAGGAGATAATATCAAGATGAGGCTTCAGTATTCTACTTTTTCTGATTTTTCTGCTGATGTTCATTTTGTAGGGGAGATCGGCTCCACTACTCCGTATTGGACTTATGGAGATGGTGTAGACAATGATGATGATTCAGTTACAACTGCACTTCTAAGTGGTGTTAGCATAGGAGCCTCTCATAACGAGTCAGGAATTTCAACTAGCTCCTTTAGCCATGCGGCTGGTACGGTGGTTGAGTGGGAATTTACTATCAATGATAATGACGCCCCGGAGTTCTCTACATTTTATTTCCGTGCTTATGATGTAGTCGGAGATGAGCCTGTGACTGTTGCTGACGGATACAGCTATCCTAGTGCTATAACTAGTGGCGGATCTCTTTCCTATACTGTGTCAGGATTTAATACAGGATCTTCCACTGAGGGTATAACGGCTAATATTACATCATCTGCAACAAATATGCCGTTTGGAACACTCCTTACTGGGAATGAGGCAATTGGCGTTCATAGGTTTGAGATTTCTACCAATGCTAATGGAGGCTATCAACTGCTGACCGTGCAAAAACAGAATTTTGTTTCAAATAATGGAGCAGACATTGATCCGGTTTTGGCTAACAATGAATCTCCGGCCGGCTGGCCAGCAGCTCCTAGCACTAGCGCTTATGGATATCACACAGGTGATGATACCTTGTCTGGTGGTTCACCTTCTAGATTTTTACCAGATAATACTTATGCAAGATTTGAAGAAAATATGAAAGAAGTGTCTTATAGTCAGATACCTGTAGATAACGAAGTGGTTGACTTGGTTTATCGTGTGGAAATAGGAGAGCTTCAAGAAGCAGGAGATTATGAGATGGAGATTGTGTATATTCTAGTGCCGACATTCTATGAGTAGAGAGTGATGAGGTGAATTATTTTTTTCGTTATGATTTAGTAAATTAAATAAACCACCAGCTTTTTAGCTGATGGTTTGTGCTGCTTAATAAAAGTTGATGGTTTAGAAAGAAAAATCTAAGATTTATCTGAAACTAGTTGTCCGCAAGCGGCGTTAATATCCTGTCCGAAAGAGTATCTCTCAGTGAAGTTAATTTTATTTTTGGTTAGGATTTTTTTGAAAATTTCTCTTGTCTTTTTATTACTAGGTTGAAATGGTCCAGTCGGATTGTAGGTGATCAGGTTTACCATGTATAGATAATTGCGTTTCATGAGCTCTGCTAGTTCAGCGGCATTGCTCGGAGTGTCATTGACTCCATTTAGTAGTAAGTACTCAAACATGACTTGTCTGTTAGTTTTGTCAACATACATTTCAATTGTTCTGAATAATTTTTTAAGTGAATTGGTTTTGTTTATTCTCATTATCTTGCTTCGCACTTCGTCATTGGCAGCGTGCAAGGAGACAGCCAGGTTGACCTGAAGATCCTCCTTGATCAGTTTTTTTATGCCATCTGTTATTCCGGCCGTTGAGATAGAGATTTTTCTGGCGCCGATGTTTAGCTTATTTTCGTCATTTAGAATTTTAATAGCAGAGATTACATTGTCATAATTGAGAAGCGGTTCGCCCATACCCATAAATACCACATTTGTAACTTTTCTTCCTTCTTTTTTTAGAAGTCTTTCAAAAAACAAAACTTGTTCGATTATTTCATTTACTTCCAGATTGCGTCTAAATCCCATAGTGCCAGTAGCACAGAACTCGCAACCCAAGGCGCAGCCTACCTGAGAGGAAACACAGACTGTATTTCGCCCGTCTTCGTGTTCCATTAGCACGGTTTCTATTTTGGCGCCATCACTTAGCTCGATAAGCGCTTTTTTTGTCTTAGATTTTTTCTCTGACAAAATAAAATCACCCTTGATTTCCAAGGGGCATTCTTTGTTTAGTTCAGACCTTAAGTTTTTTGAAAGCACAGTAGCTTCATCCCAATCCTTAATTAAGTCAACATAGATTAGCTTCTCGATCTGCTTTCTTCTGAATCCAGGTTCTTTTTTTAGTATTTTATTTAGGTTTTTTAAGTTCATTGCTTGTCAGGTTTAATATTTGAGTTTTAAATGTCTATAAAAAATATTTATTTCACTTGAATTGCTAGAAACAACTTGCAAGTTAAGTTGCCTGTAAAATTAGTTTGTAAAAAACTGATAATAACTCAGATTAGCAAGAATTTTTTTAAAAGTCAATGTTGATTTTAACTTATATAACATATCGGGATATACGAAGTTGCTTGTGATCGGAAGTGGTACAATCGCCGTCAGGCTACCACTGAAGTGAACAAGCAATTTGGGTGAAGTAGCCGGAGCTTTGCGGAGGCGTTACTGAGCCGTATATCCCGTGTTAGGTGATGATTTGGTTTGCATTTTTATTTACTCACCTTAGAATCAAAGTAACTTTGAGTTGTTATTGCACAATTATCATTACCATTTTCAGTTCTTTGCACTGAATTGTCGTTTGCTGAATAAAACGCTGTTTTACTCTTGAAACATTCGTCTTTTCCATAATCATACTTATCGAATTCTGGATCACAATCAGAGATTTGTTCTTGATATGTTTTTTTGTAGTAACATTGTCCACTACTGGCATCTCGGCAAACATGAAAACGCGAAGTTGGTCCTCCATCTCCAGTTGAGGTTGGAAAATCCCCACATGCTGATAAATCAGTGTAATCTTGAGTTACGGGGGTAGGTTTATTATCGATGGGATTGGACTTGTCTTGTGTCTTTGGTGTTGCCATACTGCATCCTGATAAAAATATTATCGTAAACACAGCAACGAGATGTTTTATTTTTAACATAAGTTTTATTATAATATGAATTAATATTATGTATGCCAACCAAATTTTCGCCTAACTTATCGGCATCATCTGAAGTTGCAAAGCAATTTGAGTGTAGCGGTAGCGAAACCAGATATGCCGTGTTATCGGATGTAATAAAAATTTATTCCTTTTTATTAAAATTATTTTAGACGTCCTTGCAAAATATTCGCACTATGCTTTATTTGATCTAAAAAACCAGCATCAACGTTAACTGTATTTATCTTATATTTCTTAGCTTCTTTGTCAAAAAAACTACTATACTCTTTTATCATTTCAGCTATTTTATAATACGTTTTATCTTCTTTGGTTTTTTGAATAAACCAATCATACGGAGCACTGTGCTTTAAACATCCTTCAACTATTTTATCAACATCAAAACGTGTCACAACTAAAGGGTGAATATTTTTCTTTCCGTGTTTCTTTATAATCGATGATATTAATTTAGGATGAATTTGATGTCCTTCAATTATAAAATCATGCTCATCTCTAGTTTCACATTCAATCATTACCTCAATTGCTTTCCAGGATGTTTTTGCTTGTTTTATGTAAAGATTTTTAATACTTTTTGCAGAATACTGACTATACATTAAATCATTACTTTGTTTGGTTTTCTTCCTGACCACGCTTTTAGGAAACATCTTTATTTTATCATGCGATGAAGCATTAACTCCCACAATAGATTCAATAGTATCAGCAGATATCCATGGTATGTTTAGTTTTTTTGATAGTTTTTTTTGCAATAGTTGTTTTTCCACATCTAGGCGCACCACTAATTAAATATATCATAGTCTAAAATAATTTTTTTACTAATAAATTTTTATTATTTCCGATAACGTTAGGGATATACGAAGTTTTTCTGTAGCGTAGCGGAAGAAAAATTTGG
>CAYWNT010000009.1:0-40024 GCA_964459725.1 uncultured Gammaproteobacteria bacterium
AAGACAATATCAAAAACCAAGAACGCCGTCATGTACTTTTAGTGAAATGAAAAATAACTGGGAGAGCGAATTGGAAAGAGGAGATTTTTTACCTAGATTTCAGGATATGTTTGAGCCGACATCTAATGAATTTGGAATAGCATTGTCACTTCAGTCTTCATATTTTGAAGAAATAGAAAAAGATAAAAAAAACAAGGAAGAAGAAAGAAAAGCTAGCGGTGGCTGGCTTGATGTTAGAAATATAGCTTATAGACTGAATTCTCCACCTGGCCAAACAGAGGCGGAGAAAGAGCAAGCAGATGCTGCTCACATTCAATCCATGCAGAAACGTTCGGATAATCCCTTTGTGGATGCTGCCAATGTATTTTTAAATCAATTAGCGCTTTCAGCGTTTAACAATTTAATGAGAAGTATTGGTGGTGGTTTAAGTACTTATACAAATCCTTATGATGGTGACTTTGGTATCCCTGATGATTATGGTGATTATTTCGGGGGGCCGATGAACCAGGGAGTGGAAGGTGTCCAGGGTAAGATTAGGAGGGTGATACAGCCGAAGTTTAATGTGCGAGGCGACTATGATATATTGGGCGAGTTATCAATATGCCCTGATCCTCAAAAAGCCGGGCCGACTAACTGTGTTATCGATGACAAGTTCAGACAAGCAGTAGAGAATAGGCTTACAGTGGGAGAGGCACTTGATCAAGGGTATTTCTACCCAGAGGGAGTTTTTGGATTTTTATCCGGCGGACTTGAGCCAGGGTATAGCGGTGGTTATCCATACAGGTCCATGATAATCCTTAGGAAGTTTAGGATTATTCCTGTTGGCTGGGAATTGGCAGCTCAATACATAAAAGATAATCCGGTTGAAACAGCGGGGGTGAAGAGCATCAAGGACTTAATTGATACTTATAGCGATACAGATAGATATGAGGGCTATCATGCTGATTGGTGCGAGGGATTGGTTGACCCGACATGGGTACTCAAGGCTCCACTAAATTATTGTGCTCGTGAAGGGTATGGCCCTGAGATAGTGTCTGAGCAGGTTACCGGAGAGGGCTATGATAGTGAGATTGTTATTTCCAGGGATGACGGATATTGCGGAGATGAAAGATCTTGTATTCAGGAGGAAGAAGGTGGATCTTGTGAGGCTTATGGGTACTGTACAAAGGAGAAGAGAAAGTGGGTTTTTGATAGTGAGTCATGTGAACCAAAATATAACACTTGTCAGTCATTTAAATCAAGTGATGGTAAGACGGTTGCGCTCATGGAGAATACCTTGGACTATTCAGGTTGCTCTATAGATAGTGCGGGCTGTCGTGAATATGCTCGAGCCACAACTCGTGATGATATTTTTGATAATGACAGAGTCGACTGGAATTCGGTGGCAGATCGTGTCTTCCTGAACGGTAGCGCAGAGGATTGTGAAAGTGACGAAGAGGGTTGTCAGGAGTTTGAGAGACTGGAAGAGTTTTCTGGGGTAGAAGATGAGACTGTTTATATGAAATTGGTACCGAATTATTTATATGCTGATTGTTATGCTGATTATGGATCTGGTAATTATTTATTTGCAGAAGACGCTCCGGACGTGTGTGATAACTATACTCGTTTGTGTAATATCGAAGAGGTGGGTTGCAAACTCTATACCTCAGTAAAAGACGATATGGAAGTTCCTGCTAAGGATCCGTCTCTTTGTCCAGAAGAATGTGTAGGATACAATACCTACACAAGAACTGAAACAAGCTTCGAAGAGGGCCTTGCAGAACAGTTCATCCCAAGTACAGCTGATGCTTGTTCAATAGAGCAGGTCGGGTGTGATGAGTTTACCAACTTGGACAAGATCGGATCTGGTGCTGAGGAGAGAGAGTACTTTACATATTTAAGACAATGTACCAATGATATGGATAATTCTGATGATTTCTATACCTGGGAAGGGTCAAGCGAAACAGGTTATCAGTTGAGAGTTTTTAAATTGCAGATCGAAGGAGCAGAGCCTTTCACTATCGGCTCATCAGACGATGAAGATTGTGGTGATGTTTATGGTCTTAGCGTAGATGATCCTAATTATGATCCGGATTGCCGTGAGTTTTATAGCAAGACTGGTGATATTTATTATAGATATTATTCTGATACGGTAACTTATTCTGCAAATTGTCATCCTTTTAGAAGGTCAATTATTGGAACTCTAGAGGAATGTGTGGAGCGAAATGGAACATGGGAGGACGGCCAGGGATGTATCTATATGGGTGTTTCTAATGAGAGTAAGACTTGCTCGGCTAGTTCAGCAGGGTGTAGAGAATATGTAGGACCTTATGGGGCCAATGTAAGGAATGTATTTACTTCTAATTTTGATAATAATAATGGCTGGGCAGGTGGAACTCTGGATTCAGAATCTCTAAGGGTTGGAGAGAATTCATATTTGGTAAATGGAAATATTACTTATCCGATCGGTCAGAATGTAGCAGCTGATAGGATGTATTTACTAAAGTTTATTGCTAGAGCGGTTGGTGGAAGCGCGAATGTAAGTGCTAGTTTCCGTGATGGCGCAGGGCAAGTAACAGAAATATTCTCCACTTCAATTAATAATGATTGGGGTATTTATGAATTTAGCGTAAATAGCATCGATCACGACATAAGTGAATCAGAAGGACTGGTGTTTACAGGAAGTGGGTACAATATAGATGATATAATTTTAACCGAGATATCTGATAGATATTATCTTGTGAGAGATTCCTGGAGTGATCCGGTGGATTGTAATGGATATTTGCAGTGTGAGGCTTATGAAACAGACGATGAAGTGATCGCAGCTACTGGGTTCGGTCAGCTATGTCAGGACTCTGCTATCGGATGTGAGACAATGATGTCTGACGGATCTCCTGTAAATATTGCCTATAACGAAGATAAATTATGTGATGCTGATAGTGTTGGTTGTGAGCGCTTAGGACTGGCATACTCATATGGAAATGAGGATGCCTTTAGAGATGCTTACAAGATATATACCGGAAATGCTGATGAAACTTGTGAAGGGACAGCAGTGAATTGCGAAGCATGGACATCGTCTGACGGTGTGTCATATTTCAAAAATCCATATGACATGGTTTGTGAGTGGAGACAGGAGTATGGAGAAGAAAATAGCTACGGATGGTACAGGAAAAAGGTGAAAAGGTGTGAGGATGATGGAGCATATTGCTTGAATGACAATGATTGCGGAGGATCGGCATGTGTCTTGGAGACTGATGATATCACTTGCGAACAGAATTCGGTCAGGCCAAATACTTTTGGTTATGGAGGATTGGGTAGAAATATTACTCAGCCAGAAGAAGGATGGGCTGGATTATGCCCTGCCGGCGAAGCAGGCTGTACCGAGTACATAGATCCTAGGTCTAGCTTTAATGATAATTATGTTGTAGATGGTGGTGTAGAACTAGATCCTTACACTCTCTATGTATTTGAGAATTCATCTTCTCAGAGTGTTAGTCTGACATGCGATGAATCAAATATTTATAGATTTTCAGGAGTGTCACTTACAAACAGTGTTGGACCAGTGGGTTCTGAAAGTAGTGTGCTTTTCTATACTTCGGAGCCTGACACTGGTTCTTTACGTATATCTTGTAGCTTAAATTCCTCAGAGGATGTTTCAATTCGAAAGGCGGTTATAGATTATAAATTTAAGCAAGACACTGACAAGACAACGTGTAATGGAGTTGAGGATTATGAAAATGGATGTGTTTACTTCAATGAGAGAACTGTGGAGGCTGCCAGCATGACCGGACTTAGCGATAACTTGCACAATGATGGAATAGTTGATTCTAATGCGCTTTTGAGGGTAACCCAGGATCGTATTTGTGATGAATGGTTGGCTTGTAGGAGTTATGCTGAAGACGCTGACAAGAATCAGACATGTTTTGATGTTGGTCTTTGTAATAGTCTCGATGAAAGCGGTAAGTGTGATAATTTCATAGTTTCAGAAACAGGAGAGGATAGAGAAGAGCAGTATTATGATATCGACCCGACAACTCCAACAGTGGATATTGATGGAATTAGAAATATGACCGGATATGTAAAATTGGGATATAAAGATGGTAATTCCTTAAATGCTGATATGTATAAACTGAGCGAAATGGAGCAGGTGGGTGAAGTAGGTAAGGTGTCAAATGGGGATTTCGAAATATATGGTGATGATGGATACCCTCTGGGCTGGTATGGTGAGCATCATGAAGGAGTTGGCACTGGGAGAATAGCTAGCAATTGGAAAAGGAATTTATTTCACGTGGTGGATAACCCGGTAGAAGCAGAAGAAGCAGGCATTAAATACCCAGTTCACGGGAAAGGCATGCTCGAGTATTCTCACTCTGTTGGAATGATGGTATCTGACTTTATAGACGTGCAGCCAAACACCAGTTATTCTTTATCAGCTATGGTCAATACAGCCAATATGAGAACAGGGGGTTCTTATAGAAGTGCAAGAATTGGAATAGGTTATGATACGTTTGGTATGAACGGTGAACGATCTTTTCCGGACGGTCAGAATTGGGGGAATGATACGTTGGAGTGTGATAGATCTGGCCAGTCGTTTGTAGATGGTTGTTCTATTGGCTGGGCATCTGGTAAAGACTGGGAAGAGGGAAAAGTGAATTTTACTACTGGAAGCAATACGTATAAAATAAAATTAAAAATTTGGTCAGCAGTTGGCTTGAGTGACCAATACCAATGTGTTAGAGGTGGTAGAGATGCCTCTAGAAGTAGTGGTATAGTGGGTGACAAAGACGTCTTTTTCGGTATCCCAGCGTATTGTGACAATAGAGGGGTGAAAGATACTACTTTTTCTACAGGTGGAAGTTGGGGTTGTGAAGATACAATCCATGTTGGTAGTGGGGTTAGTGTTATTGGTGATACACTATCTTATACCCTGGATTCTGATCTGTGCTCAGGTGTAGCCTATATTGACAATATAAGATTGGATCCTGTGCTAGAAAACAAAGAACCAAGAGGAGGAAGTTTTGGTGCTAATTATGTGGCACAAGAGTGTAGACTTTATCCTGGTGATAGCGCCCTGTCTTGCGACTACGAAGAAGATTCAGGTATTAGAAAGAAAGGGTGGCCGGGGTATTGTCTTGAGCATGATAGATATCCGGGCAATTCGGACGCCTGTCTAATGTGGTATCCGATTGACAATGTGAAGGGATATGGAATTGAAGAGGGAGCAGGGTATGTTGGCACAATGCCGGTTTACTACACAACCGCGGTTGATACGGCTACTAGTAGCTATAGGAGTAACTCTCAAGTTACTCTGGATGATATGCTTGCAAATAGTGGTGGTTCGCATGTGTACGAGGTATTTACTCTGGATGATTTAGGACTTGGAGACGTTGATCGTTATAAATTACATATTAGTAACTTTGAAAGGCTGTTGTTGGATATTCATCCTTGCTCAGGTAATCAATGTGGTACTTGTTCTGGGGATGTTATGAGACCTATCGGAGGCAATGGATGTTCTCTTAGGGCTGATCCTAGTAATTTTGCATTTGAGGAGGGCGGTGTTAGATATTACTTTACTTCGTATAATATTCGAGGCATACCTCTTTCGGTTACTCAACCCTTGGGACATGCAGTAAACGTTGGTCTTTATGGGCGCACATTGGAAGCGTATCGTAATTTAAAATTAGGAATAAGTGGTCACGAAGATGATAGTAGGAACTTTTTGCTTGGATTTAAGGATGATTATTTAGATCATTTGATTTTTGCTGCTGGAGATGAGCATAGAGATCAGCCACCAACTCAGGTTACACCAATTCTTTATTTTACTGATTATTATGCCTCAGAAATAGTGCAAACCGTTACTCCTTTGGGACGTAATAAATATTGGTCAGGAAGGGTTTATGAGGGCAGTGGTCATGAAGTGAATTGTAATGAAAGTATAATTGGAGCTCAAAATAGCTGCGGATATTATGCAGACAGTGCTCCTTTCGGAGCAGTAGTTCCGCCGGCCAAGGAGTTAAGCAAGATGGCAAATCCTTTTGAATGGGATGCTAGTGAATTGTCAGGTGTTCAGCCTTTGCCCTATGAGACTGATACAAAACTTGCCAGAATGGGACAAGAGATGAATGAAATAGAGGAGGTTCAGAGCTTATTTGTAGAGAGTTATGGTGTGTGGCAGTGGACAGATGGCTTTATGTGTGCTAATGGAGATTTTGCAGCAAGCGCTGGCGGACTAGTGGATAATTGTGTTCAGATTTGTAAAAACGGAGGACAATGTGAACTTACAGATATAACTGCTACAACCACAGAGCCACGTTGTAGTGATGATATATCAGTAACTTGCGTTATAGATGGGCGAGAAGATTGCCCGAATAGTGAATGTGTGACAACGGGCAGGTATGAAAAAGCGGACGATGATAATAATTGGAGTCCTCCTATTAATACGTGCAGAGCTTCTGATGGCTCAGTAGCCAGTAGTCGTGAAGCAGCAGAAAATCCAGTTTGTGCATATGCTCCAACCGTGGTTGCAACCGAAATAACTCCGGATCGGGTAAGTGGAACAGGTTTTGTGAATCTGAAATTTGCTGCGCAAGTAGATAATCAGCAATTACCACTAGTAGCATATGAAGTTGAATGGGGTGATGGTGAAAAGACTGTTGTTTCAGGTATTGAAATGAACGATAGGCAGGATATTAACAATGACCCATTCTCGCTATATCATTTGTATAATTATTATGATTTAGTGAGGCAAGGCACTAGTTGTCAGAATGATATATGCACCCCCCAGATTAGAATTAAGCTAAGAGATAATTGGGGATGGTGTACTGGGGGAGACACTAACAGAACATGCCCTGGTGGCGATGATTCTTTTGCAGATGGGCCTGAAGTTGTGGTTACAGAATAGGTAGATAGTCCATAAGGTCTAAAGTCGCCTGTCTGCCGAATAGGCAGGAAAGTCAAAAGTTAAGAATTGAGCCTAGAGGGTAATTATTAAATTTTGCCTGCTTGCTTGTGGGCAGAAAAAAATAAGCAATCTTTTAATTTCTAATATACTTATGCAAAATGCAACTACATATGGAATAGATGATCGGTTGATGGCGGTTCAGGCTGCGAATGAGTTGAGGCGCAGACAGGAAGAGGGGAGAAGAATGGAGGCGAACGCGGATCAGGAAACAGAGGCTAAAACAGAAGAGCCTCAGAGTTTTAGGGAGAGATTGATGGCAAAGAGAAGGGCAGAGCAAAAAGCAGCTATCCAAAAAGAAAAAAAGGAAATTCACACTCCGGCCACCGATGGTACAGATTGGCTTTTGCGACTTTCTTGGTACACCCTAATTCCAAGTTTTGGGCTAACGCTTATTTGGATAAATATCCATGCTTTTATGAGGATGATTCCAGGTAGTAGGTATGTATTTTCTAAGTTGGGTAGTGAATGGGTGCCGAAATCAGTTAAAAAGGCTGGGGGATATGCAGCGAAGAGCGCGACTCGTACAGCCGGGCTAATAGAGAGATCAGGATTGTTCATGGTTGATATTACTGCGCTTTCTGTCGTTTTAGCTTTTATTATTATGGTGATGATAATTATAGATACTGCCTCATATGTGTTTGGGATTATTTCTTGGTGAGGAATGATTTTTCCATGATCCCAGGAGTGTCCGGGACTGGGCAAATTATTTCCCAGGGGGCGTCATTTATAAGTCAATAAAAAACTTACCTAAAAAAATAAATAAACAATGATAAGTATTTTTAAAAATAAATATAGTCATATAATTGTGTTTCTAATAGTGGTAGTTATTGGAGTTTTTGCAATTGGAGAAAATGCACATGCTGATTTTTCGGACAAGATAATTTCAGGATTTGCTTGGATAATATATGGAATAATTTATACAATAGGAAAGGTTTTGACTTTGTTGGCTGGTTGGTTGGTGCAAATTGCAAGTTGGAATGAGTTTATAAATGTCTCTACAGTCGTTACTGGATGGGTGGTATTGCGTGATCTTTGTAATATGTTTTTTGTTTTGTTTCTTCTGGTGATAGCATTTGGGGCGATCCTAAGATTAGAAAGTTATAGTATAAAAAAATTGCTTCCTAAACTTCTTATAATGGCAGTCCTTATTAATTTTTCTAGGACTATATGCGGAATTATTATAGACTTTTCGCAGGTTATTATGCTTACGTTTGCGGCAGGGTTAAATGCTAATAACCTAGTTGACTCACTTGGAATGGGAAAAATGATGGTACTTGAAGGTGAGAGTATAGACGGGGCTATAGAAGATGCAAAAGAAGCTAATCATTTAGGCCTGTCAACCGTAGCTGGCTTGTTGGCTGGTTTAGTGGCTGCACTCATAGCTTTTGTCGTTGTCCTGGTGGCAATTGCTGTTTTAGTAATGAGGATGATTTTTCTCTGGGTATACATTATTTTATCCCCGATTGCATTCCTCACCGCAGTTCTTCCTCAGACAAAGAGCTATGCCTCAAGATGGTGGAGTGAATTTATGCAGCAAGTTGCTGCCGGGCCAATTCTTCTCTTTTTTATATGGCTGGCATTTGCTACTGCAAGTGCAGACGCAGTGAAATTGGACGCAACCACAGGAAATGAATTTTTGCAAAAAGGAGTTGTGTCTGGTTTTTTTGCGAGTAGTGTCTTTATAAAATATCTCATAACCATAGGCCTTCTAATAGCCGGTCTTTTGGAAACTCAAAAAATGGGCGGCGCAATTGGTTCAATGGCTGGGAAAGGTATGGCGGCAGTTAGCAAGGGCAAAGGATTTGCGATTGGTGGTGTCAAAAAGGGTATTCAGGGAGGTGCCAAGGCTGTTGGAAGAGGAGCTTTGGGTGTGGGCAGTGCTGTTCTTGCCGGAAAGCACAGCCCTCTCAAGAAAGTAGATAGCATGAACAAGCTTGGTAAATTCGCCGGGAAATGGAAAGGAGACTTGGTTAAGAGTAGGGCTGGTGCCAAAAAAGCAAAAAGACTTAAGATGTTTAAGGCAATGGGAATGGGAGAGGATAGTTTTGATGCAATGAAGGACGTTGCGGACAGTAAGCTTGGTAGAAATACTAAAACCGTTGTTGGTGCTGCCGCTACAACTTATTCAGCAGTTAAATTAGCAGCAGTCAATCCAGTGTCTGCTGCCGTCATAGGTTTTGTTGGTGCAGCTACAGTTGCAAATCATTATAGAAGAAAAAAAGGAAGAGATAATTATGATAAAACAAAAAATGAGAGAGATGAACGGATGAAGGCCTCTGAGGCGATTAGGAATGATGAGAGTAGGTTATATGCAGATAAAAGGGATGGAGACGTGATGGAATTAGACGAAAAGAACAAAGAGAATGAAAAAAAATTAGACAAGGAGAAAGAGAAATTAATCGATGACAAGAAGGCAGGAGAAATTTCAAAGAATGAGTATAATTTAGAAATGAGAAATATCGACAACAAGAAAGAGAAACTTGAGAAAGATTATAACTCAAAATTAGCTGACATAGATAATAAGCATAAAATAAACACACAATCAGCAGAAGACAGGCATCAGGAAAGAATTAAAAATGATATAGACGGTAAAAAAATGACAGTAAATAAGAATGATATTAGAATAAATAGAGCGTTTGCTAAAGAAAAAATCGAAAAAGAATTAGAGGTTAAAATTAAAAGCATTGAAGCCGATCCAAAAATAAAAGAAATTGACAAGAGGGCTCAAATAGACAAGCTAAAAGCTGGAGCAATAAATCAGACAGCTGAAATTGACAATCATTATGATCAGAAAATAAAGAATCTGGAAAATCCATTTAATAAATGGAAAGACCACCATCCCAACAAGGTCACCATGGAAGCGACAAAAGAAGGAAACAAGGAAGTAGAGACAGCACGTGGTAGAGTGGGTGCTCTAAGTGGAGGACAGAATATTACTGATTTTTCTAAGGGCTCTCTTTATTCCGCTAGTGGTCAGACTGGAACCCAGAAGAAGTTTTTTGATCAGTTGACAGCAACCAATGAAAAATCAGCGAAAGCAATTGGAGCTATGGTGGATACTCTAAAAACAGTACAAAGCAAGGGCGGTAATGCATCTAAGCCTGAAAAGGAAATGGTTCAAGAGTTGAAGCAAGGAATCTCTGCTTACAAGAAAGGCGGAGGAAACACTGGCAACCTGTCAGACGTGATTAACATAATTGACACTATACAAACAGGGGATGGTAGCAATAAAAAGCATACAGCAACAGTTGATGGATTTACTGACATGGTAATACCAAATTAATAATTATACATTATGGCAAATATTGAAAAAAGTTTGGAAAAATTTAATAGTTTACCATTGGAAGTTGTCTTGAGTGTTGACAATGATATCGTTTATAGCGAAATTGAGAAATTGAACAGTAAATATAGGACTAGCTTGAGCGCTCTGGTTATTCACATGGTGACAGGTGAAATGGGTTATGATGATATAGAGGTTTATTTGACAGATGAGCAGGGGCTTGGGGGTGATGAGGCAAAAAAATGCGCTAAGGATTTGAAAAACGGTGTTTTAACATCGGTTATTAGAAGAATTGATTTCCTAAACGCAAGTCCTGGTAAAAAAATGACCGAAAGGGAGGAGGCTGAGATTCTCATTGAAATGTTTGAGGGTAAATTAATCAGAGAGATAAATGAGCATGCTCTAATTATGTTTTCGGTTAACTCCAGGATTTTTTCAGTTTTGAGGAATGATTTGAGTTTTAAAAAAGACTTAGAAAAGGCCCTTTATGAAAACAGTGAGAAACTGACCACTGATGATTTTGTTTTAGATAATAAGCTGCAAGACCCAACTATTGGAAATTGGCTTAAAGTTTTTATAAAAGAAAAAGGAACAGGGATGTTTGATGATCTAGTTTTGAGTGATTTTGTTGCTAATTGCAATAATTGTAAGAATTTAGATCAGGATGAAAAGATGCTAGTTCGTAAACTTCTCACTCTTTATAGAAATATCAAATTCTTTCCAGAAAGCATGCCGACAGACGATGGAGAAGGTTGGGAGATTATCCCAGTTGATGATGCGGGTGACAATTCAGAGCGAGCACCCCTAGAGGCGCCAAAAACAGAAGAGGAGAAAAGAATAGAAGATTTACGTCAGAAGAGAGACGAGATGCCTGACAACAGCTTGGAACAAATCGCTATTGAAGAAGAAATAATAAAACAACAAAAAATAGAGGGATTGAGATTAATGATGGATAGATATGATAAAGGCAGCCTAGAGAGAAGGGCCATAGAGGAAGAAATAGTAAAATTAAAACAAAATTGATATTAAAAAAGTAAGATTTTTTATTCTGTTAGCTTTATAGACTTTCCTGTCAGTCCGACAGGCTGGCGACTTTATAGACTTTACAGACTAACTATTCATGTTAGAATATTTAAAAAAATTTAATAATTTACCAAAAGAGATCAAGGACATGGTGTCGTCAGATAATGCTATGGCTGCTATCAAGGATATTGAGGGGAAGTATGGTATTAGCTTGGCAACCATTGTAATGCGAGTAATGACCAAGGACTTGAAAGTTGCCGGGCTGGAAGATGTGCTGACAAAAGAGCTTGGCACGGACAGGGAAAAGGCTGAGAAGATAGTAAGAGAGCTAAGGGAGGGTGTTTTTATTTTCGCAAAAGACTATCTAGAATTATCTCCTAAACCGAAGCCTGAAAAATCAACAGGAAGTCTGAACGCTCACCCGGGTAAACTGCAAAGTATACCAGGGAAAGAGGTTTCACCCCCAACCCCAAAGAAGGCAACGCCTGAAAAACAAGAGCAAAATATTCCGAAAAAAGAGAGTGAACTAAACATGAGAAGTTCCAGTTTTTTTATATCGCATGATGACGAGGAGGAGGTTAGACAGGTAAAACAAAATATAAAAGATTTAAAATTGTCAGACGAGGGGAATAATAGTGATGATTGGGCCAAAAGAGTTATAGGTGGGATGAGTATTAGATTTAGCTCAAACGAGCTACGAGAGAGATTTATAAAGTCGATTTCTACATATGTAAAGGGGATTAGAAATAGGGTGGATGCAAAACAGGCACTCATAAGAGCCGTGGAAAATGGTGGATTGGGCATGACAGCTGAGTATGCTGAGAAAGTTTTATTTTATATTGATAAATCAAAAAGAGGTAATCCTTCGCAGGTGGACCCAGTGGTTCGAGTACAGCCTCTAGTTGACTCTCAAATTCAGAGGGGTATGCAGACTGACTCACGAGTGGAGAGAAGACCCAAGTTAGTTGATACAGAAGCTGAACACATGAATCCGGATGAAGTTATTTTGCCTAAGAAGGACATGCTAAAACAAGCCTTGAAACCCGTTGATGTAGGCACAAGAGAGAAGCTTAATGCAGCAACATCCAGAGACGCTGATTATGATTTTAGTAAATTAAAAAAGCTTTCAGGGGAAAAGAAACCGGTAGTAATTGAAGATCAAAAGGAAGAAAAGCCAGTAATCATTAAAAAAGACAATACTTCGACCACTTCGACGAGTTCAGGGCAAGCAAGCTCCCGCCAAGACGGCGGGCGGGCCCTCCAACACGGCGAGCAAGCAGGGCAAGAAAAGAAAGAATTATTTAAAAGACCTAAAAAACAAGAAATTGCTAATGGCAAGACCGTAAAAAGTAGGCCAGTAAATGTCGCAAATGGTAAAAAAAGGATGGCTGACATAAAGCATCATGAACCTAGATTGGCAGGCCCGATTGACGAATTGGCCGCAATGGATCTGGTTAATTTTAGAAGGATGGGTGATAGCAATGAAGTAATAATTGGCAAAATAATTGAGAAGTTAGATTTATTAGAAAAAGAAAGTTATAAAAAGAGATTAGAGGGGATCAGGGCTTGGCGTCAAAGTCCGGTAAATAGATTGTATTTAGAGATGGGTAATGAATCGATCAGTCAAGGAGGAAGTGTTTTAGATGTAATAAATAATAGGAAAAAAGAAAATAAGGATTATCTGACCATAGAAGAGTTTGAGGGTATCATGGAGCTCAATAGAAGTATACGTTTCTAGGTGCACTTCTGTTCTTTTCGCTGATAATCATATTATGGTATAATAAAATGCAACAATTCACTGTACCACAATTTATAGATGTTGAAGATAAGATATTGCCGTTTGTTACAGTAAGGCAATTTTTATTGTTGATTGTAGCTGCTGTTATAGGTTTTATACTCTATGCTACTTTGGATTTTGCTGCTTTTTTGACTTTTACGATAGTTGAAACAGGAATAATTATAGTTATCGCATTTGCCAAGGTGAGAGGTGCGCCTTTCCACCATTTTATATTGAATTTTTTGCAAGTTATGATTAAGCCAAATATTCGTGTTTGGAATAATTCATCTACACGCACATCACAAAAAGAGGCAAAAGAAATAGAAATCGCAGTACCTGAAAAGGTGGAGAGAAAAACATTTTCTAAGTCACGTTTAAACGAATTGTCGTTGATAGTGGACACTCAGGGAGTTTATCGCGGAGAAGGAGAGAGCTCTTCTGACCAAGGAGGACAAATCAAACTAATTAAAAATGCTAAAACGAAATAAAAGTAAAGAACATGGCGAAATCAAAAGACAATTTAGCTAGAAACAAAATCACAACACCAACCCAGAAATATCTTGATATTGCGGAAGTAAGGGAGGATGTGGTGATAATGCGCGATGGTACACTGCGATCTGTTTTGATGGTTTCGAGTATGAATTTCGCTTTAAAAAGCGAAGAAGAGCAGAATGCTGCCATATCGTCATATGTTTCTTTTTTAAATAACATTAATTTTCCATTGCAAATAGTGATTCAATCGCGGGAGCTTAATATTGATCGTTATTTAGAAGAAATAAGACAAAAAGAAAAAGAGCAAACAAATGAGCTTTTGAAAATGCAAACCAAGGAGTACATACAATATGTTTCCGAGCTTATCTCAATGGGCAAGATAATGAAAAAGAATTTTTATGTGGTTGTTCCGTACAGCCCCCTAGCTGATATTAAAAAAGGGTTTTTTGCTAGAATGTCAGAGCTTTTCAGGCCGATGGAAATTCTAAATATAAAAGAAGAAAAATTTCAGCAAAGAAAAAAGGATTTGATGCAGAGAGTGGAGCAAGTTATGAATGGCTTTACTTCCATGGGATTATCAGCCGCCGTTTTGGACACTCAGAGCTTGATAGAGCTTTACTATAATGCGTATAATCCTGTCACATCCAAAAATCAAGAATTACCAGATATTGACCAGTTGAGGGTGGAAAAGAGATAGTGATATTTAAATTAAAATTTTTAAATGAAAGCACAAGAAAACAACAAAAATATAGATACCGAAAAAATCAACGAGTTGATTGAGGATGAAAAAGCGTATAGAAAAGGCTCTATTTCGGTTATGGACCTAGTTGCTCCGGCTAGTTTTAAGATAGACCCGACTCATTTAATGCTGGGGGATACTTATGTTTCTACCATGTTTGTGGTTGGTTATCCTAGATACATTAGTGTTGGTTGGTTTGCGCCGATTATAAATCTCAATTCTTCCTTTGATATTGCGATGTTTTTTTATCCGGTGGCTAGTCATATTGTTTTAAAGCAGCTCAAGAACAAGGTGGGTTCTCTCGAGGCTCAGATAGTTGAAAATTCAGAGAAGGGGGCGGCGCGTGATCCATTAATAGAGCCAGCACTTCAGGACGTAGAGGCTCTTCGTGATGCTCTGACCCAGGGAATTGAAAAGTTTTTCCAATTCGCTCTGTACATAACTATTTATGCTGACACAAAGGAAGATCTTGATTCGCAGATGGATAGAGTGGAGAATATTCTGGGATCGCGACTTATTTTTTCTAGGAGGTCACTATACCAGGCCGAGCAAGGGTTTAACTCTACTTTGCCTCTGGCTAATGATGAGCTCTATGTGAGTTCAAATATGAATTCATCTCCAGTAGCATCTTCTTTTCCTTTTATTTCCAGCGAACTGACTTCAAACAGTGGTATTCTTTACGGAATTAACAGACATAATAATAGCTTAATCCTCTTTGATCGATTTAGCTTACAGAATGCAAACTCAGTAGTTTTCGCTACTTCCGGGTCTGGAAAGAGTTATGCTATCAAGCTCGAGGTTTTGAGATCTCTCATGATGGGAACGGATGTGATAATAATTGATCCTGAAAATGAATATAAGCATTTGTCAGATGCTGTCGGAGGGACATACATAAATCTCTCTTTATCGAGTGAGAGCAAGATCAATCCTTTTGATCTTCCGCGGGCGGTAGGTGGCGATTCGCGTCCGGCAGATATTATTAGAAGCGCGGTCATTACCTTGAAGGGTCTTTTGCGACTTATGCTTGGAGAGTTTAACCACGAGGAGGACTCAATAATGGACCGAGCTCTTCTAGAGGTTTACGCCAAAAATGATATTACACCAGAGTGTGACTTGTCCAAAGTAGAGCCGCCGACAATGCAGGACTTGCAAGATGTTTTGGAGGGAATGGAAGGTGGAGAGGAGCTTGCCCTCAGACTAATGAAATATACTCAAGGTACGTTTTCTGGACTTTTCAATAGTCCGACTACCGTTGAAATGGATAATCAATTAGTCTCTTTCTCAGTTCGCGATTTGGAGGATGAGCTTCGTCCGATTGCAATTTATATGATTGTGAACTATATTTGGAATATAGTTAGGAGTGAAATCAAGAAGAGGATATTGATTATTGATGAGGCTTGGTGGTTAATGCAAAATGAGGATAGTGCTAAGTTTGTTTTTGCCCTGGTAAAGAGATGCAGGAAGTACTATCTCGGCGTTACTACTATTACCCAGGATGTGAACGATTTTCTTCTTTCTCCTTACGGTCAGGCAATTGTGACTAACTCAGCTTTGCAGTTATTACTGAAACAATCTCCTGCAGCTATTGATAATATTCAGAAAACATTTATGCTGACAGAAGGTGAGAAATATCTCCTTCTGGAGTGCGGAGTCGGTGAAGGTATATTTTTTGCTGGAGTTAGACATGCTGCCATTAGGATTGTAGCGTCTTATACTGAAGACCAGCTCATAACATCAGATCCTCGTCAATTACTCGAGATCGAAGATGCGAAAAAGGAATTCGCAGATAGCATGAACAGCGCTGAAAATGAAGCTGAAGACGGCGTAGAGGATATTGAAATTTAATATATAAAATAGTATTAGATATGAACAATAGGATATTTGGAATTATAATAATAACACTAGGTGGAATATTTCTTATGACAATATTGTACTTATTGTTTTTTAGTGGTTTCAATAAACCTTCACAAGATGTATATGTTGACGAAGATAATAATAATTCAGTTATTGAAGTTAGAAAGCCGAAGGAAGAAGAGAACAAAGAGAAGAAGCAAATAAAAACTGTCAAAATAAACGAGGAAAAGAAAACAGTGGTTATTTCAAAAAATACAAATACTATGGATGAAACTGATTTGATTAAGACAGCCTCTGTTTTTGTAGAGAGATTTGGAAGTTATTCAAATCAGTCTGGTTTTGACAATTTGTTAGGTTTGCAGATTTTTATGAGCAAGGATATGATTAAGTGGTCAGATGATTATGTCGATAATCTAAAAGAAGAAGCTTATAACGGTTTGTATTATGGAATAATTACTAAGGCAGTTTCTCAAAAAATGGTTAAATATGACGATGATATCGGTGAGGCAATTGTGCTGGTTGAAACCAGGAGAAGAGAGGCAACAATGACTATTGATAACACTGCTGATGCTTTTAGTCAGGATATATTGGTTAGTTTTATAAAAGAGAAGGGGGCTTGGAAAGTTGATAAAGTGAATTGGCTCAATAACTAACGAGTCTTCCAATTAGTAAATTTTTAAAACAAGAATTATGATCTCAAATAAAAAATACTCTGTAAAATTATTTATTTTTTCCTCTATTTTTGCTTTGGTGGCTTTATGGGGAATTTTTTTGTTTTTAAATACTACCTCATTGGCAAATTACCAGAATCAAGACACAGTTAATAGAAATAGGTATTACCTAAAGGAGGCAACAGACAATAGCGATCCTTTTATAACAAAACTTACCCAGCCAGAAGATGTGCTAGCAGGACCCATAATTTCTGAAAATGATCCAGCTTTGGGCGACTTTGAAGCGCCTATAACTCTTGTTTATTTTTCTGATTTTGAATGTAGTTTTTGCAAGGAGCAAGAATTGATTTTTAAGAAAGTATTAGCAGAGTATAGGGATAAGATTATGTTTGTTTGGAAGGACTATCCTACCAGAAATATTAATTCAGCTTCTTTCGGCGCAAGTCTGGCCGGGAGGTGCGCAGAGGAGCAAGGGAAATTTTGGGAAATGCACGATGGATTATTTGAGAATAACGGCAATCTAGATAGGCAAGTGTTTATGAGTATTGCCAGTGATCTAGATCTGGATTTAGGGAAATTTGAAACTTGTTTTGATGAGAAAAAATATAAATCTCAAATCAAAAAAAATATAGCCGAAGCAAATGTGTTGGGCATAACAGGTATTCCCTTCACATATGTAAATGATCAGGAGATAATGGGAGGGGTGAGTGAAGAAGAACTTAGGAGGATAATAGAAATAAAGTTAGGAAATAATTAAATGGCAACTGGAGTAAGTATAATTTATACATGTACAAAATGCGGTGCTCAATCTCAGAAGTGGAATGGGCGCTGTTTTGAATGTGGCGGTTGGAGCACTCTTGTAAAGGAGGCCCTGGATGTAAAGACAGCAAAAAGACAAGAAGCGGCGAGTGTTGCAGCGGCAGAAATAATCGAACTAAAGGAAGTGAAAAACATTCAGGAAAATGAGAGATTGAAAATTGGCATTTCTGAGGCTGATAGAGTTTTTGGTGGAGGAATAGTGCCTGGTTCGTTGGTGCTGCTTTCAGGGGAGCCGGGGATAGGTAAGTCAACAATATTGGCTCAAATTGCTAATGCTATTGGAAAAAACGGCGATGTAATATATGCAAGTGGAGAAGAGTCTGCAACTCAAGTCAAAGGGCGTCTGGATCGGTTAGGGTGTGATATTTCAAATATTAAGTTTGTCGGAGAGACAAATGCTGAAAAGATAATAAACGCTGCTAAAATAAATAAACCAAAGCTTCTAATAATAGATTCTATTCAGACCGTTTATTCCTCTGAGGTGCCTGCTGAGGCAGGTGGTATTAATCAGATCAGGGTATCGACTGTTAAATTTTTAGAACTTGCCAAAGAACACAATATACCAGTTATTCTAATCGGTCATATCACAAAAGACGGACAAGTTGCCGGTCCGAAGACCTTGGAGCATATCGTAGATACTGTTGTTTATCTAGAAAGTGATAGGGCCCATGATTTTCGAATTTTGAGAGCAACCAAGAATAGATTTGGATCAATAAATGAGATCGGAGTATTCGAGATGACAGGCAAGGGTTTTGTAGAAATAAAAAATCCTTCTCTCATTTTTATGGAATCAAGTGGTACAGGTAGCGCCGGATCAGTGATCAGCTGTGTCATGGAGGGAGTTAGACCTTTTTTGGTTGAGATCCAGGCTCTAGTCACTAAAACTGTTTTTGGTTATCCTCAGAGAAAGGCTTCTGGGTTTGACTTGAATCGTTTGCAGGTTTTGTCCGCAGTGCTTACAAAGAGGGGAGGGATTAATCTGGAGAACCAAGACATTATCCTGAACGTGGTTGGAGGATTGAAGATTAATGACCCTGCTCTTGATTTGCCGGTCTGTCTGGCAATTGCTTCATCGTTTCAAGACAAATTAGTAAGCGATAAAACTATAATAGCAGGAGAGGTTGGCCTTGGTGGAGAGGTGAGAAATGTTTCTAAGTTGAAAGAAAGACTTACAGAGGCGAAAAAACTAGGTTTTGATAAGGCTATCACCCCTGATGTTCAGGCAAAATTTACTGGTATTACTGTAAAGAAAATGAAAAAAATAGATGATATTGCGAAATATTTAAATTAATTGTTTTTAATGAAAAAGAAGAAAGGGTCAACTCCTTAGAGTTGACCCTTTTTGATTGGCTTGTTTTGCTTTTTTGTTTTAAAATATGCAGGCGTGGTGGAGCAGTTTTTTTGCTGTTTTGTCCAGTGGCCTTAACCAAAGAGCATCGATTCTTGTTGGTTCTTCATTAGTTTTTGGAATCGTGATAAATTCTATCGTTTTACCCCATGTTTCTTTTTTTAGCGTATCGGCGAGGAGAATAACTTCTTTCCCTGCGAATTTCCCCAGTGTTTTACTGGAAAGTACTTTGAGATTTTTTGATATTCGAGCTATACCTATGTTGCCCATAATAACGTCCCCCCTACTTTTGTTGTGTGTAAAACTATTATCGTGAACCGCTATTATGTTAGCACAGAATAAATTATTTGTAAAGTAATTATAAAATAATTATGAAGAAATAATGAAATTTAGCTTATTCTAGGTGAATATTTTTTTGCCAATCTTTTATTTTGTCGTATATTGATGAGGAGTTTTTTAGTTCAGGATCGATTTTTATTAAATTTTCAGCTTCTTCTTGGGTGGATTGAATCAGTTCATGGTCAAATAAATTTGCAATTTTAAACTCAGGAAATCCTTTTTGGCTTTTCCCATATACTTCGCCTGGTCCGCGTTGTTTGAGATCAATTTTTGAAAGAGTGAATCCGTCACTATACTTCGTCATAGCACCTAGTCTCTCTAGGGTGTTTGGCGATGTGTTGTCAGTAAACAAGAGGCAGTATGACTGATGCTCACCTCTGCCAACTCGGCCTCTGAACTGATGGAGTTGGGCGAGTCCGAATCTGTCAGCTCCTTCAATCATCATAATGCTGGCGTTTGGGATATCAACACCGACTTCAACTACCGAGGTAGAGACTAGGATATTAATCTTGTTATCCTGAAAATCCTTCATTATTTTTTCTTTTTCTTCTGCTTTTAGTCGTCCATGCAGAAGGGAGATATTTAACTCTTTGAAAACATGGGTGTTTAGTTTTTCGAATTCTTCTTTTGCTGATTTTACTCCTAGTTTATCAGACGGATCAATTAGCGGACAGATTACAAAAGCTTGCCTGCCTTTAGTTATTTCTTTTTTTATAAATTCATAGGCCTTTTGCCTTGCTGGCTCAGGTATTATTTGGGTATTTATTGGTTTTCTTCCTAGTGGCATTTCATTTATTATGGAGAGATCAAGATCGCCGTATAAGATGAGAGCAAGGGAGCGTGGGATAGGGGTGGCTGTCATAGAAAGGAGGTGGGGGGAAGTGCTTGAGTCCCCGGATTTTTCTATAATCTTTTTTCTTTGCTCCACACCGAAGCGGTGCTGTTCATCTATAATGACTAATCCTAGATTTTTAAATTCTATTGCATCTTGAATGAGAGAGTGGGTTCCAATTATGATATCAATTTCGCCATTATTTATTTTTTTAAGTATTTCTTTTTTGCTTATTTTTTCATTTTTACCGGAAATTTTTTGTTCTGTTCTGGTTAGTAAGCAGATGCTTGCTTTTGTGCCGGATAGAAGTTTTGAAATTGACTGGAAGTGTTGTTTGGCCAGTATTTCAGTTGGGACCATGAGAGAAGATTGTAAATTATTCTTTGAAGCATTAAGCATGGCAATGACTGCTACCATTGTTTTGCCACTACCAACATCTCCTTCAAGCAATCTCGACATTGGTTTTTCTTTTTCCATGTCTTGAATTATCTGCCAGGAGGATTTTTTCTGGGCATCAGTTAGCTTGAAGGGGAGAGAGTCAACAAAATCCTTGGTTTCTTTTTCTTTGAAATTTATTTTAGGTGATTTAGTTAATCCTATTTGTTGTTTGATTAGTTGAGACTGTAGCTGAACCAGGAATAGCTCATCAAAACCTAGCCTTCTCTTAGCTTCTAGGAGGTTTTCTTTTGTGGCCGGAAAATGAATATTCCTTAGAGCCTCATTAATACTCATAAGATTCTGGGATTTAATAATTTCCGGTGTTAGCCATTCTGATATATCATCAGCCAGGTCTATAATCTGCTTAATTAAAAAACGAATTTGTTTTTGAGTGATGTTGGCTGTTAAGTGATAATTTGGAACAAGGCCTTGGGTGTGTACGTTCTTGTCTGTAATTATCTTCTCATAACTTGGAGATTTCATTGTGGTTTCCCCAAGAGCCCCCTCAACTTTGCCAGACAGAGAAACCTTGTCACCCACCTTTAATGTTTTGCCAATGTAGGGCTGATTAAACCAAATAATCTTAATCGACTCAGTATCGTCGCTAATAAGCGCTTCAGTAATAAACATTCTTTTTCTATAACTTCTTTTGTTTTGGATGAGTTCAATCTGCCCGACAATATTAGCTGTAGTATTTGGCTCGAGTTTTGCGATAGGAGTTATTTCACTAAAATCATCATAACGAAAAGGAAAATAAAACAAAAGATCTTCGAGCGTATTTAACCCGAGTTTTTTCAACCTTTTCGCTGTAACTGCACCAACCTTATTTAGCGATTCAATTTTATACTGCATTTTATCCATATTTTAATTTTAGCATAAATATTGTTTTATATTAATAAGGCAAGGCACGAAAAAACAAGGCTTAATCGCCTTGCTTTTTAATATGCGGAGAGGGAGGGATTCGAACCCTCGAGAGGCGTTAACCCCTACATCCTTAGCAGGGATGCGCTTTCAACCACTCAGCCACCTCTCCAATAATTATTTTAATGTTAATGTTAATCTTTTTCTAAGATCTTTTTTCCCATCACTACTTTTTAAATACTTTTCTCTGTTTTCTGCTTCTTTTTTATTTATATAAGCTTCATAGCAGATTAATTTTATAGGTAATCTATTTTTTGTAGATTTAACTTTGCCGTTTTTATGTTCATTGATTCTTCTTTTTAGATCACTAGAATAACCTATATAAAATTTATTGTCTTTAAGGCTTTGTAGTATATAAGCATAATACATATAAATAAAATATTTATAATTGATTTTGCATCACTGCGGAGGGAGTGGGATTCGAACCCACGGTACGCGTTAACATACAACGGTTTTCAAGACCGTCGCCTTCAACCACTCAGCCATCCCTCCGTGATAATTTTTATTTAGTTTTATAAATACTTTCTCCAGTATTAAAAAAAATAAACAACTTTTCTGTTGTCTGATATTATATTAACAAATAAAAAAATATTTTGCAACTTATTTAATTAATTGCTTGTATTGTTATTGTTAAAGTAAGATATTTAACTATTTGTAGTTTTCGGTACGCTCTTGACAGTTGGTGGAAAGTGTGCTATTTTATAGTATTGTAAATTATGATATTAATTTTGATAGTTCATTTAAAAAAAGGAGATTGGAATGAAGAAAAAATCTGTAGTGACTATATGTTTGGTAGTTAGTTGTCTTTTTTGCGTTTTTGCTTATTCATTAGTGCAATCTAAAAAAAGAGAAGCATTGACCGAGGAGTTATATGAATTAAATGATTATTTTAGTTGGCATCCCACAGTGGGTAGCCAAGACATGTTAGTTGAGTTTAAAGAGACTCTAAAAAGAGCCAAGGATGCGGGAGTAGATGTTTACGAATTCGAAAAAAGTGTACCAAAGAAAGAAAAAAAAGTCGCTCTTGCGAGCGTGTTGGAATTGATCAATATTGGAGAATCCCTACCAACTGATCATGAAATTGAAAAAGCTAAAAGACTCTTTGGTGAGTTAAAACGAAATAACACTTTTCCTCCCCCACGCTATTTAAAAAGAGGTTTTAAAATGATCGAGGAAAGACTTCTTTTTTTAAAGGTTGAGAGGTCTATGCAGGATCTTTTGCGACCAATTTTTTATGGCGAAGAGCCTCCGTCGCAAGAAGGATTAAAAGAGATCGAAATGACTTTGATAAAGTATGATGTTTCGGACAGGGTTGAAATTTATCTGGAAATAACCCCCAAACTGACAGAGGCTATGATGCATCAATATCCAACACTGGAAAAAGATTTGGGTAGAATATATCATTAATTATAAAGCTTGCTTATAAAGGGGATAGGGATGAAGAAAAAGCCTGTAGTGCTAATATTTTTGATGGTCGTTTGTCTTTTTTGTATTTTTGCTTGTTCATCATCGCAGGAGAAAAAAAGAGAAAAGTTGGTTGGGGAGCTAGAACGTATTAATGAGTATTTTAGACATTGGGGGCAGGTAGGAAAAGAAGAACTCGCTGAATATAAAAAGGTTTTAATAGAGGCCAGGGATGCGGGAGTGGATGTCACTAGATACGAAGATAGCATACCGGAAAAAGAAGTGCTTGCCATTATGTATTATATCTCTTGGATTGGAGTTAGAGCTCCCTTGCCATCTGATCTGATGCCATCTGATCGAAGAATGGCTCGAGCAGAAAAACTTTTCAGCGAAATTCGTCAAAAAGATATTTATTATACCGATTCACACGTTATAAAAGATTATGTTAAAATAATTGAGGGGAATTTCTTTTTGATAAAAGTCAGGAAGTCTTTACAAGATCTTTGGGCTCCAATTCTTTATGGCGACGAACCACCGTCACAAGAAAGACTGAAAGAGATTGAAACAATATTGGCAAAGTATGATGGCCCTCCGATAGTGAAAATTAATATAGGGATGACCCCCGAGCTATTAAAGGTTATGAAGGGTAAATATCCCATGTTAGAGAAAGAGATGTACAGAATATATCATTCGTTAGAGAAGGATATGCGTGGAATTTATCATTAAGTAACTATTCCATTATCTCTAAAAGCCTATCGTAATTTATACGATGGGCTTTTTTATTATTCTTTCACTGTGGATTGAATAGCTAAAATCAGGTATTGATAAATATTAGATAGTCTTTCCTTGACATTTGGTATATTTTTATGTAAGATTTAGGCAAAATTTAGTAATTGGTTTGTTCTTTTAATAATTTACCTTGTTCTTATTTAAATAAGGAGGGCAATATGAATGTTTTGACATATAAGCCCTGGGATAGGGTAAGTATTAAACATGAGATTGAAAGAGAGTCAACTGGAGTGGTAAAAAAAGCTTATGAATGTGCTCGTGGTTTTCATAACAAAACTAAGCGAGATGATGAAAGTGCAGGAATTAGACATCCTGTAAAGGTTTTTCAAATATTGCTTCATTTTGGGGTGGTAGATCCTGATATATTAGCAGCAGCCTTACTTCATGATGCGCCAGAAGATACTCATGAAGAATTGTTGGCAACAATAGAAGAGGGTCATGGCAGGAGAGTGTCGGAGTTGGTAGGAGGCGTAACCAGACTTGAAAATGAGAAGATAGGAAAATATTTCAAGAAAATAAGATCAAGTCCTGATTTAATAATCTTGAAATTGGCTGACAGGTTGCATAACTTGCGAAATATGGCTAATAATCTCTACGTAAATACAAGATTTACTAAAGCGAGACTCAAGAGGCAAATTTTTGAAACCGAAAGGTGGATTATGCCGATGAAGAGAATAGTCACGAATAAAAAGTATATAAACAGTGTGCCAGCCCAGCGCATGTTTATCTTCTTGGAAGATTCTTTAAATGCTGCTAAAGAGAGATTGAAAATTCCAAGGCGTCAGTTGGTAGAAACATGGGAATTAAAGAAAAGAAAGAGCCAAAAAAACGGTTCTATTTAAATAGTCTGGATATTATAAACAATAACCAGACTATTTTTTTTGAAAAATTTTTTATACAATATTGATGAGAGATTGTCCATATTGCAATTTATTTTTATTTAATATAAAATAATTAAATACTAGAACGGAGTCATTATTGGCTCTTTTTCTGGCGTTAAATATTAGCAATTAATTGATTTTTAAATATAGCCTATGATTAATATTTTTAGTTCAAGTGAAAAAGGGAAAATTTGGAGGATTTTTCTCGTGATAATAATTTTTGTTGTGATGGGATCCTTGGTAGATTCGGGAGATTACTATAATAAAGGAGTTGATTTTTTGGCTGCCAAAACCAACAACACAATAAAATTACCGCGAATAGACAATCCTATTTCATTTCGTTTAGGACTTGATCTGCAGGGCGGAACGCATTTGGTTTATAGTGCTGATATGTCTAGTGTGCCTGCCGGAGAGCAAATTAGCGCTCTGGAAGGTGTGAGAGATGTTATTGAGAGAAGGGTGAATGTTTTTGGTGTGTCAGAACCATTGGTACAGACCAATACCACAGGAGGTGATTATCGTGTTATTGTGGAGCTAGCTGGTATAAAAGATGTTGGTGAGGCGATAAGCATGATAGGGGAAACACCACTTCTAGAGTTCAAAGAAGAAGATGACACGGTAAGAGAGTTAACTGATGAAGAAAAGACAAAAATGAATGAATTTAATGAAGATGCAGAAAAAAAGGCAGAAGAGGTCTTTGGTAAGGTAATTTCTGGCGGAGACTTTGCTTCTCTGGCTAGCGAGTTCAGCATGGACACCAATACAAAAGATAATGGCGGAGACTTGGGTTGGTTAACTACTAAAACAGCACCTCAGATTGTTGAAGCAGTGAGAGACCTAAATCCAGGTGATGTTGTGGATGATATTGTGCAAATGTCTAATGGATATGAAGTTTTAAAACTAGTAGAAAAAAGAAATAAAGTAAATCCTTTTGATGAAGCAGAGGTAGAAAAAGAGGTAAAAGCTTCACATATTTTAATTTGTCATGATGAGAGTGAGCGTTGCGATACCCCGATAGCAAAGGATGACGCTTATGCAAAAATCAAAGAAATAAAAGAGAGAGCAAACGCGAGTAATTTTGCTGCATTAGCTCAAGAGCATTCTACAGGTCCAAGCTCTGTAAATGGCGGCGACTTAGGTTGGTTTGACAAGACTACCATGGTTAAACCTTTTGCTGATACTGTTTTTGCTCAGGAAATCGGAACTATTTCATTTGTGGTGGAGACAAAATTCGGCTACCATCTGATCCATAAAGTAGACGAGAGAGACTTGGAAGAATTTCGTGTGAGTCATATTTTTATCCCAACAATCACTGAAAAAGACATAGTCGGAGAGCAAAATGATTGGAAGAACACAGAACTAACAGGTAAAAATCTAAAAAGATCAGTAGTGCAGTTCAATCCAAATGATAATATGCCTGAGGTAGGACTCGAGTTCGATAGTGAAGGTGCTCTAATGTTTGCTGAGATTACAGAGAGAAATGTTGAAAAGCAAGTCGCGATATTTCTGGATGGTTACATCATTAGCGCCCCAAGGGTGAACTCAAAAATTACCGGGGGCAAGGCTGTGATTTCGGGAGGTTTTAATATTAATGAGGCCAAGGTTCTAGCACAAAGACTTAATGCTGGTGCTCTTCCGGTTCCAATTGAACTTATCAGTCAACAAACTGTTGGATCTTCATTAGGAAATAAGTCTCTGACCGCTAGTTTGAAGGCTGGTCTTATCGGGCTTATTTTAGTAGCGATTTTCATGATACTTTATTATAGATTGCCTGGAATATTAGCTGTATTTTCTCTGGCTATTTATGGAGTTTGGGTGCTGGCAGTATTTAAATTATGGCCGGTGACTTTATCACTTTCCGGAATGGCTGGATTTATCTTGTCTATTGGTATGGCCGTTGATGCGAATGTGCTTATATTTGAAAGATTAAAGGAGGAGTTAAAATCAGGAAAGCCACTAAGCTTAGCGGTTAATGATTCCTTTGATAGAGCCTGGCCTTCAATCCGAGATGGAAATATTTCTACGCTTATTACTTGTTTCATTCTTATTCAGTTTTCTACAAGTATTGTGAAAGGTTTTGCTATCACATTAGGCTTGGGTGTTCTAGTTTCAATGCTATCAGCAATTGTAGTAACTAAGACATTCTTGAATCTAGTTGCTGGAGACTGGTTGGATAAAGTCAAGTGGTTGGTAGGAGTTAAGACTCGTAATTAATTGTAAATAATATACAACAAGCAAGTTCCTTTAATTATTTTACTGTTTGTTGTTTAATAAAATAATGTACAACATAATTCAAAAAAGAAAAATTTGGCTTTCTTTCTCGGCGTTTCTAGTGACTTTGTCTATTATTGCTTTGTCCGTTTGGGGACTTAAGCTTGGCATTGATTTTACCGGAGGAAGTCTTTTGGAGGTAGAGTTTTCAAAAAATAGGCCTGAGTTAGCCAGTGTGCAGTCATCATTGGAAGAGTTGGAACTTGGGAGTCTTGTCGTGCAACCGGTTGGTGATAATGGAATGATTTTGAGATTCCAGGATTCAACAGAGGACAAACATCAAAAAATCCTTACAAAACTAAGAGAGCTATCAGGCAGTGAGATCAAAGAGGATGGAGAGACGCAGAAGGGGGTAGAAGAGGAGATTAACCCAGAAGGGGGAGAGACAGGAGAGGCAGGAGCTTCAGAGCTTATTGAGTTGCGTTTTGATTCTGTAGGTCCAACTATAGGACAAGAGCTGAAAACAAAGTCAGTTAATGCAATTGTAATCGTTATTATAGCTATAGTTTTGTTTATTGCTTGGGCTTTTAGAAAAGTTTCAAAACCGGTTGCTTCCTGGAAATATGGACTTTCTGCTATTGTGGCCTTGTTTCATGATGTGATAATTACTATGGGAATCTTTGCAACCCTGGGTAGATTTTATGGAATGGAGGTTAATACAGCTTTTGTAGCTGCAATTTTGACAGTTTTAGGATACTCAGTAAATGATACTATTGTTGTGTTTGACAGAGTGAGAGAGAACCTTCCAAAGAGTGAGGAGGATTTTGAGGGGACAGTTAATACTTCAGTAAATCAAACAATTAAGCGGTCCATAAATACTTCTGTAACCACACTTTTGGTTCTTTTGTCTGTAATTTTCTTCGGAGGAGAGAGTATCAGATCATTTGTTTTAGCCTTGGCGATTGGTGTGTTTATCGGAACATATTCCTCAATATTCTTAGCTAGTCCGGTTTTAGTTGTTTGGGAAAAGATAAAGAAATAGTTTTTTAAGTTTTTAGATAAAATCAGTATTATATAAATAAAAAGAAGTCTCAGTTTGAGACTTTTTTTTATTTTGTTCTATCACTTAAATGTGGTATAATAATTTTAATGAAAATAAAGTTGTTGTATATCAATTTTGCTTTGTTTATATTTGTCATGGCAATTGTTTTTGTCATGGGCTTTTTATTTGTAAAAAATATTTTACCTTCTTCTGCTGCTGAGGAGACAGATAAGACTCCGCCGGCAATTTCAAATATTAGGATCACAGAAACCACGTCTACATCGACTGAAATTAGATGGGAAACAGACGAGTATGCTGATTCTATGGTTAGATTTGGGCTTGATAAACGTTATGGAATAGCGAGAGATCCGAGAGCAGATAAGACAGAGCATAATATTTTATTAGATGACTTATTGCCTGGGAAAAATTATTATTTTAGAGTGATTTCCACTGATGAGTATGGAAATCAGAGAATATCTAATGATTTCAATGTTGTTACTGGCGAATCCGAAGATGATGCAGGATGGAATGCTAATATCTTAGATACGGGAGTGGGAGGACTTAAGGAAAAAATATTAGAAGAGGGCAGGCAAGGGCTTAGCGAGGAAACCTTGGAGGATGTAGTAAATTTGATTGATGAGTTGTCGAGTGCGAAGAGTTTAAATGAGGGTTATGAGGAGGGCAGGAGCGGAGATGAGCAGGAGAATATTATGGATGAAATTTTAGAGTCTGTTGGTAAAATTACAAGTGAAGGTGATCTTAAAGAAATTCAAGAGAAGGTTAAACAGAGAGCGGAAGAGATAGTCGAGCCTCCTACTATAATTTTGGATTTGGCTAATATTGAGGTAGGGATTGACTATGCAATTATCTCCTGGAGTACTGATAAGGAGTCTGACTCTATTGTGGCCTTGGCTGATGAAGAGGATTATAATCCGGATGCAGAGGACCCGTATACCTGGAAAGAGGGCGAGCCTGATGAGCTAGTGATTGGTCACGTTGTTGAGATAAACGGGCTTTCACCTTCAACTGTTTATCATTTCCAAGTAGCTTCTACTGATGAAATAGGTCTTACAGGAAAAAGTACGGATAAAACCTTCAAAACCAAGGCTGTTGCCCCTGAAATATACAATGCCCGGATGTACAAGATAGAAGAAGAAGCAGCAACTATAAGGTGGTCGACCAATGTTCCTTGTTCTTCGATTATAGAATATACAAATTTAAACACAACTGAGACAAAGTTGGAGGGTAATTCTTCTTATTTGACAGTGCATTCTATTAAGTTATCCAATCTTACTTTTGATACTTATTATTCTGCGATCATAAGGGTTGAGAGCGAAAGCGGAGAAAAAACAGAGCACATCCCAATGACCTTTATTACCACTAAGGATGATTATCCACCAGAAATCAGCAAGGTAAATACCGAGTCTACTATATATCCAGGTTCTGAGAACAGAATTCAGACGATAGCTAGTTGGAGAACAGATGAGCCAGGCAAGTGTCAGTTATTCTATCATCAGGGATTGATTTCAGCCGAGGAATCGCATAGTTTGCCATTGGAGGAAGACTTTGGCCTAGATCATGTGGAGGTAATTACAAACTTTCTTCCAGCATCTGTATATAAATACTGGATTGTGTGTGAGGATGAGGCTGGTAATTCAAAAAAGTCAGAAGATTTTACCATGTTAACACCAACCAGAGAAGAGAGTATCATTGATATAATTATCAAGAATTTTGAGCAGCAATTTAGTTGGCTAAAAAGAAAATAAGTTATAAGTATTTAAATATAAAATATGCCAGAATCGATAATACACGCAAAAGACTTGGAGATTACATACAATCTTGGAAAAGAAAACGAGTTTAAGGCGACTCGTGGTGTCGATCTTGAGATTTATCCAGGAGAATTCATTGCGTTTTTTGGCCCATCCGGGTGCGGAAAATCAACAATCATGTATAGCGTATTGGGTATATTGGAGCCTTCTGCCGGCCAATTGCTAGTAAAAGGTGAGAATCCTTATTCATTTTCTCCGGAAGAGCTTGTAAACTTCCAGACGAAAACTATAGGAATTATTTATCAGTCTTTCTTCTTGATAAATTCGCTTTCTGTAGTTGATAACGTGGTTTTGCCCCAGATTTTTCATGGGGTATCTCCTGCCAAGAGAGAGAGATGGGCAAAGCATTTGTTGAAAAGATTTGGTATGGAAGCCACAGCTGAAAAATATGCTGACAATCTCTCCGGTGGTCAGAGTCAGAGAGTTTCTGTGGCAAGATCCCTAGTAAATAACCCTGATATCTTGTTGGCTGATGAGCCAACTGGAAATCTGGATAGTGTCTCAACTAAACAGGTGATGGACGCCCTAGAGGAGATTAATACGGTTGATAAAAAGACTGTAATCATCATTACTCATAATGCAGCCCAACTATCTTATGCTCATCGAGTTTTTTATTTCAAGGATGGGAAGTTGCTACGTACCGTTCCTAACCCAGAAAAGAAGCAAATTGCCAAGATAGATAAGCAAAAGATTTTAGTGACGGAAATGGACAAGTTATCCAAGATTTTCCCATATTCTTCACCAACAGAATTGAAGGTAAAAAGTATTGTTAATTTCCTAACTCAAGATTTGAATTTTGATCAATTATTAAAATTGGAAGAGTATACAAAATTAATTGTAGACAGGAAGATATCATCCAAGGAATACAAAAAGGTATTGGAAAAAAAGTTTGTAGATGGCGGAGTAGGATTGGAGGCTAGCACAGCCAAGGCTATGGCTCATAAGGTGGGAACTATATTGAAACAATCTGAAGATGCTATGAGGTTTAGAAGAAGATTTTCAACTAATAATTTCTTTTCCCGAGAGAATATTCTTATTAGAAAGATTACAAATTATATAGCAAGTGAATATGATGACAAGATGAGAGTGGTGCAGAAGAGGAGATTGAAAGACTTGGTTTATAATCGAATAGCAGGACTTATTAGTAAAGAGGAGCTAGAAAGTTCCCTGCATACCACCTTGGAAGAGGGCGGTATCGGATTGACCAAAAAAAATGCAAGAAAATTATCACTATATTTTGAGAAACTATTAATTCAAGGATCCGAAGACAAAGTTCACGCTCACTAATTTTTCAATTATTCAATCCCTGTCTGTCGACAGGCAGGGATTCAATTTTTTTACATGAGGTTACAAGACACAATATCATTAGCAACGAGGATGTTTAGGACCAGGCCGGCCCGTACCTGGTTAACTATTTTTGGTATCGGTGTGGGTATTGCTGCAGTGGTTGTTTTGGTTGGGCTTGGTTATGGATTACAGGGAATACTTCTAGAGCAGATTGTTTTTGGTGACGCTATGCTTAGTTTAAATGTTATAACACCACCATCAAAAGTTGTTGTCATTGGGAAAGATGAGCTTAGCGATCTTAGAAGAATTGATAATGTTGAGGATGTTGCACCTTTAGCTAGTTTTACTTCTCAGATTACACTAGAAGGCCTTAATGGGTCGGCTATGCTTAACGGCGTTGATCATAAATATTTTCGTTATGCTGGTGTGGTTGCTAAAGAGGGAGAGCTATTTAGCAGGAATGAGAGTGATTCAGTGGTGTTGTCCTCGGCAGCATTAAAGTTATTCGACAAAGCTCCTGAGGAGATTATAGGAAGGATGGTGACATTTAAAGTCTTTGTTCCTGTTGAGGGCTCAGAAGAGTCTCAAGAGCTACCGATGAATAAGGAATACAAAATAAAGGGTATCATAGAAGATGAAACTTCGATTTTTGCTTATATCCCTTTATCTGAGTTTGATTCTCGTTTTAAAGTTCCTTTTTACGAGAAAGCAAGAGTGAAGGTTTCTAATAGGGATTTTCTTGATGAGGTTGAGTTGAAAGTTATTGAAAAGGGTTTTATTGTTACTTCGCTTTCAAAGGTTGTGGATCAAGCTAATAAGATTTTTACCGGAATTCAGGTCATGCTTGCCTTGTTTGGCGGAATTGCATTAGTCGTATCTGCCATCGGCATGTTTAACACAATGACGGTTACACTTCTTGAAAGAACCAAGGAAATTGGTATTATGAGAACTATTGGCGGTTCACCACTCAAGATTAAAGTTATGTTTTTGACTGAATCTGTGCTTATGGGGACACTTGGTGGTTTGGTTGGTATTGCTATCGGTGTTTTGGGAGGAACAGTGATAAATTTGATCTTAAACGTTGTTGCATCCCAAATGGGTGGAACAGCTATGAGACTTTTTAGATTTCCATTATGGTTTTTAGCTTTTATTGCTATATTTTCAATGATCATGGGGTATTTGACCGGGCTTTTTCCTTCTAAGCGTGCAGGTTCATTAAACCCACTAGATGCTATTAGGGGTTAGATTGGGCCTGGTATTTTAAAAATACAAGGTTTTTATTAATTTATACATTTGTAAAAATGAAAAAGCACTGGAAGAGTTTGAATAAAAATGAGAAAAATATAATAATTATTGTGCTTGTGGTGGTAGTGGCGCTGTTATTTTGGTTAGTGAGGGGGTATAACACAAAAACGAACGTTGAAATGGCTATAGAGCAGCCTGATATAAAAAAGGTGGAGAAACAAGAGAGAAAGTATTCTAGAATATCCTTTTTTCATACTAAGCCACCCATTTGCAGCTTGGCTATTCCAGAGGATTGGGAAGGTAAATACAGAATTGACAACTCTGATAAAGTGGCAAGATTTAAGTACATTGGAGGAGGTGAGAGTGTTGATATTTTTTCAATAAGAAAATCAGAAAGTGTTGTTCAGAAAAAAGTTAAAGATAGTAAAAAAATCGGTGATTATTGGATTTATTTGGATTTATCCACAGAAAGCAATGTTTTTTCTGTAAATAATGAGGAATATGAGGCTATGAAGGGTGATTATGAACAAATTTTTAAAAGTTTAAAATGTTTTGGAATATAATCTTTTATTAATTATTTGCCAATATTAAACAAAAAACTTCTAGATTAAGATAGTATTAATTTTTCATTGAATAAGTTTAATTTTTGTGTTATAATTATAGTAATGAAAATATAATAAAATAAAATAATAAATATAAGTATCCCCATGCTAATATGTCTAAAAAAATAAAAAAACAAATCAAGAGGTCTTTGCCGTATTTTATGATTTTTAGTTTGATCATAAGTAGTACGGTTGTGGGCCTTGTTTTTAATTTCGATTTTCAAATTGAAGATTTGAGCTTAAATAGACCTGAGGCTATAGCTCAAAGTGATTCAGCAACTACCACAGTTACTGTAAAAAATGCGCCTCCTCAATTTGTTATTCTGCCAGCAGAAGAATTTGACGGTGGACAAGGTTCTACATCTACATCTCCTGTAAACGTTGGCGCAGCTATCAGTTTTAGTGTAACCGCAACTGATGTGGAGAATAACGATTATTATTTAGCAATTTGTAGCACAGACTCTATTACGGCTAGTAGTACTGGAGGAGCACCTACTTGTGGAGGTACCGAATTCTGTATTTCTAACGGGACAGCAGACGGATCAGAAGCTACTTGTACATATTCCAACGTAGCCAACTTTGCCCCTGAAACCATAGATTGGTATGCATTTGTTTGTGATAATCACGCTACTCAGGGGGATTGCTCAGTATCTAGCCAAGGTTCTGACGAGGGAACAAACGCAACTTCTAGTCCAATGTACTTAAATCATGCACCAAGTCTTGATGCAGCCACTACTAGTGTGGACTTTGTAGTGCCGGGAGATACTTTTACTTTCACAGCAACTTCTACTGATAATGATATAACTGGTGGAGCAGATCTGATTCAGATGGATATTTGTGCCACTAACTCTTGGTCAACTTCTACATTCGAAACATCGGGATGTGATAATGGGCAGGCTATTTGTACAGGAACTTCTACGGCAGTTGGGGGAGAGGCGGTAATATCCTGTGATGCCACCACAACTATACCAACAGTTGATCAATCCTATAATTACTGGGTGTTTGTTCAGGATTGGCATACGTTAGCAGGAACTGGAAATGCTCAGCAGGAGCAATATACTGTAATAAATCAAGCACCACAAGTTGGCACAGTTTATATAAATGGAGACAGTTCAGTTGATGTAGTATTGTTTATGAAAGATCAGTCTGAGGTGGTGGCTTCTACTACGGCCCAGTTTACTGATGATAACGGATGTGATGATGTAACTACAGCCTCAAGCTCTATTTATTGGGAAAATGCAGTAGGTGGACAATATTGCTCAACTGATGATAATAATTGTTATTTAATTACAGACGCGAGTTGTGTGATTACAGGTTGTAGCGGACCAAGTGATTTGGATGCCTTTGTGACATGTACGACAACATTGGCTTATCACACCCTACCAACTGATGGTGATGGGAACACAGCTTCAACTACTGACTGGAGAGCAGGCATGAATGTTTATGATGAAGCTCTTTCTGGAAATGCTACAACAACTGCAGGAAATAGCATCGAAATCCTAACATTGGCCGCTCTGCATGTAACTGAAGCTCAAATAGATTATGGAACAATCAAGGGTGGATTTGATTCAGGGAATTATAACGCTACTACAACGGTGATAAATTACGGAAACTCTCCTCTTGATACTAATATGCAGGGTGATGACATGGACGACCTTGGAGCAAACTGGTTTGCCGCCAGCGAACAAAGATTTGACGTTGCCACTAATACTTATGCATCACTCGCTAATCAATTAGCCTCAAGTTCTCCCGTATTCTTGGATGTTGATATGATTAGACCAACTAGCCAGACTGATTTTGATGACAATGTTTATTGGGGAATTAACATCCCTGGAGGTACTCCATCTGGTGATTATTATGGTATGAACTACTTTAATGTTGTTCTAGATGATGATGCTTGGTAATAAATACTTAACATAAGGTAAAATATAGAAAAGAGAAGTCTCCCGGCTTCTCTTTTAAATTTGCCTAAATTGACAAAATTTTGTATAATTATAGTACAAAAGAAATACTGTGGAAAAATTAATAAATCATGTTTAAGTCTTGATGAGAAAAGGGTACATCATTTTGATTATAATTTTTGGTATATTGGCCTGGGGAAATGTCTCCCAGGCTGGTTTTGGCATATCGCCACCTTATGTAAAATCAAAACGTCCTTTGTCACCAGGTTCTCATTTTGAGCAAAGAATTACCTTGCTTAGATCTTCATCTGATTCAAGTATGGATGCTGAGATTACAGTAAATGCACCTGAAATTCAGGATTGGATAACTATAGACAAGGGAAGTGTGTTTGATCTGCCAGCTGGTGCTCTAAGAGTTCCAATGATTGTGAAGATTGATGTACCGGAAGATGCTGAAATTGGAAATTACAAAGGTAATATTAATGTAAAGGTTTTGCCAAAAAATAGAGCTCAGAACCCTGGGGTTGCGATTGCTCTTGGTGCAAGAATTGATATAAATTTTGACGTTACTAATGAAGAGTTCTTTGAGTTTAGTGTAAAAAAGATTAACATACCCGAGTTCGGGACACTTAAAAGACCATGGAGCTGGAAGATTTTTTCTTATTTTGTATATCGCATCGAAGCAGTTCTTAAGATTGAAAATTCTGGAAATGTTCCTGCTGGGCCTTCAAAAGTTCATATTGATATTTACGATGTTGCAGACAAGAAACTTTTGGAGTCACATAATGACACATCAATAGATAAGATCGATTCTTTTAGTATGGGTGAAATAAAAGCTATTTTCCCTACTAATCTAAAAGAGGGTCAGTATTGGGCGAGAATGACCGTTTATAGCGGAAAGGATATCATCCATAAAGATAAGATGGTATTTACAATTAATTCTAACGGCGAATTAGAGGGAATTAAACATTGGCTGTTATTATTCGGATATCTTGTTGTTTTGGGGATTGTATTACTTTCTTTTATTAAAGTTAAAATTTGGGAATATATTTTCAAGTTATTATATATCTTGCTTTGGCCACTTAGATCTATCATGAGTCTTTTAGGAAAAGGAAAGAAGTCGTTTGCGAAGAAATTCTGGCAGGTTATGCGCGAAAAGGCTGATAAGCATCAATCGCGAACAGGGGACTATAAAGACCCGAATGAGGAGGAGTAGGAGTTTTGATTATGAAAATATATTTTAAAAAATATTTTGTTTTTATTTTTCTATCCGGAGTCTTGTTATTTTTTAGCACCCCGGATTTTTTAAAAGCAAATACAGATTTTTCTCAAACTTATGTGGAAGTTCTGGTTTCTTGCGGGGATGGATTAATTGATCAACTTTCAGGTGAGATCTGTGACCCTGGAACCCCAGGGCTGTGGCCGGAAGATGTGGGCACAAGTACCTGCGCGGACTTTAACGATGTCTTTGGAGATCCTTTTGAAAGCGGTGATTTGCATTGTGATGACTGTTATTCATTTTCTACATCATCTTGTTTTACTTGTGGAAATGTGAATTTGGAAGAGGAGGAAGATTGTGATGGAAATTTATTTGGAAATAATACTTGTATATCCCTAGGTTTTGATAGTGGTAGTTTGGTTTGTACACCAAGTTGCCAGTTAAGTACGGTTAATTGTGTTGCTAAAGCCTACGAAGGAGGTTCTCCTGGCGGTGGAGGCGGTGGAGGTAGTCGAGGAGGTTCTGCTGGAAGCAGTCAGGGATATGATCCTGGAGCAGAAACTGAGAACGAAACAAAGATTGTGGTACGTGGTAAGTCCTATCCGCAGGCTGATGTTCATATATTGGTGGATGGGGCAGTAATCGGAATTGTAAAAACTGATAGTAAAGCTGATTTTTACTTTGAAACAACGGATATCTCTCCAGGGGTGGCAAATTTTGGATTTTGGTCAGAGGATGTTGACGGCCTGAAGTCGACTTTGCTTACTTTGACTTTTCGTGTTATTTCCGGGGCTGTAACTAATATATCAGGAGTTTACATTTCTCCGAGTATAAATATTGATAACAAGTCGGTAAAACAGGGAGATGATGTAACAATATATGGCCAAACTGTACCAGGTTCAACTATTAAGGTGCATATCAATTCAATTGAGGAGCATATTGAGCGGGCAGATAGCGAAGATTCAGGTAGGTGGCAATTGGTTTTTAATACTGAGCCCCTGGAAGAGGATTTCCACACTGCTAAAGCATATTTTGAGGTAGAATCAGATGAAAATGTCATCAAATCAGGATTTTCAAAATTAGTAAGTTTCTATGTAGGTAGAGAGGGTGGAGAGATGCCTTGCCCTGAAGGAGACTTGAATCACGATGGAAGGGTAAATATTACCGACTTTTCTATCTTGCTTTATTACTGGGGGACTGATGACTTATGTTCTGACCAGAATCAAAATGGCACAGTGGATTTGATAGACTTTTCTATTGTGATGTATTATTGGACAGGTTAATTCTGTTTTAAACCGAGCGGGCGAAAGCGCCCACTATGAATAAAAAAATGAAAAAAGAAGTTTTTAAAAAGATATTTATAATCAGTTTGGTGTTTTTGTTTTTTCCTCTTGGGTCAGAGGCATCAAGGCTTTATTTTGATCCGGAAGAGAAAACCGTAGGTCATGATAGCATTTTCACTGTAGACTTAAAGATAGATGCCGAGGAATGCGTCAATGTAATAGAAGCTTATGTTGGATTTGATAATAATGAAATGAGCATTGTTGATTTCATGACCGGATCTTCGATTATTAATCTATGGATTGAAAGAGTAGATGAGTTTAATATTGAGGAGGTGAACAGAGAGGGTAAGCTTTATTTTGCTGGCGGAATTCCTGGTGGGTATTGCGGCAAAGTGCCAGGCGACCCGGGGAATAGTAATATGGTGGCTAGACTTTTCTTTAAGACAGGAGAGATTAAGGAAAGAATAGAAAGTGAAAAAGTTACCAGCATAGACATTCTAGACGGAACCAGAGTGCTTCTAAATGACGGATTAGGATCTGAGGATGAGCTTGTCTTTGACGCCTCGAAGATTACTATCTCAAGTGCAGAGATTCCAGAGGATAGTGCATGGAGAGATGTGGTTAATAATGATAAAATATCTCCAGAGCCGTTTGTCATAGAGCTTCACAGTAATCCAGATGTTTATAGCGGAGAGTATTATATTATCTTCCACACCAACGACAAGCAAACCGGGGTTGATTATTATGAGGTGTTAGAAATTAGACCAAAAGAAAAGATTGGTGATAAGAAAATAAGAAGTTTGTTGGATTATTTCAAAAGAGAAAAACCGTCCTTGGTTGGTTGGAGAAGAGCAGAAACCCCGTATTTACTTGAAGACCAGAAAATGAAAAGCACTATAAAGGTAAGAGCGGTTGATAAGGCAGGGAATGAAAGAATGGTAGAGTACATCCCTAAGGCGTCAGATCTAAAAAAGGGAAATAATCAATTATTCATAATTATTTCAATTATCATAATTTGTCTTATAGCTTTATCTTCCTCTGCTTGGCCATACATAAGGGCAAAGAATAAAAGAAAAGAGGAAGAAGACAAAAAGGAGGTATGAAAAAATTTAAATTAGTATTTGTAATTCTGGGATTACTTTTGGGCAATTTCGGTTTTGCTTTAGAGAGTCGAGCTGCTGGAGCTTCATTGTATATAGCTCCAAATACCGGTACATATGTAATTGGTTCAACATTTACTGTCTCTGTGAAGGTAAGCACCGGAGGTCAGGTTGTGAATGCGGCTGAAGGCTCAATTAGTTTTGATACTGGTATTTTAGAGGCGGTTAGTGTCTCTAGGGGTGGAGCTATATTTAATCTATGGACCACTGAGCCTACCATTTCGGGTGGGGCTGTAAGATTTGGAGGAGGAATCCCAATGCCCGGTTATAATGGAAGCGGTGGTCATGTGTGTACTATAACTTTCAAGGCCAAAGCGGCCGGTACCGGTCTGGTACGTTTTACTTCTGGCGCAGTTCTGGCTAACGACGGTAAGGGGACCAATATCCTCTCCAGTATGGGCAGTGGCAGCTATACAGTGTCTCCAAAGGAAGAGTCTCCAAAATCTACTCCGAAGGATGATTCTAATCAAAAAAAACAGGAAGAAGTAAAGATAGAGCGAATATATAATAAACCGGAAATATCATCAGAAACTCATCCGGATCAAGATGCATGGTACAAAAGCAAGGATGTAAAGTTTGACTGGGATTTTCCAAGTAGTGTTGTTGGGGTCAGTGTTGATTTCAATGAGAATTCAGTATCAGATCCTGGACCAAAATCAGATGGGCTATTCAAGGAAAAGGAATACAGTGTAGAAGAAAGTGGAACATGGTACTTGCATTTGAAGTTCAAAGATTCTAAAAAATGGGGAACGGTTGCTAATTACAGAGTGAATGTTGATGATTTGCCACCGGAAAATTTGGAATTGAGTTTGATTGAAACTGAGGTGGGTGATTTCCCAGAGCTACACTTCAAAGCGACTGACAAGGATTCTGGAATTGATAAATATCAAATTTTTGTTGATAATTTTGAGAAGCTGTTTAAAGGCATAGGACCGGATCAGGATAGGGTTAAGCTCTCCGGACTGGATGCAGGCAAACATACCGCACTTGTAAAGGCTATAGATAAGGCAGGCAATGAAGCAGTAGGTACATTGGAATTTGAAATAGCAACAATACCAACACCGGTAATAAAGAATTACTCTAGAGAAATTAAATCAGGCAAACAATTATTTATAAATGGTACAGCCACTCCAGAGGTTAAGGTAAATATCTACATTGGAGACAAGAGTGCATTGATCTCTTCTACAACGGTAGATAGCGACACGAATGGAAATTGGTTCTACTCAGGGGAAATTGACCTGTCTGATGGTAGATACACAGCCTGGGTGGATGCAGTAAATAAAAACGGTATCATCAGTAAGCCAAGCGCTAAGGTAGGCTTTATAGTTTCTCCTCCGGTATTTGCGATCGTCGGTGACTTCATAATTAATTATTTCACAGTTCTGGTTAGCTTGATATTCTTGATAATACTTATAATAGTTCTAATACTATTTATCATCGGATTTATAAGAAGGAAACTAAAGAAAGAAACCATAGAAATCGAAGAAGTGTTGAGAAGAAATATTTCAGAATATGAAAAAACTACTGATAAAGAATTTGATAAACTGTCAAAACTTGCATCAAAAGTGGCAGTCAGAAAAGAGATAGACAAGTCCAGAAAGGGATTAAAAGACGAGATTAGAAAGCATGAAAAGAAAATATTAAAAGAAGTCCAAGATGTTGAAAATATCTTAAAATAATAGGAGATATACTTATTTT
>CAYWNT010000009.1:40124-43822 GCA_964459725.1 uncultured Gammaproteobacteria bacterium
TCAATATTGGGTGTTTTTTTTCTGTTTGTATTAAGGCCGGAGGGGAATTCGCTTGACTTAATTGTCAATTTATGTTAATATAAATTATTGTTCTTTTAATTATTGAAATTACTAATGATTTTATAAATTTTTGGTTATTATTTTGCTAACTTTAGCTTTTACTCTACAGGGAGGTTTACAATGGCGAAAAAAACAAAGAAGCAGGCTAGGGAGAATCGGGAAAAATTGAAGAATTTTGAAGATTTTCGCGCAATATTAGACTTGCCAGAACGTTTAGCGATTTATTTGCGTGAGTGGTTTCATCTGGACAAAGTGACCTGGGATTTTGCGCTTAGTAAGATCGGGAAGCATAAGGAAAAATATGCTGCCTGGCTTCTCGAGGATGAAAAAACTCGAAAGAGATTTCACTCTCCGGTTTATAAGGAGTGGTCGAAGTCAAAGGGAAAAGGCAAGGGAAGACGTTATTTTGCTGCTCCTTGCGATGAGTTAAAAGTTATACAAAAATGTATTTTGAATCGCTTTTTACTTGGTACTTTTGTCCATTCGGCTCGACATGGAAACCAGAAGGGTGCAAGCATTTTAACAAATGCAGAAGCTCATATTGGATTTGCCAAGGCTATTTATTCGGTTGATATCATGAATGCTTTTCCGACTGTTTTTCGTAGTCGAATTAAAGCTAATCTGCGTAAACCGTTTGAGTATGGTTTGAGGCAATTTTCTGGTGTGACTTTTGGCAAAGAAGATGTTGAAAAGATGCTTGAAAGTGTTGTTGATCTGATTGCTTGGCATGATCGTTTGCCGCAAGGTCCGCCAACCTCACCTCGCATTCTAGATATTGTGTGTCTGAAAATGGATATGAATATTTATGAATTTTTGAACCAGAATAGCACTCCTTTTCAGGCGTATAAATACACAGCATATGTTGACGATCTCACAATTTCGTCTAACGATGAGATTCCTGATGAAATTAAGTCAGGGATTCTGGAAATTATCGAGAAGAACGGTTTTATTCCTCATACCCGTGAAGACAAGGTTGAGTATTTCAGTCCGCAAACTGGAAAGGTGCCTGTAGTGACCGGATTGGTTATTAATCGTGAGGGTCCAATTACAATGTCGCCAAGAAAAGTGAACCAGATCCGCGGTCGACTAAATAATTTCGGTCGGCGTAAGATTTGGGATGTTCAACTTCGTGGGGAAGCCGCTGGACTTATTGGCTACGTTCGTCAGGTTTATCCTGATAAGTTACCAAGCAAGCTTCGTCAAGTTGTTCCCAAAGTTGAGGAGCGGCTAAAGACTGAAAGGAAGAAATTATTAGCATAAATAATCAATCATTTTAGTTTCTTGACCGATGTAATCTGGAAGGTAAAAAACCGGAAAAACTAAAGGCGTTTAACTTGTTTTGCAACAAAATAAGTGAGTCTTCGGTCTAAAAGTGATGCTAAAACCCAGGATAGTAATGTGATATTTCTTGCATTCGCTCGACTATCCCATTACTATCCTGTCACTATCGCTCGCTGCGCTAGGATAGTGAATAGGTATCAATCAAACTAAAATAAAACCCGGGGAATGTTATCATTCCCCACCCTTATTCTGAAAATAAATTATTTTGTTTTTAGAAAATGGAGCTTACAATTTAATAGAAAATACAGGGAGAGAAAAATGGCTGATTTGATCCGCATTAAAGCAGAGAGGGAGAACGGAAGCTCGCATTGGTCATTTGTTGACGAGGCTATGGCTGGCTACAAAATTAAGCTTGACCAGAAGCCGAATGAGCAGATCAATGATGGGGACGTTTGGGAGGTTGATCCGGTTCACATTGAAACCAAGAAAGCAAAGGCCAAGATCGCTATTGTTCGACTAGTGGCCAAAGTCCAGGTTTTAAAAAAATGGCAGAAGATAAAGGAGTTGCCAGATTTTTGGATCGGTGAGATTGACTTGCAAACTGCTATGTCCTGGTTGAATGCCAATACATCCATCATGTTGATTGGACCCAAGGGTACCGGCAAAACTACGTTTAGTTACAAGGTTGCCGAGGCTCTTGGTTGGCAAACACCATACAAGGTAGATGTCTATACCATCAAGAGAACAACTGATCTTTTTGGTACTGATGCCGCTCGTGATGGATCAACGCATTTTATCAAGTCAGGACTTCTCGACTATATTGAGCGAGCAATGATTGCTTACAGAGAGGGACTTGATACGCATTTCATGGTTATTCTTGATGAAATCAATAGGGTTCATGCCAAGGCCAATGAAAGCATGCACGGCCTCTTTGATGACACCCGGCAAGTATCTATTATTACCACTGAAGGAAGCAAAACTATAACTTTGCCGCCGAATATTCATTTTGTTGGTACCATGAATGAAGGTGCTGAGTATCTTGGAACTCATGGTATTGACGATGCGTTGAAGGATAGGTTTGCGCCGCTCAGACTGAAGCCAATGCCGCTTGATTATGAAGTGGCCAAACTAGTTCGTGAAACTAGTGTTGTTGAGAGTCAGGCTTTGAGCATAGTGCAGACTGCCAATGCTCTACGCGCGGCGGCAAAAGCTGGGCAGATTTCATTTGCGCCTAGTTTTCGTATATGCCGTAGCACCGGACAGCTTGTTGTAAACGGAATGGGTTTGCGCACAGCTGTAATCAAGGGCATGCTCGGTTGGTATGAAGGAGAAGTTGATATTAAATCTGATGGCAATGTTTCGGTGGAACAAAACACAGAAATTGCCAAGGCTTATTCTGCACTTCGCATGAGAGGTGTAGCTTCTCAAGCGGGAGAAGTAATCGCTGTTTAAAATTTTTAAGTTGCTTGACTTGAATTTGAAGATTATTCTTTAAAAGTGTTTTATATTTTTTGTTGGCCGGCCGGTTTTCAAAAAAAATAAAAAACATATGATCTGTTATTAACTTGTTTTGTATCAAAATAAGTGAGGATCAAGTCACTTAAGCGCTGCTATACTTTTAGTCTACGACTCCGGCTAGCGCCGGACTTATCACGTGATATCACGTGACACTCCAAAATCGTCGTTATCACGTGATATCACGTGATAAGTATTCAGTAGCAAACGAACTTAAAACACATGTTCATTAAATTTATTTTGGTTGCTTGATTCATTTTTTTTGTAGCTAATGATTTTTTAAGGAACTCATAAGGCGTTTAGTTAATACTTTAATTTGTGCGCATTGGCGACAATTGGTAACTTGCTGAACGTTAAGCCTTTATGACAACTTTTAAACTTTAGTTAACAGAGGGTGATAGTAATTACACCGATAGTACTTATACTCGTTACTCGGGTAAAAACACATTATTCTTGTTTTGCAGCAAAATAAGAAGTGTAGGGTGTGGTTATGAATTGCGTAGTTTTTTGGTCCTACGGACTCCTGACATTATTCAATCTCTACGAGCTAGAATAATGTCAGAACTTGTCACGGCGCTTCGCGGTGAAATGACAAGCTTTAACTGCAAACGAACCAAAATACCTCGGGGGAGTGCTATCATTCCCCCCTTTCTTTCTGCATTTTATTTAGTAATAGAATTCAGAAAACAAAGATAATTATTTTTTAACATTATTTTGGTTGCTTGATTCATTTTTTTTAAGCTAATGATTTTTTAAGAAGCTCATAAGGCGTTTAGTTAATACCTTGATTTGTGCGCATTGGCGACAATTGGTAACTTGCTGAACGTTAAGCCTTTATGACA
>CAYWNT010000009.1:43922-46978 GCA_964459725.1 uncultured Gammaproteobacteria bacterium
ATTTGTGCGCATTGGCGACAATTGGTAACTTGCTGAACGTTAAGCCTTTATGACAACTTTTAAAACTTTAGTCGACCCAGAAAAATGATAGTAATTACACCAAATAATTAAAACACATTATTCTTGTTTTGTAGCAAAATGAGTTGTGTTGGGTGTAGTTATGGATTGCGTAGTTTTCAAGGCTTCGCCTGACAAATTAAAGGCTTCGTTCCTTTGCCCTCAATTCGTCACTTATCCATCAAACATGGTTGATGGATAAGTTAATCAACTACAAACGAACCAAAATAATACGGGGGAGTGAAATCATTCCCCCCTTTCTTTCTGGATTTTATTTTAAGTAAAATCCGGGAAACGAAGATTATTCTTTTACAATTTAATAATAGGAGGTGAAATATGGGTGCCATATTTCCACTACATGCTGTTCAAGATGAAAGTCTTTTGGAAGACCTGTCACCGGTTGAGCGACAGACAGAAATTTTCAAAAATGAGTTTTCGCAGATTTGTAATGACCTGGTGATGTTGACCGGAAAACCGATTAAATTAATTTTTGATCCAGAAATTGAAACTGCTTCTACAGACTGTGTGGCAGAAGTGCGCTTGGCAGTTTGGCCCTTCCTAAACAATTTGGTAAGAATTGGTTATGGAATGGGCTATCATGAGGGTGGTCATATTGTTCATTCGCCTTATGGCGTAAAACTTCTTCAACGAGCTTACAAAAGCGGTGGGGAAGCTTTGCAGTCGATTATGAATATTATTCTTGATCGTAAGGATGATATGCTAAATGTTGAGGCTGCGCCTGGCTTTGCTCCAGCCCTACGAGAAAGATTGGCATATATTTGCACCATGACTCGTAGATTTGATATTTCTTTGCGCTTTAATGATTTAAGTGATGATGAGATAACAAAATTGCTTAAAGGCTGGAAGCCGGTTGATGTTCATGAGGATTTCTTTTTTGCTGCCAAATGGCACAAGAGACCGCGATTTAAGCAGGTCCATAAGGCCATGAAGTATCTTAGAAGGTCTCGTTTGCTAAAGGCGGATGAAGCTGAACTATTATGGATAGCTGAGAAGGTTTTTTTACTTCTCGCTCAATCGCCTGAAGCAAAAAATGAAAATCATCTAACTTGTCTCACTTTCACCTTTAAGAAAATTAAAAGATCAGGCAAGTGTTCAGCTTGTGGTATTGGAATTGACAAACAATTGCTTTCTCAAATCGAAAAAATTGCCAAACAATATGTAGCAGGAACTAGAAAATCTGCAGTTAATCAATTGCTTGGCAAGTTGAAGCAATTGAGCGGCTTTACTTATCCTGGACCGATATCGGTTGGCCTGGAAAAGAAAGTGAAAGTTACCAAAATCAAGCCTTCACCTAGAAATCGAAAGGTTTATAATACCTTGTTGGCTGATATTGATTATTTGGTTAATCCGCTTGTTAAAAAGCTTCGTCAGATTGACAATCCTTCTGAATTTACTATTTACGGTCAAGAAGATGGAGAGCTCGATTTGATGGAGTGCGCTCGGATTGCCACTGGACTTCCTGGTGTTTACAAGGAAACTGTAACCGAGAGAGATGTTGATGCCGAGATTCATCTGGCAATTGACAATAGCGGATCGATGCAAGGCAAGGATATCGAGGATGCCAAAAGAATCGCAGTGTTATTTTCAGAAGCAATTAATGCACTCGAACCAGCTTGTACTGGATATGTTTGGGGTTTTAGTTCGAAGTCAATATATGACTGTGGCAAGCCAAGTCCTGAATCGGGCTTTGTTCAGCTTAAAGCCGAGGCAGCAAACTCTGATACGCATATGCTGAAGATTGCCGGTGAGGCGTTAATGAAATCACGCAAAAAAAGAAAATTGTTAATTTTTTTGTGTGATGATGGTCCGGATAGTATCAAGCTTGCTCGTAAAATGAGTGAACAGCTTACTGCTCGTGGTATAATAATTATTCATATCATGATTGGCGTCCATGCAGTTCCTGATATTTATCCTATCGAACTTTTGTATTCTTCGGCCGAGGAATGCTTGGGGGAATTTGGCGATCTCCTTGAAAAAATTATAAAAAATTTGCGTTAAAAATACGCAAAAAAAGCCGGTTTGAAGTAAAACCGGCTTTTTATTATGGTTTTTTGACATGTGGCATATTTTCAGTTAAACTGAATAATAATGATTACAAATCAAAATTGTTGTAAAAGTAGCGTAATTAGCGCTTTTTTAATATATCGCAAGGAGTTTTAGTGTTTAATTGATTTTTTTGAAAAATACCGGGTAATAATATTTTTTACTCATATTTATGACCGCTATTCGCGGGACTGCGTTAGCTCATGTTAGAAATTGGGTTAATTAATTTGGCAAAATGTACAATTTCCTAAATATGTGTTCTGCGCCTAACTTGAAATTATGAAACAATCACAACTTTTTACAAAAACCACAAAAGAATCGCCAAAGGATGAAGTTTCAAAGAATGCTCAGTTATTACTTAGAGCTGGTTTTATTTTTAAGGAAATGGCCGGAGTTTATTCTTATTTGCCGATGGGACTTAGAGTTTTAAATAAAATTTCAGATATAATTAGAGAAGAGATGGATAAGGCTGGTGGTCAAGAAGTGTTTATGACTGTATTGCAAGAAAAGGAGGTCTGGGAAAAGACAGACAGATGGAGTGATGAGACAGTGGATAATTGGTTTAAGACATCTCTAAAAAACGGTACTGAGCTTGGGCTTGGATTTACACATGAAGAAGCTATAGCCAGAATAATGAAAAATTATGTATCATCATACAAAGACTTGCCGTTTTATGCTTATCAGATTCAGACCAAGTTTAGAAATGAAGCGCGTGCTAAGGCAGGACTTATGAGGGGGAGAGAGTTTTTCATGAAAGATCTTTATTCTTTTTCTAAAACACAAGAAGAGCATGAAGAGTTTTATGAAAAGATGAAAGATGTTTATATGAAGGTATTTGAAAGATTGGGAATGGGTGACAAGACATATATTACTGTTTCTTCAGGAGGGTCATTTTCCAAATACTCATATGAATTTCAGACTATTTCTGAGGCAGG
>CAYWNT010000009.1:47078-72628 GCA_964459725.1 uncultured Gammaproteobacteria bacterium
GAAGTTCTCTATGACGACCGTGATGCAAGACCAGGAGAGAAATTTTCCGATGCAGACTTAATCGGTTGTCCATATAGAGTGGTAGTTAGCGAGAAAACCCTAAAAGAAGAATCAGTTGAACTTAAAAAAAGAAACGAGAAAGATTTTAAATTAGTGAAGTTGGACGAAGTAGTTAATGGATTAATAAAATGAAAACTATAAAAAGTATTACTGACAAAATATATAACCTTGCGGAAGAAAAGAAATGGGGAACAAAACCAGAGGAGATAAATACTTTAGAAAAAATTGCTTTAATTCATAGTGAATTAAGTGAGGCATTGGAAGCTTATAGAAATGGAAATATGGAGGGGAAAGATGGTTTCTCTGAGGAAATTGCCGATGTGTTGATAAGAGTTATTCATTTGGCTTTAATACATCATGTTGACATTGAAAAAGAGGTTTTGAAAAAGATAGAAACTAATTATAAAAGAAGTTGGGAAGATAAAAATGAAACTTTTATAGAGTAATTTAAATTTTAATTTATTAATTTGCATTTTGATATTTGATATTTGCATTTTGATTTTACCATAGTGTTTAATAAATTTTTTGGAAAATTCAGTAAAGACCTAGGAATAGACCTGGGGACTAAGAATACCCTTGTATATACTGACGACAAGGGGATTGTTATTAATGAACCATCTGTTGTAGCGGTTAATACCAGAACAGATGAGATTTTGGCTGTGGGCAATGAGGCCAGGAAAATGGTAGGAAAAACACCAGGGCATATTCAGGCTATAAAACCTTTGATTGACGGTGTTATATCCGACTTTGAAGTAACAGAAAAAATGCTTAAGTATTTTATCGATAAGGTGCATAGCGAAAATTTTACATTGGTTCCTAGACCTAGAGTTGTAATAGGTATTCCTTTGGATATTACCGAGGTAGAGAGAAAGGCGGTAGAAGATGCGGCTAAGTCAGCCGGAGCAAGACAGGTTTACTTAATAGAGGAGTCAATGGCAGCAGCCATTGGCGCCCGTTTACCGGTTGCAGATCCAACCGCTACCATGATAGTAGATATCGGAGGCGGCACGACTGAAATTTCTGTAATTTCACTGGGCGGGGTAGTGACCTGGAAGTCTCTTCGTCTGGCAGGAAACGAATTTGATAATAGCATTATACAATACGTTAGAGAAGAGTTTAATATTCTGATAGGCGAACAAGTCGCAGAGAAAGTGAAGATTCAAATAGGGTCAGCTGCTCCTTTGAAAGAGTCATCCGAGATGGAAGTGAGAGGAAGAGACCTGATAAATGGTTTGCCTAAGGCGGTGACCATAAATGATAACCAGGTCAGAGAAGCTATCAGTAGAATAGTGGAACAAATAATAGAAAATATAAAAACAACTCTTGAAATAACTCCGCCAGAACTTGTTTCTGATATATACGAACATGGTATTATTTTGGCAGGAGGAGGCGCGATGCTCAGAGGTCTGGACAAAGAGATCGCCCGAGAAACAAAAATTCCAGTAAAGGTGGCAGATGATCCTCTAACTTGTGTTGTAAGAGGCACTGGAATTTTGTTATCAGACCTAGAACTTCTAAACAAGGTCATCACTCCGGGAGTGGATGAGCTATAATATTGCTAATTTTTATTGCTAGATATCTACAGCGTCGGTTTTAGTGTTTAAAAGACTTAATTAACGGATCAATATGCAAAAAAAACGAACAAAAAAAACTATAGTTATACTGTTAGTAGTTTTTTTGTTGATGTTGTTGCATTATTTTAAAATAATAACCCCCATTGAAAATTTATTCGTTAGGATATTTAATCCTATTTTTTCTAATTTTTATTCTATCAGTTCCAGTATCAGAGAAAGATATGAGGACAAAAAAACCAATGAAAATCTTACCACGGATAATGAAAAGCTAACGATCCAAAATAGGTTTTTAATCGAAGAAAACGCCAAATTAAAAACTGTAGATGAGGAAAATAGAATACTTAGGGAGTATTTAGGATTTATTTCAAAGAATGAATATAAAAGCGTGATGGGCAATATTGTATTTAGAGGAAGTCTAAGTGGCGAAACAGACATTGTTGATACCATCACAATTGATAAAGGCTCTAAAAACGGAGTAGAGGTAGGCCAAGCAGTTGTTGGCAGCAAGGGTATTGTCGTGGGCAAGATTATAGAAGCGAAGGATTATATATCTAGAGCTTGCCTTACAAACAGCAAGAGATGTAAGTTCGCAGTAACTGTTCAAAACGAAGATAGAACAAGTGGTGTGATTGAGGGGAGCTTGGGATTGACTATTAAAATGAGTTTCATACCTCAAGATAGAAAAATAGAAAAAGATGATATGATTGTTACATCCGGACTTGAAAATATGGTGCAGAAAGGCTTGGTAATAGGCAGGGTGATAAAAGTTGAGAAAGAAAGTAATGAGCTCTGGCAATACGCCACTATCGAACCTATTATTTCGCATGATGAATTGACAATCGTTTCAGTTTTAACCAAATAAACATGTCAGGAAAAATAATATTAAATATTGTATCGATAATAATATTGTCTGTTGTCCAGATATCATTGATTAGTGCGCTTCCTCTGGGTCTTAGTCATATTAATATTTTGGTTGTTGTTATAGTTTTTATTTTAGGTCTTCGTGGAGAGCGCTTGGCTCTATATTGGGCTCTTGGTGCCGGGCTCATCATGGACATTTATTCATTTTCACTTTTTGGGGCGAATATTTTGAGTCTTTTCTTGGTTGTTTATCTGGCGAATTTGTTGCTTGATTATTTTTTTACAGACCGTTCATTGTATTCATTTTTGGCTATAACTTTCTTTGCCACCTTGTCCCTTGATTTATTTAATTTTATATTTAATTACGCGGCATCATTTTTTATTTCCAGAGAAGTTGTGTTTAATTTTGGATATCAATTCTTTTTCAAAAAGTTATTGATATTTTTACAGAATACGTTAGTGGTTTTTCCGATTTTTTTTGGAGTCAATTTTGTTACTGATCATTTGCGCCCTGTATTTTTAATTAAAAAATGAAAAAAATAAAAGAAAATAATATAAATAATAAATTCAGAAAGGACGATAACCCTTTTCAGATAAAAACTGGCCAATCTATAAAAAACAAGATGGGGGCTCTGAGTAGAGGGGGTTGGTCTGAGGATGTTTTTATTTCTGATTCGGGTGAGAGAGAGATGGTTGGTAAAAGTTTTAGCAAGAGGAGACTACCCTTGATAGGGTTTTTTTTGTTTCTTTTTTTGTTTGTGCTTGTCGGCAGATCAGCCTGGCTCCAGGTGGTAAATGGTGAGTATTATCGAGAAGTCGCCGAGGGTAATCGTGTTCGTATCGAGAGGACAGAGCCGAACCGAGGAATTATTTATGACAGGAACCTTAAATTATTAGTACGCAATAAGGCAAATTTTATGTTATATTTTTTGCCGATTGATTTACCACCCTCAAAGCATGACGAAGAAGAGTCATCTCCTGTTTATCTGGAAGATATATTAGGAGAAATTTCTTCTATTTTAGAAGATGTTTCGTATGAGGATTTAATGGAGTCAGTAAAGAGTGTTAATAAATATTCCCTGGAAGGCTATCAACCCCTGTTCGTCGCTGATAACATTGAGCACGAAAAAGCTGTCCAGTTATATTTGAAGTCGGCTAATTGGCCGGGTGTTATACTCTCAAGTAGATCAAGAAGAGAATATTTGAATAATACATTTTTTGAGAGTGATGAGGAAAATAAAAACATAGGAGTCTCCATGTCTCATATTTTGGGATATACTGGCAAGATAAACAGAGAGGAGTTAGAAAATTATGGCGAAGAATATCAACCTATTGATTATATAGGTAAAATGGGAATTGAATATTTTTGGGAAAACGAGCTAAAGGGGAGAAGTGGAAAAAAGAGTATAGAGGTTGACGCCTTAGGCAAGGAGAAAAAGATAATAGGGCAAATTGAGGCCCAAGATGGTCATAATTTGGTTTTGTCGATTGATATTGACGCCCAAGTAAAGCTTGAAGAGATATTGACCTCATATTTAGAAAAACTAGATTTACAAAAAGCCTCAGCTGTAGTACTCAATCCTAACAATGGTGAGATTATCGCCATGGTTAGTTTGCCTGCTTATGACAACAACATGTTTGCCCGCGGCATAACCAGTGATGAGTATGGCGAGCTCCTGAGTCACGATGATAAGCCATTATACAATAGAGGTGTTAGTGGCGAGTATCCGTCAGGGTCTACTTTTAAGTCTATTGTTGCTGCTGCAGCCTTGGAAGAGAGAATAATTTCAGAAAATACTAGTTTCTTAAGTACGGGCGGAATACGTATTAGTCAGTGGTTCTTTCCAGATTGGCGCAGTGGAGGACATGGAATAACCGATGTCCGAAAAGCATTGTCAGATTCTGTAAATACATTTTTTTATTATATCGGGGGAGGGCATGACGATTTTTCCGGTCTTGGTGTAGATAAGATTGTTGAATATGCCAAATTGTTTGGCCTGGGCTCACAAACAGGGGTAGACCTGGCAGGTGAAACTGGAGGTTTTCTCCCCAGCAAGGAGTGGAAAAAGGAGAAAAAGGGTGAGCGATGGTATATCGGTGATACCTATCACTTAGCTATCGGACAAGGTGATATTTTAGTTACTCCTTTGCAAGTCGCGTTGTATACAAGTGTGTTTGCTAATGGTGGAAAGTTATATCGCCCTCATTTTGTAATTGAGATGCTAACTGACGATGATAAAGAGGCTCAGAAAATAAATGCTGATTTAATAAAAAAAGATTTTATCGATGATTACAACATGACAGTGGTTAGGCAGGGACTGAGACGAACCGTTACTCACGGTAGTGCAAGGCGACTGAGCGGTCTGAGTGTCTCTTCTGCTGGAAAAACTGGGACAGCTCAATGGTCCAGCAAGAAGGAACCACATGCCTGGTATGCTGGATTTGCCCCTTTCAATGATCCGGAAATTGCTTTCTCTATTTTGGTTGAAGAGGGCAAAGAGGGAAGCGGAGTTACCGTTTCTGTGGCTAAAGAGTTTATGGAGTGGTATTTTAGAGATAAGTAAAATTGTAAATTATTTCCATTTAAAACCGCCGAAAACAAAATAAATTAGCACTCTTGACACAAGAGTGCTAATTTTGATATTATGTAGTTATGGATAAAAGAAAAGAAAAAATTTTATTTACTGTAATCAAGGAATATATAAAAACCGGCACCCCTGTAGGTTCCGGATCTTTGGTTCGTAAATACAAACTGGACATATCTCCTGCTACTGTAAGAAACGAAATGGCAGCCTTGGAAGAAGAGGGCTATATAACACAACCACATACATCGGCCGGTAGAATACCTACTGAAATTGCATATGAGTATTATATCAACAACCTAAAAATCAAGACAGCAGAAAAGGAAAATTTTAAGGAGCTAGAGACACTCTTGGCAAAGAAAACAGAAAACGACATGAAGCAGGTAGCCAAGAGGATGTCAGAAATAACTGATACGGCGGTTTTTTGGGCTTTTCACAGACACAATCTATATTACACAGGGATATCCAATTTGTTTAAGCAGCCTGAATTTTCACAGGTAAATACTAAGTTGCCAGCCTATCAACAAATGAACAAGATATATGATGTATCTGTTGTTATTGATCGAATGGAAGAAATTATTGATAATATTTTTGAAGGTATTGAAATGGGCGAAAACATTTTTCTTGGTTCCAAAAATCCTTTTGGAAATTTTTGCGGATCGATAGTATTGAAATACAAGATTGGCGATAATCTTGGAATGCTTGGCTTATTAGGTCCACTGAGGATGGATTATAAAAAGAATTTGGAAATAATTAAATATTTGAAGGGGCTACTTGAGAGCTAGTGAATAAATAAGATAAGTATTAAGTTTTAAATATATAAATGAAAAAAGACGATAACAAAAAATCCTCGATTAAATCTTCCGAAGATAAAAAATCTAGGAAAAAAGAGAAGAAGAGTAAAAAAATGTCTCGTGAAGAATTGGTTGAAATGAATGAGGAGTGTGAAAACAGATTCAAGCGCGCTTTAGCTGATTATCAAAATTTACTCAAACAGAGCGCAAAGGAAAAAACGGAGATAGTAAAATATGCCAATTCCCAATTGATTATTGAGATTATACCAGTTTATAATAACTTAAAAATTGCCATGGATAGTCTACGCGAGGAAGATAGTGGCAATGGCTGGGTAGAGGGTGTGAAGTATGTTATTAAACAATTTGAGGATATACTAACAAACGCTGGCGTTGAAAAAATAGAAACTATTGGAAAGGAGTTTGATCATAACACTATGGAGGCCGTCGAAGGAAAGGGCGAAAAGGTGGTAAAAGAAGTAACCTCTGGATATAAGTTAAATGATAAAGTTATAATTCCGGCTAGAGTTGTTGTTGAAAAATAGAATTTAAAAAGAAATTAATTAGTTAGAGTGTATAGATTGTATTCGTGAATTAGTGCAAATATCGCTTTAACACATAAATATATGGCTTTGATTAAATGGGCACCATTTTTTGATTCTTTTGAAGAAGCAGATAAGGTTTTTTCAGACCTTTCCCCGTCGCTTAGGATGAGTCAAGGAGGTCATGTTCCTGCTATTGATATGTACGAGGATGAAGATAATGTAATTATTGAAGCTCAGCTTGCGGGGATTGACCCGAACAAGGTGAATATTTCCATTGAGAATGATGTATTGACCATAAAAGGCGAAAGTGAAAGAAAGAGTGAGGTAGATGAGAAGAATTATTACAGAAAAGAAATAAGAAGAGGCAGCTTTTATAGAAGTGTTCAGCTTCCTGCTCATGTAGATGGTGATAAGGCAAAGGCAAAGGCAGGGGATGGAGTGTTGAAAGTTTCAATCCCAAAGGCTGTAGAAGCTGAGCCGAAAACGATAAAGATCGAGACAAAGTAAATTGTTTAGATTGATTTATCATATAAATTTTAATAGTTATTAAATATTAAAAACTTCCTACAAGCTAGCCGAGAAAATCGGATATAGTGCGTGGTGTAAGTTGGTTATAAAAAAATGGCAAAAAAAATGGACGGAGTTTTGTCTGGATCCAAAGAAGAAAAAGGGGGAGACAAAACGAAGAAAGCAAAAAACAAGACAAAATCAAGTGATTGGTTTTTTACAATCATCTCTGTAATTATTACAGCGGTTGTCGTAGGGGGAGTTTTCTATGCCTGGCAAAAAGATAGAATAAACGATAGCATCAAGAAGATTAGTTCTGATGCTAGAAGCACGAGAATGGATTTTGAAAAAAGACTTTCGAGTGTGAAAGATAAGTTGAGAGGTGTTGAGTCAGAGAATGAAGAACTGAAACTGTCAAATAAAAAACTACTTGAAAAAGCAGCTCTTCTGGAGGGGGCTAAGACTGAGTTTGTAAATAATGCGCTGGCCCTTTCTTTTGATTATCCTGCGACTTTTGGAGAGTCCAAGATTGTGATGGAGAATTCTAGCGAGGGTAAAATTTTCAAGGGAAGCTTTTTGGAAAATGAAAAATTAGAATTTATGGGAGTTGGAGAGGATTTTTCAAAGCAGTCAAGCTCTACCCCGATTGAGTTAAATGAAATTAGTGGATTTATTGAGCGTGATGATAAATATTTGCTACAAATTCCACGAAATGAATTAGTAGAAATTGAAGTTTCACCGGCCGAGGTCATAGAGACTGAAAAAGGCAAGGCGATTCTTATTAATAATAAGAGTATCAAAGCAGAAGAAGCTGATGCAGCCAATACTATAAATATTGGAGAAAATTTAGTTGCAGTTTTGAATCTGGATGCTGATTATAAAAACATCATTTTTGTTAATTTTGATTTTGGCATGATGAGTGTTGATGAATTCAAAGCAATGATAAAAAGTATAAGACAAAATTAATTGTAAATAAGTAAAAATAAATATAATTTATAAAAAATATGAGCAAAATATTAGGAATAGATTTGGGCACAACTAATAGTGCCATGGCTATTATGGAGGGTGGTCAACCGAAAATTTTAGAAAATGCTGAAGGTAGTAGAACTACACCTTCGGTTGTGGCCATTTCAAAAAATGGTGAAAGATTGGTGGGGCAGGCTGCCAAACGTCAAGCAGTGACAAATCCGGAAAATACTGTTTTCGCTGTGAAGAGATTGATTGGAAGAAAATTCGAAGATGAAGAAGTGCAGAGAGATATAAATACTGTTCCGTTCAAGATAGTCAAGAATGGAGACGGAGTAAATGTAAAAATGGAAAACAAGGATTATTCCGCACCAGAAGTATCAGCAATGATTTTATCAAAATTAAAAGCTGATGCCGAAGCAAAAATAGGAGAAAAAATAACAGAGGCGGTTATTACAGTTCCTGCTTATTTTAATGACTCACAGAGACAGGCCACAAAAGACGCTGGAAAGATCGCTGGCTTGGAGGTGAAGAGAATTATAAATGAGCCAACAGCAGCAGCCTTGGCTTATGGCTTTGACAAGAAAAAGGGGCAGCAAATTGCTGTTTACGATCTTGGGGGTGGTACTTTTGACATTTCCATCCTAGATGTTTCAGAGGATACTGTAGAGGTGAAGGCTACAAACGGAAATACTCATTTAGGTGGCGAGGATTTTGATCAAAGATTGATAAAATGGATTATCGAGGAATTCAAGAAGGAGACTGCAATCGATCTTTCAAATGACACTTTGGCTCTGCAAAGAATAAAGGAAGCCGCTGAGAAGGCAAAAATTGAGCTTTCAACCACAATGGAATCAGAGATAAATCAGCCGTTTATTACTACTGACGAGAGCGGACCAAAACATCTAGTAATGAAGATGACCAGATCAAAGCTTGAAGAATTAGTGGGAGACCTGGTTGAGGAAACATTGGAGCCAGTAAAAGCAGCTCTTAAAGACTCTGGTCTTAAATCAAGCGAAATAGAGGAGATTATTATGGTCGGAGGTATGACCAGAATGCCCTTGGTCCAGCAAAAAGTAAAAGACTTTTTTGGAAAAGATACTAATCTGGGTGTAAATCCTGATGAGGTGGTGGCAACTGGTGCTGCTGTGCAGGCTGGTGTGTTGCAAGGTGATGTAAAAGATGTTTTACTTCTGGATGTAACTCCATTAACCTTGGGAATTGAAACTTTAGGTGGGATGTCTACACCTCTAATTGAGAGGAATACTACAATTCCAGCTTCAAAATCACAGATTTTTTCAACCGCGGCAGATAATCAGCCTAGTGTTGAAATTCATATATTACAAGGTGAGAGGTCTATGGCTGCAGATAATAAAACTCTGGGTAGATTTATGCTGGACGGACTTCCGACAGCACCTAGAGGAGTTCCTCAAATTGAAGTGGCATTTGATATTGATGCCAATGGTATATTGAATGTTAGTGCCAAGGACAAGGCAACAGGAAAGGAACAGAAAATAACCATTACATCTTCATCAGGTCTTAGCGATGAAGAGGTGGAGAAAATGACAAAAGATGCTGAGATGCATGCTGACGAAGACAAGAAAAAGAAAGAGCAGATTGAGGTCAAGAACCAGGCTGATGCTGTAGTCTTTCAGACAGAAAAATTGATCAAGGAATCAGGAGACAAGATGAAGGAGGAAGACAAGAAGGAGTTGGAGGGAAAATTAGAAGACTTAAAAAAGGTTAAAGATAGTGATAATTTTGAGGAAATAAAAAAGAAGATGGAAGAAATGAACGAGGTCGCCCAGAAAATAGGAGCAGCAATGTATTCCGCCCAAGGCGGACAAGCAGCTCCGGGTGCAGATCAGGCAGGTGCTGAATCTTCTTCTGATAACAAAAAAGATGATACTTCGGCAGGCTCAGTACAAGGAAAAGAGGGGGATGATGAAGTAGTTGAGGGAGAGGTAGAGGAGAAGAAATAGCTAAGTCAGTTAAAGGTTGAAAAGCCCTCAAAGTCAAAAGTCATAAATGATTTCATGGATCGCCTCTCTTTAGTGAGGGGCGATCAATTGAGTTCATTTTATTAAACACAAACAAAAAAAGGAGGTAAAAGTGGTTAGTATTTCACAACAAGATCTGGAGAACGGCGAAATTTTTGAAGTAAAAATGACTGATGGGTGCAAGGGCAAGTTAAGTTTAAAGGAAATATTATTGCCCGGGAAAATGAAAAGAATTAATTCGGATTTAGTTTTAAAAGTCGGAAAAATAGGATATCCATTGGTTTTTACAAATAGTAAAGAGTTACGAGATATAATCGTAGATCCAAAAATAAGTAGCATTGAAAGGGTCGGAAGCTAACCAATAACAAACGGACGGGAGTCAAACTTCCGTCCTAAAAAATTTATTATTAAATTAATTATATGAATAAAGCGCAAAATCAAAACAATCCTAATGCAGCGAGCAGGAAGGAAATTAAAATTGCTGATAATATTCCAGGGGGTGAGTACGCCAATGCTATGCAGGCCAATCATTCTAAAGATGAATTTTATTTAACATTTTTAAATATTATGGCAGGGAGCGGAAGAGTGACTGGTAAAATCATAACAAATCCAGGACATTTCAAGAGAATGCTGGCAGCTATGCAGGAGAATTTAAAAAAATACGAAGAAACTTTTGGAGAAGTAAAAGAAGCAGAAAATTTAGATAATAAAGAAATTGGATTTAAAGGGTAATTGAGTCAAAAGTCAAAAAGTCCGTAATGTCGAAAGTAAATTTTGACTTTATAGACTTTACGACTTTACGACTTTCGACTAATTTATGAGTAAAGATTATTACAAAACTCTTGGGGTGGATAAGGGTGCCAGCCAAGACGACATAAAAAAAGCTTTTAGAAAAAAGGCTCACGAATTTCATCCTGACAAAGCAGGAGGTGATGAAAAGAAGTTCAAGGAGCTAAATGAAGCATATCAGGTTTTAGGAGATGAAAATAAGAGGGCGCAGTATGATCAGTTTGGATCATCCTTTGAGCAGGCTCAGTCTCAAGGAGGTTTTCATGGCTTCGACGGTTTTAGAGACTTCTCAGGAGCTGCTGGAGGATTCAATGTTGATGCTGATGATTTGGGAGATATGTTTGGGGGATTTGGAGACATGTTTGGTTTTTCTTCCAAGAGAGGTGGTAGGCGCGGGCCAGAAAGGGGAAATGATGTTCATGTTAATATCACAATAAGTTTCATGGAGGCTGTTTTTGGTGCTGAGAAAGAAATAAGTTTAGATAAGAATGTAAAATGCGATCATTGCAATGGAAACATGGCTGAACCTGGGACAAAGATCGAGGATTGTAAGGTTTGTGGAGGCACAGGAAGAACTATGAAAGTTCAAAGGACGATACTGGGCAACATTCAGGTTCAGACAGTTTGCGACAATTGTCAGGGCGAAGGCAAGACCTACGAAAAAAAATGCAAGAAATGTCAGGGAAGGGGAGTAACTCGAGACAAGGTCACCTTGAAGATCAAGATTCCAGCAGGTATTAACGATGGTGAGGTTATCAGACTGACAAGTCAGGGTGAGGCTGGAGAAAAGGGAGCTCCGTCTGGCGATCTGTATCTAGAAGTGGCAGTGAGCAAGGATGATCGGTTTGATCGTGATGGATATGATGTAAGATCAAATGCTGAGATAAGCTTTACACAAGCAGCCCTAGGAGATAAAATAGAGATAGAAACAGTAGATGGGTCAGTCGTGCTTAAAATCCCAGCTGGAACTCAATCAGCAACTATATTTAAAATAAAAGGCAAGGGTATAACCAAATTGCGCGGAGGAGGAAAGGGTGATCATTATATAAAAGCCAAGATAAAGACACCTACCTCATTATCGAGAAAGCAAAAGGGATTACTCAAGGAGTTGGATTTGGGATAAATCCGTCTACCGGATGGGGATTTTATAATTAATTTTTTATACATATGAATTTTGAAAAACCACAAGAAAGTGTATCAAATTTAATTTTTCATTCAAGAGATGAATTCAAAAGATCTGTTAACGAGGCAGTAGAAGCGGAAAAAAAGGGATATGGACCCACATCCAATTCCCCGGCTTTTGTTAGATCTATTATTGGAAATACTGAGCTAACAAGTGAGCAGTTCAATAACCTTAGGCAAGAAATTATGCTTATGGTAAATGAAATTAACCCAAAAGACGAAGTCGGTTCTGTTTTTAGTGATGAGGAAATTGCTAGAATTAGAAAAAGTACAGGAACAGGCAGTGATGTAGATGACTCTGATCCGATTTTTTCAGATGAAGAAAGAAAAAAAATGATTAAAGATTCAGAGTCTCATTCATTAAAATATGGACCTGGATCAAACAATGATTAATTATAATTAATATGAAAAAAATACATTACATTATTCTAGTGATTTTTCTTTTTATGTTGGGCGCTATTTCGGGGTCTTTTTTTAATGAAAAAAATGATGTGGTTGCTGAAAATATTATCCTGGAAGAGCAAGATGCCACCATAAGAGCCATAAAAAAGACGATCCCGGCAGTGGTGAGTATTGTTCTTTACGAGAAAGACGATTTTGTCGCCTGGCTGCCTAGCGGTGAGAAGGAAGTTCAGAAATACAGCAAGGAAATAAGAAGAGGAACCGGTTTTATAATAACATCTGATGGATACATTCTTACCAATAAGCATGTTATAAAATCAGACGATCAATTCGAGGCAGAGTATAAGGTGATACTTAACTCTAATAAGGAATATTATGCCCAATTCATAGGCAAAGATCCAATCAATGATTTGGCAGTTTTGAAGATTTTTGATAAAGATTTACCCTTTGTGGAAATTGGAGACAGTGGTCAGCTAGAGTTGGGGACCTCAGTAATTGCAATAGGTAACGCCTTGGGAGTTTACAAGAATAGTGTTACCAAGGGCGTAGTGAGCGGGCTGGAAAGAAATCTGGCTGAAGCTGCTAGGACGGCAAGCTTTAGCGAGCTTGTTAATGTGATTCAGACTGATGCCGAAATAAATATTGGTAATTCTGGAGGTCCTTTGATAGATCTATACGGAAGGGTAGTTGGTATAAATGTGGCCACAGACAATGCTGGAGATGGTGTAGGCTTTACCATCCCGATTAATGATGCAAAGCCTGTAATAAACAGCATAAAAGAGCATGGCATGATAAAGCGGGCCATGCTTGGTGTGAGATATTTTACTATTACACCTAGGCTGGCAGAAGAGCATGACCTAAAAAGAGATTACGGAGCGTGGATTAGCTCGGGCGAGAGTGATGAGGGAGCAATAGTCCCAGGAGGTCCTGCTGAGATAGCTGGCCTGGAAGAGGGAGATATTATATTCGAAGTAAACGCAATAGAAGTTAATGAGGAGAACTCGTTGCTTAGTATTATTCAGAAATATGTACCTGGTGACAGAATTGGACTCAAGATCCAGAGAGGAGATAAGGTTATAATAAGAGAGGTTGAATTGGGAAAGCATTAAAACCTTAAAATAATCGATGATCTTACATTTTTGCTTGATGGACCTATTTATCAAATTATCAGGATTCATTAATTTGTAATGGTTGTTTTGGATATTTATTATTTTAATTTTGAATTTGTTTAGGATTTGTGTCTTTTGGATTTTTAATTTCAAAAAAAAGCCACCGTATGCTTGCGCAGTGACGGTGGTATTTCTTTTTTTAGGCCAGACATTGCAGTTCGGCTGCAATTCTTCCTGCTAATGTTTTCAGGCAGGCCTTGTTTTTGATTTTTATGAGAATGAACTTACCCCAGGTGGTGAAGATCTCAATGCTACTGGTGCCAGTTCTAGACATCAGCACCATATCTTCTCTGGTGTCAGAGTCATCTTTACACTTACTAATTCTCACCGCCATTTCTTCGGGAGAATCTTCGCCCATGGTCATGGTAATGCCATCTTTCTTCCCTCTGTCCATCTTGTGCCTCCCTTTTGTGCTGAGAATTATTATAAAAAAACAAATTTTGATCAATCTTTGACTGTATATTAGCATATATGTTAAAAAAAATCAAGTAAATTTCAATACAACATAAAATTTTTATGAAATATTTATAGATTAATATTTTTTGTGTAGATTGTTGTTTAACATTAGATAAAAAATATATACTAAATTATCCACAATATTTATCTTGCATATTTTGTAGTAAGCATTATAATAAAAGAAAAAGGCGAAAGTCTTGTTTTGTTTTATGATAGAAATAAAAGAATTAAAAAAAGAATTTGGCAAAACAGTTGTTTTGGACAATATAAGTTTCACCGTTAAAAAGGGTGAGATTTTAGGTTTTCTAGGGCCTAATGGAGCTGGTAAATCCACCACTATGAAGATGATTACTTCATTCTGGACCCCTACAGGCGGTAGTATTGAAATTGACGGCCTTGATGTTTCTAAAAATTCTCTCAAAACTCGTCAAAAAATTGGGTACTTGCCAGAAACAGTACCTCTTTATGATGATATGCGAGTTTTTGAGTATTTAAAGTTCGTAGCTGAAATAAGAGGTATTAAAAAAGGAAGCATCAAGGAGAGGATCAAGAAAGTGGTAAGTGATTGCAATTTGGAAGCTGTTATTAGAAAGCCTATTGAAGAATTGTCAAAAGGTTACAGGCAGAGAGTCGGACTAGCGCAGGCCATCATGCATAATCCTGATGTTTTGATATTGGATGAGCCTACAACAGGGCTTGACCCAAACCAAATTATTGAGATTCGGGATTTGATAAAGGAGATCGGCAAGGAAAAGACAATTATTTTCTCTACTCATATTTTGAGCGAAGTTAGCGCTACCTGTGACAGGGCAATCATAATAAACAAGGGCAAGATTATCGCAGAGGGCACTCCTTCTGATTTGGTAAACAAAGCAGGAGGTGGAGAAATTATTTATGTAAAGATCAAGGGGGAGAGAGATAATGTTTTGGCTAAGTTGAAAGCAATGGAAAACGTTGAAAGAGTTGAGATTAAAGACAAGGAGTCAGAAGGTATTTACGGTTATGAGATCAGTCCAGAGGGGGAAATTGACTTACGTGAAAGCTTGTCTGAGACAGTAATGACGTCAGGGTGGAGCATTCTAGAGTTCAACAAAAAATCAGTTTCCCTGGAAGACGTATTTAGAGAATTAACCAAATAACCAAATTTAAATTTTATTCATGTATAAAGATTATTTAAAAACAATTTACATTCTTTTTAAGAAGGAATTGATGGCCTATTTTAATTCACCAATAGCCTATATTTTTATTGGTGTTTTTTTGGTGGTTGGGAATTGGTTGTTTTTTAAAAGTTTTTTCCTAATTGGTCAGGCCAGTATGAGGGCGTATTTTGATTTACTTCCTTGGATATTTTTGTTTCTGGCTCCAGCCATTACTATGCGTCTTTGGGCTGAAGAGAAGAGGCAGGGAACTATAGAGTTTTTACTCACACTTCCTATTACTGACTGGCAAGCTGTACTTTCCAAGTTTTTTGCTGCTTTGATATTTCTTTTTATTTCCCTTCTTTTGTCTCTGACATTACCTATAACCATATCCTTTCTGGGAAATATTGATTTGGGTCCGGTCATTGGTGGATACTTGGGAGCTTTTTTCCTGGGTGGTGCTTATTTATCACTCGGTTTCTTTATTTCAGCTTTGACTAAAAATCAGATTATAGCCTTTATTATTGGGCTGGTTGCTTGCTTTTCCTTTTTCATGATCGGAGTTGATTTTGTTCTTATTGGAGCTCCGAAATTCTTGGTTCCTATTATGAAATTTTTGGGACTTGGAAGTCATTTTTATAATATTGCCAAGGGAGTAGTTGATTCTCGAGATGTGATTTACTATTCCTCATTTATCTTTTTGTTTTTATGGTTAAATGTAAAAGTCATAGAATCAAGAGGTTGGAAGTAGTTTTTATTACCACAAGTTTATGAATAAAAATATCAGAACAAAGAAAACCGATTTTTCCATAACTATACTCTTAGTTATTGGTATTATATTAGTGGTTAATTTTTTTTCATATAAATTATTTTTCAGAGTCGACATGACTCAGAATAATATATTTTCAATTTCTGAAGTAAGTCGAGAAACAGCAGAGAATCTAGATGATATCGTGAATATAAAAGCATATTTTAGCTCCAATTTGCCTACACAGCTCATATCTCTGAGGCAAGAGGTTATTGATATTATTTCTGAGTATGAGACTTATTCAGGTGGTAAGATCAGGGTGGAAGTGATAGATCCTAGTGATGACGAAGAGATCCAGAAAGAGCTATATGTTTTGGGAATTCCGCAGCTTACTTTTGAAATTTTTGAAAAGGACAAAAAACAGTTGGTAAATGGATATTTCGGTATTGCCGTAAGTTTCGGGGGCAAGACTGAGTCAATCCCGGTTATCAAGAAAGAGGCAGCCGGACTGGAATACCAATTGACCACAGCTATCAAGAAAGTAACCAGTGAAAGAATTGCAAATATTGGAGTGGTTACTAGTCATGGGGTGGCTGATCCTGAAAAGGCAGTTAGTTCGGCCATGAAGGCTCTTTCTGACTTGTATACTGTTTCTAGCGTTGATCTAAGTGGAGATACTCCTTTTATTGGGCAGGACATAGATACTCTTGTCATGATTGGTCCAAAAGAGAGTTTGAGTAGTCAGGCTGTAAATGCCTTGAGTAGTTTTGTTGACAGGGGTGGATCATTATTGATTCTGGCTGATGGAGTAATGGTGGGAGAGGGACTTTCTGCGAGTAAGAATAGTATAGGTATAAATTCACTTTTAGATAAATACGGAGTGAAGTTAAATGAGAATCTAATAGGTGACACCAGAAGTGGAACAGCTTCATTTACTCAAGGGTTTATTACTTTTTCTACACCATATTCGCTTTGGCCAAAAATTACAGAAGAGGGATTCAATCAGGAAGAGGCAGCGGTCAAGGGACTTGAGAGCGTTGTTTTGCCTTGGGCAAGCTCTATTGATGTAACCGGAGACTCTTTCTCCTATACAGAGCTACTTACAACCACAGACAAGTCATGGGCAGTTAGTGATAATTTTAATATCGTTCCTAACTCAGCAAGTGAGCCAACCGGCGAAAGAAAAGAGAGGGCCCTAGCTGTTCTTGTGTCAGCAGAGGCATCATACTATAACTCAAATGGAACTGGAGATAATCAAATGAAGGGTAAGCTGCTTATAGTCGGAGATAGTGATTTTATAGTTGATAGCTTCTTGAGGCAGAGTCCGGACAATATTATATTTTTCCAAAATTTGGTTGATAGCTTGAGTCTTGATGATGACCTGATAAGTATTAGGTCGAAAATAGTTTCTTCTCGTCCGCTAAAGGATGACTTGTCAGGCAATATTAAGTCTGCCATTCGTTATGCCAATGTGTTTGGAGTGACAATAGTGGTTTTAATATTTGGATTATTTAGATATTTTCTTAGAAGAAAAAGTAGATTTATAGATGAGATATAGTCTTTAGGGATATATCTTAGCCTATTAAAAATAAATGAAAGTTTTAAAATTTGGAGCAATATGGTGCACTGAGTGCATTGTTATGAAATCAACCTGGGACGAAATAGAGGAGGAAATAAAGGGTTTTGATACAGAGTACTATGATGCAGATGAAAATGCAGATGTTTTGGAGAGGTATAATATAGAAAGACTTCCTGTTTATATATTTCTAGATAAAAATGGAAATGAGATAGAGAGGCTAAATGGTGTTCAGAACAAAGATGATATAGTGGAGCTGGTAAACAAAACACTTGAAAAATAATATTTCAAATAAATGCAAAAAATAATTTTTGAAGGTGCAGAGCTCGCAGGGAAGAGCTGGCTAATGAGTCAGGTATATGATCATCTCGAGCCGAAGTACAATCAAGGAGGAAAACTACTAAATGGCTGTCATTGGTTTAATTGTGATGTGGGCGTCTACGGGACAGAGCACGGCAAAGAGGTGATAAAAAATTATTTAAATATCTTTCAGGAGTTAAGAGATAGGAATTTGCTTATTGAGAAATTCTATATTTCTGATATTGTATATAATCGACTTCATAGAAAGACAGAGGTCGATTATTTTGATTGCGAAAGCATTCTGAGAGAGTTAGATTTTAAAATAGTGTTAGTGAAGTTTCCTGAAGATGAGGAGCTACTAAAAAAGAGAATTGAAGATAGATTGAATCTATACCCGCATTATGAGAGGATCCTACAAGATCCAAAATGGTATATAAATCAACAAAGAGAGTACGTCAATGAACTAGAAAAATCATTAATACCAAATCTTGTTATCGAAACTAATAAGCTGCCTGATAATGACTTGGTGGATGAGATTTTAACCTGGATTGGAGAGAGGAAATAATTAGAACACTTAGGAATATTGAAAAATATCATTTTATTTCTCCAATCATCCGAAAAAACGATCGTTTTTTCGGATGACGATTTGAATAGTGTTGGATGTTTGGTTCTTTATTTAGCTTGTATTAAAGGATTATTCAATGTTGTGAATTTACAAAATTGGTTAATTTTGATATATTGTTATTAGTTGTTTATTTTTGATAAAATATTAAAAAAGGAGGTAAAATTTTGCCAAAAAACCAAAAGAGTCACCACCAAAGACGACGGTACACAAAATGGTTCCGTTTTAATTTGCCTAAATTATTAGGGCTTTACCATAAAAAAGCTTATCAAAAACAATAAAAAAGGAGGTTGCCTTTAAATTGTAATCGTTGTTTGACTTAGAAAGCTTAACAACTTTGCCACTAAAGAGAGGTGATCAGCCTAAGACCTGCAAGAATGGTCTTGTAGGCCGCATATTTAATTTCCAAGCCGGAGAACTGAAAAAAAAAACAGTTCCCGGCTTTTTATTCACCTAAAATCCACCGGCTTCCAGCCTGTGTGTGCCCTGGTCATTCGACAGGATAACTATTTAATGGCGCAGCCTTTGCTGTTTTAGTTAAAAACAATAATTAATGTTAATCTCTTGAACCTATCGCGCTACCGCTTATGTTACTTTTGAGACCCCGCCAGAGGCGGGCAGGCGCCAGCAACCAACTTGTCCGCCGAGTAGGCGGGAACTCTTGGGGGTTCCTGATTCGCTATCACGTTGATTATTGCTTCAACCTTTCTAGCGATGGCGCTCAGCATCCACCCCCAAACCCCCATTTGTGTTTTGAGTATATTGATTTTATAAAAAAATAGATAAATAAAACAAATGACTTAGCCCGCGTGCAGGCATTCTCCTCCAGGGATAGGCGAGCATAGCACATTCTATAGCACATTCCATGGAATGTGCTATAATAATATGACTAAACATATCATAAAATTAACAAAATCATCTCGTTACAGCTATTCGATAGTTATCCCAAAAGAAATAATCGATAAGTACGAGTGGAGAGGTAAGCAGAAACTTACCATTGAAGACAAGGGTAGGGGAAGGCTGGAGATAAAAGATTGGAGAAATAAAAAATAGATTTAAAAATATTTATTTTTTCTTGCTATTTGAGAAAGAATCTGTTTTGTTTTTCACTGTTTTTTATTTTTAAAATTTGTTATAATTAACATTATTAAAAGCTATAAACATGCAAAGCATAATTGACCAGTGCTATGAAAAATCAGTTGAACTCCTGAAGAAGAATTCTACAAAACATGGGATTTTGGCTAGCAGTTCTTCTGTGCGAGCAATTGAGCGGAACTATTTAAGTATTTTCGGAAGAGATGCTTCGATTTGCGCTTTAGGAATGATAAGGTCTGGCGAAAAGGAGCTAGTAAAAATTGCAAAAAATAGTCTAACTACCTTAGGCAAAAACCAGGCTCGCAATGGACAAATTCCAAATTTCGTTAAACCTCAGGATGACATTGTTGATTTTTGGCATTTAGGAACAACAGATGTCACTCTTTGGTGGCTGCTTGCGATTCATGGATTAAAAGAAAAGGGAGAAAAAAGCTTTGTAGAGAAGCACAGTAAAAGAATTAAAAAAGCAATTAGTTTTTTAGAAGCTTGGGAGCATCCCGCTTTTAATTTATTGGTTCAAACTGAAGCTAGTGACTGGGCAGACAATATGCCTCGAAGTGGGTATGTGCTTTATACTAATTCACTTTGGTGTCAGGTGAAAGAAATTTATAATCTGAGTGGAAAAGATAAGACAAAAGAATATTTTAATTATTTATTTGATCCCAACAAGAAAGTTCCTAAAAATTTACTGAAAAAGAATCCTCGGTTTGTGCATTTTATAGAGAAAGCAAAAAGAGACAAAAAGAATAATGCCTTGGTGAGCTTTGCAAAGCGATACGCTAGTGGAAATGAAGTTGATGTATATGCAAATTGTTTAGCAATTATTTTTGATACGGTAAGTAGAAAAAGAGGAATAGAGATATTGAGCTTTATATTAAACAAAAAGGCAAATAAGCCATTTTCTGTAAAAACTGTTTTAAGGCCAATAACGAAAAAATCATCAGAGTGGTCAAAATTCATGGAGGACCATAATCAAAATCTTCCACACAAGTATCACAATGGAGGAGTCTGGCCATATATTTCGGCATTTTGGGTAGTGGCCTTGCACAAAGCAGGCATGGAGGAAGAGGCAAGGCAAGAGCTAGAAAGGCTGGCAGAATTAAACAAAAAAGGAAATTGGGCCTTTAATGAGTGGTTTCATGGAAAGAGTGGAAGAGCAATGGGAAAAGCTGGACAATCTTGGAATGCGGCTATGTTTATTTATGCCCTAGAGGCGCTAAATGGAAAACCATCTAAATAAAAAAACATTAAATATAAATTATTAAATAAACAAAAATTATTATGTCTAAGAAAAATTTAATTCTAGGAGGAATTTTGATCTTGATGGTTTTTTTGGCATTTTTACTAGAAGGACCGATCAAGAAATTTAAAGAAAACTTACTAAAGGAGAAAAGTATTTTAAGCGGATTAGTGGTTGATGAGTTGGATGAGATTGAGATAGTCAAGGGGGGAGAGATGGTCACTCTGGAAAGAACCTCAAAAGAAGAGGGGGATGATTTTGGAAAATGGAGGATAAAGGAAACAAAGGATTTCTATGTAAAGGACGAAATAATGAGAGGTGTTATAGAAAGTCTCAGGGAGGCTGTTTCGGCTAGCACTGAGGTGGTGAGTGAGAACGAGGATAATAAAGCTGACTTTCAAACAGGCGCGGAGACCGGAATCGGTGTAAAATTGAGCTCCGAGAGTCAAGAAAAGATGAGGTTTGTCATTGGTAAGGTCAACAGTGAGAGCACAGGGACTTATATTTCAAAAAATGATATTTCAAAAACATATGTAGTAGACACCCTTGTTCTTAGCTCGGTATTTTCAAGAGATGATTGGTACAACAAGACAGTCTTTTCAACTGATGGTGAGAAGATAACAATGGTTCGATTTCAGTATCCGAAAAGAGAGATGACAGTGAAGAAAAACGATGATGGCTGGATTGGCATAAAGCCTTATTCTTTTAGAGTAGATGATGAAAAGATAGAAAAGATGGTGGGGATAATGACTAATCTGGTTGCTAGTGAAATCCCTGAACAAAAATTTGAAGGCACAGGTCTTGAAAGTCATGATATTATAGTGCAGGCAACAGGAGATGGTATTGACAATACTATTATGATTGGATCAGCCAAGGAGGGTGATGAAAACTTATATTATGCTAAGCGTGCTGATAGTGACAATATTTATTTAATAACAAAAGAAGAGAGAGATGAGCTTGAAAAGAAAATTTGGCAACTACGATAGGTTTCTTTTTGAATTTAAATTGTCTACTTCTTTATAATGTGGTATAATAAGATCATGAAATACGACTTTATTACAATAGGAGGAGCAACTGAGGATATAACATTCTATACCAGTGACGGCGTTCTAATTAGCAATAAGAAAGGTAAAACTCGTCAAAAATTAATTGGTTTTGAATATGGACAAAAAATGAAAGTGGATAAGGCTCACTCCACATTTGGAGGTGGAGCTGCCAATGCTTCTGTCTGTTTAGCTAGACTGGGATTTAATGTCGCTACCATTGTGTCTATAGGCAAGGATCTGAGAGGAAAAAGAGTGGAGGATAATTTCCACAAGTTAAAGGTTTCCACCAGCTTGATTCAAAAGAACAAGGAAAAAGAAACAGGATTTTCTTTTTTGTTAGTCGGTCAGGGCAATGAGCATGTTGTTTTTTCTAATCGGGCAGCAAATGAAGAACTCGCACTCACTAAAAAGGAGGTCAGTGCAATCAAAAAGAGTAAATGGATATATGTAACTTCATTGTCTGGGAAATGGAAAGGTGTTTTGAGCGCCTTGTTTGCGATTCCCGATATTAAGATAGCCTGGAATCCTGGCCATATACAGATACATTCAGGATTTAAGTCGCTGAAAAAATATTTGAAAAAGTGTGAAGTTTTGATGGTCAACAAATCTGAAGCGATAAAGATGGTTTCTTCTGATAGCAATGGTAAGAAGAAAAATGGCAAGAATCTGGGAAATACAAAAAACCTCTTACGATTATTAAAGGAGAATGGTTCAAGCATTGTTGTAATAACAGACGGTGAGAATGGGGCTGATGCTTTTGATGGTGAGAATTTTTACCATCAAGACATCATCAAGGAGCGCAGAAAGGTAGATACTACTGGAGTTGGCGATGTTTTTGGTTCAACCTTTGCGGCCGGCTTAGAGATTAGCAAGGGTGATATTGAGAAAGCAATGCTTCTGGGTGCCAGGAATACTGCGTCAGTAGTAGGTGAGCAGGGGGCGCAAAACGGACTACTAAACAAGAGACAAATTTTGAAATAAATTTTAAATAATAAAAATAATTTAACAATTAAATTTCTACCTATCGGTTTATGTGCCGGAAGGTATGAAGACAGGCCTACCTGTAATTAGGTGGGTTTCAATCTCTAAATTTATGGCAAAAAAACAAAACAGAGAGCTAACAGACGTTTTATCAGCATCACAAAAAAAATACACGCCTTCAAAGAAGTTTCTAAGTGGGTTAAATGTTACTGATTATGAAGCAGCGCTCAAGAAGGCAAATAAAAATCCTCTAAAATTTTGGGAAGAGGCAGCCGAAGATCTTCACTGGTTTAAAAAGTGGGACAAGGCTTTTGATGATTCAAAAAAGCCTTTCTTTAAATGGTTTGTGGGGGGAAAATGTAATTTATCCTACAATGCTGTTGATCGACACATTGGAGTAGACGAAAATGGAAAATTAGAAAAAGTTGCGAAAAATTCTCCTGAAGCAAAAATGAGAAAGAAGGTAGCGATTTATTGGGAGGAGGAAACCGGCAGAACAAGACAATTTACCTACCTGGAGCTGTATAGGGAAATTAGCAAGGTGGTAAATGCTTTAAGAAAAATGGGTATCAAGAAAGGGGACAGAGTAGCTATGTACATGCCTAATATTCCAGAAATAGCTATTGCCATGCTGGCTTGCGCAAGAATTGGTGCAATGCACTCGGTTGTTTATGCTGGTTTTTCGGCCAAGGCTCTAGCTGACAGAATAAAAGACGCTAAAGCCAAGGTTCTCTTTACTGCTGATGGTAGTTTTAGAAGAGGGAAGGTGATTAATTTGAAAGATACAGTAGATGAGGCTGTTAAGCAGTGCAAGAGTATCAAGAAGGTGGTTGTGGTAAAAAATAACAAAAAGAAAGTTAATTTTAATAAACGAAGAGACATTTGGTATAAAGATTTTATCAAGGGTCATCAGGCAGAATCAAAATGCGCTCAAATGAACGCTGAAGATCCTGCTTTTGTTTTGTATACTTCAGGAACAACTTCCAAGCCAAAAGGCGTAGTTCATGTTCATGGCGGTTATTCAGTCGGAGTGCTTCGAACTATGAAATGGGTGTTTGATTTGCATGGTAAAGAGGTTTTCTGGTGCACTGCTGATCCGGGGTGGATAACAGGTCATAGTTATATTATTTATGGTCCTTTGTTGGCTGGAATTTCTACTCTGATGTATGAAGGAGTGCCAGACATGCCACAACCAGACAGAGTGTGGAAGGTGATAAAGAAATACAAAGTAAATGTTTTCTATACTGCTCCTACCTTGATTAGGGCTCTAATGAGATATGGAGTTAAATGGCCAAAGAAGCACAAGATGTCAAGTTTGAGGATCTTGGGTTCAGTGGGTGAGCCAATCAATCCAGAGGCATGGAAATGGTTCTATACCCATGTTGGCAAAAAGAAATGTCCTATTATGGATACTTGGTGGCAGACAGAGACTGGTATGAATATGATCACTCCGTTACCGGCAACAAGTCTCAAGGCAGGAAGCGCTGCTAAGCCCTTCCCGGGAATAATTGCTGATGTAGTGGATAGCAAGGGCAACAGAGTTCCAGCTGGTAAGGGTGGATATCTGGTTATAAAAAATCAATGGCCTTCTATGATTAGAACTATTTTTAACAATCCAAAAAGATATATAAAGACATATTGGAGCCAGGTTAAGGGTATGTATTTTGCCGGAGATGTGGCGTTTCGAGATAGAGATGGATATTTCTGGATACAGGGAAGAACTGATGATGTGCTTAAAATTGCCGGACATAGGATTGGTACTGCAGAGGTGGAAAGCGCTTTTGTTTCGCATGAGTCAGTAGTAGAAGCTGCTGTTATTGGTATTCCTGATAAGCTCAGAGGAGAGGTGATTAAGGTTTTTGCGATAGTGAAGAGTGGGATCAAGACAAGTGATGAGCTTAAATTGAAACTAAAAAAACATGTTAGAAAAACACTTGGACCAATCGCGGTTATCAAGGATATTGAATTCAAAGACAAGCTTCCAAAGACTAGATCTGGAAAGATAATGCGTCGTGTGTTAAAGGCTAAGGAGCTTGGTAAGGAGCTGGGAGATACTTCTGCTATGGTGAATTAGTATTTTAAGTAGTTAATCTTTAAATTTTTCAATCATTCAATCCCTGCCCGTCTAGCAGGCGGGCTTCAATCTTCTATAATATGAATAAAAAAACAGCTATAACAATACTTGTTGTAATGGTTATCATTGGTGGTTCTGTCTGGGGGGCTTTGTATTTGAGCTACTTAAAGCCTGTGGCAAATGTTGAGCCGATACAGGTTGTAGAAGATGCTCCAAAGGAGGATGAGATCGATAAAGATGTGGAGACTAAGACAGTTGATGAGCTGTTTTCTGCCATCGAGCGGGCAAAAAAGGCCAAGAGCGAAAGAGGTGAGGTGCCACAAAAGGATGTTGACTCTCTGGTTGAGGCTATTGAAAAATTGGAAGAAGCTAAAAATGAAGGAGGATCAGGTGATAGTAAATCAGTTGAGGAGCTAAAAAGTGCAATAGAGGATGTTAAAAATTAATATATTCAATAAACTTTCTTAAAAGCTATGAAAAAAATTAAATTCTTAAATCTTCTTATAGTTTCTATTTTCTTGACCTTGGGCTTGTCTATTTCCTTGCAAAATTTATTGGCTCAGTGGGCATCGCCTACTAACAATCCACCGGCTGATCAGGTCGATTCAATAATATTTGATACTGACTCAACCGATAATATAGAGGTAGGGATGCCTGCCGGAAATGACTTTATTGTTGATGGAAGTATTAACCTGACAGGAGAGGTTTATTCAGGTCAGGATATTACAAGTTTTCAATCTGTTGTGAGCTCTATTGATGGTACGGTCGGAGTTATACCAAGTTTATTTCATGGAGAAATTTTAGCAGGAGGAAATGCTAATAATTTTCTTTTATTTGAAGATAAT
>CAYWNT010000010.1:0-5638 GCA_964459725.1 uncultured Gammaproteobacteria bacterium
TCAGGACGTGATATGAGTGAAGAGCTTTTCGACGGAGTTATCGCCGGAAGACTTTCACTTTCTGATGCTATTGTAAAAAGAATCTTACCTGCACCAACATACATAACATCTCTCTATACTCTTCGAGAGGAAGTTGAGATTATGAGGGAAAAGGTAAGGCAAAGCAGGCTCACCGAGGAAGAAAAAAGTGCTATTGAGATTGAAATACAAAAAATAGAGCTTGATTGGGAAAACACTTCCGGAGTCCCGGAAATTCTCAAAAAACATCTTCCCGCTGACATGAATAAGTTTATTGTTTTTTGCAAAGACAAAGAACACCTCAGTCAAATGCAGGAAGAGGTGGTAGAGTGGTTCCATGAAGCAACTGGTAAAAAGTCAAAGATTTACCAGATGTTTATTGGAAAACAAGATAACGAACAGCAACTAAATGCATTTCGACAGGCAAAAACAAAAGATAAATTTCATTTACTTTTTGTAATCGACATGCTCAACGAGGGAATTCATATCTCAGATGTTTGCGGAGTGATCCTGCTTCGAAAAACTGTAAGTCCGATTATTTTTTATCAGCAAATCGGAAGAGCTATAGAGGTAAACGCAAAACACAAGCCAATCATTTTTGATCTTGTAAATAATTTCCAAAGTATTCGCATTGATGATTTCTTTGAAAGCCTAGAGGAGGCAGAAGGTCGGTATCGAAAAAAACGAGACGATGCAGATCTTGAGCCAAACTTGCCAACTATTCACATTACCGATGAAACAAGGAAAGCTGTTGAACTTCTAAGTGATATTGATAGCAGACTACAATCTTGGGGGGTGATGTTTAAGTGCCTTAAGGAATATGTTGAAAATTATAGTGATGCCTTAGTCCCCGAATGTTTTATTACTGCTTCAGGTATTAAGTTGGGTAAGTGGGTAAGTAGACAACGTCAAGATAAAAAAGGGAAAAAAATATCACAAAAACGACAAGAACTACTAGAATCAATTCCAAGCTGGAGTTGGGGGCCTGATAAAGATGTTTGGTGGAATTTTTTCCAATGCTTAGCTGAGTACTACGAAAAACATGGGAACGTGTTAGTTCCAAGAGGTTACAAAACTTTTTCGAGAATAAATCTTGGCGAGTGGGTTGGTAATCAACGTTTTGTTAAGAAAAACAAAAAATTATCACAAAAACAGCAAGAGTTGCTCGAATCAATTCCCGGCTGGAGTTGGGACTCTCTTGAAGATGCCTGGTGGGATAACTTCCAATGCTTAGCTGAGTATTATGAAAAGCATGTGAACGTGTTGGTTCCACATGAATACAAAACTTTATCAGGAAAAAGTCTTGGTGGGTGGGTTGGTAATCAACGTACTGCCAAGAAAAATAATAAATTATCACAAAAACGACAAGAGTTACTCGAATCAATTCCAGGTTGGGAATGGGAGGTAAAAAAAATTAAAAAATAATTCAGTATTAAAACAAAGGTCAAGTGAAGAAATTCGCTTGGCCTTTTTATTTTGCATTAATGACTAGTTGAAATATTCTTAAATATCTGATAATCTATGAATTATATGAATTACAAAACTTACAACATAACAACTATCGGATGTCAGATGAATAAGAATGATTCTGAGCGGATTTCGGCTTATTTAGAGGGATTAGGACTTGTTTGGGAGGTGGATAAGGAAAAGTCTGATTTAATCATCGTGACTACGTGTGGGGTGCGTGAATCTGCTGAGAGCAGGATATACGGGCTCATTCCTAGGCTAAAACAGAAGAATCCAAATAATTGCATTATTCTGACCGGATGTTTGTCAAAAAGAGAGGATGTAAAGGATAGGCTGAAGAATAATGTTGATTTTTGGATGCAGATTACAGATTTGCCAAAACTTGGAGAGAAAATAACCGGAAAGACATATAAAGAAAATGAATACAATAACTATCTGAGCATAATGCCGAAGTATAAGTCTGACTTTTCAGCTTTTGTTCCGATTGGCAATGGCTGTGATAATTTTTGCACCTATTGCGTTGTCCCTCATGCTCGTGGAAGAGAGGTGTATAGAGACGTCCAGGAAATAATTGCCGAGGTGAAGAATCTGGTCAAGAGGGGATATAGAGAGATAAATCTAATCGCTCAAAATGTAAATAGCTACAAGGATGAGAAAGGAGTTACTTTTCCGAAGTTATTAAAGATGGTGAATGAGATCGAGGGCGGGTACTGGATCCGATTTTCAACCAGTCATCCCAAGGATATGAGTGGTGAGCTCATTGATGCCATCTCTGAGTGTGACAAGGTTTGCCACCATGTTCATTTGCCTGTGCAGTCTGGCGACAATGAAATACTTGAGAGAATGAACAGGAAATATACGGTTGAGCATTACAAGGGATTAATAAAAAAAATAAGGTCCAGGATGCCAGACGTGGCAATATCAACTGATATAATAGTTGGATTTCCGGGGGAAACCAGAGAGCAATTTGAAAATACTGTCAAATTATTCAAGGATGTAAATTTTGACCTGGCATATATTTCCCAATACAGTCCTAGACCAGGAACCGCTGCTTTTAATATGGATGATGACGTCGAAAAGGTAGAAAAAAAGAGAAGAGATGAAAAGCTGATGGGAATATTACGAAAAACAGCCCTGAAGAATAACCAGAAATACAAAAATAAAACAGTTAAAGTTTTAATAGAGAGTAAGAAGAGTAATGATTATTTTGGCACTACAAGTCACAATAAAACAGTGAGAATAACAGGGGATAATCTCTGTGTTGGTAAATTTGCCAAGGTCAAAGTTCTAAAAGTTCGCGATTTTGGACTAGACGCTATATATGAAAAAAAATAAAACAAAAAAAATAATAGTAATTCTGGGTCCGACGGCGAGTGGCAAAACTTCACTTGGTGTTGATTTGGCTTTGAAATACAGAGGGGAAATAATAAGCGCTGATAGTAGGCAGGTATATAAGTGGATGGACATCGGTACTGGGAAAGATTTGGATGAGTATACGATAAAGAAAAAAAATAAGACTATTAAAATCAAACATCACTTGATCGATGTTGTAAGTCCGAATACCAAGTTTCACCTTGCAAAGTTTACCAGGCTTACGGTAAAAGCGATTGAAGATATTTGCTCGCGAGGAAAAGTTCCGATCATCGTTGGCGGATCCGGCCTTTATTTGCAGGCTATCGTGGATGGATATAATTTGCCAAGTGCTAAGTCTGATCTAAAAAAGAGAAGTAAGTTAGAGGAAAAAACTGTTTTGTTTCTGCAAAAAAAACTAGCAAAGCTCAATAGTAATTTTTATAAAAAACTGAACAATAGTGACAAAAATAACAAAAGAAGACTTGCTAGATATATTGAGATTTTTTTACAATCAAAAACCGAAACTTTTAGCAAAAAGAAAAATATAGGGTATGAATTTTTGATTATGGGCGTCACCAGGTCTAGGGAGGTGCTCCTGGATAGAATTAAGAAGAGGCTTGTGGATAGATTGGAAAATGAGGGGATGGTGGAGGAAGTAGAAATGCTTCATAAAAAAAGAAGGGTGAGTTGGAAGAGGCTAAAGGAGTTCGGCCTTGAATACAAGTACATTACAGAATTTCTTCGAGGGGAAAAGGGTTATGATGAGATGGTTGAGAGATTGAATATTGCGATCAGACAATTCGCCAAAAAGCAGACGAGTTGGTTTCGGAGATGGGAGAAGCAAGGAGCTGAAATAAAATGGGTGAAAACCCCCAAAGAAGCACAAAGACTGACCAAAAAGTTCTTAAAATAGTTTTCTGTTTATACCATTTAGATACGATCGTATGCAAATGGTATAAATGATTGTATTAAAAAAACTGATTGTAAAATCAGTTTTTTGTATTCTGAGGTGTTTATGAAGTTGTTATTGTTGCCTCTGGGCAAACCACATCGAGTTTATTTAGAAATTAGATTCTTAAGTATTTCTATTACTTTCTTTGGATTTGCCCTGTTATTCAACAGGGTAAACCTTGTCCGATGTGGTTTAGATTAGGTTCTTAAGTATTTCGATGACTTTCTTAGGATTGGCTTTGCCTTTTGTGGCGGCCATTGTTTGTCCTACGAAAAATTGCAGGACGTTTTCCTTTCCTGATTTGTATTCTTCTACCTGGCTCTGATTCTTCTCAAGTATTTCCTTTATAATATTTTCTAGCTCTTCACTGTTGTCCATTTGCTCTAATCCCATGTTTTGCATGATGTCGGTAGGATCACCGCCTTTGTTATACATCACTTCCAAAACTTTCTTTCCTCCAGCAGCGTTTATTTTGTCCAAATAAACAAGAGATACGAGTTCAGCGAAATTTTCTGGTGTTATATGAATATCGCTGATAGATTTATTGTCTTCGTTTAGGTGTTTGAAGAGCTCACTAACTAACCAGTTTGATGAAATTTTGGCTAGTTTATGCTTCTGTCTTTCCCATTCGTCGTCATTGCAGTCGATCCAGGCTCGTAGCTCAGATACGACTTGCTCTGTAAAGTCTGCGAGTTTTTTATCGGTGACTAGTATTTCTGCCTGAGATTCATCGAATTTGTATTGCAAAATAAATCTTTTCTTTTTCTCTTCTGGTAATTCTATGATGTCTTTTCTGATTTTTTCTATCAATTTGTCTGAAATATTTATTGGCGGAATATCTGGCTCTGGAAAATATCTATAATCAGCTGATGATTCTTTTTTTCTCTGAGACACTGTTTGGCTCAAGTTCTCATCCCAACCTCTGGTTTCTTGTGCTAGTGGTTCACCGTTCTCTATACACATTTCTTGCCTTTTGATTTCATAGTTGATTGCTTTTTCAAGTGCTTTAAAAGAATTAATATTCTTTACCTCGATTTTTGGATTTAGTTCATAACCTTCAACTGGTGTTATCTTGCAATCTCCTTCGTATTTCCATTTGCCACTTTCCTGGAGACTTATATTAGCCTCACATCTCATATGTCCCTTTTCCATGTCAGCATCTGAAATATTTAAATAGCGTAAAATCTGTTGGTATCTTTGACAAAACTTCTTGGCCTGCAAAGCATTTTTCAAAACAGGCTCGGTCACTAATTCCATAAGGGGAGTGCCGGCTCTGTTGAAGTCGATTAGAGAATAGTTTTTACCTGTAGGGTGGATATTTTTTCCGGTGTCTTCCTCTAAATGAATTCTGGTAATTGCTATTTTGTCATTATCGATTTCCATAACTCCATCATAAACGAAGGGCAAGTCGTACTGAGATATTTGGTATCCTTTTGGGATATCAGGGTAGAAATAATTTTTTCTATCGAATTTGCTTAGCTTGTTTACTTTGGAGTTTAACGCTAGTCCAGTTAGCAGTGTCCATTCAATTGCTTGCTTGTTCGGCACGGGCAAAGTACCCGGATGGGCCATGCAGATCGGGCAGGTATGTTCATTTGGTTTTGCATTATCAGCGTCATTGTCGCAAGTGCAAAACATTTTTGATTCAGTCTTTAGCTCGGCATGTATTTCCAGGCCGATTATTGCGTCGTATTCTTTCATGATTATCTTTAAAAATAGTAAATTATGTTATTTATTTTACTTTAAAATAACAAAAAAATCAAATAAAAATCAGAATTTTAAGCTTAGCTAGAATGTTGTAAAAATTACGCGGCCGCGAAAAAATTACAACATTAAAAAAGGGATGAA
>CAYWNT010000010.1:5738-69717 GCA_964459725.1 uncultured Gammaproteobacteria bacterium
AAAATACCAGTTTATTTTGGGTGTATTCATTTTTTCACCTCCTTTGCTAGAATAAGCCAGTGCTGCCGAATCCGCCGTCACCTCTGTCTGTTTCATTGTCCACCTCCCCTTCGATAATGTTAAAAGAGTGATATTTTTGAATAATAATTTGTGCTATTTTTTGTTTTTTGACAATGTTAAATATATCATTTCCTGTGTTTTTTAGCAAGACCGTAATTTCTCCTCTGTAGTTTGAGTCTATAACACCTCCAAAAACTCTAATTCCTTGTTTCGCGTAACCACTTTTATCCCAAATTAGACCGACATGTCCGTCTGGTATTTGCATTTTAATGCCAGTTTGCACTCCAGTTACATCACCCGGGAAAAGGGTGTAGTTGTCAGTCGAGTAAAGCTCAAAAGCTGCGTCTCCGTCTAAGGATTTGTGGGGGAGCTTAGCAATGGGTGAGATGCGCTCTACAATTAATTCATTTTGTTTTTCAAGGAGGGGAGGGGGAGTGTGATTTTCGTGCAGATTTTTGAAATCAGGGGCATAATGTATGGTGCTACCACTTGAAAATAGACGACTTACATACCTCCAAAGCTCGTTGTGAATGTGGTCAATGGTGTCATTCCCGTTTATCTTTATCCAGCCATACTCCTCTGCTAAATTGAGGTGGACTTGTCTTACCTTATTGATCAGATCATTATTGGACTCATGTTTGTGATTGGCTTCTTCCGCCTCTCTAAATCTCTCTCCGTCCAGGAGTAGGGATATATCTTCTTTTAAAAGCTTGGAATTTATGAATTTTAGAAATTCTTCATTAACACCCGAGCTTATACCCCAGGCAATGCCAGTGCCGGTGTAGTCTTCGGCTACTATGTTTATTCCGCTATTGAGTTTTTCGATCAATTCTTTTTCGTATTGAATTCGGTTGTTGGTGTAGATAATCTGGGCTTCTCTAGCTGATAAGTTGTATGGATTACCTTCTCGCAGATAATCATTTAGCAATTTCCCAGTGGGGGATAGGTTGTAGATTGGATATTTCAAATACTCGGTCTTTTGTCCGATGGAATTGAGTCTATCAACCAGCATCTCTGCTTGAGTTGTTTTCCCAAGATTATTTATTCCGTATAATACGATGAATTTTCCCTTGTTTCTATTCATAAACTAAATTTTTCACTAAAAAGAGAGTGCCAATCGGCACTCTTCCTCCCTGTGTAATATAAATTTTAGCAGACTTTTTTATATCAATCAATCTTGACAAAGTGTAAAATATGTTATATTATATAAAATCAAATCAAATCAAATAGTTTTGTGCTTAAATAATGTCCATATAAAAGGAGGCAAAGATGAGCAAGAAAGAGGTCTTTATTTTGTCGATGCTTGTGGGGCTGGTGATCGTTTCCGTTTTGTATATGAAATTTTCTCACAAACCTTTAAATGAGGCAGTGGCTGAGTACGAGAATATAGGCATTGAGTCTGTAAGAGTCATAGCTTCAGAGGATCCCAGTGATAATCTTGAGAATGGATATCCTGTTTACAGAATAGCTCTCAAGGAGAAATTAGTCTGTGGTGAGAATGGGGAAATAGTAGGAGAGTTTGATATGTTTATGATTGGCGGAGGTGCAGGAAGAATTGCTTCAGCACTTACTCATCCTGAAAGTGACTATTTTTTCTTTGACTTAAAATTGAGAAAAAGCAGCTCTAAAAAGTCTCGCTGTTTAGGAAATAGCCATTTTGGCTTAAGGTTGAAAAAATAAATTTTAACCAAACTAAAAGCCGATATCCTTAAATTAGGATTTCGGCTTTTTTTATATCTTTTCCATTATTTTGATTATTTTTTCTTCCAGTTCTTTTTCGTCTCCATCGTTGTTGATCATGTAATCAGCGTCTTTTCCAACTTTAGCAATGTATTTTTCTGTCTCTGATTCTTCTTTCTGGGCGAATTCTTCGAACGTAGCATTTGCTTCTCCAACCTTTTCTCCTCTTTGTAGACTCCTTTCGTATCTTATTTTTTGATCAGTAGTTACGTAGATTAGCTTGAAATCATCACCATACTCTTTTTTGAACGGGTCGATATCTCCAGGCATTCTAATCCCGTCAACAATCACAAAGTCGCTGTCTTCTTTTTCTACTTCTTTTAGCATGGCGTTCATAAGCACTTCGGTGCCAAAACCTTTCTTGATAAGCAAAGCAAGAGTTATTAGATTTTCGCGGCTAACATCAACGCTAACACTGTCCAACGTCCTTCTCAGGATGTCAGAAGTTGTAAGCCTGGTTCCGCCGTATTTTTTTATAATAATGTTTGATGCGGCACCTTTGCCCCCAGCTTGTTCGCCAATAAGTCCTATTACTTTTTTCTTTTTCATTATTTTATTTAATTATTTTATCTATTTGTGAATATAGGTCTTTAAAGTCTGAGTCATTATTTATTTCCGCACTAGCGTTTTCCATTACTTGCGGAATTTCCGCATCTGCTTCTTTGTTTTGATCACCTAGGAAGTCCTCAAATGATTTTGCGCTGTCTCCGGAATTTTCAGATCGCTCTATAAGTCTATTGTAGCGCATTTTTGGATCAGCTACAATGCTAAGTAGCTTGAAGTTGTCTAATTCCTGTAAATACTTAATGTCAGCCATTCTTCTGATGCCATCAACTACTACTATTTCGTTCTCGTCATTTTTTACATCACTGGCCATAACTTTTGCTAGCAGATCTTCACCAAATTTTTGGCGAAGTAGAGTGGAAATATCTTGGAGATTTTCACGAGTCAAATCAATATCCAATCTATTCAATACATCTCTTAGTATTGTTGAAAATCTATAAGTATTTGCTTTGTATTCTTTTTCTAGGTATTCTGCGACAGTGCCTTTTCCTGAAGCGATTTGACCAACTAGTCCTATTATTTTTTTCATAAAAATTTATTTTAATATTTTGTATTTCAGAACCAAGGAGTTGTCATTAATTTTTTCAAAGTTTATTAGTTCCATGTCTACATCGAAGTCTCCGTTAAAAAGAGATAATCCATCCCCAAATATTTTTGGTTCAATAGTTACAATGATTTCATCAATCAAGCCCTTTTCCAGAAACAATGAATTCAGATAAGTTCCACCTCCGAGTAGGGCTTTGTCGAAACCGTCCTTCTCTAGGTCGTTAATAACTTTTTCAATGTCACCTGATACCCATTTAACATCTTTTTTATCTTCTGGATTCTCATTTTGAGTAAAAACTACGTTTAAGCGATCTGGTAGGGGAGCAGGGAAGGTGTCGAATGTTTTCTCTCCCATCATGACTGCTCCAAAATCTTTTGAAGTTTGAAAAAAAAGCTTTTTGTCTTCCTTGCTTGTCCAATCAGGAAAGTGATCTGAGTTTTTTGCAATTTTCCCATCTAGGGTAACTGCCATCATCATTGTTATTTTCATGTTTTAAACTGCTATTGGAGCCTTGATCCCCGGGTGTGGATCATAGCCTTTTAATTCAAAATCTTCGTATTTAAAGTCGTCTATATCTTTTATATCTGGATTGATAATCATCTGAGGAAGTGGTCTTGGTTCTCGTGTTAGCTGAAGATCGACTTGCTCTACATGGTTATTATAAATATGTACGTCACCAAAAGTATGAACGAAGTCACCTAGCTCTTTTCCTGTAACTTGAGCAATCATCATGGTTAGTAAGGCGTAAGACGCGATATTGAAGGGTACTCCCAAGAATACATCAGCACTTCTTTGATACATCTGGCATGATAGCTTATTTTCTGATACATAAAACTGAAACCAGGCATGACAAGGGGGGAGAGCAGCTTTTCCGTTGGCTACATTATCTCTAAATGATTTAGAGGTGTCAGGTATAACACTAGGATTCCAGGCTGAGACGATTATTCTTCTGTTGGTTGGGTTGTTTTTTATTTGGTCAATTGCGATTTTTATTTGATCGATTCCTTCGCCATTCCAATCCCTCCATTGCTTGCCATAGACAGGCCCTAGATTGCCATCTTCATCAGCCCATTCATCCCAGATAGTTACGCCATTGTCCTTTAAATATTTAATATTTGTTTCGCCTCGCAAAAACCACAAAAGCTCATAAATAATTGATTTAAGATGAACTTTTTTAGTGGTGATGAGTGGAAATCCTTCGCTAAGGTCAAATCTCATTTGATGGCCGAAGAGACTTCTAGTCCCTGTACCGGTTCTGTCATCCTTCCCAGCGCCTTCATTTTTTATTTTCTCTAAGAGTTCTAGATATTGTTTCATATTTATTCTTTAATAGTTTTAACACCGTATTGTTCCATGTCGTCTATGAGGTCATTTTCCTGCCAGTCATTAATCCAGTCTTTGATTTTATATTCTTTGAGTGTGCCGTCTTCCTGATGACAAATTATTTTTTCTAGTCCGGAATTAACAATCATTTTTTTACAAATAAAACAAGGGTAAGAATTCACTTCTTTACCAGTTGAATCATCGTGAAAAACCTTGGAATAGAGGTACATTGTTCCTCCGAGAAGGCTAACACCGGCTCTGGCAGCATTAATAATTGCATTTTGTTCACTGTGAACGCTTCTGCAGAGCTCATATCTTTCACCAGAAGGAATTCCCATTTCTCTTCTGAGACAATTATTTCGTTCGTAACAGTCTTTGGTTTTTCTAGGTGCGCTGTTATAACCAGATGAAATAATTTGGTCATTTTTTACAATTACCGCTCCATGGTGAGCTCTAAAACAAGCTGAACGTGAAGAAGTTTCACGTGCTATGTTCATATAATGCTCTTGTTTTGAAATTCTATTTTTCATATAATATTCTATAAAATAAAAATACACCTAGCTTTAAGTGCACTATTATTTTATCAGTATAGGGATAATTAAGCAATAACTCTTGTGTGGATAATTAATGTGTTTGAGTATTTTTATAAGGATATAAAACTTAATCTGGATATGTGGGGTGCCTACTTGACTTTTGTTTTGACTAGTTTTAAATTTTTTTATATAATTAATTTAGAAATAAAATAAAATGATAAAAAATATTATTTCTCAAAAAAAGAATATTTATGAAAAGAGTGTAAAAATTTTCTTGGTTGAAGAAATAATATTTTAAAATTCCCGTTCAAATGAGCGGGAATTTTTTTGAAAACTAAAATAAGGGGGGGGGTCAGCCATGAAGTTGAATAGATATATGGTGTCATGTCCTCTAATGACAGAGTACACAGGAGAGATAAGTAAATGCGATGTAATGGGATGGGAGGTTAGAAAGCTTTACCCAGAGCACTACTGTTGTTGCAGAGATGGCAAGTGCCTGGCCAGGGGAGAGAACGAAAGGAGAGAAGACAACGAATGTGTTTTTAGAGAGTCTTGTGATTATGGAACAGTCTGCAAGGGGCCAAGTGAGGTGGTTTGTCTGCTTGGGGGCGATGCAAAGCGTCAAGACAAGGATCAGGTCCAGGAGAAAAAACTGACCAATCCTGAAAAAGTTGCCGCAAAAGAGCAATAAAAAAAACCGGTGCAGAAGCATCGGTTTTTTCTTTATCTTAAATGAAAATTTATGCTGTAATCTTGATTCCAGGGCCCATTGATGAGCTAATTGAGATATTTTTTATAAATGTCCCTTTAGAGCTGGCCGGTTTTACCTTTTTTATAGTGCTGTATAGTTCTTCAAAGTTTTCTACTAGTTTTTTATCATCAAATGAAACTTTTCCGATAATCACATGAAGGTTCGCAGTGTCATCATTTTTGAAACTAATTTTACCTTTCTTTAGTTCTTCAATTGCCTGAGCAGGATTTGGAGTTACTGTTTCATTCTTTGGAGAAGGCATAAGACCTCTTGTTCCTAGAATTTTAGCAATTTGAGCTAGCTGTCTCATCATGGCTGGCTCAGCAACTGCTACTTGAAAATCAGTTTTCTCACTTTTTTTAATCTCAGCTACTAGATCTTCACCACCTACAAGGTCTGCTCCTGCTTTTTTACATTCAGCTTCCTTTTCTGAAGACACAAAGGCTGCAACCTTTACAGATTTTCCTGTTCCGTGTGGCAGACTAACCGCAGTTCTTATTTGCTGGTCTCCTTTTCTCGGGTCAATTCCGAGTCTGAAGTGAACCTCTACTGAGGCATCAAATTTCTCTTTTGATAATTTCTTAGTTAATTCAACAGCTTCAGCAATTTCATAAACTTTCATTCTGTCGAATTCGTTGTTTTCCTCCGGGGTTGCCGGGGACTTTTTTTCTTTTGTCATAAGTTTTGTTCGTGGTGCAACGATGTTGCTAGTCTAAAGTCCAAGGTTGTAAAGCTGAAAGTCATTAGTAAATACTTTCGACTTTTATAGACTTTATAGACTTTCGACTAATAACATCTTCCACAAATTATTTAATAATTATATTATTTAATTTTTTTTACAAAAGGGAGAGGTTTCTCCCTTGTTTTTCCTTTTCAGAAAAAATTCTTTTTTGGTCCATTTTTTTTGATAAAGAACATCTTTCCATGAGAAATACCTATTAAAAGGCTAATTAGACCCATAAAAGCTGTTAGTAAGATAAGCGTCGCTCTAGCAGGTCTTTCCATATTTGTGTCTACAGAGAAAAATATTCCAAAAAACATAAATACAAGTGATATAATGAAGCCGATGATACTATTATATTTATAATATAATAAACTGCGATTATCCCTTACAAAAAAATGATTAATCTTTTTTAAGATATGTTGCATTTTTCATCCTCCTTATTCGGCTTGATTGCGAGTTGTTTTTTTTGGGCTATTTAACCTCCACCCCCATTTGCCTAGCTGATCCGGCTATAATCTTCTTTGCTTGTTCAACATCGTTGGTATTAAGGTCAGGTAGCTTGATCTCTGCGATTTCTCTCAACTGATCCTCAGTAATTGTTGCCACCTTGTTTGTTAGTGGATTGTCTGACCCCTTCTTTAGCTTCAAAACTTTTTTAATTAGAGCTGAAGCAGGGGGAGTCTTGGTGATAAAATCAAATGATCTGTCCTCGTAAACTGTAATCTCGGTCGGAACGATATCTCCCATTTTATCCTTTGTTTTATCATTGAAAGCAGTACAAAACTCCTGGATGTTCAATCCATGTTGTCCAAGAGCTGGGCCCACTGGAGGAGCCGGGTTTGCTTGTCCTGCTGGTATTTGTAATTTTATAACTGTTTGTACTTTTTTTGCCATATATTTCAATTTAGAATTTTCAATTTTCAAACAATTTTTAAATAAATAATTTAAAAAATAGAAGCATGTTTAAAATTGATTTATATAATTAAATATTTTTTTGATTGAGGCAAGCATGTTGCCTCTTTTTTTAGTCTTGTCCAAATCTTCTTTTTTCGGTTTTAGCGTAGAATTCTCCTGCTTCAATTACTCTCTCTGCTTGTTTGTTTAGTTCATCGACTTCTTCGCTCAACTCTTTGCTTATTCTAACAGGTCTGCCCTTGTCCTTTAGTCCATGTTTATCTGCAAAAGTTTTCTTGGAAGACATTTGGATTCTCCTTTTTTTTGTGTTAAATCACAATTGATATTTATCTCAAATATACCATTCTTCTGACTTCGCTTACTTTCCCACTTGTCGACAGGCAGGTGACTTTATGGGCTTTATAGACTAGTGACTATTATTTATATTTTCTTAATTTGTAAAAAGTCTAGCTCAACCGGTGTTTCACGACCGAACATTGATACCATTACTTTTACTTTTCCTTTGGCTTCATCAATGTTGGTGATTTTTCCTTCTAGATTCTTAAATGGTCCGTCAACGATCTTGACAGGGGATCCAACTGAAATGTCGATTTTGAATTTAGGATCTTCCACGCCCATTCTTTTCTTGAGACTCTTTATTTCCTTTTCATCAATCGGAGTTGGAATTGTTCCTGTTCCGATAAATCCTGTTACGTTTGGTGTGTTTCTAACCACGTACCAAGACGCATCGTTTACAACCATTTCTACCATTACATAGCCTGGAAAAATTTTCTCTTCCACAACTTTTCTTTTTCCATTTTTAATTTTTATCTTTTTTTCAGTAGGTATCAAAATTTCAAAAATCTTATCTTCCATGTCCATTGATTCAATCCTTTGACGCAAATTTTGCGCAACGTTTTCTTCGTATCCTGAGTAAGTGTGTAGAACGTACCATCGACGTCCTTGGTTTAAAGTTTGTTTTGCCATTTAACTAATTCTAGTTATTGGTTTGCAGACAGAAGCGTGATTTTCGCTTCTAGAAAAGTCTGAGCTGAAACCGACAACTAACATCTGAATTTTTATTTAATGATTTGCTCAAAGCCCCAATTGAATATATAATCCAATGCGCCTAAAAATATTGCCACAAAAATACTGATTCCTATTACTAGAAATGTGTAATTTTTTGCTTCATTTTGTGTAGGCCATGTAACTTTTTTCATCTCAACCACAGAGCCTTTTATGTAGTTTATTATTTTGCTCATAAATTGCTAATTTTAGCTAAATTATTGTAATTAAAAACTGCCCTTTTTCGGCAGTTATTAAATGTATATTTATATAATACACTACAAAAGATGGGATGTCAAGTGTTGGGAGAAACAATCAATAATTGGTGAATTTTGACTTTTTTGATATAATAAATACTGAAAGGTTTACGCCTTTTGGCCAAAATTAAATAATTATCGTTAATATATTAAATTTTTAAAATTAATATTCGCAGTTTTATTTTTTCTTTGTTTTTGTTTGAGATTATTTTAATAAAAAACAAAATAGAGTTATTTCAGGCTGCTAGTATAAGCTATGAGTGAAGAAAATTTTCAAAATGATTCTGACCAGAATCAAGGAGGGCATGTTTCCGAAGAGAAGCCATCAAGTCAGCCAGCAGAAGCCGGCCAAGGCATAACAGAAAAGAAGATGTTAAGCTCTATTTCTGTGCTTTGGAATAAGTCAATCACACTCTATAAGAAAAATTTTTGGAAAATGATCGGCATGGTATTGCTTCCGCTTGTTGGAGTGGCTGCCTTGTTTGTTGTTCTGCTACTGTTTGGTGCCCTGGGCCTTCTGGGGGGATTAGGCAGTGGAGCTGGTGTAGCATTAAAATTAATTTTAGGCCTCTTGGGACTTATTGCGGTATTGGGGATTATCTATTTAGGGGTTATAGCCAAGGCAGGTGTTTATATTTTGACAATGGAATCTGACAATAACCCTACTTTTAAAGAAGCTTTTAAAAAGAGTAAAAAGGTTGCGATTGGAGTCTTTGTTGTAAATATTATGGCAGGTGTTTTTGTTATGCTTTGGGGGTTCTTATTTATCATTCCCGGAATTATAGCCGCGGTTTATTACTCTCTAGCAATTTGGACTTATCTATATGAAGGATTTACCAGCACTAAAGCTCTAAAAAGAAGTAAAGAGTTAGTTAAGGGATACTGGTGGGCAGTGGTTGGCAGATTCTTGGCTATATTTGGTACTTATTATGCACTGGTGATAATAATCCAAACTCTTTTGGGGGAGAACAGTGTCGCTGGAAATCTTTTTGCCTTTGTTGTTCAAATCGCCTCAATTGTAATCGGTCCGTTAATGGTTATTTATTCTTGCTTTATCTATTGGGACTTGAGAAACATTAAAGGCGAATCAAAAATTGAGAATAAAAAAGGTGCTGGGTCTTGGATTGTTGTTTTAATATTACTTGTCTTTATATTGATATTACCAACAATGGCAATTGTTAGTTTGAATAACGCACGAGAGAGGGCAAGCGAAAAAATGTTTAGCTCTAAGGAGCAGAGCATGCAAACATGCATCGAAATGTACAAAGCTGAAAAGGGCGAGTATCCTGTGAGCTTAAAAGATCTTGAAGAGTTTAGCTATTGTAAGTTGATGGGGATAACAGATTTTGAAAATTATAATTATAAACAAATTGAGAATGATGATTATGAATTGTGTGATATTCCTCCAGCTGACTCTAAGTTTTTGTCATCCTGTGTGTACGGGAAAAAGTTTAAGAAATAGGAGTGATTTACTATTAATTTAATCACACAAGATCAAGTTTTATGTCTTTGAATAAAATATTCAATCCAAAATCAATTGCTGTAATTGGCGCAAGTGGCAAGAAGGGGTCGGTTGGTTTTGCTTTGTTTGAGAATCTGACTAAGCAAAGCAATTTCAAGGGAGCGGTAACTCCCGTAAACATCAAGAGAAATAAAGTTCAAGGCGTAAAAGCATATAAAAGGGTTTCTGATATTCCAGAAAAGCAGGATCTGGCTATTGTAGCCACTCCTGCCAAAACCGTTCCGGCCATTGTTAAGGAGTGTGGTGAAGCAGGAGTAAAAGGTGTTGTAATTATTTCGTCTGGCTTTTCTGAGACTGGAAAAAATGGTGAAGCATTGAGCAGGAAAATTAATGAACTAGCCAAGAAGTATGGCATGCGGATTCTGGGGCCGAATTGTCTGGGCTTTATCAGGCCTGCCATAGGACTAAACGCCAGCTTTGCCGGCAGTACAGCCAAGAAGGGGAGTATTGCTTTTATTTCCCAGAGTGGAGCCTTGTGTACATCTATTTTGGATTGGGCCAACAAAAACAACGTAGGTTTTAGCAATTTTGTTTCAATCGGTGAGATGTCTGATATTAGCTTTCATGACTTGATTGATTATTTTGGGAAAGATCCAAATACTTCCAGTATTCTGATCTATATGGAAACCTTGAAAGATGCTAGGAGATTTATAAGTGCTGCTCGTGCTTTTTCCAAGACTAAGCCGATTGTAGTTCTGAAATCTGGCCGAAGTGAAGAGGGGGCCAAAGCTACCAGGTCTCACACGGGTAGTCTGGCTGGAAATGATGATGTCTTTGACGCTGCCTTCAAGAGGTCTGGTGTGATCCGAGTGGACACCGCAGTAGGTCTTTTTCATGCTGCTAAAACATTGTCCATGCAGAAAAGGCCAAAGGGAAATAAACTAGCAGTGCTCACTAACGCTGGTGGCCCTGGAGTTATAGCAACTGATGCTCTCATATATTCTGGAGGACGATTGGCAGCATTGAACAAAAAAGTTGAAAATAAACTAAACAAGATATTGCCTGCCTCATGGAGTCACAATAATCCAATTGATATTTTGGGAGATGCTGGACCAGATCGCTTTGCCCAGTCTCTTCAAGTTTTGATTAATGATGATAATAATGACGCGATACTGGTAATTCTAACTCCTCAGCAGATGACCAACCCCACAGAGGTGGCCAGGGCAGTTGTGGATGTTAGCAAAAAAACTAGTAAAACGATAATCGCCAGCTGGATGGGAGGAAAATCTGTCCAGAAGGGCAGGGAAGTGCTTGAGGCTGGAAATGTGCCGGTCTATAGATCGCCGGAAGATGCAATTAAATCTTTTATTTATATTTATAAGTATACTAGAAATCTGAATCTTCTCCATGAAACGCCCGCCACTATTCCGCACGCTTTTTCTCCTGATACAGAATCAAACAAGAAGCTAATTCAGGATGCGATCAAGAGCGGTCGATTCGCGCTAAATGAAGTAGAATCCAAAAAGCTGCTATCAAACTATGAAATACCAGTGGTGAAGAATGCAGTTGCCAGAACAGCAAATGAGGCCAGAGATTTGGCTCATAAGGTTGGCTTCCCGGTTGCCATGAAGATTCTCTCACCAGACATACTCCACAAGACAGATATTGGAGGGGTGCGACTCAATGTGGAGTCAAAGATCGAGGCCGAGAAAAACTTCGACGACATTATGAATAAAGCCAGAGCACACTACCCTCAGGCCAGGATTGATGGAGTGTTTATCGAGGCCATGATAGAAAAAAGGTATGAGCTTTTGATAGGTGCTAAAAAAGATCCGATTTTTGGCCCGGTAATAGTGTTTGGTATGGGTGGTGTCGCTGTAGAAGTATTTAAGGATATTCGCATTGGCTTGCCGCCTCTTAATATGTCATTGGCTATGAGAATGATAGAGGGAACCAAGATAAATAAACTCCTCCAGGGCTATAGAAATATTCCCGGGGTTGATATTCAGTCTATTCAGTTTTTACTTTATAAATTTGCTTATTTAATTTCAGACTTTCCTGAAATTGAAGAGATTGATATAAATCCTTTTTCAGTAGACGAAAGCGGTGGGATTGTCCTAGACGCTAAGGTTATTCTAGATAGAAAGGTGGCCAAAAAGGACATTAAACCGTATTCCCATCTCATGATATCTCCATATCCAAAGCAGTATATATCAGAATTCAAAATGAAAGATGGCAAGCGAAGTGTGGTCAGGCCAATTAGACCTGAAGACGAGGAAATGGAGAATGAGATGTTTGAAACAATTTCAGCTGGAACCAAGGAACATATATTTTTTGATAAAATAAAAAACATCACCCAGGAAATGCTGGAGCGATATTCTCAGGTTGACTATGATAGGGAAATAGTCATGGTTGCAGAGGTGGGCTCAGGTAAGGGCACTAAGAAAATGTCAGGACTAGCTAGGCTTGTCGAAGATCCGGGGACCAACACTGCAGAGTTCTCCTTTGTGGTTCATAATAAATGGCAGAGGCAGGGGATTGGAAGTCACTTGATAGATAAAATTCTAGAAATTGCCAGAGACAGAAATCTAGAAAAACTATCAGCAAAATTCCTGGCACATAAAAATCCGGTTGTTGGGATATTTAAGAGAAGAGGATTCAAGATAACGAAAAAGGGTGCGATAGGGTATGCTGAGCTTAGTCTGTGAAATGGATTTAGGAATTATGATTTAGGATTTATGAATTAAAAAAAAGAGGACTTGGTCCTCTTTTTTTAATGTTTTTTTATCGACTCTTGTCCTGTCGGATGACGGGATTATAGACTTTCGACTATGTAGACTTTATAAACTATTGTTTACACATCAAGATTTGTAACTTTTCTGGCGTGGGTTTGGATGAACTTTTTACGTGGAGCAACGTCTCCTCCCATAAGCATGTCAAATATTTCATCAGCTCTGGCAGCGTCTTCTACTGTGACCTGACTCATGACACGTTTTTCAGGGTCCATTGTGGTTTCCCAGAGTTGCTCTGGATTCATTTCACCCAGACCCTTGTATCTTTGGATGTTGATTTTGGTTGATGCCTTTTTCTTGTTTTGTGCCTCTTCTTCAGCTGATTCTTCTTCTGTGTCTCCTTCGTCACTTTCTTCTACTTCCTCAACAGAGCCTCCGCCCATTTCTTCAATGATTTTTAATTTCTCTTCTTCAGTATAGGCGTATACTGATTTGGCGCCTTTTTTGATTTGGTATAGGGGTGGTTGAGCTACATAGAGATGGCCATGAGTAACCAGAGGCGTAAAGTGTCGGAAAAATAGCGTAAGGAGTAGAGTGCGGATATGAGCTCCATCTACATCAGCATCTGTCATGATGATGACTCTATGGTACCTTAGCTTTTCAAGATCAAGCTGATCATCAATATTCGTGCCGAGAGCAATAACCAGGTTCTTGATTTCATTGTTAGCAAGCATCTTGTCTAGTCTAGCCCTCTCAACGTTCAGGATCTTACCTCTGAGCGGCAAGATGGCTTGGAATTTTCTATCGCGACCTTGTTTGGCTGATCCGCCAGCAGAGTCTCCCTCCACTATGTATAATTCACACTCTTCTGCCTTTCTGGATGAGCAGTCTGAGAGTTTTCCTGGGAGTGTCATGCCATCAAGGGCGCCTTTTCTGAGTATGGTCGCACGCGCTGTTTTCGCTGCAAGCCTGGCTCTAGATGATAGAATACATTTGCCGATTATAGCTTCTGCTTCTTTTGGGTGTTCCTCTAAGAAATTCATGAACGATTCTGCAAAAATCTGCTCTACATATCCCTTCATTTCAGCATTCCCTAACTTTCCCTTGGTCTGACCTTCGAACTGAGGATCGATTAGTTTCACACTGATAATCGCGGTTAGACCTTCTCGAACATCATCACCGGTTAGATTTTCCTCTTTTTCTTTTAAGAGCTTCTTACTTCTAGCGTATGAATTCAAAGTTCTAGTAAGAGCACTTCGAAATCCTGCTAGATGAGTTCCGCCTTCTGGATTGTAGATATTGTTTGCAAAGGGGAGTACATTTTCATTGAACTCGTCGTTGTATTGAAGAGCAATCTCCACATTTGAGTCCTCAATCTTTTTATCAATATAAAATACGGTATTGTTTTTTACAGTTTTGTTCTTATTTAGAACTTTTACATAAGACTTGATGCCACCTTCAAAATAAAACATATATGCTTTTTCTCTGTGGTCAGATCTTTTGTCGAATATTTTTACTGTAATGTTCTTGGTTAGGTAGGTTTGTTGTCTTTGGTGGTCTAGAATTTTACCCCAGTCAAATTCTGTTTCAGAAAATATAGTTGGGTCAGGTTTGAAGGTGATGGTTGTTCCTACTTTTTTGGTGGTTCCAATTGATTTTACCTTAGCTTTTGGCTTACCAATCTTATATTCCTGAACCCATATTTTTCCATCTCTGTGTATCTCAGCCTTTGTATAAGTACTCAGAGCGTTTACAACAGAAACACCAACTCCATGGAGACCACCAGAGGCTTTGTATCCGCTTTCTTCGCCGCCAAATTTACCACCGGCGTGTAGAGTTGTCATTACAGTTTCCAGTGCAGAAACGCCAGTCACTTTATGTTTTCCAACTGGAATACCACGTCCGTTGTCTGTAACTTGGCACATGCCATCGTCAAGTAGGGTAATGGTGATTTCGTCAGCGTGACCTGCCATAGCTTCGTCAAATCCATTATCAACAACCTCCCAAATTAAATGATGCAGACCAGTAGAGGACGTAGACCCAATGTACATTCCAGGTCTTTTTCTAACTGGATCAAGTCCCTCTAGAACTGTGATCGCATCTGCGCCATATTCCTGTCCTTTTTTCTTATTTTTTACTTCTTTAGCTTTAGCCATAATATGATATAATCTAATATTAAATAAAAATCAACCAACATTTTTTGTTGATTATGTATTTAGTATAGCAAAGATTTGTCTTGGTTGCAAGTAATTTAAGAGCGAAACAATCGTAAAAAAAATAAAAATTTCTGCCCCAATCAAACAAAAAACTCAGTCCTAATTGACTGAGTTTTTTGTTTATAATGGTGTTATTTTACATTTACCTTCACCGTGTCTTTTGCTCCAATGTCAATCGTTACCATATCTCCTTCTTTTATCTTTCCTTCTATTATTTCAAGTGCTAATTCATCCAGAATTAAGCTCTGAATAATTCTCTTTAGCGGTCTGGCACCAAAGGTAATATCAAATCCTTTTTCTGAAAGCATCTTCTTGGTCTTGGCAGCAATTTTTAGTTTTATATTTTTGTCAGCCAAGCGTTTTTCAACTTTTGACAGTTCTAGATCTACGATCTTGAGTAGGGTTTGCTTGTTTAGACTCTTAAAGATTACTGTTTCATCAATTCTGTTTAGGAATTCTAATTTGAAATTATCTTTTAGTATGGTGTCAATCTTGTCTTTCATTTCATCATCACGCATATTGATTGACTTTGTTTCATCGCTTCCATCAGAGAATCCGATTGAATATTGCTTGATTACCTCATTGCCCAGATTTGATGTCATCACTATTATGGTATTCTTGAAATTTGCTTTGCGTCCCTTGGAGTCTGTTAGGATCCCATCATCTAGGATTTGAAGTAGTATGTTAAATACTTCCGGGTGGGCTTTTTCTATTTCATCAAATAGAATGACGCTATATGGTCTTCTCCTCACAAGGTCAGTTAGTCTGCCTCCTTCTTCATGGCCGACATAGCCTGGGGGAGAACCGATAATCTTGGATACTGAATGTTTTTCCATGTACTCACTCATGTCCAGCCTGATCATAGAATTTTCATCATTAAACATAAATTCAGATAGAGCCTTAGCAAGTTCAGTCTTACCAACACCAGTAGGTCCGACGAACAAGAATGATCCGATTGGCTTTTGCTCTTCGCTGATGCCTGCCCTAGAGCGCCTAATTGCGTTTGAGACGGCTTTTATAGCAATATCTTGCCCCTTAACTCTTTTGCTCAGTTCTTTCTCAGCATGAGCTAATTTTTGGATTTCAGACTCAAGCATTTTAGATACCGGAATACCAGTCCAGCGGGAGATAACCTTGGCAATATCCTCTTCGTCAATTTCTTCTTTTAATATTCTCTGACCCTTCTTTTGGATGTCTTGTAATTCTTTTTCAAATGATTTTACATCTTTTTCCAGTTTTGGGATGATGGAGTATTTTATTTCAGCAACCTTTGTTAGATCATCGCCTTTGCGTTCAATAATTTCAGATTTTGCTTTTTGCTCATCGATTTCTTTCTGGCTTTTGCTTATTTTGGCAATAATATTTTTTTCATTATTCCAGTGGACTTCAATCTGGTTTGCCTCTTCCTTTAGTTGTTCTAATATTTTATTCAAATTTCTCAACTTGCCGGCGACTTTTTTATTTTTTTCTTTCCCTATTCCGGCTTTTTCAATTTCCAAGCGTTTTATTTCGCGTTTCAGCTTGTCTAGATTTTCCGGCATGGAGTCTATCTCCATTCTGAGAGCACTAGTTGCTTCATCTATAAGATCAACAGCTTTGTCTGGTAAAAATCTGTCTGTTATATATCTAGAAGATAGTTTTGCAGCCGATATTAATGCATCATCAGTGATTCTAACTCCGTGATGTACTTCGTATTTTTCTTTTATACCTCTGAGTATTGCTATAGTATCTTCAATAGTTGGCTCGGCAACAGTAATTGGCTGAAACCTTCTTTCAAGAGCAGCGTCTTTTTCTATGTGTCTTTGGTATTCTTTTGTAGTCGTAGCGCCAACTGCACGAAGCTCGCCTCGTGCCAGAGCTGGTTTAAGCATGTTTGAGGCATCCATTGACCCCTCAGAAGCACCTGCTCCGACTAGGGTGTGAAGTTCGTCTATAAATAGGATTATCTTTCCACGTTGAGCGTGTATTTCTCGGATGACTGCCTTCAGTCTGTCTTCGAACTCTCCTCGAAATTTAGCTCCGGCAACCATGGCTCCTAGATCCAGACTGATCAGTTCTTTGTTTTTTAGTGTTTCCGGAACATCACCGCTAACTATTCTCTGAGCTAGTCCCTCGATGATTGCAGTTTTTCCAGTACCAGCCTCACCGATGAGAACTGGGTTGTTTTTAGTCCTCCTGGAAAGAACTTGCATTATTCTTCTGATTTCGCTATCTCGGCCAATTACGGGGTCGAGCTTTTTCTTTCGGGCTCTTTCGGTTAAATTGACGGCGTATTTCTCCAGAACTTTATACTTTGTTTCTGGATCTGGATTGTCTACTGTTTGAGTGCCGCGTAGATCCTTCAGTATTTTTAAAACTATGTCATATTCAACCTTGTAGTTAAGTAGTATAGTTTGGGCATCTGACTTGGTTTTAATTAGCCCAAGAAACAAATGTTCGGTAGAGATAAACTCATCTCCCATTTTGTCAGCTTCCTTTTTGGCCCTTTCCAGAATAGTGGCAACTTCTGCTGTGCCTTGAACTGTGGCCACATCTCCAGCACTGGCTACATGAGGGTGTGATCCAATCTTGGTGTAAACATCTTTTTCTATTGTTTCTACTGAGACATTAAGTTTGTCCAAAATAGCCTTTACCATGCTCTCACTCTGGGTGAGTAGGGCGGCAAGAATATGCAGACTGTCTATCTGCTTTTGGCCTGCTTCCTGAGCTATCATCTGCGCGTTAATAATCGCTTCTTGTGATTTATTTGTAAATTTATTAAACATTTATTTTAATTCAAAATGCAAAAATCAAAGTTCGAAAATTAGGTGAAATTTGTTTGTGTATTTTGTGAATAATTATTTATTTTATTAGCACTCAATGAGTGAGAGTGCTAATTTAAATATACAACACCAAGTAACAACTGTCAAGGGCGGGGAAGTGGAAAGTAATTGGGTTGTTTAAGTCCTTTTCAGCCTCTTCTTGATCAGTTTTTTAGCTATGTGTATATCTTTTATGTACTTATTATCTCTTATAAAAATTAAATATTTCTTAATTCAGTAGACTTTTTAAAATAAAAAAAGTGGCGAACTCTCAAGAGAGTCGCCACTATTGCTTTTTTAATGTTGCTCATTCAGTTTTTTCAAGCTCTTCTGTGAGCTCAAGGCCCAAGTGCCGAGTATGGTCAGTGAGTCGTTGATTGCAAGTTCTTTTGCTCATTGTTTTCAGGGAGAAGTACAGTAGACTTGCCCTGGTTGCTGTTGGGGCCTTACGATACAGGTGTTTGATTTTTTTCAAAAATGGCTTAAAATCGATATCGTCTCCATGGCATTGAAAAAAAGATTTATTGATTGCTTCCCGATACGCTTTAACCGCGTCGCTAAATTTATTATCCACTGCTATCATAACCGCCTCCTTTTTGGATTATTATGACTAATTATATGTGATATAATAGTAAATCATTAATTTGATTGCAAGTCAAGAGTTTATGACAATTATATTTTTATATTTTATTAATTTTGTTATAATTAAAAAAGGAATAATTTTCGTCTTCGAAGGTTTTAAATTTATAATTGATTAATAAGTTTAACATAAAAATATGTCTTATTTTAACTTGCCACCGGACCTTTATTCAGCTATTGGTTCCGAAAGAAGAGACTTTGCTGTAAAGGCAAAGCGCGCGCAACCGTTGAAACAATCATTGGGTATGATTATTTTTGGTCTTTTGTGGACTTCATTTACTAGTGTTTTTGTTTTCGTGCTTCTTGTTCCATTATTTCGTGGAGAAGAAGTTCGATTTGAGTCAAATGGCTTGCCTGCGACTGCAAGTCTTGAGAATCTAGAGCCAATCTTGGTGCCAGGTGGGATAATCGCTTTATTTTTACTTATTGGAATTGTTTTGATATTTGCAGGTTTTTATTCTGCATTTAGGAGTGGCGGCTATTTTGTGGGTACTTCGAATAGGCTGATACATTTTCAAAACGGAAAAATAAAATCAATGGATTGGGAGCAATTTTCTGGGAATATAGAAGTGAGTGGCGACATGGAGTGGGGGAGTATCGCGCTTCAAATGAGGACAGGCAGAATGATTAGGACGAAAAATTCACCAAGCAGGTATGTGCCTGATGTTATTTATATCACAGGAATTCCAAATGTGCAGGAGGTTGAGAGAGTCTGCAGGAAAAGAATAAAGGAAAATGATCCCACACCACCAGGGTTGCAAAATAATAATATCTAGCTGGACTCAAAATAGATGTCTACGTAGATAAATTGGTTCTGCAAAATAAAAGAACAATCTAGTAAAAAAATAAAAACCGAATCGTAATTTTACGTTTCGGTTTTTGGGTTGTGGTTAATTGCTGTTGAAGAGCTCAAAGTGGTTGGGTTGGTTATGAGCAAGTCCCAAGGAGTAAAGGAGTATCACTCATTTTGAGAGGAGTTAAAAAAGAAGCAAATGGACAAAGTTTTTTCAAAGCTACCCCGCAGTAGTTTTATACAAATAACTCTTCAACAGCAAACTAAAATGTACAATAATAAGTAAACAATAACAATTCATTTAAAAGTTGTCAATGTGGCAGAAGTCTATTTCATTCCAAGTCCGATACCGATCAATGCATCCACAACCTTGAGTGAGTCCTTTCCGTTTTTTAATAATGAATATTCCACCTTTGGTGGGATTTTTTTGTAGTCTTTTCTTTGAATAAACTTATTGTCTTCCAAAAGTCGAAGTGTTTGGATTAGCATTTTTTCACTAATATCTGGAATTTCTTTTTTTAGTTCTCCGTATCTTTTCGCTTTTTGAAGAGAAAACAGGATTATTAAGGCCCATTTTCCACCAATGATTTTTAGGGACTTTCTAATGGGGCAACCTTTGACTCGAATTGTTTTAGTCATGTGTTTAAAATTTACTTACCTTTAGGTAGGTACTTGACTATAGTATAGCATGAGATTATAATTATTGCAAGAGTTGTTACTTGAATACAATTTATTAATTATTAAAAGAAAAAATTATGAGAAAGTTTAGTAGTAAAAAATTACTTTTTTTGAGTCTTTTGTTGGTGGTTATATTCGCAACAGGATGCTCAATTAGTTCAATCACAAAAAAACAAACAGAAAATGAAACACAAAAAGAAACACAAATTATTAAAGAAATCACGCCTCAAAAGGTAAGTGAAAAAATTTCATTTATAACGATAGGAGATCATAAAGTTCATTCATTTTTTGATATATCGAATTCACACATTATAGAAACACCGAAAAGACTAATACTGGTAGACGCTCAGTTCAACTTTAACGCTGCACAGGAGCTAAAAGATTATATTGAGAATCTTAATAAGCCACTTGAGAAAATAATTCTTAGTCACGCTCATCCTGATCACTGGTTTGGCGCTGAAGTTTTTGAGGAGATACCTGTTGTAACCTCAAAAAAGATTGCGTCTGACTTATCTAAAATGGGGCAAACATATATTGATGGATTGAAGCCGGTGTTGGGTGAAATAATTCCTGATAGTGTTATTGCTGTTCGTGATGATGTAGTGCTTGGAAGTCAAGATTTGGATGGTTTAAATATCGTTATAGAGGAATATGCTGACCAGGAAGCTCCTCACTCATTGGCTATAAAAATCCCAGAATATGGAGTATTCATCGGCCAGGATTTGTTTTACCATGATACGCATTTGGTTGCCCCAAATAGAGATGGAAATAAAAACTGGGCAAAGTTGCTTGAAGGCTTTAACAAAAAAGAAGCAGGGGAGTACAAAACCATCCTGACAGGACATGGCCCAAATACTAACCCCGGAGTTTTTAAAGAAGATATCGAATACTTGGAAGTCCTTGAGTCTATCCTGGAGTCTGGTGCCAGCAAAGAGGAGGTGAAGGAGCAGCTTCTTGAAAAATTCCCTGATAAAAAAGGAGAGAATTTTATTGATATAACGCTTAGATATCTCTTTGGTTAGAATAAAAATATAAAGTTGTTTAGATAAATAAATAAGCCGCGCGAATAAAAATTCACGCGGCTTTTTGTTTGAGAGTTTTTGTCTCTTAACTTTTTTTTCTAAAAGGGACAATCCCACATATGCCAGCAGAAATTAGAATTACAGAGACTGGCTCTGGAACAGCTGATGTGCTTCGGACAGCGAGTATTAGGTACTCTTCTTCTACATCAACAACGCTCTGCCTCCCATCTGTCATGCCGAAGGCCCAAGCTGTGTTATTTGGTGCTACATCGCTGTACCAATAGAGATCTTCATCTAGATTTTGAAACGGATCTATGTTTATTAGTCCGCCATCCTCTTGAAATGCTCCATCTTGGTACACCCCGATGTTCCCGAGGCTTGAGTAGTATAGGTCACTCAACTCTCCGTTGTCGGGGAAAAATCCTGATTGGACAGACTCACTAATACTAGGGAGTCGCCAATCTGAATAACCACCATGTCCGAGAGTTTCCACATATGTCATAGCATCAGACCATGTCATAGCATCATGCTCCATATCAAGCCACATGAGCCCGAGGCCAGTGTCATGAATCATGCCATCACCTAGATCAATCAGGTCAGCACTAGCTGTATTTACAGCTAGAAATGCAGTCATAAAAAATACCAACAAAACTCTTTTCATCTTTTCCTCCTCTGAATTATTTCTTATTTGAATTATTTCTTAGAAAAACAAAAGAACGTGATAGTATTATATGTTAGTTTTTATTTTTTTGCAATTTTCTCAAGGTGATTTTAAAAAAAGCTGCCAATCAAAGATTGGCAGCTAGCTTCTTCTTGAGAAGGAGTTATGCTTTTTTGTACAATGGGGAAGTGTGGGAACACGCATCACATTTTCTTATTCTATTGGGCGCACCGTCTTTATATTTTGCAATGCTTTTTGTGTATGTTTGCCATGATTGACAGCTGACACATCTTTTAGAATGTCGACTAATGCCTAAAATGACTATACAAAAAGAAATCATATATCCCCAAAAATCATGTCCATTATAAACCATCAAAACTCCAAATAAAAAAGCAATCGAGACAACTATAAGTAGTTTTATATATGAAGCCTTCATTATTGCCTCCTATGATGTTTAATGATTTTATACACATTAGTGGTAAATGTTTTATAACGTAATTGCCTGCAAAAGTCAAGACAGAGACAAAAATTGAAATTAATTTATTCAATAATATCCAAACAATTTCCACATTGCGGGCAGTAGCCTTTGTTGTCCAGTCTTTTTATGTTATATCCCATACGTTGGATGGCTAGTTCATTACAAGAGGGGCAGTATGTATTTTCTTTTTGATCTCCAGGGATATTGCCCACATAGACATACTTTAAACCCGCTTCTTTGCCGAGATTGTAAGCTGAGTGAATAATACTTTCACTTGTTTCATGTAGGTTTTCAAGTTTCCACGAAATTTGAGGGGAGAATTTTGAGATGTGCCAGGGGGTTTCTGAGTCAAGTTCTGATGATATGAATTCAGCGATTTTGGCTAGCATGTTTAGACCGTCGGACAATGTCGGTATTATCAGAGTGGTAACTTCCAGATGAATCTGCTCTCTTTTTATTGTCTTGAGATTATTTAAAACAGGCTCTAGTCTGGCTCCACAATTATCTTTGTAAAAATCATCATCCATAGATTTCAGGTCTATATTTATAGCGTCCAGATAGGGAAGGACTGCCTCTAGGCACTTGTCGCTCATAAATCCATTGGATACCCACACGTTTTTTATTTCATTTTCATGCGCCAGCTTCATGATGTCCAAAGCATACTCAGTAAAAATAGTTGGCTCGTTGTAAGTGTAAGAGATAGATTCACAATCATTTGCCAGTGCTTCACTAATTATCCTCTCGGGGGACATAAATGGAATGTTTTTTGTAGTAAGTTCGATATTTTCTTTTTGGCTTATATCCCAGTTTTGGCAATTCTTGCATCGAAAATTACAACCAAGAGTGCCCAAAGAATAGGTGTTAGTCCCTGGTAAAAAGTGAAATAATGGCTTTTTTTCGATCGGGTCAATGTTTAGGGCGATTGGATATCCATAGACAGAAGAATAAAGCTTTCCTGATTTATTTATCCTGGCACGACAAAAGCCAACCTCATTTTTTCTTATTGTGCAAAAATGACTACAAAGAAGACATTGCACGTCGTTATCGTTTAGTTTGTTATAATATTTTGCCTCTTGCATAATATTTATTTTATAGTAAATTTATGGTAATATAATAACATAAATATGAGAGAAGTAAATATACTCGGTGTTAAAATAGATAATCTAAAGGAGGGTGTTATTCTGAAAAAAATAAGGCTTTTTTTGGATGGAAATGAACCTAAATTTTGCACAACCCCTAATCCTGAGATTATTCTAACTGCAGAATCAGATGAGGAGATGTATTATATTTTAAATAGTTCTGATTTAAGCATTGCCGATGGAGTCGGTCTGAAATTGGCCGGTTTTTTTCTTGGAAAAAATATAAAGATATACCCTGGGGCAGACCTGACAGAGAAACTATTAACCTTGGCAGAAAAGAGAAAGTTGCAAGTGTGTATTATAAATAGAGCTGATGGTTTATCGTCTAAGTCAGATATCAGAAAGGCACTTAATAAGAAATATGAAAATTTGAAATTCGATGTTGTGGATACAGACATTGCCAGCTTGGCAAGCTCATCAAGGTGGACGATGCAGCACCTCAGCGAGGGCGAAAACAGGAAACTCGAAAGAGCTGATATTTTATTTTGCACACTTGGCGCGCCCTTACAGGAAAAAGTTATTTTCTATACGTGCAAAAGATTGCCTAAGTTGAAATTGGCAATTGGGGTTGGTGGCTCTTTTGATTTTCTTACCGGCAGAACTACTCGAGCTCCAAAGGTTTTTCGCCTTATTGGTATGGAGTGGCTATGGAGACTCTTGATCCAGCCAACCAAAAGAGCTCGTAGAATATTCAACGCTGTATTTGTTTTTCCTATAAAATTTTTTAAATATACTTTTTTGAACAAGTATTTTTATAGACCAAATGCGGCATGCATGTTGTACAAGAGAGTTTCTGGGAAGGTCCACGTGATGCTTGTAAATAGAAATGAAAACAATGATCACTGGCAACTTCCCCAGGGCGGCAGAGATGGAAGGTCTGTAGAGAGGACGGGTCGAGCAGAACTAGCAGAAGAGCTTGGGGTCGGCAAATTTGAGACTCGCGGAATTGTAAAAAATGTTTATAGATACAAATATGGCACCAGAAATGGACGAACGATAAACAGGGGACACAGGGTTGTAAAGAGAAGGGGATACAAGGGGCAGAAGCAAGATTTATATATTGCTGAGTTTATGGGGGAGGATAAGGATGTTAGGATTAATCCTTGGGAGCATAATCAATGGAAGTGGGCTGATCTCGACAATCTAGTCTCCGAAGTTCACCCAATTAGAAAAGATGGTATAAAACATTTTATAGAAAAATTTAGAACAATTATTGACAAATAGCTATTTTGGCTTTAAAATTAACTTATTAAAAGAAAAATTAAATATTTTTATGAAAAAATTTAGAACTCGTTTCGCTCCTTCTCCTACAGGGTTTTTACATATTGGCAGTTTAAGAACTGTCCTTTTTGCTTTTTTGGCAGCCAAGTCAAATGACGGTGATCTCATTCTCAGGATTGAGGACACAGACCAGAAAAGACAAGTGGAGGGCGCAGTTGAATCTCTTACTGAGATACTAGACTGGATTGGCATCCACTTTGATGAAGGTCCGGGAGCTATCGAGGGGGCAGACTCTGATATCGGTAGTCACGGTCCGTACACTCAGAGCCAGAGAAGAGATATTTATGATAAACACAAGGAAGAGCTTTTGAAAAACGACAAGGCGTATCGTTGCTTTTGCACACCTGAGCGTCTTACAGAAATGCGCGAAGATCAACAAGCGAAGAAACTACCACCGCGTTATGATCGAAAATGTCGAGACTTAACCGAGGAGGAGATTGATAAAAGAATCGAGGCAGGGGAGAGCTATGTGATAAGGCAAAAAATGCCAGAAAGCGGCGAAGTAAAGGTGTTGGATGAGCTTCGTGGAGAAATATTATTTAAGGCTGAGGAAATCGATGATCAGGTTCTTATCAAGTCAGATGGAATGCCAACATATCAGTTCGCAGTGGTTGTAGATGACCACCTCATGGAGATATCGCACGTAATCAGAGGAGAAGAGTGGATACCAAGTTTCCCAAAGAATATTTTGTTGTACCAAGCTTTTGACTGGGAGCCGCCAAAATTCGTACACATGCCACTGACTCTAAACAAGGAAGGCGGAAAGCTTAGTAAGAGACAAGGTGATGTTGCAGTTGAGGATTATAAGGCAAAAGGATATCTAAAAGAAGCTTTGATTAATTTTTCGGCCCTCTTAGGTTGGTCTCCATACGGCAAAGAAACTGAAGCTGAAAAACTAAATGAAAAAAATCTAGAAATTCTTTCAATGGAAGATTTGATAAAGAAGTTTAGTTACAAAGAAATGGGAATAAGTCCAGCTGTATTTGATGTAGAAAAACTTGATTTTATTAATGGCTATTGGATCAGACAAAAGCCACTCGAAGAACTGGTAGGGTTATGTAGGCCGTATTTGGCAGAAAATCTAGAAACATCATCTAATAATAGCAAAAAATCAGATGAATTCATTACGTCTGTGGTGAGAGTTGAGCAAGAAAGACTAAAAAAGCTATCAGAAATAGGGGAGTTGACAAAATTTCTTTTTTCTGACAATATTGATATTGATCTTGAATTAATTCCTTGGAAAAAAATAACTCTAGAGGAGTCAATTGAAAATCTAAAAAAAATATCCGTACTATTGGACAAAATTCCAGAGGAAAATTGGACTGATGACTCAATAGAGGAGGGGATTATTTCCTATCTGAAATCAAATGAATTAAAAATAGGAGAGTATTTATGGCCTATGCGAGTGGCCTTGTCTGGTAAAAAGGCAAGTCCTGGACCGTTTGAAATCGCTCAAGTTTTAGGCAAAAAAGAAACACTAGAGAGAATATCGCACGCTGTTAACGAGGCAAAGTAAAAGGGAGGCGGTATAATGTATGCTCTGTTCAGGTTTGATGAAGATGAAATTTCAATAGAGGAGTTAGCAGAACGGTTGAACATAAAATGCGAAGGAACACTTCTGTATGAAGGTGATTATCCTGTTGATGCTTCCGGCGGGTTAGTAGCGTTCAATGATCCTGAAATTATAAAAAAAGCAAAAGAAATCGGCCTTGAAGAGGCATAAATATTTCATTTAGAATGTCCTTATAAAAAGGCGCTTAGAAACAATTCTGGCGCCTTTATTTTTTTTGAAAATAGGATTAGGTGAATAATTGACATTGTGATATATGTTAATTGAGCATTAAGGAGAAATATGCTATAATAGAGTTATGAAAAAAATTATTATATTAATTGTATTTGCTTTAACAATAACTGGTGTAGGCATAAACACCTCTGATTTTGCTATTGGCCAAAGTTCGACCGAGATCATTAACCAAGAGATAAAAACTATAAACGATGATATTCAGAATAACAGGGATAGAATAAAAAAGATCCAGAATCAACAAGAAAAGTATTCCGATTCAATCAAGGAGGCTCAGAGTGAAAAATCAACATTGAATTCTCAGCTAGCTATACTTGATAATAGAATGGCTAAGTCGCAATTGGATATTGAAATAATCGAAACTAGAGTAGTTAAGACTGGGCTAGAAATACAAAAAATAAACCTAGAGATAAAAAACAAGAATAAGGAAATTGCCCGAGAAAAAGAAAATGTAGCAAATGTTCTTAAGTTAATGCACAAAAAAGACAATGTTACTGCATTAGAAATACTTCTTCTGAATAACTCTTTGGCAGATTTTCTAAGTGAGGCTAAGTACCTTGAGGATATAAATGAGGGCATAAAGGAAAGCCTTGCTCAGTTGGAAAACCTAAAAAATCAACTAGAGAAAAAGCAGGATAATTTGAGTGAGCAAAAGCAGGAGCTTAGTAATTATCGCGATGAGCTAGTTGAGAAAAAATCAAAACTAGAGGCTGAAAAGGATAATAAGCTCACATTACTTACTCAAGTTAGCGAATCAGAAAGTGAATACCAAAGACTCTTGGCATTATCAAAGAAGGAGCAAGAAGAAGCAGCAGCTGAAATTGCTAGCATGGAAAAGCTGGTTAGAGCGAAGCTGGCCAAGCTAAATGGTGAAGAGTTGGAGTTCAATGACAACGGACTTGTTTGGCCAGTGCCAAAAAATGTTATAACTTCTTATTTCCATGATCCAGACTATCCATTTAAGCATATTTTTGAACATCCAGCAGTTGATATTAGAGCAGGGCAGGGGACTCCTTTGAGAGCCGCAGCCTCAGGTTATGTTGCCAGAACCAAGTATGGTGCAGGCGGAGGATATGGCTATATCATGCTTATTCACGGAGACGGACTCTCTACTGTGTATGGTCATTCGTCAAAAATATTTGTGAAAGAAGATGAGTATGTTGTTCAGGGTCAGGTTATTGGGCACAGTGGGGGACTTCCAGGTACTCCAGGGGCAGGAAGACTTACTACCGGCCCGCATCTCCACTTCGAAGTACGTTTGAACGGTATCCCGGTTGATCCACTGAGTTACTTACCGTAAATATAAAAATTACTCTTATAAAAAAACAGCCCGGCTAATTAGGGCTGTTTTTAGTTTTTGTTCCAAAAAAAAGAGCGCTTTTCTTTTTTTTGAAAAGCGCTTTGAAATTTAAGCGGATGTGGTGATGCCTCCAAACTGAATAATTTGCCCCAAGCAAACTTAACAAGAAGAGTTCAAGGAGGCACCACCACGTTTCTAGGAGAAAAACGGAAAATCCATCCGTTATTATTTATAGCATATGTGAAAAAAAACTGCAATACTTAAATAAAAAAAAGCGCCCCTTTTGTTGCGGGACGCTAGAAGTATTAAATTTGTGGTGATGCCCCTTAATCCGGAACTGAAAGAGGGTTAGGTATCATGGGACATCACCACTAAAGAAAGGACAAGGAGTTAGAAGTCCTTTCATGATTTATTTATAACATATCTAAGAAAAAATGCAAGTCCAAAGGGTAATTATTATTCTTTCATGTTTTTCCCGCTGTGAAATTTCTTATGCACGTCTCTTAGTTGCTTGTTGGTTACGTGAGTGTATATTTGAGTTGTTGCGATATTGCTGTGACCCAGGAATTCTTGCACTAGGCGAAGATCGGCTCCTTGGCCAAGTAGATCAGTAGCGAAGGAGTGCCTGAGGGTGTGAGGAGTAGCTGCTATCGGTAGACCTGCGATTTTAACGTACTTTTTTACAATATTCTCAATACTACGAGTGGTTAACCTTCTAGATTCATTTGTCTTGCTTACTCCAGGCTTGTAGTTCACAAAAAGAGCCTCATCCATGTCGTTTCGTTTGTCCAGATATCTTCGTAAAGCATCAACTGCTCTCTTAGAGAAATAAACAGTTCTCACCTTGTTTCCTTTGCCAACCACGGGTAATTCTAGGTCTGTAGTCGTCTTTTTTATTTTAAATTGCTCTCGATTCAGGTTAATTAACTCTTCGACACGTAAGCCTGTAGAAAAAAGCGTTTCAAGTATGGCTCTATCTCTTCTTCCGATTTTAGTTTTTGTGTTAGGGGATAGTAGCAACTTTTCAAGCTCTTCCAGCTTTAGAAACTTAACTTCCTTGCCTGACTTGTCCTTGGCTAGCTTTATCGAACTTGGGGAGAGTGAGGAAATCTTTTTCTCGACAAAAAACTCAAGAAGACTTCGGAGGGCTATTAGGTAATAGTTTTGTGTGGATTTTTTCAAAGATTTTTTTGTTCTCGGATCTACATGTCTAGATAGGAAGACTCTGTATTTCCAGATATGATCGTCTGAGAGCTTGGTAGGAGGGAGAGAGGTGAGACTGCTGTCATTTAGCCATGTAAAAAACTTTGTAAGAAATCTCGAATAGTTTTCTTGGGTTTTTTGAGATAGCCCCTTTTCGATCTCTAGATAGTCAAGAAAGTCTACGAGGTATTTAGTTATAGGTTTATTTTTCTTCATGATTTAATTTTATCATAAATTGAGAATAAAAAAAGGCAGCGTCTTCCTAGCCTGTGAAGGAAGATGAAGACGCTGCCGGGGGAGGAGTGGGCATGGAGGTCCCACTCTGACTTAAAATCATATTAGCATAAAGGTATTAATTGTTCAAGGTTGTATTTGTTATAGGCTTTGAGTCATATAGTGGTCTAGTATTGAGTTTCTGTTAAAGTATTCGCCTAATTATAAAAGGAATAATACATAATACTTCGCATAATGTAGATTAAGCGAAGTATTGTATTGTTTTTTATAAATTTATTTATATATCTGAATGATTTAGATTTTTGCCCCTTGTTGTGTTGTGACACACTTAAAAGGTTCTTATGCCATATATTTTAATAAATTTTTGTCACAATAAATAAAATCTATTTTTATCAAAAAAATTAATTTTCTTACAGGTACTATGGGTCATCTTTTTGCTTAAATTTTATTCTGTCATTCCTGTTTGGGATGAAAACTTTTAAAAAGAAGAAAAAATCACGACTCATAGTGCCTAAACTATTAAAAATTTATAAAATTGATTTTGAGCTTGTTTGTTGGCGTTTAAGTCAAATTTCAAAATTTAAAAAATAGATTTTCAAATTATTTATTTTTAGCCTTGATGAGTATGTAAATACTGTATAAAACACCTAAAAATTGCTAAGATTTTGAGTTTTAAGACGTTTTTGACCTGAATACGGCATGAAATATAGGGCCAGGAGAAAAAATCACCATACTCCCCTATTTTGGCTAGAAAAAATTGAATAATCCCTAATATTAGGTAAAAAAACAGAAATAAAACCTAATTTTATGCTAATTTTAGACAAAAAAATAAGCCGTTATAAAACAGCTTATTTTAATATTGAACTTGAATTGTTATTTATTTATCCTTTTAATGTCTGCTCCGATAGCTTTTAACCTTCTAACTATATTCTGATATCCCCTGTCTATAGCATAGGCATTACGAAGTTTTGATTCTCCTTTCGCAGCCAGCATGCAGATTAGCAGGTTAAGTGATGGTCTAAGAGCTGGTGGGCAGATGATTTCTGCGGGTTTTAATTCAGTAATTCCTGTAACAGTTACCCGGTGCGGATCATGAAGCATGACGTCTGCTCCGAGGTTGTTAAGCTCGGTGTAGTAAATAGCTCTGTTTTCATAAACCCAGTCATGAACTAAGGTACGACCTTTCACTTGAGTTAGGATCGGGACAAACAATGGCAAGTTGTCCATGTTTAATCCCGGAAAAGGGCGTCCGTAGATTTTATCAGGAAGAGCCTTGAGGTTTGAAGGTATTATTTCTATGTCGATTAGGTCGAAATGTCCATTTTTTGACTTGTAGGTCTTACTGATGCTAAATTTCTGACCCATTACCCTGAGCTTTTCCATTTCAAGGCGGAGGAAGTCTATAGGACAATTGGTGACCGTTAGTTTAGATTTTGTAGTGATAGCAATAGATATAAATGACATCGCTTCAATCGGATCAGGCATTATTGGATAATTTTTTACACTATTTAGTTTTTTGACCCCGGTGATGGTTAGAGTGTTTGTGCCTATTCCTTCGATTTGAGCTCCTGCCTTGGTGAGGAAGAGACAGAGGTCCTGAGTCATGTAGTTTGATGAGGCTAGGTATATCTTGGTCACTCCAGTTCCCAGAACAGAGGCCATGATGGTGCTCTCAGTAGCAGTGTCCCCTGTTTCGTACATTGTGAACTCAGAGTTTTTCGTTTTTCCTCTCGTTATCTTATAATTATTCGCAGTTTCATTTATTTTTACACCCAGGTGTTCAAAGGCTAGCTTGTACGGGTTCACAGTTCTTTTCCCGAGTTTGCAGCCACTTGATTTTGGCAAGGAAAAACTTTTCATTACGGCTGACAGTGATCCAACAAGGAGAAGGCCTGACCGGATTCTGATAAAGGCTTCCTTATCCAGCTTGCTTAGTTTTAACTTTCCATTATTGATAATTACTAGTGTGTGTTTACCCCTCCAGGTAACTTTGACACCGATTGAGGTTAGAATTTCAATTATTCTTTTTACATCTTCTATGACTGGGACATCAGTAAGTACTGTCTCGCCCTTAATCATGGCTGAAGCACATAGAATAGCTACTGCAGAGTTTTTGGCTGAGTTTGTTTTGATTTTGCCGGATAATTTTTTACCGCCTTTAACTACGAATTGAGACATAAGATATTATATTTAACATTTAATAAGTAGATAGACTTTATACAACAATATTTACAATTTTTGATTTTACAATTATGACTTTTCTAATTTCTTTCCCTTTTGTATATTTCTTTATCTTTTCTCTTTCTAGAGCTATTTTTTCAAGTTCGTCATCGGCTATTTCAGATGAAACCTCCACCTTGTCACGAACTTTACCGTTTACTTGCACAACCATTTCAACTACATCTTCCACTATTAATTCAGGATCATACTCAGGCCAAGATTCCTTGAAGATGCTTTCTTTGTTGCCAATCTTTTCCCAAAGTTCTTCTGATAAGTGTGGAGCAAAAGGTGCTAGCAGCCTAAGCAGAGCTTCAATTCCTTCTTTCGGAAGTGTGTCGAACTTTGTGAGAAAGTTTATTAGGATCATCATTTGAGAAATTCCAGTATTAAAGTGGAACTTCTCAATATCCTCCCCTACTTTTTTAATGGTCTTGTGGAGCTGATAGAGCATTCCTTCCGGCAGATCATTATTTTTTGCACTGCCGTCACACTTTACGTCAGTTAAGTTCTTTTCTGATAAGTTGATAATTTTTTCTAGAAATTTCTTAGCGCCATTAAGACCACTAGTGCTCCAAGCACAACTCTGAGCAAAGGGGCCCATAAACATTTCATAGACACGCATAGAATCAGCACCGTGTGATGCTACAACCTCATCTGGATTGATCACATTCCCCCACCGTTTGCTCATTTTCCTACCATCTTCAGCCATAACTAATCCCACATGCTGCAAGCGAGTAAAAGGCTCATCATAACTTACTACTCCGATGTCGTATAAGAATTTATGCCAAAAACGAGCATAGATCAGATGTCTGGTGGCATGTTCCGCCCCACCAACATAAAAATCGATCGGAGACCAGTACTTCTCCTTGTCTTTATCAACTAGTGCGTTATCGTTGTGCGGGTCAATGTATCTAAGATAATACCAGCAAGAACCAGCCCATTGCGGCATGGTGTTGGTCTCACGCTTAGCTGGACCTCCGCATTTCGGACATTTAGTATTTACCCATTCATCAATTGTGGCTAGTGGTGACTCTCCTGTTCCAGTAGGTTCATAACTCTCAACATCAGGTAATTCCACTGGTAATTCCTCCTCTGGTACTCCTACCACACCACAGCTATCACAGTGAACAACAGGAATAGGTTCACCCCAGTAACGCTGACGACTAAATACCCAGTCTCGAAGTTTGTAGTTGACAGCCTTACTTCCCTTGCCGTTGCTTTCCAGCCACTCTGTTATTTTCACTCTAGCTTCAGTTGACGACAAGCCATCAAAATCTCCTGAATTAACAAGCACACCATCATCGGGATAACAAACTTCAAGATTTTTAACTTTTTCCCACTCTTTATCGTCCTCAGGGCGAATTGAGACAGCAAGAGGGATATCAAATTTCTTAGCCATTTCGAAGTCTCTCTCGTCGTGAGCATCAGCAAAGACTGCTCCAGTTCCGTAATTCGCTAAAACAAAATCAGAAATCCATATTTGTATTTCTTCGCCATTGGCAGGGTTGATTGCGTAAGCACCTGTAAAGACACCTGTTTTTTCTTTTAAAAGTTCTGTTCTTTCTAGATCTGATTTTTTAATTGTTTCTTGTAAATATTCTTCAACAGCATCTTTTTGCTCTTTTGTGGTGATTTCTTTGATAAAAGGATGTTCAGGTGCAAATATTAAAAATGTTCCTGAAAAAAGTGTATCCACTCTTGTGGTGAAAACCTCAATCTTGTGTTCCGAATCTTTGATATCAAATGAAACGTTTGTGCCAACTGATTTACCTATCCAATTTCTTTGCATTTCTTTGATCGCATCAGGCCAGTCATTCAGCTTGTCCAAATCCTCAAGCATCCTATCAGCATAATCAGTAATCCTAAGCACCCATTGTCTGAGTGGCTTTTGCTCGATCTCGCTATCACATCTCTCACATCTTCCATTCTCCAGATCTTCATTAGCAAGCACTGTCTTGCATGACGGACACCAGTTCACAGGTTCATTTGATTCATAAGCTAATCCCTTATTGAACATTTGTAAGAATGTCCACTGTGTCCATTTATAATATTTCGGATCAGTTGTATTCACTTCTCTATCCCAGTCATATGTAAATCCAAGCTGCTCGAGCTGCTTCTTAAACGTCGCTACATTTTTATCTGTCCCCTCTTTTGGATGAACCTTGTTCTTGATAGCATAATTTTCTGCAGGCAAACCAAAAGCATCCCACCCCATCGGGTGAAGCACGTTATACCCCTGCATCATCTTCATGCGCGCAGTTATGTCAGTTGCAATATACCCCTTTGGGTGTCCAACATGAAGCCCAGCTCCACTTGGATAAGGAAACATATCTAAAACATAGTACTTAGGTCTATCCTTGTCCTCTTTGGTTTTATAAATCCCCTCCTCTTTCCACTTCTCCTGCCATTTTTTCTCGATTTTTTGAAAATTATAACTTTCCATTTTTATGTAATATTTCTAAATTAAAAAATTAGTTCAATAGAACTACAATAGTAATATTGTATACTATTTCTCAAAAAAAATAAAGGAAAAATAAAAATTCTTCCTCTTTAGTAGTTAAATATCAATAAAATCAATTTTCTATAAATGTGTACCTTTTAATGTACATTAAAAGGTACACATAAAAGACAAAAAACATATAATCTACCCTCAAAACTAATTATTTCCAACTGTTGTAGATTTTGACGACCGTCAATATCTACAACAGTCTTTTTTTGTTGTTTTATAGTGTGAAATCTAATTAATTTAGTTTAAATTTACCTTTAAACAATAAATCATTGCTAATTTTCTCAACTATAAGTAGTACAACATACTTTTCAATGTTTAAACTTTTCACAAATCTCTGAATTTCATCAAAATCTGCCGTAGGATTTATCCAGATACTGTTTTGTAATAATTTATAACCAGAATCAACTAAGAAGACTCTAAGATGATTTCTTAATCTTCTTTTTTTCTCAGGAATATCAAAAATTACCACTCTCCATTTATTATCCCAATTATCTCTGTCGTCTTGATCTTTATGTTTGGCTTTCAACTTGAGTGCTCTGAGTATGCCCTTTTTAGTAAATCCTTCTTTTGACACATAGCCAAATCTTTCGAGGTGATATATTTGCTGGTATATTCTTCTTCTCTCTTCGGCGTCTTTTATATCCTTCTCAATTGATTTATAATATTCCCAATACCAAAACTTTTTTGAAGTGAGAGAAGCACTTGAAAGTCTCTCTAATCCATCAAGAAGGTCTAGCCAAATACTATCTACAGTTTTCATTTTTCTACTCATACATCACTAAATTAATCCATTTCCCATCCAAAACCACAAGTTTTTAAATTGTTGAAGATTTGTGCGGTCGCACCATTCTACAACAATTTGTTTTTTGTTGTTTGAATAATTTTTTATCTTTTTATCTCTTAATAAACTTTCAAAATTGTTTAATTTGGTCTCAGAAGAGTCTTTCTGATATTTTAGCACTACCTACATGAAGAAAAGTTAAAATTGAGCATCATAAAAATATACCGTTTTATTTCCACTATCGCAATGTTGGGGATTTGTGCGGTCGTCAATATTCACAACAATAGTTTTTGGTGATATTGAGGTGTTTGGGCAGGATTGAGGTTTTCGATTTGTTAGGGATTTTTTATTGTGAGAGAGTTTGCTTTAATGGGCTTTTCGTGAACTTTTGAATTGTTGAGGATTTGTGCGGTCGTCTAAATCTACAACAGCTGTTATTTTGTTTAGCCTTGTTTAGGTCGATGTCTATCATCATCTGATTTCTCCATTGCTAAAATTGATTTTTTTGTAGTTGACGTTATAAAGTTGCTTTTTAATCCCTGGTTTTTGAGCTCTTTTTTTTATTTCATTATTTAAAAAAGTTATCACAAGTCTATTGTTTTTTTTAAAATTTTTTGAAATAATTTTTTATTATAAATACCTATTTTTTGTAATTTATATTTTGGAAAAATTGTTCTTAGATTTGTTTCAGTAAAAAATAAATCAACCACACCCTCTGTTTGTCCATAATTTAATTTTAGTTTTTTAACATTGTTATAAATAAGCAAATGAATCAATTCATGAGCTATTGTTTCGTTAGCACTCTTAATGTCTTTATTGTTTTTAACTCTCAAGCTAACAACATTTGGGAAGTTAAATTGCCCTTCCGGGCCATACAAGGAAATATTGCAGACATATTTATATTTTGTTTTTAAGGTGTGATTTTCTAAGACATTAAAAAACTTTTTTTCAATTTTTCGCCAACTGTATTTTATTTGTTCTTTTTTTGATTCGTAACTATTTTTATTGTAAATTTTGTCTAGTTCCTTGTTTAGTTCTTTGGCGAAATTTTTTTTATTATTTTTATTTTTTTTATAAATTTTATCGTAAAATTTAGGTAAGAATATAGGAAAATTATTATCAATAAACCACTGATATTCGTCATAAATATTCAATAATTTTTCTTTTTCTTTATTTTTCGAATATAGAAATTGTAACTTCATATTTGTATTATAACCTAAAATAAACAAAATGAAAAACGACTAAGGCAGAGTGTGTGTCCGCTTTAGTCGTTGTCGTTAAATAAAGTCCGATTCTTTTAATTGTGTTGTAATAGACAAAACTTCTTCCAGTGGATTTTTTACTGAAGGGAAAGTATTTCTGACTAACTCTTCAATTTCTTTTAGATTTTTTTTTCCTGTCATTTGTTTTACGATAAATACTCCAACTTCATTAAAGGTTAAAACGCCTTTGCCTTGAAAAAATCCAAGGAAACCATCAAGATCTTGTCTGATTTTAAATCGACAGTTTATTTTGGGAATAAATTGATTATTCATAATCGCCCCTCATTCTTTTGTTGAATAAATTCATCAGGAGCGTACATTCCACCATCATAACATGAGGCTGAACATCCCCCGCCACAGAAATTATCGCATTCTCGACATTTCAAGGGTAGCCAGCCTAGAGATCGAAAGTGAGATAATTGCTTAGTCCATATTTTGGTTAGCGGCGTTTCTAAAATATTACCGTAGCTTCCTTTGGCAATAGAACACGAACGAACATTACCCATGTGATCTATGTGTCCAAAACCAGTGCCCTGCCAACAACCAATTACGTAATCATGGTATTTAGCGGGGAGTAAGCACAAGGGAAAGGCGTCTCCAAAACTGGCTAAAATACCAAGTTCGTTTCGAATTTTTTTTAGCTGAGGAAAAACTGACAAGTAGTCATGTAATGATAATTTAACTTGTTCCCAGTCAGATTTAGCTCGACCATAGGGAGTTAGGCGTCCCACATTTATCTCATCTATTTCTATCCCTTTTTCTTTTAACCACCGACAAACATCAAAAACTGATTTATAATTATTCCTGGTTAATGTGTAAAGGATAGAGATGCCGATACCGTTTTCTATGCAAGCTTGTATGCCACTTACTGCGTCCTCAAATGATCCAGTAATCTTCGTTATGTCTTCGTGGATCTCTTTTGTGCCGTGCAATGAAATAGCGCCACCAACAATGCGGTGATCTAATAATTTTTTCGCTGTGTTAGTATTAATGTGTGTGCCATTTGATACAAATGATAAGAAAAAATCCTGTTTATCAGCATATTCTAATACTTTTTGCCAATGTGGGTAAACAAAAAATTCTCCTCCAAACATCCTAACTTCAAAAACTTCTGCCTCGGCAAGCTTGTCTAAGATTGATGTAACCTGTTCAAATGAAGGATGACTTAATTTTTCGCATTCCATCTCTGCATTGAAGCAAAACTCGCAAGTCAAATCGCAAACAGGGCTTACCTCAAAATTTACCGAAATAGGCGATTTCAGACTCACCAACTCGTTCATCTTCTCTCTCCTTGTGTGGTGAAGCTGGAGGAGTGAAACTTTTACCGCTCCTCCAGCTTGGTTTAAATGCTTATTAGCAACACTTACAGGTGCATTGACCAGCACACTTCATTGCAGCCATCCGTATTGGAGTAAGCTGCGGTTGAACGCCTTTTAAAGTGCTAAACTTTGCCATTACGGCCTTGCTCTGAGATTCCATAATTAGAATTCACCTCCTTTTAATCTTTTAATGTACAATTTCAACTACCGCTGTGATAGTCATAAGTATCTTATCATTGCTTTATCTGTTTTGTCAAAAACTAAAAAAAGGAGAATGTGCTGTAGACATTCTCCTATGTGTAGTAATTTTGTTAATAACTTGGGTTGATTGTTTATCCTGCGCCGGTTATGGAGTCTAGGATGAATTTTGTTATGGCGTAGGCGGAAAATACTATTACGAGGCCGATGGCGGCCCATACTAGTGTGTTTTTACCCTTTGTAACCATTTCACTGTTTCCTGCTGATAACATCCACATAAAACCACCGTAAATAAACATTGCCAAGGCTAATGAGCCAACAATTCCCAGAGCGCCGTTAATGACTTTACCGATAAAAGTATTTATATCGGGTGTTCCAGAAAGGGGATTTTTTAGAGTGACTGTTTCCGTACTGTCACCACTTTTAGGCTGCTTCCAATCGCAAAGATTATTTTCCTTACAATTTGTTTCACCTAAGACGCGACATGTGTTATAATCATCCGTACTATCAAAATTAATAGCAATACACTTTGCATGTGTGTTATTTGCTAAAAAAAATAAGAAAAAAATAAAAATTAGTGCAAAAGTTGTGATAAATTTTAATTTCATAGTTTTATTATAACATGCTTTATAAAAATAATAAAGGGGAGAAACAATTATGTCTCTCCCCTTTTGTGGGTTCTTTTTTGAACACCTACCTTTTTTATCTAGCCATTGCCAAAGTGGCGCTATATGGCTTAATACCTATTTCAACAATTACATTCTTTTTAGCACGGATTTTAAACTCCCTTAGATTGTTAGGAATTTTATCCCCAGCCCATACTCTAATAGGCTTTTCATTTCTTGGCAATAATTCATATTGGTCTTCGTTAACGCCGCTATAAAAATCATAATGAACTTCTTCGGTGAATCTGATATAGTGATCAGTGTCAGTTCCTTCTCGCAAGCGGAAACCTGGATCGTCGCCTGGGCCGTAGACTTTGTAGTCAGGCGGAAGATTGCCATACTCAAGAGCTAAACTTCTCCACTCATTGTATTCTTTCTCGGTTTCAGCCGCTTCCATCTTGGCCTTGTAATTTGCGAAGATTTTCGCGTTGTTCCGACTAGAATACTTAGCGGCGACTTTGTATTCACCTCGAGCGTAGTACAGGTCGCTGATTTTGTCTCCATAAGAGCTGTTGAGTTCAACTAGTAAATCAAAATTCTCTTGTGCTTGCTTAGCTTTTCCGTTGCCGAGCAGAGCTTGGGTTCTTGCAAAAACATCTCTCTCTACTTGAGATACAAGGCTTTTGTTCCAGCCTACGATGATACCATGCAAGATTTTGATTTTGCTAGTGTTGCTCTGAGCAACTACAGTGTTGCACTCTTGTTTGAAGCTTTCAGCAATTTTGGTCTTGTACTTGCCCTTGTAGTGATTATTCGCACTTTTGAACTGCTTGCTTGCTTTTTCATACTGACCAAGTTTGATATACGCTTCGCCAAACATGAAATACGCTTTATGATTGCTAGGGTTGTTAGCAATTACTTTTTTCAGTGAGCTGATTGCGTCATTATAATTTTCGGCAATCATGTGATCTTCAGCCTTGCTCATTTCCCCCCAGCCGTAGCAGGTTAAAGGGAGAGCAAAAGCCATGGCCATTACCAATACTACACATACACTTAGCTTTTTCATGGTTCTCTCCTCGTTTTTTGCTTCGCAAACCCACACTAAAAATGTGGGGCATACGAATAATTAAACAAACAAATTGGTTAAATAGGTAGTTATTCTTAATGGATATTGCTATCCATTATATTTTTAATGTGCTGATTAATTCTAATTACTTTTATTATATAAGAAATATATTAAAAGTCAATGAAAATTACAAGTGTTATTATCTATATAGTAGCATATTTTGTAAATAAAGTCAAGAGCTTAAAGTAAATTTTTATGAAAGATCTATCTTTTGTTTAAAATTAGCAAAATAAAAAAGGGAAGAAACTAAGTCTCTCCCCTTTTGTAGGTTTTTTGAACACCTCCTCTTTATCTCGCCATTGCCAGTGTTGCGCTATATGGCTTAATACCTATTTCAACAATTACATTCTTTTTAGCACGGATTTTAAACTCCCTTAGATTGTTAGGAATTTTATCCCCAGCCCATACTCTAATAGGCTTTTCATTTCTTGGCAATAATTCATATTGGTCTTCGTTAACGCCGCTATAAAAATCATAATGAACTTCTTCGGTGAATCTGATATAGTGATCAGTGTCAGTTCCTTCTCGCAAGCGGAATCCTGGATCGTCGCCTGGGCCGTAGACTTTGTAGTCTTTGGCTTGGGCTGTTTTTGTTTTGTTTGGCAAAACTGCTTCATCCAGTCCCTTGTCAAGGAATGAAAAAAGTTTACTGTTTTTTTTCATGTATTCCATGACTGCCTCTACCCTTTCAGGGTCTACCGGCTTCATCGCTTTGCCAAATTTTCCAGAGAAGCCAGGATGCGAGCTTACATCAATAATAACTCCTTCCTTATTTTCAAGGTACCAATATTTTGGCTTACCGTAAGTTTCCTCTGCTTCAGCGGTAGATATTTCATCAATTTTATTACCTGCATGATCCGTGTCTTTGCTAAAAGCTTGGAACGGCTGAGTCGCGAGAGATCCGCAGATTACCAATGAACCAACAAGAGTAATAATCAGATACGATTTCCAGATCTTTACTGCCGGACCAAACACAAAGCCTGCACCAAAATACAATACAGCTACTACAAAAACCAGTAATGATGTTTGCAATAAGTATAATAGTCTTTCATCGAGAAAATCCAATTTAGCATGCAATAAATTGTGGAACTTTAAATAGTACCACATTAAGAACCAAATTTGAATTGCAGCTAAACCAATAAACTGAAACGCTTCTCCGATTAAGGATCTCTTAAATATTGCGATTAAGGTGATTGCAAGAATAATTGAGGGGATACAAACCCACAAAACATAATCATTTTCAATAGTTGCCAGACTCAATAAGTAACCAATTGCATTGTAAAAGGTTTTCAATAAGGCTGCTGTTATTCGAAGTCCAAGAACTGAAACAATTAAGGCTACACTGAATGCAAACTTCTTTTTTCGAGGTGACCAGGATGCAACTTCTCTCATAAAATTATTAATCATTCTTTTTTCCTCCAAGACCTCTTAATGCGTCTGATACGGTCTGAGCCACCATTACCCATGTTGGATTAGCCCCTGTTGCAGTTATCATCTTCGCCATTGCGGCCGCTTCATCATCAGCCGCGTCTTTTTCAAGCTCAGCTGCCTTCTTTCTGTCAGTAGCAGCCTTTACTGCTGGGGTAGGTTCAATGTTTTCAACGTTAATAACTGCTTTTAGTCCATAATCCTTTCCGCTGTCATCCCTTAGAAGCTCATTTGCTTTAGCGGTTACCAGGTCGCTGTAAGTTACTTTATCCTCAGCAGACCAGCTAATTACCACATTAGAATCTTTATCAACTGCCCTGTTAAGAGCAACTTTTACTCTCTGGGTTACCAGATCCTTTACTTTTTCTGAGTCATTTTTTGTATTAATGTGATATTTTATGGCTGAGCCTTCTTCTTCCTCAATAAAATATGTTACCCTAGCATCTATATCAACATCATTTCCGTCAGTACAATTAACTTTAAAGGGCTCAACATCAAGTTGAACTGGGGTCATGTCGACCACGCCCTCGTCGGAATGCCAAATCTTTGGAATGTAAAATCTCCAACCCTCTTTCTTTTCTTCGTATCCATCACCATTAACGGGATCAGAAAACCAAACATTTCTAAGTATCCATCGATGATTTTTTGGCACTTGATAAATTATTGATTTTTCTGCGTCCTCTTCTGATGTTACTTCTTTGGCCTTTTTGAATGCTGCCGCACCTAACGCAACCGCAACTATCACAATGACTACAACTGGTAAAAATACGGTTAACCATTTTAAGTCATCTACAACGTCTCCATTGAAAATACCTATCATTAGATAGAATGAAATTAAAACACTAAATACAATGAAGATATTGTTTAACAAAAATTGAATAATATTATTCGACCATCTCTTTATAGCTCCATCTGCGCTCATAACACTTCCTCCGATATAGATTAAAAGTTTGTATTCTGTTTTCAAAGATCTGTAATTAGACCCGTATATGTGAAATTTCTTAGAGTTAAGAAATTTAACTAAAATTATATATATTCTAAGCCGATTATTTATCCCGTCGGATGACTGGGATCGGCAATTTTATAGTTAAGCCTAGTCGGCAATTTATAATATACTCAAAGTCTAATTATCTTAATATAGCATATTTTAAGATAAATGTCAAGGATATTGTGTTGTTTTGACTAATTTTAGATAAAAAAATACTGACCCATGGTTCAGGTCAGTATTTTTTTATTTAAACTTTCAATAAAGTAATTATTACACCTTAGCACAATTGGAAAGCGGAAGTCTTGTGGAGTATTAACATTTTTCTTAAAATAGGCTCACCTTACCAGCTTTATTCGAAGACTACTTTTACAAATCCAAATTTTCCAATTTTTAAGATTGATTGATTGTCTTCTTTTGTTAAAATTCTTCTCCAATCTATTTCTTTTTCTTTGTTTATGCTTACTCCACCCTGCTCAATCTTTCTTTTGGCCTCGCTGTTGCTCTGCGCCAACCCAGCTAAAACGATAAATTCTATCAATTTGATTTGTTTTTGACTAACAACAACATCCTTAACTTCTTCGGGTGTTTCTTTGTTTGAAATCGTATTCACAAAATAATCTTGTGCTTTTTTGGCCTCCTCTTGTCCGTGATAAATTTTTACAATCTCATAAGCTAATCTTATTTTTATATCACGAGGCTCATTGTTTTTAGCAATTTCATCTATCTCACTCAAAGAAAGCAGCGTTGTGTCAATAAAAAGCTGATTCATGTTTTCATCGGGTTGAGACATAATTGAGCCAAACATTTTATTTGCATTCCAATCAAGAAAAACTCCGGTTCCGAGAGATTTTGACATCATCTTTTCTCCGGTTTTGGGATTTTCAAGCAAGGTTGTTATAACAACAAATTTTTCCTTGTTTTTATATCTTTTTAGCAAGGTTCTTCCTGCTAAAGCATTGAATTTTTGATCACTTCCACACATTTCAATATCCACATCTAATGCCACACTGTCATATCCTTGCATAAGTGGATAAAAAAATTCATGAAGATGAATCGGTTTTTCGTCCTTTAATCTCTTTTCAAACATATCCCTTTCCAACATTCTTTGTACTGTAAAGTTTGATGCAATATTAACTATTTCTTCAAAGGTAAGCTTAGACAGCCAATCGTGATTATAGACAATACGAACTGGATTTTTTTTGTCTTCAAAATCTATAATTGGCTTAACTTGTTTTAGCCATGTCTTAGTGTTGGCAATGACTTGTTTTCTTGTAAGCTGCACTCTTGCTGCGTCTTTATCTGTAGGGTCACCTATTCTTGATGTAAAATCACCAATCAAAAAAATAATTTCGTGTCCAAGTTTTCTAAATTTTTCAAGAATAATATAATTTGTTGCATGTCCAAGATGAAGGGATGTCCCTGTGGCATCGGTGCCAATATAGATTTTTAATTTTTCACCAGAAAGTAACTTTTCTTTTAATTTCTCCTTGGACGGCAATACCTCCTTAACTGATCTAGATAATAATTCATCTATTTCATTTTCCAAAGTAACTTCGTTCATATAATTAATTTAATATTAATTTTTAAATAATAAAGAAGATTTTTACAAGTTAGCGCTTTTTATTTCTAAATAAAAAGCCCAATATACTACATATACTGGGCGTAAAACCTGTTAATTTATCCGATTGAACAGGTGGTGTTTGGATGATTAGAGTCTACTAGAATACGATAATAAGCGTCACTAACAATTCTCTTGAATCTACAATAATCTAGTAATTTCTCGGACCTGCTAAGCCTTTCATCATTTTGCCAATACCACTTTGTATTTTTACAAAAATTTATCCAAGGACAACTATCTTGTTTACACAAAAGCATAGGATAGCTCTTGGTTTTAACATAGGTTTTTATCTCAGCAATTTTTTCTGATATATTATGATTATTTATTTTATGAGAATTTTCCAAATCAAGTTCGAATAAGTATGGGTCAATACCTCCATAAGCATACTCTGGAATAATACTCGAAAATAAATTTAAATGAACTTTCGAAAAAAAATCTTCAACTACTCGATTTAGATTTTCTTCAAGCTGCTTCCATTCTTCTTCGGATGGAGTTTTATAAGCCCCATAATTAACTTCGCATATTAGTGGGATTTTTCCCATTTCTTCATAAAACCAGCGGCAAATTTCATGAAGCTTGGCAAAGCAGTTATTTGGAACCACACACACTCCGGGAATGACCGGTAAACTTTTGGAATTATACTTATTTATTCTCTTAGCTAGCTTAATAGGATCAACCGATCCCCTATCTGGGTTGACTGGATTTTCTATTGACAAGAAAATATGGCTTATTGCACTATCTCTTGCCTTTAAGATCCAATCTTGATCCAAAATTTTCCCTGCTGACAATATATATGGAGAAGTCCCCACAACATCAAAAGCTTTATTGGCAAGGTCAAACAATCTATCACCAAGAATCATAGGCTCTCCACCAGAAAATCGATACGATGTGGGTGATTGGGTGGATAAATTCCAGGCTCTAATAAAATTCAAATAAGCAATAAATTGTTCATCTGAAATATCATATGCGAACTTATTCCGAGAACGAGATTTAAAGTAATGACAATATGTACAGTTAAGATTGCATCGACCAGTTACTCCAATACTAATTGAAAAAATCTTTTCACGGGCTTTCATGCTATCCACGTTACCTATGTTGCGCACCAGGATATTGCCAGACAACATCCTGGTGCAATTTTAATGAACTCCCCAAGTTATGGTGTTGGGGGGTCAGTCGAGTATGCAAGCGTACTTGATCCAATCGACGCTTTTACTCTCTTAAAAGAATCCTCGAAAACAGATTGAAGTTTTTCTGCTTTTCCATTATTAAAATCTTTATTCTCTTTCATAACACCTCCTTATTGAAAGATTTTTAATGAAATGCAAACTATTTTGCATATTTAAATTTTACAATATGATTTAAAATTTGTCAAAAGATGAATGTCAGGGATAGTAGGCTGTTTTTAATTATTTTAGATAAAAAAATACTGACCCATGGTTCAGGTCAGTATGTATTTTGTGATCTTTTTAAATTTTTCAATGATCACAAGTTTTGTTTTTATTTTGTTAGCTTTCTGGCGGCAAAGATTCCAAGGCTGGCCAGCATAGCATCATCCCAGTCGTGGTCGATTACCAGCTTGCCTTCCTTTCCAAATCTTCCCATGCAGATGTGATCGCCATCCTTGTCGATATCAGCTACTCTACCCTGCACATTTTGCGGTGTAATAATCTCACCTGATTTTACACAGGAGAGAAAATGGAGAGCGATAACTTCGCAAGCCAATGGTGTATAGTACTCACTTCCCAGCAAAGACTTTTGCCTCTTCCATGACTTCATAAAAGAATTTGGGATCGCACCTTTGTACATGAGATGCCAGGAATGAGATGGCTTCTTTTTCACAAAACTTTCACCTTCGTACCAGGCCTTTTCATATTTAATAAAACCAGGGTTGCTACCCGTCTTATGCAGAGCTAGCCATGTCTTAATAGACATTTGATCTTTGTGAGCATACGTAGGAAGCAGAAAAAGATAATGTGTATCTCTCACCTTTTTCCATGGCTCAAAAAAACATTTTTCATCCAGTAAGCTACTTAGCTCTTCAAGGCTGATTGGTAAGGCTGGAAAATCTTCAATTTTTATGTTGTAAAATCTGAGCCAGTCGTTCTGATCGAAAAAAGAATCAGGATCCATCACCTTGCTTAAATCTAACACCTTCAGCTCTTCCTCTTGGTCCTTGGAGAGTGGTACCGGCCTTTCTTGCAGTAAAAGCTCTGCAACTTTTTTTGCCAGCTTATTATCCTCTCGAATTTTCAAGAATTGTCCTGCTCTTACATTGTGTTTACTCAAGACCTCCAACACCTCATCTACCTCCCTGATAGTCAGAATTTCAGAGCTCTTGCTTTCTTTTCCCTTCATTATTTCCTCTCCTTTCGGTCTATTTTTATCAGGAATTAATAAAATTCTTTACCTGCGATAAGCAAAATTATAATTAATTCCTTTCAACACCCACCTCAGCACTGGTTCAATTTTTTCCTCTTGAAATTTATAACCATTGGCTGCCGTATTAAAATGATCTGAGCCTTGAATCGTGTAATGCAAAGATATTATTAAAAATCCAGCTTGTCCAGGTATAGAGTGAAACTCTATTTTTTCTGGTCGTAAACCAGCCTTGTCAAAGGCGATTATTAATTCGCCTCTTTTAGTTTCAGATAAAATCTCGTTTACATAATAATCAAATTTAAATAATGAATTCACGCTCATTATCCTCATCTCCTTTTTTCTGTTGATATCTGTATATTCTAAAATGTTAAGGTGCGAATGGTTTATGTATTAATTAAGCATATTTACGCCTAAAAGTCAATTATATTGAAAATCTTAATTAAAAAAACCGCATATAAAATGCGATTTTTATGTAAGGCTGTAATTTATGGAGAAGCAAGCTCCTGCTCTCTGCCTTGACTTAAGCTCAAGAGGCACCAAAATTGGCTCAATTTTATTGCCATATAAACTAAGTAGACAAAGAATAATAGTTAGTCCATGTGGCAAAACCCCTCCTAGATCCCCTCCTGTCAACTTAAGTAGCCAGATTGCAGTCTTCACAACTTGCATTCAACTAGAAATATAACATTAGATTATTAAGGGAACATTAAATTCAGTAAAAGTGGCTTATTTTGCTTTGCTAAAATTGGTATATAGCACTTTTTCATCTAATCCTTCCCTTTTTAACCATTCAATCACCTCTAATACCGCACTCACATCTGTCTTTGTAGGTTTTTTGAAGATGTTTTTAGCTTTTTTCTGTCTTTCTTCGCAAATCTTATTATTTGTTGGCACCACTTGTCCCCCACCACCCAGACAACCACTTGGGCATGATTTTATCTGGACTGAGTCGAGGTTGTTCATTTCTGAAATAGCTTCTTTGATATTTCCTATTCCGTCTACTTTCTTGAATTTATTTTTTTTATCATAAAACAATGAAATAGCATCAGGAACAGAAACACTTGTTGCCTTGTCATTGCTTATTGAGTCAAATTTAGTTTTCTTGCTCTTTTTAAATATAGTGTTATGTTTTTTTAACAAAAAGACCATCTCCCTGGAAGTCAGCGAGAAATCAACAGGAAACATGCCCTTGATGTGCATTTCGGTGCGAACACTTTCGTATTTCTTGGCCACGCATGGGCTGATGGAAAAAACTACTAGATTATCAGGATCAATTCCCTGTGCTTCTGCCCAGTATGTTTTGATAATCCCGCCCGCGGTTATATGGGGCGACCTTGATCTGGACAGGTCCTTGACCATGTCTTGCTTGTAAAGCTCAAGGTAGTGCACAAATGACGGACAATCAGAAGTGAGGAGTGTAGAGCCGTCCTCATTCTTGGCGCGAAGTTCGTCAGTCATTATTTTTCCATTAAAAATATTAAAAAAGGAAGAGTTGAACACGTAGTCAACACCTATGCTCTTCAACGCGTGAATTAGGTGCTCACTAGTAATTCCCTTAGCCTCAGCAAAGGCTTCATCAAGTGAGGCCACAACCAGTGGATCAAGAATAATTACCACCTTTTGTTCATTATCAGCAATCTCTCTTTCCAAGTCTTTGTAGTTGGTCTGTTCTTGTGCAGCACTAACTGGGCAATGAAGCGCACATTGTCCGCAAAGAATACAGTGCTTATCCTTGTCTTTTTTTGGTACTATTTCCTGAGAAGCGCCCTTGCCTGCAATATCAAGATAGTCAATTTTCTGAAGAGTGGTGCAAGCGTCTATGCAATTTCTACAATCAATGCACTGAGTTCCATCAAGCTCAACTGCATTTTTGAATTTATACATTCGGCGATGCTTCTTTCTATCCTTGAAACGAGTAATTTGTGTTTTATGTTCTTGGGCATACCCAAGGAGCTTACACTCAAATCTCCAAATGCAACCAGCACATTTCTCGATATGTTCGGCGTAGATAAGCTCAATGTTGATATTTCTAGCTCTTACAACGCGTTCTGTGGCCGTGCTTATTTCCATACCTTCACTCACTAATGCAGTACATGATGGAGTAAGGGATTTCCTGTCCTTAACCTCCACAACACAAACTCTACAATTACCCTTGGCACAAAAATCAGGATGGTAACAGAGTGATGGAATGTGTATCTTTTTTTCTTGAGCAACTTGAAGTATGGTCTGCCCCTCGTAGCAAGTTACAACCTTCCCATCTATCTTTATTTTAATTCTTTTCTTTTTTATTGACATTTATTTTCATAATATTCTTTTTTAAAATATGGATACAAGATGCTGATAAAAGCACCTACTAGAAAATACCAGATATAATCTTCCACAGGAATCCCTAGAGCCAAAATCCCAGACAAATTTTCCAGAGTCCAGGCTGTTTCCACCCAGCCAGGAGAAAGGAAAATCATGATTAAGTATATCGGAAGTGAGAGGAAGACCATGGCTATCCCGCTAAGAATGGAAATAGAAAGTAAATCTCTTCTCTGGATAAGTATATAAATTATAGCTGCAAGTATTCCTAAGGAGTTGGCGTAAAATGAATTTAACCCTAAAACGATAAACAAAAAAAATGTTACCACCGCAGTTAGTAGGAGTGGCGCTAAAATACGAGCTACTTTTCCCTCTCCTTCACCTTTAACCTTGAAAAATAGTAAATATCCAGTAGCTGCGATTCCTCCATTTGTAAATCCTAGGATAAAATCCTCAATGCCAACTCTTGAGCCAAATACAGTTTCCGGCCTCCACCAGTCAACAGTGTACAAAAAACCAAAAGTAACACCAATTATTGCATAAAGTAAACTAAAAAAAATAAGTCTGGATCTGAACTCTTTCAAGTTGAAATAAATAAATAACCAATAAACGAAAAACAGTGAGCTTCCAAGTAGGTATGTAAATTTAAATGGAATAACAGGCATATCAAAAATTAAGAAACAATTTAAAAGTTATTACAAATCTTAGAACTATCTATAAGAACTTGCTTAAGATCGTGGGTCATATTGATTTTTCTTGGCGGGTATTTCTTTACAATGTTATTTATGTAGCTCATAACAGGAACATGGACTGATCCTCCTAGGGCACAAAAGGATGACTCTTTGGTTGAGCTCAAGATCTCAAAAAATAATTTCCAATTAACATTTTTCATCTTTAGAAATTCATTTAGCCTGTAAGTCCCCTCCCTGCACGGAACGCATTGGCCACATGACTCTACCATAAAAAATCCAGTCCAATATTTTATTAAATCTAAGAATGAATGGTTGTGAAGACTAAACACTTTTATCGAACCACTTCCCCCTACTGGAGTGTCTAACTGGTCGCTATTCAAAACAATACCAGAGCCGTCTCCACCGACTTGTACAAAAAAATCATACTCAGACCTGCTATGGCCATGCTCAAGAGGATGATTGTGCGTATTGTGAAGAATTTCGTTGATTGTAGCGTCTTCAGGAAAAGAATAAACACCGCGATGCAATACATCACCTGTTATGGTGTAGAATCGTTCGTTCTTATAGCTATCATGTAATAACAAGCTCGCATCATAAAAAGTCTCAACATTGTTTACTAGCGTAGGAGCACTGTGTAACCCCTCAACTCCTGGGAAGGGCGGTCTAATTCTAGGCTCTGTCCTTTTGCCCTCTATGGTGTTTATGAGTGCTGTTTCCTCACCGCCAACATAGCCAGCGCGTAATGGTTTCTTGAAAACTTCAATATCGTCACTGCCTATAATGTTTTTTAATTTTTTATGAAACTTTTTGTAGAATTTATGATTTAGGTAGATTATCCCCTTCACCTCTCTCTCTTTGCCGCTATTGTTAAAATTAAAAAACTGAATGGCATGTCTCATGCCATCTATTACAACTTCAGGATAATTTTCCAAGATATACTCATCCTTCTTCACTCCAGGTTCTCCCTCGCTACCGTTACAGATAACAAATTTTTTCTCCCCCTTTGCTTTTTTTACTATCTCCCATTTTTTCCATGTCGGGAAACAACCACCTCCTCGTCCTAGTAATCCTTTCGATTTTAGTTGTTGTAAAACATCTATCATTAATTATTTAAAATTATACAAATTTCTTTTTAGCTAAGTACAAGACCACATCAATTAAACGGTTTGAGTAGCCCCATTCATTGTCATACCAAGCTATCACCTTTAGCAAATTACTATCTACCACCTTGGTGCTTCCGAGATCAACGATCGCGCTAGCTGGATTTCCAATAATATCAGAGGATACGATTGGCTCATCTGTTGCGTCTAGTACATATTTCATCTGGGCAGTTTTGGATGCTTTTTTAAAAATTGCATTCACCTTTTTCTTTGCCTCCTCCTCTGACTTTCCGATGTTTTTCTTGGTCACACACACAATATCAGACATAGATCCAACCGGAACTGGGACTCTGACCGACATACCATCAAACTTATTTTTTAGCTGCGGTATCACTTTTTGTGTGGCAATTGCGGCTCCTGTGGTAGTTGGTAGAATATTCATAGCTGCTGCCCGAGCTCTACGCAGGTCCTTGTGAGGACCATCGATTAAGTTTTGAGTTGCAGTGTAAGCATGAATTGTAGTCATTATTGCCTTTTCAATCCCGAAGTTTTTTCTAATCACATCCATAACTGGAGCTAGAGAGTTTGTAGTGCATGATGCATTGGAGAGAATATTGTCACTCTTCCTGATCTTGTCTTCATTTACACCCATGACAATTGTCTTTACATTGTCACCCTTGGCTGGAGCTGAAATTACAACCTTTTTTGCACCAGCTTTTAAATGTAGGCTGGCTGACTCCTTGGTTCTAAAAAAACCAGTTGACTCAATCACTACATCAACCCCTAACTCTCTCCATGGTAAATCCTCTGGATTTTTTTCAGAAAATATTTTGTATTTCTTTCCGCCTACCTGTAAATAATCCTTTCCGGCTTTAATTTCCCTTTCAAAAACACCATAAGAAGTATCATATTTTAATAAATGCGCTAAAGTCTTCTTGTCTGTTAGGTCATTAATGGCGACGATGTTAATATTTGCCTTGTTCAATAGAATCGCTTTTAGGGTTGCTCGACCTATTCTGCCAAACCCGTTTATTGCTACGTTTATTTTTTTCATGATTTTTAAAAATTATTAATTAGAGTTTAGTGTGTTGTTTTATTATAACACAAAAATTAGTCTAACAACAAGGAATCAAAAAATAAAAAAAGCGAAACATTGTTTTTAACATTTCGCTTTTTAATTTTTTAGAAGGATGGGTGTTCGATTTAAAACTAACTTTTTAATCCTCTTCTTCATCACCACGAGATATCACATAAGACAACAAGCTCGCTCCTGAAAACAGTATGAAAACAATAACCGCGGCCACTTTTTGTGCAAAGTCTAAATCCAAATTTGTACCCATTTAAAGCCTCCTCTTTGTAGACATTGTAATTAATATTACAAGTCAGAAACATTATTTAGCATTTTCTTTTTTGGTACTAATTTTATTCCTTTATACTATTGTAACATAAATATACCAAAAATAAAATAACTGAATTTTCAAAATTCAGTTATTTTTATATAATCTTTAATTATCTCAAGTATTCCATTGGATCTACCGGAAATCCATTTACCCAAACTTCGAAGTGAAGATGAGGTCCGGATGAGTAGTTACCTGCTCCTGGAGTTCCTGGTCTACCACCGCTCAGAGCGATCATATGACCTTGTCTAACCACATCACCCACATTTACACCGATCTCAGACAAGTGGCCGTAATGTGAGTATAGTCCTCCCCCATGGCTTATCAGCACATAACTATAACCATTGCTTCCACCGTTTACGGCTGATACTACAGTTCCGTCAGCGACGCTGACTACAGCTGATCCTTGTGGCACTACTATGTCCAGACCTTCGTGATCAAAGTCTAGTGGATAGTCTGGGTCATGAAACCCGTATGACACATATCCATTAACCGGCATTATAAACTGTGCGTCATTATCATCGCTGTCATCGTTATCATTATTATCGGTATCATCGTCATCGTCATTTGACGTGTTATTATTTCGACGTGGCTCCTGATATTTCAATTTTCTTCCTACTACGTTTACGATATCTGTTGTGCTTTCACGTTGATAGATCTCATAACTAATCTCTCTCAGCTCTGTCTGATACCAGTCACCATCAGTTGAGCCCTCTATAACATCTGCTACCAAAGCGATAGTTAGATTCTTCTTTCTCTTGTCTAGTTCTTTATTAATATCAAACAAAACAGTCTGCCCAATGAAGTCTTCCCCAGGATGAGAGCCTATAATCTCTCCAGTTTTATAGTTTACTAAGTATATTTCATTTTCTATAATATTTTCAGTATTGCTTGCAACTAGCGCCAGATTAACAGAGTTTATTTCAGTAATTTCATTAAAATTATTTCTAATATGGAACACGCCGATTACATCACCGTCCACATTTTTATTTACTATACTATTCTTTCTATTACTTTTTGCTTCCACAAATATTTTCTCTTTTTGAACTGTAATTATTTGATCAATATTATTTATTGAAACATTTACATTGAAACCGCTATCGATGCCAACCATCCTAACTTGGTCTATTTGGAAATTAATATTTTCTGCTAGGTTTTTAGAAATATTTCCAAATAAAACAAACTTCTTATTCTCACCTTTTTTTATAGTATTTTTCCTCAGGTTTATAACGACAGTTTTGTCATCCATCTTACTCTTTCTGCCTACCACCCTATTAGTGCTATCCTTTATTTTAAAACTTAAGAGATCCTCACCTCTGGCAGTCCCCGCGTTTTTAAATGTGATGCTTTCGATTCTCACATCTTCCATTCCGGAATTTTCAGAGATAGTAAAGCTTGCTAGCTTCTTGCCTCCTCTTCCGGATTCTATTACAGCGTTTTTCAACTCATTCTCCTCTACTAAACCACTTCCGAGTGTGGTCACACCACAAACCAATCTTTTGTCATCAACACTTAGAGGAAAATCTCCTGAGACAGGCAATGATCCGTGAATTTTTGTAGAATTGATTATATCGAACTCAATATTCTGATTCAAGCAGCTGTCGTATTTATTTAAATCGATAATTAATTTGATTTCTTGAGCTCTTCGAGGACTAAGTTTTATCGCCTTGTCTCCAAGGTGAAAAGTAGCAGTCCTGTCGGTCTTCATTACAGCGCTGTCCAATTCCTCTCCTTTGTCATTTTCAATACGCAACTCACCAATAATTTCTTTTTCAAATATTCCATTAAGCTTTATAGAGATTGTATCAACGGTCGCCACGCTATCAGAACTTAGAATCAAAATACCAACTGAGTTATTCTTTGAACCATCTGGCAAAAATAAGTTATCAGCAGAGTGTTTAGCTCGTACATGTATTGACTCTGGCTTACCAAAAGCCGCTTTCACTGTTGTCTGGTTTGCAATTTTGTTTGAACTATCCTCATATTGATCTAAATCGGTTCTGTTTACAGTTAGTATCTCTCCCCACTTAAGACCAAGATCTAAAAAATCTTGTTCTGAGTTTATGGCAGTTTTCTTGTTTCCATCGATATAATAAACTGTGCTTTCTTCTTTGAGTTTTAGGGCTTTAGCCTCTTTTAGTCCATCAAGCGCTCCACCATCAACCCTTGTTACATGATTCCATTTGTTTCCATATGACAAAAAAGACACCTCGTTAACATAGGCTTTTTTCAATCCCCTTTCATAATCTACGTAGAAAACTGCAGGATTTCCACTAATTTGAAGCTGATTATTTGATTTTGCGTTAATGGATTTTGCCCCAAAAACTGCAAAAAGGGTAACTAAGAATAATAAAATTATGATTTTTTTATAGTTATTCATTTGTTTTTTTTATTTAATATATAAATATAGCATATTATGTTAAATTTGTCAACATAATTCAAAAATCATTGATTATATCCTATTTTTACTGTAAAATATTACTATAATTAATAATTTAAGTTTATTTCAATAAAATAACTTAAACATAAAAAATATGGAAAAATTTACTATGCCAACCAGTGAAAAAGAAGGTAAAACAGAAGAGGAAATCAAGAGAGGAAGAAAAACTAGCCACAGCAAACGCTAGGTTAAAATTCGAGAGAGAAAGTCAGGGGCAACCTAATGTTCTCACAAGTGAGCCAACAGAGGAGCAAACAATATCTGAAAGAAAGAGAATTAACGAAATTAAAGATATCGTAAGCAATATCAAGGGATATTCAAAGGAAGACATGTCTAAAGCCTCTTTTGACTTGGGTGTTTTTATAGATGCAATTGATGAAGAAGAAATCCCAGAGGATAAAAAAACTGAAAAACGGAAATTAACAAGCATGAAAGAATACATTGATGATCAACTAGAAAGAGCTGCTTAACTACATTCTAAAATACAAAAGAAAAAACAGGATGTATAGTCCTGTTTTTTTAAAATAAGAAATCTCTACAAAGAGCTTTTTTGCCTACGTGAAAGATTCTTACTTTTTTTACTAGTGCCCTTTTTATGTAAGGACGTAGTCTAAATGTAGCTGATTGTCCATTCTTCTCCAGAAATATTGACAGCAAGGGTTCATGAGCTAAAAATTCATCATCATAACAAACTGAAAAATGTAAATGAGCAATCGACTTCTCAATATTCGCACCATCCTTAAAAACAATTTCAAACTCATTCCTACCACCAACGAAAACAATTTTTTTCATTGCTAAGATTGTGCACTTAGCATCACTCGGTCTCCACATCCAACACCTCCTTTTTTTTGAGTTATCAATTAAATTATCACACTTAATCTCTGGTGTCAAGAAAGCTAATCAAAAACAAATAAAGACTGCATTAAGCAGTCTTTATTTTAATATTTAAAAAATTTATGTTTATTCCTTGTTTCTATTCAAGTCAACCTCTGCTATAGTGCTTCCGCCTTCCTTCTCTCGATTAAACTTCACTCTTACGCTTTGCTTTAAAATATGCTGTCCTATGATCTCTCCTTTTTCTCCATCCACGTCAACCTTGGTGCCAATTGGGGGCATTTTTTTTGCTAACTCCTCGTAACCGGATTGCTCATACGCTAAACAGCACATAAGTCTACCGCATACTCCTGATACCCTGTCAGATCCACGGTGAGAACATTGTTGCAACTCTGACATTTCTGATGTTATAGAAGCTAGTTCTCTCAAGTGGCCCTTACAACAAAGTGTACGTCCACAATGTCCGCAATCTCCGCATACTTTTGCCTCATCTCTAATTCCGATTTGTTGTAAACGAATAGTCTTACCAAAATGCCTGGTCATATCCTTGACCATGTTTCTGAAATCAATTCTGCCGTCAGCAATAAACGCGAAAGTAATTCGAGAGCCATCATATGAAAAATGTACATCTACGAACTTCATATCTAGATTATGCCTGTCTTTTAATATTCTGGCATAGTCTAGTGCGTCTAGCTTCTCTCTTTTTGGCTGAATTTGCTCCCTGTCTTTATCATTGGCAATTCTGATTATAGGCTTAATACCCGATGACCTCTCGCCATCTCTGTCTATATTTCTTAAAAATTCTTTCTCATCTATATCCTCTATTCCATGAACAGTCCCTAATTCGGTACCCATGTCAGTATCAACAATAACCAAATCACCCTGAGATACATCAACTTCGTTCAGGGAAAAAAAGTAAGACTTATCCCATGGTACAAATTTTATTTTAGCGACTTTCATGAATAATTTTTGTATTATAGACTTATTCTCAGAAATTTAACAAGCTTAATGTCTGATCCTGCTTCTGCTATCACACCTTCAATGCTTTTCTTGTCATCTTTAATGAAAACTTGTTTTAATAAGCAAACCTCTTCGTAGTATTTATTGATCTTTCCCATTAGAATCTTTTCAATGATTTCATCCGGCTTTCCTTCCTTCTTGAGCTGTTCTCTATAAATATCTTTTTCTTTTTCTACTTCTTCAGCTGGCACATCGTCTGGTGACAAATAAGTTGGAGACATGGCAGCAATTTGCATACCAATATCACTAGCTAGTCCTTCGTCGATTGCGTTATCAAAAACTGCAATTCCAACAATTTTGCTGTTTGAGTGTTTGTAAGCGCCAACAAATCCACCCTCTACAGTGTCTCCTGATTCAAAAATAATATTCTCGCCTACTTTCAAGACAACCTCATCTTTTTTCTCGTCAAAATATGCCTTAGAGTCACTCTCAAGTCCTTGTTTTGCAACCTCTTGAACAAACTCTTTAAAATCTTCATTTCTAGCAACAAAATCTGTCTCACATTTTATATTAACAACCGATACTTTTTTATTATCATCTGTTTTAACAAAATCTACTAAGCCTTCATTGGTCGCTCTGTCAGATTTTTTAGCAGCCTTCACACTTCCCTTTTTTCTTAGGATTTCAACAGCCTTATCAATGTCTCCAGATGTTTCATCAAGAGCCTTCTTGCATTCAACCATGCCAGCTCCTGTTTTTTCTCTTAATAATTTAATTTTTTCCATCTTTTTATAGTGAACAGCACAAGTCCTCTGAGGAACTTATTCTGTTTTTATTATTTATCTTGGATTAATTGGTAGAAGTTTTTTTACCTTCAAGAACTGTTTCTTTCACTGTCTCAATAAGCAACTTTATAGTTTTTGTCGCATCATCGTTTGAAGGAATTACATAATTAATATTTGAAGGATTTACGTTTGTATCACACACGCCAATGATTGGGATGTTTTTCTTCTTCGCTTCCATGATTGCTGTTCTTTCCTTCTTGATATCCCAAACAAATATAACATCAGGCATTTTTACAAGACCAGTTAGACCACCAACCTTTGTCTCAAGTTTAGCGATTGTTCTATCCATGTTTAAGCGTTCTTTTTTTGTAAATTTATCAAGCTTTCCTGAAGATTTGTCAGCTAACAAATCTTTGTATTTTTTTATAAGTTTTTTCACTACTGAAAAGTTGGTAAGACTTCCACCCATCCATTTTTCTGTAACATATGGCATATTAAGTTCCTCGGCTAGCTCTTTCATTGGTTTCTTTACCTGCATTTTTGTCCCGACAAAAAGAATCATCTTGCCCTCACTAGACATTTTTTTGATTAACTCAAGGGCTGACTCAAGCATTTTTCTTGATTTAACTAAATCAATAATGTGCACACCATTGCGCACGCCAAAAATATAAGAAGCACACTTAGGATGCCACTTACTTGTTTTATGACCGAAATGCATTCCTGCATTCATCATTTGTTCGATTGTTGGTATTTTCATAAATTTTTCCTTTTTTCCTCCATCTTGCTAAAAAATTTTAATTATATTTTTCAAGGAAAAAATATGCAAGATGTGAGAGATTTAATTTAATTTTTTAATAAAAATATGGCTTTTCTAAGAAATAAGACAATTTCCTATTTCCTGAAAAAGCCATTTGCAAATATTGCAATTACTATATAAAGTATAATATTTTAAATAATTTTGTCAAGTAATTTAGTCCAAAATCCATTTATCGCTTCTTTGGAGTTACCCAAAAACCAAGATATTTCCCAAACATCAGTCGTGTCTGAGCCTCTAGTCCAGGAATTGCGCCAAAAATAATTATAGTAAATGGAAGAATTAACCACTGAAAAGGCATTAGCATTTTCTTTAAAAATGGATAATTTTTTGGTTTTTCAGGTAAAAGTAGATTTGAAATTATAGCAGACAAGACCATTCCAGACATAGCAAAGACCATCAAAGTTCTGGTAATTGTGGGAAGGTTGGTAGAAAGAGTTGAGGAATTGAAACTGTCTCCTCCAATCAACATCGGCAACCATCCAATAACACCAATAATAAGAGCGTTTGTGGCCCAAGAGTGAAATCCGTGCAGCTGAACCATGAGCCTCCCTATCATTTTACCCTTAGGATATGTTTTCCAGTTCTTAATAACGTTAAAAAGTAAGTACGGCAAGTTCTCTACCCCCCAGCCCCATCTTCTCTGTTGCTTGTATAGATTGCGTGCAGCATCCATCGTCTTTTCATCCATACACACATCCATTGAAACCGGATAATGCATGGGCTCTACTCGATAGTCGCCATTGTAATGGCAGAAGCAATGCCAGAATATTCTAGAATCCTCACTAACCATTCTAGTTGACCAGAAGTCGATATCAACCAAAGCGCGCCAAGTCATAGAGTGAGAAGAGTATGTGGCAAGCTTCTCCACTCTTATTTGTTGCATCATTTGCCAGAAAGTATTTGATGAAGCGGCAATTCGGGCAAAAAACTGTGCCTGCCAAAGATTATTGTGATAGACTGGGATCGGTTGATAGCTTGCTCGGTACGGATTTTCAACAGTTAGAAATTTATACATCAGACAATAAAAATAATCCTCATAAATCACAGTATCTATATCAAAAACACTGACCAAAATCTTGTCATAATCATATCCATCTCTGTCTATTATATTTTTCTTTACCTCTCTGGCTGCCCAGGTCTGATTCGCGCCCTTGGCCTTGATCTCGCCCTCGATATTGTCCGGATGCACAGTTAGAACAAGCTCTTTAAATACGCCCTGGTACTCATCAATAATCTTTTTTGCCCCGTTATACGCTTCTTCTCCACCTCTCTCCTCTACGGTTATAACCATAATCATCCTGTCGGTCGGATAGGAAGACTTGGCAATGGCATCAATTGTGGGTCGAACAACTTCAGGGCCCTCCTGGTACATAGGCAGGATAATTAAGTGATAATAATCTTGCCATTTTTCATTCTCTTTTAAGTTGCTATTACCAGGATTCAAGTTATGACATTTATCTTTCCAGTCCGTCCTGAGGCTGGCCTTAAGTTTTCTATAAGCCATAACCAGATGAATCCCTAGAAAAACAACCAACAATAACCAATAAACATCAAAAGCGATTATAAAAAAGGATACCCAAATAGGTTTAAAGTATGACAAAACAGCCAACACAATCAATGTAAGCCATGATATAGCGCCGGGCATTATCTCTAATGCTCTATATAATTTTCTATCACGCCCCGAAAGGTCGCTTGCTTTACCTATTTTTAGATAATCCATATATTATGAATAATATAAACACACTTTCCAATAAATGACAACATAAAATATAAATATCCCGATTATTTCGGGATATTTATTGATAAAATTTTTACAATCTTATTTCCTGGTCTTCTGTTAGCTCATTTTCTGATTTGGAGTTTTGTATATCTCTTTTTTTAGTCTCAGCCTGCTGATTGGGTTGTTTCCTGTTCAAATCTACTTTAGGCTTTGGAGGCTCTCTTCTTTCTTGAGTAGCTTTTTTTTCTGGAATAGTTACTTCTTTTTCCTTTGGGGTAACCACCTCTTTTTTTGCGCCTTTAAAATTAACCACGTTTTTTTGTGGAATATCACTTAGGCTGATTTTTTTTGGAGCAATAACTGGTGCTGGCTCAACCTCTTTTACAGTCCTGGGTGATATCGGGGCCTCTTTGGTCTTGTTAACTTTTCCAATATTTTCAATTTTGTTCTTTTTTTTCTCTCTAGCCTCGGAAAGGCAATCTTTGCAATACACTGGACGCACCCCATCTGGCTCGAATGAAAGTTTTGTTTCTTTGCCACAAGTTGAACAGTTGGCAGAATATTTATAAACATCGGGGTCTACTTTTTTCTTGGCACTCGCCTGGTTGCCGCTATAATCATTTTGTATCACTTGATTCTTCGCTCCCCCTTCTTTGTTGTCATCCATGTGCCAACTAGCTATTTCCTCCTCAACTTGCACCCTATTCTTTGCATATTGTTCTCTACTGTTTTTTATAACTTTATCAATATTATGTGTTCTTTCGCCATCAGTCAAAGGCACCAAACCTCTGGCCGAAAAAGGCTCTGAAGCGACACCGTCTATCATTAATTTCAAATAAATTTCGTATTTAGGAAGATTCACAATGTCCTCCTCCATAAAAGTCGGCGAAAACTCAGGAGCTAGAGCCTCAGCGTCCCCTGCGCCAACTCGGAAAAGTATCAATGTGCCCACATTTCCAAATACGGCACTAGCAACTGTTTCAGGTAGCTGTTCTATGTACTGATGAGCTAAAATCAAATTGAGTCTATACTTTCTAGCCTCAGAAAGAATGTTTGCAAAACTGTCTGTTGCAAAATTCTGAAACTCATCAACATAGAGATAAAAGTCTTTTCTGTCAGACTCCTGTATATCCACCCTACTCATAGCGGCTAATTGAATCTTGGTAATTATCATAGCACCTAAAAGTGCGGAATTATCCTCACCTATTCTCCCCTTACTCAGATTTAAAATAAGAATTTTCCCCTCATCCATTATCTGCCGCATGTCTATAGTTGACTTAACTTGCCCAACAATATTTCTAATCAGGGCCACAGACAGAAACTGCCCAACCTTGTTTTGAATCGGCGACACCGCCTCTGAGGCGAACTTATCATTGTATGAAGCAAACTCTTTCACCCAGAAGGCCTTCACAACAGGATCAGTAATATTCTCCACCACTTTTTTTCTAAATGCCTTATCAGAAAGCATCCTGGTAACAGCCAAGAGTGTTGCCTCTGGATAATCCAAAACAGCTAGAATTGCATTTCTTAAGATATATTCCAATCTCGGACCCCAGGAATCAGCCCATAATTTCTGAAACACACCAATAAGCCCTGAGGCCACCAAGTGTCTAAGGTGAGGTTCCACCTTCTCTACAACATTAAAGGCAATCGGGTTTTCATAGTCAGAAGGATTAAAGTAAACCACATCATCGATCCTGTCGTCAGGGATATATTCAACAATCTTTTCAGCCAAGTCTCCATGCGGGTCAACCACGGCAACACCATGACCCGCTCTAATATCCTCGACTATCATGTTTTCCTGAATGGTCGACTTCCCCATTCCAGTTTTTCCAATCAAATACATATGACGGCGCCTGTCGTCTCTTTTTATGCCGAACTTTTTATTCTCGTTTCGATAAGTTGTTTCAGCAAATATTACTATTTCTTTTCTATTCATAATTTTAATTTATTTATTCAAAGGGTAGGTTTGAAGGAGGAGAACCTTTTTTCTCAACCTTGTCTTTTTTTATTGTCTCAATGCTCTCTTTTGCTGCATCCTCCGTATTCACCATCTCGTCCTCTCCGCTCTCCACCTCCTCTTGGCCAGGTACTATCTTGTCGTATTTTTCTAGGCTACTGTTTATGTTGGTGTCGCTAAAAATACTGTCAGTTGCTTTTGTCTCACTAAATAACTTATCACTCTCAGCATCCTCAATAAGTGGGAGTGCCATAGGTGGTTCTGATTTTCTACCTGGAGCCTTCTGTATCATTGGAGCTTTTACAGCACCTTCAACAGGAAAATGCCAGAGAGTGGCTAACTCCTCAACACTCATATAGCCCGCCTTTCGTCCGCCAGAATAACTTCTGCCTTTATAGTTTTTCATTATCTTGTTTTTCTTCATGTTTATTCTCTGATCTTTAAAAAGATAAGCTCCGGTGGTGGCAGTGTAGGTCATGTCTGGCTTAAAGCTGTTTAAGTCATAATCAGTAAACTGCTTCATGTAGCCCACAAATCCGTTCACAGCCTTCGGCTTCACCATTACGTCCTTTTTTGCTACATAGATCATTCTTATCTTGGCGCCAAAACCTATCTGGGAAATCTTGCGTTGAATTGCCTCTACCTGCTTTTTTTGCTTAGGTCTAAGATTCATCATTTGCAGAGGTTCGGATTTCTCTGGCTCTTTTGTCTCAATGTCGCCCCAAAGGCTATACACTGCCTCGCTGAAATTTTCTAAAATTGACAAAAAAAACTTTATCATTTTATCAAAGATTGTTTCTGTCGGAGAATAATCGTTCATAATCTTCTTGATCTCGTCTTCACCAGGCTTGATATGATCATCCAAGATTGGCAGTATTATAATTTGCTGCCAGAGTTGCTCTCCGGGTTTCAGACTACTACATAAATCCATAAGAGAGGCCATTGGGTCCTTGAACTGTTCCTCAGGCTTTCCAACGTCAGATAGAAAATCATTGTAAGTTTTTATCGGGTACCCTACAGGATCAGCCAACATAAACTCGGCGCCAAATAAATCATACTCGCTATCAGGGTATTTGTCTGGCATGTTTTCTGTGTAGTCATTTACCTCAGTAATTTCAGCATCCGGATACTGAGAGTAAACTGCTGACTCTATCAGGTTTCTATTTGCCTCTGGGGCATGAATCAAAAATTGAGTATATCCATCTATGCTGACAATTTCTAGACTAATTGTCAGTTGAAATTGTCCTTCCCAGTAAGTTTCTAGTAAATTTTTAGTTCCATGAGCGCCGGCTAAATATGAAAAAATATTCTCAACTGCTTTAGGTAATTGATTATTGCTTTTTGGTATATCAACAGCTAATATTTTGAACTTTTGCTCTGATGCCCACTTATCCTGGATATAATCCATCCAAAGCTGAAAAACACCCCACAAAAACACCACCGCAATTGGCATCCAGCCAAAATTAAGCAGCAATGTCAAGAGCATCTGATCTGCTGGCATATTTAGTATACTGTAGAGCGACGACAAGTCTATTTCTAATTCCACGTTTTAACTACCCATACCAGTCATCTGCTCAATAATAATTAAATTATTTTGAGTTTCACAACCAATATAGGCAAATTTATTATTTTTAAAAATTATACCATATTTTGAAGCATTATCCAAATGAAGCACCCTTTATTTATGTAATATAATTAATCTGTTAACAAACTTGACAAATTCTGAAAATATGCTATAATGCTCAGTTAACTTAAAAACATGAGACTCTATTATTAAAGGACAAAAACATGGAAGATTTACTTGATATGCTTTTCGGTGGCACAAAGAAATAAACGAAAAGTATAATTTCTCGCTAAGTGCAGAAACTAAAAAACCACTAACTTGAGTTAGTGGTTTTTTAGTTGAGCTACAGTCACTATGTTTCCAGGTTTAAGTTCTTCTGGCGGCTCAGTCACTTGAGATTTGCCAAATTCGATATCAAAATAATATTCTGTTTTGCCAATATACTTATCGCCCACTTTTTTCAATACAACTACTTCCAAATCCTTGAATTTAAATTTCTTTTTCCATTTCTCCTCCTGTATCTCACCATAATCTCTCAACTCTTTTGATCTTTCTTTTATAACTTCCGGTGAAACTTGGTTTGACATGCTAAAGGCTGGGGTTTTTTCATGTGATGAAAATGAAAAAACATGCAACCTGCTAAAGTCTACTTCCTTTATGAAGTCATAAGTTTTCTTGGCGTCGCTTTCTGTTTCTCCAGGAAATCCAACTATGACATCTGTACTTATGGCAATATCTGGGATCTTTTTTCTTATTTTTTTAATTTTCTCTTTAAATCTTTTTGTGTCATAAGGACGATTCATGAGTTTTAATATTTTGTCATTTCCTGATTGAAGTGGGATGTGGAGGTGTCTGCAAAATTTTCTATCTTCACTCATCAGATTCAAGATGTCATCGGTAACCTCATTAATCTCAATCGAACTCAGACGAACTCTGCCTAGATTTTTTATTTTCAACACCTTTTTTAATAAATGGTATAAATCATTTTCTTTTTTCGCTTTGCCATTCAAATTTGTAATTCCAAAAAGCCCCAGATGGATTCCACTTAGCACCACCTCTCTATACCCCGCCCTCACTGCTTCCTCAATCTCCTCTACAATCTCTTTTTCTTTTCTGCTTTTCAGTGGTCCCCTATTATGCGGTATTATGCAATATGAGCAAAATTGTTCGCATCCATCTTGGACCTTAATGAAATATCTGGATCTGTCTGTGTTAAAATCACATGCAGAAATAAGAGCTGGTTTTTCCTCTCTTGGAAAAAATTTTAAAATCTCCTTCTTTAGGCCGTCTAGTTTTCCAACTCCCCAGATAAGATCAACTTGAGCTTCCTCCTTTGACAAACTATCAGAGGCTGGATAGCACCCCATTAGAATTATTTTTGCTCCAGGATTTTCTTCTCTGGCTTTGTTTAGCATTCTTTTCCCCTTTTGGATGGCTATCTTGGTAACAGAGCAAGTATTTACAACTGCTAGGTCTGCTTCCTTTTTCTTTTCAATAAACCCAAGTTTACTGAGCTCTTTTCCTAGATTTCCAGAATCATACTGATTCACTTTACAACCAAGCGTATATAATTTATATGATATTTTCCTCATTTATTCGCGTATTTAAGCCTATTTTTAGTGTTTAAAGTTGATATCAATATATATTATTGGAAGGGCCTTGTCAAATAATAATTATTCTGCTATTATATTAACAAATAAAGTGCTAATCAAAAAAGGCAGTTTTATTTTTTTATTTTAGCGCCTATAGCTCCCCGACGTTCGTCGGGACTAGAAGCAGTCTCCTCCTTCACAAGTCGGTTATCTCTTGGGAGTAAGTGTTAATTAAAAAATTACGTTATATACACTAATATAATGCGCCTATAGCTCAGTCGGTAGAGCAGCTGCCTTTTAAGCAGAAGGTCGCAGGTTCGAATCCTGCTGGGCGCACCTTAAATTATGCCATCTTAGCTCAGCTGGTTAGAGCAACTGTTTTGCTTCAGCCCCGCCGTTACTTGGTGATAGAGTTAAGGTGATTTAAAATTTACCCCACATTTTTTTGTGCCATCTTAGCTCAGCTGGTTAGAGCAACTGTTT